>CAWHLB010000019.1:0-141537 GCA_963830115.1 uncultured delta proteobacterium
CACCTCCTTCCGGGCCGGCACGTCGCGTAGCTCGAGGGAGCGAAGCAGCTCGGCCAGGGCGGAGGGCGGAAGCCGCGCGAAGAGGGGCAAGGCAGGTAGCGGGGTGTCGGCAGGCAGTGAGTCGTCCTCGCCGAGCAGCTTCCGCAACGCCTCCTCGGCGCGGTCGAGCAGGGGCCCTCCACGAAGGCGGGCCAGGGCCTTCACGACGGGCGCCTCGGTCGGCAGGGGGGGCGGCACGGGGGAGACGTCGCCGAGACGGGCCGAGCCGTCCCCGAAGGCTTGCGCGATGGCCGCGAAGAGGGAGTCCGTCGGCTCGCCAGCCTGCCCGGCCACGTGGGCGGCAGCGACGGCGGAGGGCAGGTCACCCCGCCGTACGAAGCCGTCGACGAGACGGCTTGCGGCTTCCCCGGCGAAGAGGGGCCGTTTGGCCTCGATGAGGAGCTGGGCCACGAGGAGGGCGGCCTGCAGCTGCTCCGGCCCGGCGTCGAGCACGGCGATGGCCCGGCGCAAGGCGTCGTCCACCTGGCCCGCAAGACGGGCGGCGTGCGCCTCGTCGAGCGGGGACAAGCTCGACTCCACGGCCTGGTTCGGGGCGCCCATGGTGGCCGCGGAGCATAGCGCCCGGCGGAGCCCGCCGCCAGGCGCTGCTGGGCATCGTCCGGGTGGACCCTGGCGCAGGCGGCGAGGGCTGCGCGGACGCCCCAGAGACCTGCTGGGACGAGCCGACAGACCCCGGGTGCGCGCCCACGCCGGGCAGGCCTGTCTCACCCACCGTCGACGGGCGTCACGCCGGCCTCGACGGTGGCCACGCCGGCCTCGGCCGAGCCCACGCCCGCATCCGCCGGGCCCACGCCCGCATCCGGCGACCCGCCCATCCCCGAGCCGACGCCGACGATGCGCGCCCCCACCGCGGTGAAGGGCAGGCCGGCCGAATAGCCGTCCACGATGCGCGGATCGAGCACGCAGCTGTGTCCTTCGATGCGGGTCCCGTCGCCGTCGATGCACGCGGTGATCACCGGCTGGCAGCCCGTCGGACCGGTCCTCGTGACCTCGTAGGACTCGAGCCCATCGCCATCGAGATCGACGTCGGGCTGGCGGCGCCCGATTGGGAAGGTGGCGTGGCCCCCCACCAGGATGTCGGCGAGGGTGGCCGCGCCGACGCTCGGGTCGCAGGGCGGAGGCGACGTACCCCCGGTGAACATGTCGAGCAGGCTGGCCGGAATGAACGCGAAGTCGCTGATCGGCACGGCACCGCACAAAAGCCCGCTCTGGATGCCGTCGAGGCTGCCGCTCGTCGCGGTCGTCATGCCCGTGATCCGCGCCTGCTTCAGGTCGAGGGGCAGGAAGCCGATGGGGATGGACACGTCCTCCGGACCGCCCGACAGGTGGTGCATCATCAGGCGGCTGACGAAGGCGGCCACCGGGCGGCCCGTCGTCGGGTCCAGGGCGTTCGGGTCGATGAGGAACGCACCGCTGCCGGTCAGGTTGTTGGCCGGGTTCATGTCGGCGTCCTGCCCGATGAACCAGCCGACCGAGACGGAGCTGTCGTTGGCAGCGGTCGGGTCGTCGAGGTCGAGGAACGACAGGAGCACGATCAGGTTCTGGCCGAGGTTGTTGTTGAGTTGCATGTCGAGCAGGCTCGACGCGATGCCCAGGGCGCGGGCCAGGCTGTTGTCGGGGACGCCGTCTCCGCTGTAGTCGCAGCCCTGATTGCGCGCGCCGATGTGCAGCGAGTCGAGCACCAGGCTCCGTTCCACCCGGCAGTCGGCCCCGCAGCCGTCCCAGGGCGAAATGTTGCCGTCATCACACTCTTCGCTCCCCGCCACGACGCCATTCCCGCAGCCCTCGACGCGCATGCAGTCGGCGCTGCAACCATCTCCGTCCACGTTGTTGCCGTCGTCGCAGACCTCGCCGGTCGCCACATCCCGGACCCCGTTGCCGCAGGTCTCGTTGGACTGGCAGTCGGAGCGGCACCCATCGCCCGAGGCATTGTTGCCGTCGTCGCAGACCTCGCCCGGGTCCACGTGACCGTCGCCGCAGTAGGATTCGCGGTGGCAAGTGGCGTCGCAGCCATCGCCCGGGGTCGTGTTGCCGTCGTCGCACTGCTCCATGGGGTCGAGCAGGCCGTCTCCGCAGGCCGCGACCCGCCCGTCCGTGTGACTGCCGGCGTCGGGCGCGGTGGCATCGAAAGCGATCCCTCCATCGTCACCGCCGGCGGTGTGAGATGTCCCGCAACCGAGCGCGGTCAACACGAGGACCGAGAGCGCGCAGTGGACGTGGCGGGACATGGAGCACCTCCGAAGCGAGGAAAGGGGCCCGACTCTACCGAATCACTTGCTCGCCGCCAACCGGAGCCGGAGTTCGCTAGGACGACTCGATCGTCGCGAGGGCGAGGCGGGCGCGGCGGAGCTCTTCCCGCAGGGTGAGGGTCTTGGCCAAGTCGGCTGCGGCATTGCGCCGGAGGAACGCCCGCAGGTGCACAGCCGCCCGCCGTCGATCGCCCATCGCGTAATGGAGCATGCCGAGCAGATACTGGCCGTATCCCTCGCGACACTTCGCCGCCTGCAGGGTGGCCACGATGCGATCGAGCCCGTGCACCGCGCGGCCGGTGTCGAGGCGAATGTAGGCGGCATGGGCCGCGATCAGGGGGCGGTCGCCGCGGGCCCAGCGGCCGGCCCGACGAAGACTGGTGAGGGCCCCCTCCGCGTCCCCCGCGAAGTGCTGCAAGGTGGCGAGGCAGAAGAACTGGAAGCTGCGGCGGTCCGCCGGAGCGGCGCGGGCGGCAAGACGCTGGGCCTCGATGGCCTCGCGGGTCTCGCCGAGGGCGAAGAGGGCCCTCGCCGCATCGTTATGGGCAACGTCCCGGAGAGGCCCGATCGATGCCATTTGGCGCGCGACCTCGGCAGCTCGGCGGAGCTGACGCTGCTCGAGCTGGGCGAGGTAGAGCTGGCGGAGCAGCAGGACCCGGGTATCGGGCTCGATCTCGGTCTCACCACCGATGGCCAGGCCAGCGCGCGCCATACGCGCCCTGTGGGCCGGCGTGCTCGCGGTGAGGGCAAGGCCCAGGTAGTCCTCGGCAGCGTGGGGCTCCGGCGGAGAGGCTTTGTCGACACCAGCCATCACGCTCCTCGGTTGATACGTATCCACAAATGTAGCACAGCCAGGAATTATGTCGATCCGCGAGTAGATCCAGGACCTTGGAGATCTTTTTCCACAGTTTCTCCAGTGCAACGGACGTACTGTGGACAGGGGTCATTTGGATGCCCGTGAGTCGTGGCCCGGGGCCCCCCGCAGCCGGGAGCATCCTCGGGCGCGTGCACCTCTCGGCAGCCGGAGCTTCCTCCACCCTGTCGACCCGCTCGCCAAGGCTCGCGGATGATCACCAACGATGCCCTCCCTGTCCAGTCGACAGGTGTTCTGAGTGCAAGCTCCGGAACGCCGTCGCCCTCCAGCGCGCATCGAATGCCGACAAGAAACGGCTGGCTCCGCCGCCGAGGCCCGGCGTCCTCAGCGAGCTCGAGATCGCGGATCGCCCGCACCAGCGGCATCGCGAGGTATCGCTTGCGCAACGTCGGGTTTCGGATCTGCGCGAGGCGGCCATCGACGATGGTGGCCGCATCATTTCGCGCTTCCTGCGCCTCCGCCTGCTCCCCGGCCCGCGCGAGGGCCCGAGCTGCGGCGAGGTGGATCCGCTCCATCCGAAGACCCGTCTCCGTACGAACCCGCTCCCGCACACGCCGTGCGAGATCGCGAGCCTCGTGCAGATCGCCCATGCGCGAGGTCACGTCGGCGAGGCATGCGAGCCCCTCGAGCTCGAGGGCGACGAGCCCTCCCTGGGCGGCCGCATCCACGGCCTCCCGAGCGCAGGATCGCGCCCGATCCAACCGGCCTTGGGCGGCCTCGAGGGCGACCCGCACGATCCGCTCGCGGGCCAGGTCCTCGTGCACCCCGGTGCGCTCGGCGCCCCGCCGAGCCTCGTCCAACCGGAGCGCCGCGGCATCCACGTCCTGGCGCGCCTCGATCAGCTGTTCGGCCACGGCGCTCAGGGCATCGCAACGACCCGTGGGGTCGTCCACGGCGTCGAAGACGTCGAGGGCGCGCCCGAGGAAGTCGAGGGATCGGTCGGCGTCGCCGATCTCACCGTACAGCTGGCCCAGGTTCGAGAGCTTGATACCGAGATGATACCTGTCGTCGATCTCCCGATCGAAGGCGATGGAGGCGCGGATCATCGCGGTCGCGTCCTCGAGGGCGCCCATGAGGGCGAGCACGACCCCGAGGGAGTTGAGCGCCTCGGCCTCGTTTCTCTTCATGCCGAGACGCCGGAAGATCACCACGCCCTCGGCGCTCTGCTCGAGCGCTTGCTGCAGCTGCCCCAACCGGCGCAGCAGCTGGCTGCTCTGCACCAACACCGAGCCGCGGGCACCGAGAAGCTCGCGGTCGAGCCCCGCACGGGCGAGGGCGCGGTCGCAGGCCTCTAGGGCTCGCTGGGTATCCCCTGTCTCGCGGGCGAGCTGGATCACGAGCCGCAGGGCCTCCACTTCCGCACCGCGGCTGCCCGACTCGATCGCTGCGTCGAGAGCCTGCCGGAGCAGCGCGTCGACCCCGGCTGTGCGGGACATGTCGAGCTCGAAGCGAGCGAGCCGGTTGTAGGCGAGGGCGCGCATGACCGGGTCGTCGGTCATCTCGGCGTGGGCGCGCATGGCCTCGAGCTCCATCCCCTGCTCGCGGCGCCGTGAGCCCATTCCGCGTAGGATCTGCTCGCGGGCCTCGTGCGCATAAAAACGCTCGGAAGCATTGGGGGGCAAGAGAGCCAGGGCCCGGGCGTAGAAGCGCAGGGCATCGCGGTTCGAGTACACGGAGCGGGCGGCCTCGGCGGCCTCGAGATAGGCGGTGGCCGCGGCCTCGCCCTCCCCGGCGTGCTCGAGGTGACGCGCGATGCGGGCCGGAGGCACACCGCCGCCGAGGCCACGGAGGTGGGTGGCCAGACGCTTGTGCATCCACACCCGGTCGTCGGCGTCCGTGGTGTCGTAGGCCACGTGCCGGATGACGGCGCTCGGGAAGGCGTAGGCACCGCTCGGACGGCGCTGAACGAGCTGGCGGGTTTCGAGGGCCTCGAGCGGCGTAGCAGAGATCGCTACCGGCGACCTGACAGAGGTCTTCGGCCCGCAGCCCCGCGCCGGCAACGGCGAGCCAGCGGAGGGTGCGCCGTTGCTCCTCGGGGAAGCTTCCCCAGGCGAGCGGCGATGATCCCCTCGAGGGTCGTTGGCAGCGACATGGCGACGCCCGGGCGCCGCACCACCCGCCGCTCGCCATCCTCCCCGGTCTCGACCGCGATCACGCCGCGCTCAATCAGGGCTTCGACGACCTCCACGAGGAAGAAGGGGTTGCCCCCCGCCCGATCGACGATGGCCTGCTCGACCTCGGCCGGGACCTGGGCGTTGCCGAGGCGGGCACGCACGAGCTCCCGACGGGCCTCGTCGTCCAGGTCGCCGAGCTCGATGCGGGGGATGCTGGCCAGCACCCCTTCGGCCCGCGGCTCAGGGCGGGTCGAGAACAGCACGAGCACCGGCTGACGGAAGGTGCGCCGGAGGAGCGCTCGGAGGAGCTCGAGGCTCGGGGTGTCCGCCCACTGGAGCGAGTCGATCCAGACGAGGAGCGGCTCCTCGCCGCCAACGATCTGCAGGAGGTCCTGCACCGCCCGCCAGATGACCTTCGCGCGATCCCCGTCCCGTTCGGCGCCTCGCTCGCGCGCCACGGGGGCGACCAGCGGCTCGAGCCCCTCGAGCAACGAGGCCCGGGCCCCGGCCTCCTTGGGCGTGGGCAGGCGCGCCGCCACGAACTCGTGCAGGAGGGTCCGGGCCCGTTCGGCAGATGAGTCATCCGGGATACCTACGACTTCCCGGACGAGGTCGGCGGCGGTCGCGAAGGGCACCTCCGAGTTTCCGAAGGCGCACTCCACCCGGAGCAGACGCGGGCGTGGCTCGAGGGTGGCCAGGGCTCCGGCGACCAGGGCGCTCTTGCCTGCCCCGAGCTCCCCCACCAACGCGATGAAGACGCCGCGCCGGCTCGCTTGGGCCTCCTGGTAGGCGGCTTCGATCGCCCGCATCTCCTCGAGCCGTCCGACAACGCCCTCGGCGCCGGCGTCGGCCTCTGCGTCGGCCGCCCGCTCCTCCCGGGTGCGTTTGCCCCTGAGGGGGTAGGCCCGGATGGAGCGGGTATCGCGCCTCCCACCGGCGGTGCCGTGCTCCGTGGTCACGTTCACCTCGCGCACCGCGTTCTCGTCGAACGTGTAGGTACGCCGCACGAGCCGGTAGACCTCACCGGCGCCCAGCACCTCACCGGCGTCCCCCGCCTCGGCCAGCTGCTCGGCGACCTCCACGACGCGGCCGACGGGCTCATAGCGCAGGAGCCGGCCGCCTCCGTCGCGCACCGTGGATACGACGCCCCGCGAGACGCCGAGGGATGCCGTCAGGGGGATCAGGGCGTCGGCCGAGAGGCCTTGCAGCGCTTCGATCACGTCCATGGCGAGGCGGATGGCCGTCAGGGGATCCTGCACCGACGGCTTGCCGAGACCCACGATGAATCGAAAACGATGCCTCCCTGCGCCCTCGGGCCAGCTCAGGACGGCGCCGGTCTTGTATGCGATATCGCCGAGCACCCGGGCCGCCTCGTCACCGATGCCCGCGACCGAGTGCTCCACACCGTCGTCCGCGGCCTGTTCCACGGACCTCACGACGCCGGCGACGACCACGACGTGGCGCCGCTCTCGCTGGTCGCCGCGTCCGCCGGCCACGACGGATGCGATGGTCGCCGCGGTCGAGGAAGTCAGCTCGGCGTCGCCGTCCTTGGGGCTCGTCACCTCGCGGGGCGCCACATGGGCGATGAAACGCTCGACCGACTCGGCGTCGATGAGCTCGTCCTGCAGGTGCAAGAACTGGGCGAGCGCACCCGCGAGGGAGCGGGCCGTCTGATAGCGCTCTTCGGCGTCGAAGGAGGTGGCCCGCCGGACGATCTTGTCGAGCTCCGGGGGCACGTTCGGGTCGACGGTCCGCGGCAGGGTGATCTCGCCTTCGCGCACCCGCTCGAGGACGTCGAGGCCGTGCTGCCCCGGGTACATGGCCCGGTTCATCGAGAAGCTCGGCGAGGAGGACTCCGAGGGAGTAGACATCGCTTCGCCGGTCGACCGGCTCGCCCCGCGCCTGCTCGGGCGACATGTACGCGAACTTGCCCTTGATGACGCCCTGCTCCTCGTGGACGTCGCGCGCGCGGCGATCCCGAAGTCGACGATCTTGACCGCCGCCGTCCCACGACAGCAGGACGTTCTGCGGCGAGATGTCGCGGTGGACGATCCCGAGGGGCTCGCCGTGCTCGTCGGCCTTGCGGTGGGCGTAGTCGAGGCCCTTCGCGATCTGCTGGACGACGTACGGCGCAGATCCCGTAGGGCAGGCGGACCTGCGCCTTCGCCGCCTCCTGGAGCAGCCGGAGCAGATCGATGCCCTCGACGTACTCCATCGCCAGGAAGTAGGTGTCGTTGACCCCGCCGAAGTCGAACACTTGGATGATGTTCGGGTGGTTGAGGCCGAGCGCGATCTTCGCCTCGTCGACGAACATCGCGAGCGAACTGGTCGGCTGCGGGCGTAGGCGGTGTGGATCTTCTTGATGACGAGCGTCTTCGCGAGCCCCTGCGCGACGGCCGTGCGCGCGAGGAAGACCTCGGCCATGCCGCCTGTGCCGAGGCGGCGCACGATGCGGTAACGGCCGAGGGTTGCGGGCGGGGCTTCGGAGGTCGCCACGGGCGAGAGAGCATAGCGCAACGTGAGGTAATGCGGGGGAGATTGGACAGGAGGGACACCGACGACTAGCTTGAATGTTCCGAGGAGGGTTCGATGGGCGCACTGGCTTTGAACGCGACAGGCCGCCGGAGCGGCGCCCTCTCCACGGGTCTCGCCCTGGCCCTCCTCGCCGCGGGCTGCGCGAGCGCCGGCTCTGGCGGGGGCGGCGGCGGGAGGCACGGCGACGGCGGGGGGCACGGCGGCCCTGGGACCGACGGCGGGACCGGTGGAGGGAACATGGACGCGCCCACGTTCATCCCCGCTCCGGACGCTGGCCCCGACGTGGGGTTCAACCCGGACGCTTTCTTCGCCATGGATCCGCCCCCCATGTCCTGTTACCCGGACGGCGGCATGGGCCCGCCCGCCATGGTGCCAGGCGGCACGCCCGACTGCCCGGACGACAAGAACCGCGAGGGCTGCCCCTGCGACAACATCGGTGAGACGGCGCCGTGCTGGCCCGGCCTGCGTGCCAATCGCAACCGCGGTCAGTGCCACGACGGCATGACGACCTGCACCATGGTCGGCGAGTTCAGCGGGCGGTGGGGGCCGTGCGTCGGCTACCGGCTCCCGGACTCGAGCGCGACGCTCGGCCCGGCCGCCTGCAAGTGCTTCTCGATGGGCCAGTGGCAGATTCGACAACCTGAGCCCGTGCTTCTACATGTACAGCAGCGGCGGGACCTACGCGGTATCGACCTACGTCGACAGCTCGGGCACGCCCCAGTGTCCGTCGGAGAGCTCGACGTCGCCGCCGCCCGTCCCGATGGCGGGGCAACCCTGGAGCCCCGACCGGCTCACCGTCGACTGCGCGGGCGCGTTCCGGCTCTGCTACACGATCAAGGCGGGCGACGCCTCGGCACCCTCTCCGGGCGATTGCGTGGTCGGCCAGTCGTGCGTGGAAGCGTGGTACTCGAACGCGGGCATGACCCAGGAGCTTCCTCCCTTGCCCGCCTGGACCGGGATGGACCCGGCCTGTGCCGCGCAGTTCGAGGCCACGGGCGGCTACGGCGAGATGTCGGTCCACGGCCTGAGCGTCGAGTGCGACCCGGTCGACGATGGAATGGGCGGCGACTACGTCTTCAACCGCGTCAACTACTGCCCCTCGAGCTGCAACACGGACCCGAGCGGCCCGGGCTGCGCGGGGTGCATGGCGGGGGGGTCGGGGAGCTTCTAGCCCTGCTCTGCGCGGGGGCGGCGGCAGGACGCGATTGGGGTAGAGTAGGCGCGCCGGCATGATTCCCCTGGCCCGTCCGACGCTCGACGAAGAGGAGGCACGAGCCGCCACGGCGGTCCTGCGCTCGGGGATGCTCGTCTCGGGCGAGCAGGTCGAACGCTTCGAGGCGCTCGTCGCCGCACGGGTCGGACGGCGGCACGCCGTGGCCGTCTCGAGCGGTACCGCCGCCCTCTCCCTCGCCCTCTCGGCCCTCGACGTAGGAGAGGGGGACGAGGTGCTCGTGCCTGACCTGACGTGGCCGAGCCCGGCCCACGCCGTGATCGGACGCGGCGCCCGGCCGATCCTCTCGGACGTCGACCTGGCCGAGTGGAACGTGACCGGACCCGCCCTGACCGCAGCGCGCACCGCCCGCACGGGCGCCGCCATCGTGATCGATCAGCTCGGCAATGCGGCGCGGCGGGCCGAGGTGGAAGCCGCCCTCGCGGGCTTGCCGATCATCGAGGACGCGGCCTGCGCCCTCGGCAGCCGCTTCGCGGACGGAACGCCCTGCGGCAGTCTCGGCGTCGTGTCGTGCTTCAGCTTTCATCCGCGCAAGGTCGTGACGACCGGCGAGGGCGGCATGTGCGTGACCGACGACGACGCGATCGCCGCACGCCTGCGCGTGCTGCGCAACCACGGCCAAGCCACGCCGGGCGAGTTCATCGAGGCCGCCGAGAACCACCGGCTCACCGAGATGGCGGCCGCGATCGGCATCGTGCAGATGGGTCGACTCGATGCCATCGTCGAACGGCGGCGCACGCTCGCCGCGCGCTATGAAGAGGCCCTGCCCGCGACGCTCCTGCACCAGCGAGCCCCCGCCGGATCGTCGCCAAACCACCAGACCTATGGCCTGCTCCTGCCCGAGGGGGCCGGCCCGGCCGATCGGGACCGGGCGGTCGAGGCCCTGCGCGAGCGGGGCGTCGGAGCCGGCCGCCTGTCCTACGCATTGCATCGACTGCCGGTCATCGCGCAGGCCGCGGGCGCGAAGCCGGACGCATTCCCGGCGAGCGCGTCCATCGTGGACCGCGGCCTCGCTCTTCCCCTCTTCCCGCGCATGACCGACGCCGAGCAGAGCGTGGTCGTCGAGGAGGTCCAGCGCGTGCTCGGGGAGGCGACGACGTGAGCGGCGAGGCACCGGTCCTCGAAGTCCAGGACCTCCACAAGACCTATCGCCTCGGCTTCTTCCGCAAGCGCGTCGAGGCGGTGCGGGGCGTGAGCTTCGCAGTGCAGAAGGGCGAGATCTTCGGCCTCCTCGGGCCGAACGGCGCCGGCAAGACCACCACCATCAAGGCCATTCTGCGGCTCATTGCCCCGAGCCGCGGCAGCATTCGCCTCTTCGGCACCTCGCCCCTCGATCGCGCGTCGATGGGTCGCCTCGGCTACATGCCCGAGAACCCCTACGTCTACCAGTACCTCCGGCCCCTCGAGTTCCTCGATCTGTGCGGGCGGCTGTGCGGCCTCGATCGGGCGACGCGGAGCAAGCGCGCCCGGGAACTGGTCGAGCGCGTCGGTCTCGGCCACGCCGTCGACCGCCCCATCGGCCGCTTCTCGAAAGGCATGATGCAGCGCATCGGCCTGGCGCAGGCGATCCTGCACGACCCGGAGCTGCTCATCCTCGACGAGCCCATGAGCGGGCTCGACCCCATCGGTCGCAAGCAGATCCGCGACGTGCTGCTCGAGCAACGCAGGCGCGGCAAGACGCTTCTGTTCACGAGCCACATCCTGAGCGACGTGGAGATGCTGTGCGACCGCGTCGCCATCGTGAACCACGGTCGCGTGACCGAGGCGGGGCGGCTCGACGACCTGCTCCGACCGGAGGTGCGGCGCGTGGAGATCGAGCTCGCCAACGTGAGCGAGGCCCTGCGCGCAAAGCTCGACGCGCTCGCCGCCCACGTCCACACCGTAGAGCAGCACACGGTCGTCGTCGTGGAGGGCGACGACATGGTGCCGCAGGTGATCGCCGAGGCGACGGGCGCGGGGGCGCGCATCGTCGCCGTGACCCCCGAGCGGGAGACCCTCGAGGACCTCTTCGTGCGGCAGGCCGTCCAGAGCGGCGACTGACCCGTGCCCGAGGGACGCGCCCTGGGTTACGGCATGGTGCGGGCGGGCGTGAGGGCGGCCTCGACGGCTGCCACGTCGATGCGATCGCCGGTCCGGTAGAGCATGATGGCGCGCTCCATGACGCGGTCCAGGTCGCGGAAGTTGCCCTCCCATCGCTGGGCGACGAGGCACTCGAGGGCCTCTTCTTCGAGCACGATGTCCCCCGGACCCGCCTGGTCGGCGAGCGAAAGGGCGCGGTCGTCGCCGTGAGAGCGGAGGACGCGGTTGCCGGTCCAGACGGCGGCCCGCACCAGGTCGCCGGGCCGCTCGCGCAGGGGTGGCACGACCAGCTCGATGCGGGCCAGGCGGAAGTAGAGGTCGTGGCGGAACTGGTCCGAAGCGACCAGGGCGCCCATGTCGCCATCTGTAGCCCCGATCACACACACCTGGCACGGCACGGGGGACTCGTCGTCGTCGCGCCGGTAGCGCCCGCGCAGCACGGGGGCGAGTCGCGCCTGCACCTCGCGGGGCATCGTCGCCACCTCGTCGAGGAAGAGGGTGCCCCGCTCCGCCCGCGTTATGGCGCCGGGCGAGTCGCGCGTACCGAAGAGATGCCGGCACAAGGTCGCCGGGTCGCGGCCGCCGCTCGGCACCTTGATGAAGGGCGCACGGCCGTCGGGATGCATGGCGAGGTGGAGGGCGCGGGCGAGGCCCTCCTTGCCGGTGCCGGGCTCGCCGTAGATGAGGGCGTGCGTGCGGTAAGGACGGTCGACGAGACGCTCGAGCGTATCGAGAATGCGGCGCGACGCCGGATGATCCGATCGATAGCGCAGGACGACGGCGATCCATTCGCGCAGGTCGGGAAGTTGAGCCAGGTCGCGTTCCATCATGGCGTCCTTATAGACGAGGTGGCGGCGCCGTGGAACGGCGCAGGGGCGCATGGCCGGCAAGGCACGGTGACAGCGGACCGAGCGGGCCTCCTCACGCGGGGCCGCCCCTGTGCTAAAGGTGCTCCGAGCGAGGAGGAGACCGTGACGATCAGAAGGGTTCCGCCCAAAGAGGCCAAGGCGCTGATGGACGAGGAGGGCTACGTCTACCTGGACGTGCGTTCCATCCCCGAGTTCGACAACGGGCATCCGACGGGTGCGTACAACGTGCCGCTCCTGCACATGACCCCGGGCGGCATGCAGCCGAACCCGGACTTCCTCGACGTGGTCTCGGTGTGCTTCGCGAAGGACATGAAGATCGTGGTCGGGTGCAAGGCGGGGGGCAGGTCCCTGCGGGCGACCCAGGAGCTGTTGCAGCGCGGCTACCTGCAGGTGATCGATCAGCGGGCGGGCTTCGGCGGGAACAACGCGGGTGAGCCGGGCTGGCAGGCCGAGAACCTCCCGGTGGCGACGAAGGCCGAAGCGGGGCGCACCTACGCGGAGCTCGCGGCGAAGGCTGGCAAGGCCTGAGCGCTCAAGGGGCGGCGCAGCGGAGGAAGGTCACCCACTCGCCGTCGGTCGAGGCCCAGGCGACCCCGACGATGCCGTCGTCCCGACGTGCGACGGCGGGGTCGTGGGCGGTGCCGTCGGTGCCGCGCAGCACGAGGACGGGGCCGAGCCCATCGCCGTCGACGAGCCGTACGTGCACCTCGCGCGGAGCGGTCGGCTTGGCGTCCCGCGGCGCGTCGGCGGCGAAGATCGCGGCCGACGGGGCGGCCACGGCACCGACGTGGAGCACGCCGTAGCCCGTGGCGGGCACCAGCTGGTCGTTCGGCACGATCGCGTCCCCGTTCGCGCGCACGAGGCCGACCACGGTCATGGCCAGGTTGCCGACGACGGTGTAGCCGACGGTGAGAAGGGGGCCGAAGCGTGCCGCGGCGAGCTCGGGCGGCTCGTAGACGCCGCCGACCGGACGCAGGGTCGCGCCGGTGCCGGGCGTGCCGTCGGCGCCGATGGGAACGCGCACGATGGGCGAGATGCCGTTGCGCGGGTCCACGAAGATCAGCTCGGGCGGCGAGGCGCCGGAGGCGAAGACGGGCGCGGCGCCACCCATGGCGGTGGGCGTGACGTCGTCATTTTCGACGACGCGATCGCCCGACAGGCGCACGAGCCGAACGCGCATGGGCGTGGCCGTGCCGTCGGTGTAGGCGACGAGGCGCACGGCCCCGGTCGCCGTGACCGCGGGGGCGAAGCGGCCGTCGGCGCCGCCTGCCAGGCGGACGAAGACGCCGGCCGACGGGTCGTGGGTGTCGACCGAGCCGGCGTGAAGCGCGCCCGCCCCGTCCACGAACGCCACGGTGACGTGGCCGGGGTCGGTGGACGCGAGGCCGGGCGCAGCGCTGGGGCTCGCGGGCGCAGGCTTCACCTCGCTCCGCAAGAGGGGGATGGGCGGCGCGCCGGGTGCGATCCGCACGACGAACAGGTCCTGCCCCGGGGGCGGCGTGTGGGGGGCGTAGCCCGCCACGACGAAGGTGTCCCCGTCGGCCACGATGGCCGTGGGACCGGCGGCCGACCAGACGCGGGACGGGGCCCCCTGGGCAGCGCAGCCGCGGGCCGGTGGCGTCCCAGGCGTACCGCTCGTTCCCGCAGCGGTGGGGAGCTGGTCGAGACCGGCGAGCGGGTCGTTCGCGTTGGGCGGCCGGGCCCCCTGCGCGCCCTCGATCTCGGGTGGCGCCTGGGCGACGACCGGCTTTTGTTCCTGCGTCGGGGCAACGTGCGGTGCGGCGCGGGTGCCGCCGTCCCCTCGGTGATGGGCGTGGCTCGCACACGAGCTGCAGCCCGTCACGCACGCGAGGGCCATGAGCAGGGCGAGCGACGATATGTACGCTAACGCACTACGGTGGCTCGAGGGCACACCGACGAGCACGGGCCGGCCGTCGGGCCTCACGACGCCTCCGTCCAGAAGGCGCGCACCGCGTCGAGCGTCTCGCACCGCCGCGCCTCGGGCAAGCTGCGCAGGAAGACCCGACCGTAGCCCTTGCGCACGATCCGCGGGTCGAGGATGGCCACGATGCCGCGGTCGCGCCGCGTGCGCACGAGCCGGCCGAACCCCTGCTTGAGGGAGAGGGCCGCCGACGGGACGAGGTAGCGCATGAAAGGCGCCTCACCGTCGGCCTTCATGCGCTCGCAGCGCGCCACGACCAGCGGGTCGGTCGGCACCTCGAAGGGCAGCTTGTCGATCACGACGAGGCGCAGCGCGTCGCCCGGCACGTCCACACCCTCCCAGAAGCTCGCGGTCGCGAAGAGCACGGCGTCGCCAGCGGCGCGGAAGCGATCGAGGAGCGACGCCTTGGGCGCCTGCCCCTGCACCATCACGGGGTGTGGGAGCTCCGAGCCGAGACGCCGCGCGAGCTCGTTCATCACGCGGAAGGAAGTGCACAGGACGAAGGCGCCGCCGGCCGTCACCTCGATGAGATCGCGAACCTCGGAGACGGCGCGATCGGACCACGCTGCGTCGCGCGGATCGGGCATGTCGGGCGGCACGTAGAGCGCGGCCTGGGAGGCGTAGTCGAAGGGCGAGGGGAGCTGCTCCTCGCGCACCTCGAAGTCGAGGCCGAGACGGCGCTTGATGAAGTCGAAGCTGCCGCCGGTCGACAGGGTCGCGCTCGTGAGGACGACGCGGGGGGTGCGGTGGAGAAGTTCCTCCCGGAGCAGCTCGCTCACGTCGACGGGGCTCGAGCCGATGGAGACGCCGCGACCGCGCCGCTGCACCCAGGTAACCTGGCTGCCCGGTCCGCCCTCCGCGATGGTCGCCATGTCGCCGCGGATCTGGGCGGCGCGCCGGCTCATCTGGGCGACGGGCTCGGCGTCGGCGGCGCGCGCGCGGCAGTGCTGCTCGACCGCATCGAGAGCCGCATCGAGCGCGAGCATGGCCTGCTCGACGTGGGCAGCGAAGGCCTCGCGGGGCAAGGCGGAGCGGCCTTCGTGGGGGCCCGGCCGTGGCAAGGCGCTGAAGAACCCCGAAGCCGTCGTGAGCACGTGATCGAGCAGGATCGGAGACTGCTTCGCGTTGCCGGTCACGAAGAGAACGCGCCCCGCATCACGCACCAGCTTCTCGATGCGCGTCGTCGAGACCTCGACGCCGAAGAACTGCGTCACCACGTCCTCGATCTGGTGGGCCTCGTCGAAGATCACCGTCTCGTAGTCGGGCAGGATGCCGCCGCCGTGGGGTCCGCGGGTGGCCAGGTCCGCGAAGAAGAGGTGGTGGTTGACGACGACGATCTGCGCTTCCTCGGCGGCGCGCCGCGCCCGCGTCGACGAAGCACGCTCATAGTGGTCGCAGCGCGGGCCGATACGCGTCTCGGTGCTGCTCGTCACCTGGGCCCAGATCGGCGCGTCCTCGGGCAGCTCCTCGAGCTCGGCCCGGTCGCCGGAGCCGGTGCGTTCGCGCCCACCGCTCGAGCGCCGCGAGGTCCCGCGCCGTCTTGCCCACGACCGCATCCGCGCTGCCGCGCAGCTCCTCGAAACGGCGCAGGCAGAGGTAGTTGCCGAGCCCCTTGAGGCAGGCCGCATCGATGGGCATGCCCAGGTGCTGCTCGAGCAGGGGCAGATCGTGCTTCATGATCTGGTCCTGCAGGTCTGCGCGTGCCGGTCGAGATCACGACGCGACCCTCGCCCAGGATGGCGGGCAGGAGATAGGCGAGGGTCTTGCCCGTGCCGGTGCCGGCCTCGACGAGCAGCACGCCTTCGGCTGCGAGCGCCTCCTCCACGGCCTCGGCCATGCGGAGCTGGCTCGGGCGGTCCTCGTAGCCGGGAATCGCTGGGCGAGGGGCCCGCTGGGCCCGAGGTAGTCGGCGGCGCGCATCGGGTCGAGGGCGATAGCATGCGCCACGAGGGACGGGCCCGTCACCTCGCCTCGCCCGACCTCACGGCAGGCGGTAGCGGGTGAAGAAGTCCCACATGGCCGACGTCGCATCGATGCCGTTGTGGGTGAGGATGCCGCCCGGCCACCAGTGGCCGCCGCCCTCCACGGTGCAGAGGGTGACCTCGACGCCGCCGTCGCAGGCGTCGTAGGTCTCGCAGTGCGTGTCGCCGTGGTCGAAGGTGGTGTGGGGGGTGCCCGTGCAGCCGTCGCGCCGTGCCCATCCCGCGATCGTGTCGGGCACGCTCGGAAACCCGAGCCCGGCGCTGCCGCCCCAGGGGACGATGGGATCGGCGGTGCCGTGGAAGTCCATCACGGGAACCGGCCGCGAGGGCGTGCAGTCCGCGTCCGGGATGCCGAGCACGCCGGCCACCGGAGCGATGGCCGCGAACAGGTCCGCCGCCTCGCAGCCGATCCGATGCGAAAGGAAGCCACCGTTCGACATGCCGGTCGCGTAGACGCGGTGCGGGTCGACGCACGCCCTCGACTCCATGGCCGAGACGATGGCGCGCGCGAGGCCCACATCGTCGAGGTCCATGGAGGCCGCGGTGCCGCAGCAGACCCCTGCATTCCACGAATTCAACACGCCTTCGGGGTAGACGACGATGAAGCCGGATGTGTCCGACTGGTCGTTCATGTGGGTGAGCGCGATCTCCTGGTCCGCGGTCGACGTGTAGCCGTGGAAGTTGAGGACCAGGGGGACCGGCACCGAGCCGTCGTAGCTCGGCGGCACGTGCACCTTGTACGTGCGCGTCATTCCGCCGAAGTCGAGGTGGAGAGTCGCATCGCCGGGGGCAAGGCCGGTCGGGGCGCAGGCCGTGCTGGCGTCCTCCGTGACGTTGGCGTCGCCGGTGTCCGCGTCGTCCGTGGGGGAGGCCGCATCCCTGGTCTGCATCGCCCCGTCGTCCATGCCGGCGCCGTCCGGCAAAGCGTTGCCGTCCGCCACGCTGCCGTCGGGCACGCTGCCGTCGGGCACGCTGCCGTCGGGCACGCTGCCGTCGGGCACGCTGCTACCTCCGTCCGCCGGCGTCGCGCCGCTACCACCGCAGCCGCTCAAAGCGAAGAGCAGGCCGAAGAGGAAGGCGAAACGAGCCACCGAGCGCATCGGCTTCCCTTATCGCCCCTTGCCGCAGCTAGCAAACGGGACCGCTGGGCGTGCCGCGCACGTCGCAGCTCCGTGGCCTCGTGGCGAGGAAGGCTCGGGCGTCGAGGCCTACGGTCACGAGCGGAGACGTCGAGGGGCGAGAGGCAACGTGGCAAGTCCTTCGAGGGGCTGCTAGGAGTCTGTCGCAGAATCGGGTGTGCCGGATTGATGCGTCCATACGACGACGAGATGCCGAAGCATGTTGGAGGAGCAGGGACGACGTCAGACGTGGTCGCCCCCGCGGAGAGGCGCCGGGCCCGGTTCCTCGACAGGCTGGCCATCACGTCGAGACCCGGGGCACGCCTCTCTCTGCTCGCGGTCGGGCTCACCCTTGCCGTCGGGTGCAACTGCGGTCGTCACGCGCCGGCCGCGCGCTCCGTCCCCACTCACCACGCCGCGCCCGCACCGCCCGACGGCCTCGTGTGGGACGGGAGCGTGGGCGGTGGCGCGACCTTGCTGTCCGACCTGTCGACCCGTCTCACCGGCACGCACCTGCAGGCGCTGATTCCGCGGAGCCCCGCCGCCCTCCTGTCCCGCTTCGCCACGCTGCCGCCCGGTGTCGCCGACCGCATCCCGGACGATGCGGCGGTCTGGGCCCTTGGCATGCGGCGCGGCGGCGGCGACCGCATCTACTTCGCTGCCGCCGTGCGCGTGCGCGTCGATCGGGGACGCCACCCGCTCGGGCCGGCCGTGCAGCTCGTCCCGGGGGCGCCCCAGGGGGCGTTGTGGGTTGGCGCACAATCGGAGCCGGGCAAGCCCGCCGTCGCCCTCGCCGGCAACGTGCTGGTGGTCGGCCAGGACCCGGAGACGCTCGGGGACGCGCTGCCCTGGCTCGCCTGGGGGCTGGTACGGCGAAAGGCCGAGCGTGGGTTCGCGGTGCGGGTGGTCGACGGGGTCGTATCGGGCAAGGCGCGCGCGCTGGCCGACGCGGCGCTCACCTCGCGGACTGATGCGGCCCTGGCCTCGGCCCGGGCAGAGCGGACGCACCACAGCGAGCCCCCGACCCTGGGCGACCCCGAAGCGCTCATCACGCTGGTGCACGATCGGCTCGCACACCTCGTCGCCTTTCTGCCCGACGTGGGTGAGGTCGTCCTCCGACTCGTGCCAGGCCCAACGGGCCTCGCCCTGTCCCTCGACGCCCGCGTGCGGTCGGCGTCACCGCTCGCCCGGGCGCTCGACGCGGTACCGACCGGGTTACCCTTCGGCCTCGCGAGGCTGCCCGACGACGTGGCCCTCGCGTGGGCATTTCGGCGACCGCCGGCGAGCACCCCACCCCTTGCGGCCGACACCGATGGTGGGCTGACCGCGATGCTCGCGCGTGTCGGGGGGGACCGCTTCACCCAGAAGGCCCACGCAGCGGTCGCCCGCGCCGAGGTGAGCGTAGAAGCGAGCGGTGGGTCGGGTACGGTGGTCGCCTTCGGTGCCAGGGCCTCGGGGCCCTGGGCTTTGCTCGCACGGGCGGGCACGCGAGCCGCCCCCGACCCCGCCGCCGTGCGCGACGCCCTGGGCGCCGACTACGCCTCGACCCTCCTCGGTACCTTCGCGGGCTGCCCCGGCAAGGCCAACCCGACGGTCTGGAAGCAGAGCGAGGGTGCGCGCGCGACGACGCTCTGCCGACCGACCCAGGCGGGCGGTCCCACGCCGCGGGTCGCCCTGGCCCAGGCGCCCGGCTCGTTCGCCCTGGCCTTCGAGCAGGCCGCCGGGGACGGGACGGTCGGTGTGACGTCCGAGATGGCGGCGCGGCTCGCAACCGGGAGCCACACCTCGGGCGGGCTCGGCGATGGGCCCGACGTGGAACGCGACCTCGATGCCCTCGGCCACCGGGTGCTGCTCGCGGGGGTCGTCTCCCCCTCGCGCCTGCTCCCCGCGGCGGGCCTCTTCGCCTTCGCGCCCCTTCGGCGGGCGGCCCAGGCGGCGGGTGTTGTGCACGGGGCGACGCCCATCGTGTTCGGGGCGGCACACACGGAGCGTGGCCTCCGGCTCACGATCGAACTGTCCCCCGGAGCGATCCGCGACCTCACCGAGACGGTCATCCCCCTGCTCAGGCCATGATGGGACGCTCCACCATGGCGTTGCGTCGTCCGTCCCCGTCGCGATCGAGGTCCCGAGCTGAGGAGGTCGGGGGCGCAGAGCGGGCCCCATGCGCGTCGCCCCTCCGGTCGGCTCCCGGGGATCGTGAACACGGGCCCCTCGAACGCGTCCATCTCATGCCCCGGCCCGCGGGCGTTCACCATGCGGATGCGCGCCGGCCGGGCCGAGCTTGACAGGAAACAGGGGGTGGGCCCATCTTGCCCGGTACCGACCGACTGGTCGGTCGGTTGGTGGCGGTGACGCCCATCTCGGCGTACACCACGAAGACGAGAGGAGGCGCAGGTGACCCCAGCCCGCTCGCCCATCGCATCGTCACTCGGAGCCCTCGCGCTCGCCCTGACCCTCGCCGTGGGCGTGAGCTTCGGGGCCCGTGCCCAGTCGGCCCATCCCCCCGATCTGGCCCAGATGCTCCGGCGCCTCGACCAGCTCTACACCTCGACCAGCTCCACCGCCGTGGCCGAGCTGACCGTCGTCACCCCGCGCCAGACCCGTACCCTCCGGATGCGCATCTGGTCGAAGGGCGAGGACCACGCCCTCGTCGTGATCCAGGAGCCGTCGCGCGAGCGCGGCACCGCGACCTTGCGCGTGGGCGACAACCTGTGGAACTACCTGCCGCGCATCTCCCGCACGATCCGCGTCCCTCCCTCGATGATGCTCTCGTCGTGGATGGGAAGCGACTTCACCAACGACGACCTGGTGCACGACAGCTCCTACCGCCACGACTTCGAGGGCCGATGGACGGGCCGCTCGAGCGATCCCGAAGGCTGGGTGCTGCGGATGGACGCGAGGCACGGGGTCGTGGGACGCTGGGCGCGCATCGACATGATCATCTCGGACGACGGCACGGTGCCCATCGAGGCCCGCTACTTCGACCGCCATGGACGGCTCGCGCGCACGATGCACTTCAGCGACGTGCAGACGATCAACGGCCAGCGCGTGCCGATGCGCATGGTGCTCGAGCCCAAGGACGAGCCCGGCCACCGCACCGAGCTGCGCTATCTGCAGCTCAACCTGCACGCCGACGTGCCCGACACCACCTTCTCGCTCTCGCGCCTGGAGCAGAGCCGCTGAGCCATGGCCGGGGCCACGACCCTGCGTATCGCCTGGCGGAACCTCGGGCGTAACCGCCGGCGCACGGCGCTCGCCCTGACGGCCATCGCGGTCGCCCAGCTCGCGCTCCTGTTCACCGACGCGGTGACGCATGGCTACACCGATCAGATGATCGATGCGGTGACCGGGCCCATGCTCGGGCACGTCCAGGTCCACGCCAAAGGCTGGCGGCAGGACCGTTCGATGGACCTCTACCTCGAGGGGGTGGACCAGAAGCTCGCCGCCGTGCGGCACGTGCCCGGGGTCGCGGCGGCCTCGGCGCGGATCTACGCGCCCGCCCTCGCCGCGCTCGGCGAGGAAGGCCACGTGGTCGTGGTCATGGGGGTCGATCCCCGGGTGGAGGCGAGGACGAACGGCCTGCTCGCCAACGTCTCGAAGAAGGACCTGCCGAAGGGGCACGAGGTCCTCGTCGGCACCACGCTCGCGCGCGCGATGAGCGTCCATCGCGGCGATCAGATCGCCATCGTGGGTCAGGGCGCCGACGGATCGATCGCCGACGACCTCTACCGCGTGGGCGGTCTCCTGCCCTCGTCCATCGACCAGGTGCAGCGGCACGGCATC
Source organism: uncultured delta proteobacterium (assembly GCA_963830115.1). GTDB lineage: Bacteria > Myxococcota_A > Polyangia > Polyangiales > CAWHLB01 > CAWHLB01. The sequence goes on from CAWHLB010000019.1 coordinate 20,837, forward strand.
GTCATGTCGCTCGCGGCGGCCCAGGAGCTGTTCGCCATGCCGGACGAGGCCCACGAGATCACGATCCGCGGCGACGCACCCCAGGCTGCCGACGCCCTGTCGAAGCGGATCGCGGCGCTGCCGGTGCTCGCCCACAGCGAGGTGCTGCCCTGGGAGAAGATCGTGCCCGAGATCGTGAGCCTGGTGAGCATCAGCGAGGAGTCGACGCTGATCGTGCTCGTGCTCGTCTTCGTAGCGGCGGCCGCTGGCATCGCGAACACCATGCTGATGGCGACCTTCGAGCGCATGCACGAGATCGGCATGCTCCTATCGCTCGGGACGACACCGGGGCGCATCGTGCGGATGGTCCTCAGCGAGGCGACCGTGCTCGGGCTGCTCGGCGTCGCCCTCGGCACCGTCCTCGGCTTCGTCGTGACCGCAGCCCTCAGCCACAGTGGCATCAACCTCCTGACCCTCGGCAACGACGCGGCGCAGAACCTGAGCATGGGCGGCCTCAACTACGCCTTCGCCATCGTCCCGCGCATCGAGGTCATGGACGTGGTCGAGGGCGTGATCGGCGTGGTCGTCGTGTCGCTGCTCGCCTCGCTCTGGCCGGCGATCCACGCATCCCGGCTCCGCCCCGTGGAGGCCATGCGATCATGACGACGACGCCTTCGCATGACGGCCGGGAGATCGTACGCGCCCCCGGGATGGCACCCTTCGCAGAAGCGGCACCCGTGAGGAGTCATACATGAGGGTGTCGGTCGCTACGCGCTACGCGCTTCGCAGCCTCGGCCGCAACCTGCGCCGGACGCTGCTCTCGTGCATCGGTGTCGGCTTCGGCGTTGCCATCGGCCTCATCACCATCGGCTGGATCGGCGGCGAGGCCGACTTCTTCGTGAAGGCGGCGGCCGAAGGCGGCTCGGGCCACCTGCGCATCGTGCCCACGGCCTGGCCCAAGCGCCACGACCCGACCCTGCGCCTCACGGGCTACCCGGCCGTGCTGCGCATCGCCCGCTCCTTGCCGGGCGTAAGGGTGGCGACGCCGCGGGCACGCGCCCAGGGCCTGCTCGCCATGGGCAACCACGTCGCGAGCGTCGAGCTGACGGGCGTCGATCCGCGCACCGAGCCGAAGACCCTGCGTCTCGTCCGCCAGATGTCGAAGGGCCGCTATCTCCGCCCCGGCGACACGAACGCGACCATCATGGGCAAGGCCCTTGCCGACAGGCTCCATGCGGAGCTCGGCGACGAGCTCGGTCGTCACGGTCGTGCGCAGGGGCGGTGGCATGGAGAGCGCCATGCTCGAGATCGTCGGCATCGTCGCCACGGGCAGCCGAGACATCGACCTCGGCCTCTGTCAGGTCACGCTGCCCGAGCTCGCGCGGCTCTCGGGCCAACCTGGCGTCGGCGAGGTCACCATGATGCTCAGCGATCCCCACCGCATCGAGGAGACCAAGCGCGCCCTCGCCCGGCGCATGCCGAAAGGCGACACGGTGCTGACCTGGTACGAGGTGACGCCCGAGCTCCGGGCGGGCGTCGGCATCGACGAGGCCTGGGGCAAGATCACGGTGGGCATCGTGCTCTTCGTGGTGTTCCTGGGCGTGGCGAGCGCACAGCTCACGGGCGTGCTCGAGCGCCGCAAGGAGTTCGCGGTGCTCTCGGCCATCGGCATGCGCGGCTTCACCATGGTCCGGTTGGTGCTCGTCGAGGGGCTCGCGCTCGGCATCGCCAGCACGCTCGTCGCCCTCGCCGTTGGCGTACCGGTCGTGTGGTACCTGACCGTGTACGGTGTCGACATGCGCAGCTTCCTCGGGGGCAACCTCGCGATCAGCGGCATCCTCGTCGACCCCGTCTTCCACGCGACGCTCGGCCCGTGGATCCTGCCCCGACGCGGTGATCCTCTCGGTGCTCGCCACCGTGCTGGCGTCCATCTACCCGGCCTGGTTCGCGTCGCGGACCGATCCGGCTTCTGCCTTGAGGGTGGCTCAATGAGCGACAACGGCGACGACGCACGCCTGGTGGTCGCGCGCAACGTCACGAAGGTCTTCGAGACGGCGGTGCAGGTGCAGGCCCTCCGTGGCGTGGACCTGACCGTGCACCGAGGCGAATTCCTCGCGCTCGTCGGTCCGAGCGGCAGCGGCAAGACGACTCTGCTCAACCTCATCGGTGGCCTCGACGCGCCGACGAGCGGCGAGCTGCACGTGCTCGGGCGCGACGTCGAGAAGCTCGGCCGCAAGGGGGCGGGCGGAGCTGCGCCTTCGGTCCATCGGCTTCGTCTTCCAGGCCTACAACCTGGTGCCGGTGCTGACGGCCGCCGAGAACGTGGAGTTCGTGCTGGAGCTGCAGGGCATGGGCGGACGCGAACGGCGGGCGCGGGCCCTCGAGGTGCTCGAGGAGCTGGGCCTCGCCGAGCTCGGCGACCGGCGGCCGAGCGAGCTGTCGGGAGGCCAGCAGCAGCGCGTGGCGGTCGCGCGCGCGGTGGCGGCCCGGCCGGCCCTGGTGCTCGCGGACGAGCCGACCGCGAACCTCGACACGGAGAACGCAGAGACGCTGATGCGCATGATGCGGCGACTGCGGGACGACAACGGCATGACCTTCGTTTTCTCCACCCACGACGCGCGGGTGCAGGCCCACGCGGCCCGCATCGTGGAGCTCCGGGACGGTCATGTGATCTCGGACCGGCCGCGGGCCTCGGACGACGCGCCGGCGGCGGAGGCGGGGTGAGAGCACGGGCCGGTGGGCTCGCGTTGCTCCTCGCCCTGGCGACGTGGGCGGGGGCCGTGGGCTCGGCCGAGGCGCGCGACCTCTGGACGAGCGACGACTACACGCGCTCCCTCGTCCTCGATAGCGCGCTCAAGTCGACCTACCTCCTGTCGTTTTCGCCGGACGACCCGACGCTCTTCCCCGAGTCCCAGAGCGCAACGAGCCTGTGGAGGTTGCGCTTCACCCTCACCGCGAACGCCACGGAGCTCTCTGAACGCCCAGGTGGCCTACCAGCTCTACTCGCAAATTTCCTCGATCCCCCTCACGAGCTTCTCGGGCATCGCCGTGCTCCCGAAAAGGACGCCGGTGCCCTACCGCGTGACCCAGCTCGACTGGTTGCTCATCGATCAGTCGAGCCTGTCGCTGGCCCACGAGATCGATCGCGCGTGGGTGGCGTTTCATCCTTCCTTCGGCGAGATCACCATCGGGCGCCAGGCCATCGGCTACGGTCGCGGCGTGCTCTTCAGCGCGGTCGACATCTTCGCGCCCTTCTCGCCCCTCGAGGTGGACCGGGAGTGGCGGCCCGGCGTCGATGCCGTGCACGCAGAGGTGCGCGCCTCGGAGCACCTCTCGGCCGACGTGGCCGCCGGCTTCGGCGACTCCTTCTCCATCGACAAGTCGGCCTTCATCGGCCGCGTGCGCGGTTTCGTCGGAGACGTGGACGGCGCGTTGCTCTTCGGCCGGCGCGCCACCGACTGGATGTTCGCGGCCACCTCCTCGGCGGCCGTGGGCGACGCGTCGGTCTACGGCGAGGCGGCCTGGTTCTACACGAACGGACAAGGGGTCGACGGAGGGTGGCTCGGCAGCGACCGCTGGGTCGCGAAGTTCGTGGCCGGCGTCAACTACTCCTTCGACATCGGCACGGGCCTCAAGGTCTTCGCCGAGTACCACTACTCGGGCTTCGGCTTTCCCCACATCCTCGAGGCCACCACACTGCTCGCCCAGCCGGCCTACCAGGCGCGCTTCCTGCGGGGCGACAGCCAGATCCTCGGCCGCCACGCCTTCGCCCTCGTCGCGAGCTACGACCCGTTCAGCGATTCCACGGCCTCCCTCACCGCCATCATGAGCCCCGTCGACGGCTCCGGTCTCGTCTCTCCGAGCCTCACCTGGACCATGTCCGACAGGGCTAGCCTCGTCGGCACGGCCTTCTTCCCCTGGGGCGCCGGCCCCCAGGGTGTCGTCCTCCACAGCGAGTGGGGCTCGAGCCCGCTCAACGTGTTCGTTCAGGCGCGGCTCTCGGACTGAGGGACGAGGGCCCTGCGCTCCGCGGGGCACGTCGTCGCCCGCCATCGTTTCCGTGCTCCGGCGAGCGGCTCACCGCGCGGTGCGGCGACGCCGGCGGGGCCGAAGCACGACGAGGGCGACCAGCAGTGCGGAGACGAGTGTGCCTGCGGGCGCCCCACCCCCGCCTGCAGCCGAGCACGCGCCGATGTCTGCTGTCGTGCCCGCGTCGGCGGCCGGCACCGCGTCGGCGCCCGGCACCACGTCGGCATCGGCGCCGCTGCCGACGTCGCCCGGCGGGGCGGCCGTCCCTGCGTCCGGGTCCAGGGCATCCGGCGGCCCGCCGTCGACCGAGCCGACGGCAGGCAAGCCCCCGTCGTCCACCGCCCCCGCGTCGGGCGGGATGCTCGTGCCGCCCGGGGGGACGCGAGGCTCACGGAGAGCGCCACCTCGATCTCGGAGCGGAAGAAGGGGATCAGCGTGAAGATGGTGCCGCTGCCGCAGGGCCCGTCCGTGACCCCTTTCACCGTGGCCCCCACGAGCCGCGTGCCGTCGGCCGTGTCGACGTAGAGCGGACCGCCCCCGTCCATGTAGCAAGTGTCCGCGCCACCCGTGTCGCCAGCCGTGATCTCATCGTCGGTGCGGCTGATGAACGGCACCTGCGCCTCGTGATCGATGCCGAAGTCGGTCCGCATGCGGGAGGGGTCGGTCGTCCCATAGCCGGCAACACGGAGCATCCGGGACGGCGTCAGCTCGACGTCCAGCTGCGACGGGTCGAGGATCGGAGCGGGCGCGACCGTGGTGACGCTGTCGGCGAGCACGAGCGCGCCGATGTCACGCCAGTCGGTGTTCGCCGAGTCGTAGAGCGTGAGAAAGGTGGGCTCGATCCAGACGGTACGGACCTGGTGGATCTGGCTCGGGGCGGCCGCCGACACGTCGACGGCACCGACGACGACGTTCACCTGGGATGGGGCCAGGGGCACGTAGGTGGTGGGGTCCGACGGATCGGTCGTCAGGATTCGGTGGGCCACCGTCACCACCACGTTGGGGGCCACCAGGGTGCCGCTGCCGAGCACGGTGGTGGTCCCGGGCTCGACGAGCGCGACGGTCGCACCCACGGTGGCGGGTGTGGCCGTGCTACCTCGAATGATGGCCGACGCCGTTCCGTCGACGGCCGGCTCGGTACCGCATCCACCGACCAGGGCGGCCATGACGAGGACCCAGGGAATGTGCTGTCTCATGCAACGCTGGAAATGCACGAAACGTACCCACACGATTGTTCAATGATTATACTCAATAATAGTGGGGTCCAGGCTCGTAAGTTGCGCCAAAATCCCGCATGTCGTGCTCCAGGTGTCAAGCCCGGACAGGGATTGCTCTCGTCGCATCTGAGAGCGCTTCCCGTTCGAATGTCACGGGATGTCAACTCACTGTAGGCAGGCGAGGAGGCGGTACGAGACCCGGGGCGATGTCATCCAGGAGAGACCGATAACAGACGCAGAGGTCCTTCGTCCTCGCCTATGCGCCACCCGTCGTTCGCCGTCGGTGTCGTCCTGCGCCGCGTCGCCTGCGCGGACGGACAGCGACCAGGGCGACGAGCATCGCGGAGACGATCGGGGCCGTGGGCGCCGAGCCGCCGCCGGCCGCTTCACAGCCCCCGGTGATCAGAGCAGGACCGCCCAACCCGCGGGGGCTGCCAACCCGCTCCATGCCGACCATGGCGCCCCCATCTCCACCCAGGTGTCCGGCGACGGATACGTCTCCGGGAGCGGGGAGAAGGCCGGCGTCCGACAGGCTCGTCACGCCCGCATCGGTGCCAGGCAGCCTCGACGAGGGGCCGGTCGGGTCCACCCCGGTGGCCTGCGCGATCTTGGCAGCGTAGGCGGGGACGAGGGTGAAGACGGTCCCCGAGTCGCACGCGCGGGCGGGACCGGCTCCGCGCGACGTGGCCCCCACGAGCCGCGCGCCGTCGGCCGTGTCCACGGTGAGGGGACCGCCCGAGTCGCCGTAGCAGGTGTCGGCGCCGCCCGGGTCACCCGCTGTCACCTCGTAGTCGGTCCGGCTGATGAACGGGACCTCTGCCAGGTAGAGGTGGGTGTTGTCTCCCGTGCCCGCGCGATTGGTGATTCCGTAGCCCGCGATCTCCAGCGTGCGGCGGGCCGTCAGCTCCGCATCCACGCTCGACAGGGCGAGCACCGGCGTTGGCGTAGCGACGGCCCTCGGGACCGGGACCCCCAGCACGACGACGCCGACATCGTTGAGGTTTCGGTTTGCGTTGTAGTCGGTCAAAAACTGCGGATCGGCCCAGAGGGAGCGGGCATCGTAGAACTGATCCGACCAGGCCGTCAGGGGATCCAGGGCACCCGCCACGACCTGGACGCTCCACGCGGGCTTGAGCGGTCCGAACGACTCGGTGGATCTCGCTGCCCTGCGAGGTGAACAAGCAGTGGGCCGCCGTCACGACGAGGTTTGGGGTGACGAGCGTACCGGTGCAGAACGGGAAGTCGTCTCCGGGCTGGACGAGGGCCACGGTGGAGCCCACCTCCGCAATCGTCGCGGGCCGCCCGCCGACGATGGGCGCTGCCGTTCCAGCCACCGCCGGGCCGGTTCCGCATCCCGCCACCACCAAGGCGGCGGTCACGAGGACCCACGTCGTCCGGCCTTTCATCGGGAGCGGAAGGTGCAGGGAGCGTGCCCGTGAAAAACCGAATGATTGCCTTGCTCGGGTGGGCTTGCGCTGCGGTCTGAGCACCCGCCCTGTTCCGTGCAGGAACGCACGACGCTCCTGGCCGGGAGCGCGCAGGAAGAGGGCCGGCGCGGGCGGGCTGGCCGCGCGGCGGTGTGCCCGGTTCCGAGAGCAGGCTACTCGCCGCGGCGGGCTCGGCGGCGGCGCGGGCGGAGCGCGACGAGGGCCACGAGCATCAGCGAGACGAAGGGGGCGTTGGGCATCGAGCCATCGCCCGCGGCCGAGCAGCCGCCCCCGATGGTACGCGGCGGAAGCGACGTGGGACCGGCGTCGGCGCCCGTGTAGCCACCCGCGTCATTGCCCATGGAGACGGGCCCGGTGCCGCTGTCGACCGCGTAGGTGAACATTCCGGAGTCCACAGGCCCCGGGGCCCCCGCGTCGATGGGGACCAGACCACCCGCATCGACCGGTGGCGGGGGCGACGCGCTCGTCAGGCTCATGCCGATGGCCGCCTCGATCTCCGCCACATAGGCCGGCACCAGCGTGAAGACGGTGCCGCTGTCGCACGCCACGTCGGGGCCGGCGCCGCGCGACGTCGCCCCCACGAGTCGGCGGCCCTGGTCCGTGTCGACGTACAAGGGGCCGCCCGAGTCTCCATAGCAGGTGTCGGGGCCACCCGGGTCGCCAGCGGTCACCTCGTGCTCGGTTCGACTGATGAACGGCACCTGGGCCAGGTACAGGAACGTGTTGTCGCCCATGCCCGCGCGATTGGTGGTCCCGTAGCCTGCGATGTCGAGCATGCGGCGCGGGGTCAGCTCCGTGTCCAGGCTCGAGAGGTCGAGCACCGGCGTCGGCGCGATGCGCGTCACAGGAGTCGCGAGGACGATGGCGCCGATGTCGTTCTCGTCGGTGTCGTTGTTGTAGTCCGTGAGGAACCGCGGGTCGGCCCAGATGAAAGCGGCGGGGTGAATCTGGGGGGTCGATGCGGTGGTGGGGTCCACGGCGCCGACCACGACCCGAACGTCGGATGCCGGCATCAGCGGTCCGAAGGACTCGGTGGTCGCGGTGCTCGTGTCGGTGAACAAGCAGTGTGCTGCCGTCACGACGACGTTGGGGGTCACGAGCGTGCCGGTGCAAGAGGCGCCACTCCACCCCGGCTCGATGAGCGCGACGGTGGAGCCGACGTCCCCCGTAGTCGCCAAGCGCCCGTCGACGATGGGCGACGCCTGCTCTCCGACGGCCGGCCCCTTGCTGCATCCGACCGCAGCCGCCAACACGACGAGCATCCCGATCCGATGGTACTTCATGGGACGTCGCCTTTGCACGGAGCATGCCGGGGCAAGAACATCGAGGTTTGTAGTGTTCGCCACGGCCCGAGAACACGGGCCGCTCTCATGGCGGAGCGGAGCTTGCTCCCAGTCCCCACCCGTTCGTCTCCAGCGGGCGTGGGCCGGATCCGGGTCGAGTGCGCTCAACCCGACCTGTTTTCCGACACCGGCCGCAGGGCGCGCAGGGTCAGGGCCTCGAAGTCACGGAGCGCTTGGGGAGCACGGTCGAAGGCACCCAGGATGACGTGCATCACGACGAGGCCGTCGGCCGCAGGAAAGAGGGCCTGCGCCGTCCGCTCGGGATTGAGCGCGGGGTCGATTCCGCCTCGCTCGATGCCCCGCCGGATCAGCATCGCACCGAAGGACAGGACCGGCGCGTAGGAGCGGGCGAAGCGCTCCCGCAGATCGGGTTCGGAGAGACCGAGCACGTACAGCTCGAGCATGGCGCGGACCAGCCGCTCGTCCGCGAGCAACGCCTCGCCGACGCGGAACACTTGCCGGATCGCCTCCTCGGTGGTCGCGTCGGGCGAGAGATCGCCCGCCTCCTCGATGGTGCGCTCCGTCAGCACGTCGAAGAGCTGCAGAAAGAGGTCCCGCTTACTCTTGAAGTGGTGATACAGGCCGCCCTTGGACACGCCCGCGCAACGGGCGATCTCGTCCATGCGGGTGCCGTGGTAGCCGTGTTGCGAGCACACGCCCAGCGCCGCCTCGAAGATCCTCGCGCGGGTCTCGACCGGCGGTGACATGCGGCCAGTATCCCGGAGCCCACGGCGGGCGCAAGGCTCGGGCCCCGGCGCCGAGCGTGGACCGACCGGGGACCGGGACGTTGACGGGGCGACCCCGGATCGCTACATCGAGCACTACGATGCAAGTCGAGTGATCGCGTGATCCCCATTCGCGACATGAACCCGACGCGTAGGCGCCCCGTGGTGACCTACGCGCTCATCGCGATCAACCTCGTCGTCTTTCTCGGCGAGTACGCGCTCGGCTCCGACAGCATGCAGCGCATCACGTACCGCTTCGGCGTGGTGCCGAACATGCTCCTGCATTCGGGCCATCCGGGCAGCTGGGTGACGCCCCTCACGAGCATGTTCATGCACGGCGGGTGGCTGCACGTGCTCGGCAACATGTGGTTCCTCCACGTCTTCGGCGACAACGTGGAGGACGCCCTCGGCCGTGTCCGCTACCTGCTCTTCTACTTCGCCTGCGGCCTCGCCGCGGTCGCCGCCCAGGTCGCCATCGACCCCTACAGCCAGGTGCCCATGGTTGGCGCGTCCGGGGCGATCGCCGGCGTGCTGGCCGGCTACGTGATGCTGTTCCCGAGGCAGCGGGTCCTGACCCTGGTCCCGATCTTCTTCATCTTCTTCGTCGAGATCCCGGCCGTCTTCTTCATCTTCGTGTGGTTCGGCTACCAGCTCCTGATGGGCTTCACCGCCATCGGCAGCCTCGACCGCAACATGGGGGGCGTCGCCTTCTTCGCCCACATCGGCGGCTTCCTCGCGGGGCTCCTGCTCGTGCGGCTGCTCCGCCAGAAGGCGAACCCGACCGGCGGCTTTCAGCGCCCGCGCCTCGACCACGCGCACTCGGACTACCCCGACTACTACTGAGCTGGGCGCGATGTCGCGACGGGTGGCCGGGCCACGGCTCCCGCGACGCACCGAGGATGTCCGGCCACCGCGGCCGATTGCCGCGGTACGCCGTCCGCGAGACGCGGTCAGAATGGATTGTCGGGAACGGCTCCGCCGCCCGCCGCGCCACCGCCGGCGTGACCGCCCGCCGCGCCGCCGCCGGCAGCGCCACCGCCGCCTTCCGTGCCGTTATTTGTGTGGCCGGCCGTGGAGCCCCCCGCAGCACCGCCACCAGCATGGCCGCCCGCCGTGGCGCCACCGCCCGCCGCCGCGCCACCGCCGGCATGATTCCCGGCCGCGCCACCGCTCGCCGCCGCGCCGCCGGTCCCTCCGCCGCCGGCGCCCGCGGTGGAGCCATTGGTCGAGCCGCCTGCAGACCCGCTTGCCTGGGCACCGCCGGTCGAGCCACCGGCAGCGCCCCCCGCGGCCGTTCCGCCGGTCTGGCCGCCGCCGGCCGCTCCGCCTGCGTGGCCGCCCCCGGTCGGAGTCGTGTGTTGGGTGAGGGTCAAGGCGAGATCGTAGTGCATATTACCGTTCGCCTCGGTGAACTGGTCCGGCCGAACGGTCTGCGTCGCCCGCGTGTAGCCCGCCATCGTCGCGACCACGCGCACGGGCCGGCTTAGGGTGCCGAGATCGATCGTTCCGGGGGCGGTCGCCCGTTTTCCGCCTGCCATCACCTGCGCGCCCGGAGGCGTCGTCTGCACCGCGAGGACGAAGGGCAGGGCCTGGAGCCGGAAATGCAGCGTCCGCTGTCCGACGGCCGTCGCCGTAACCTGCTGGGTCTGGGCGGCGAAGCCGGCCGCCTTGACCACGACGGGCACCTGGCGCCCAACCGGCACTTGCACGTCGGCAGGCGCCGCGCCCGCAGGCTGACCGTCGACCTGAATGGTCGCACCCGGCGGTACCGAGTCGACGTGGACCTTCACCATCTGCGCGGGGGGCGGAGGCTGAGTCGCGGCGTGCTGCGCCTGGTCAACCGCCGCCGGCGGCGTGGGCTGCTGGTCGGGCGGCTGGGCGTTGCCTGTTCCCGCCGAGGGCACGCTGCCCTGGTCCGGAGGATTGGCACTGGGTTGGTCGGTCGAGGCGGAGCTGCCCCCCATGGAGTGCACGATGAGGAAGCCCACCACTGCGATGGCAGCGATGCCCAACGTGATTGGCAGGGCCCGCGACGAGGGCTGCTCGCGGGGCGGCGGTCGGTCGCTCGCCGGTGCGGTCCCCTTGGCCGGAGCCCCCTTGTCGTCCACGGCCTTGGCGGCCGGCTTCACCTCCGCCACCTTGGGCTCGGGCTTCTTCGCCGGGGTCGGCTCGGGCTCGGGTGGCTTCGCCTCGGCCTTCGCTGCCGCAGGCTTCGTCGCCGCTGCAGGCTCCATCGCTGCCGTCTCGTCCGCTGCAGCAGGCACCGCGGTGTCCTCGCGCCGCGCGGTCTCACTCTCCTTGGCGTCGCGCTCGGCTCGGGCGGCGGCGGCACGCTGCCGGGCGATCTCCTCGGTCCGCTTTCGAGCGGCCTCCGCACCGGCGGCGGCCTCCGCTGCTGCCGTCTCGTCCGCATCGGCGAGGGCGGACGCGAGGAACTCACTGGCGTGACGGATGACGGTCCGGTCCTCGGGCGCCGGTAGATCCTCGGGCGCGGAGGTGCTCGGAAAGAAGGCGCCCCCACCGCCGCCGCCCGCATCGCCCACGGCCTCGCCCTGGTTGGCGCCGGCATCGAACTCGCCCTCGCCCCCCCCGCGGGGCGAGATGACCTGTTCGACCATGGCCCGGCTGTCCGGATCCATCTTGATGAACTTGATGCCCATCCCGGCCGGGCTCACGTCGCTCGCCTCGTTGGGCTCGCGCTTCCAGATGACGCGGCCGACCCCGTGGATCAACCGTGACTCGTCCTTGAGCTGGAACTCGAACTTCAGCAGGGTCCCGACGGACATGGGGCTCTTCGATTTGATGAAGATGCCCCCGCGCGAGATGTCGTTGCTGTACTGCTCGATGAACTCGTCGACGGTCGCGCTCTTGAAGCGAACCTTCAGCGAAACGGGCGCACGCTTGTCCCTGCGCGTATCGGCCATCCAGTCATCCTCCGGAGCCGCGGTTTTGGGCCGGCATCGGACCGCTGGGATCCTATCCGGGGCAGCACGAAACCACAATCATTCAGCTGCGGCAGGACCGAAGAGGCGCACGAGCGCCCCCGCAGGCGTACGCTCCGTCTGAAACCGCTCGGGCCAGAGTGTCGTGCGGCGGGGCCCCCTGGCGGCGAGGAGGAGGCCACGGGCGCGGTCGGTCCCGAGGTCGCTCACCAGCACCTCACGGGGGAGAGGTCCGCGGCGACCGTCTGGGCGGCCCGCACGAAGGCGATCAGCGGCTCCGCCGCCTCGACCGTGATCGGCTGGATTCTGGAGTGCGCCTTTCGGCACCTGGCCCCCACTCGCCGCCCCCGCGGCGATCGCGGCCGCCGAGGCGAGGGCATCGGGCAGGTCTCGGCCCGTGGCTTCGAGCACCGACCCGGCGGGCCCCCGTGTCTGCACGGCGACAGGCCCCCGATTGAGAGGCCGCGCATCGGAGGGGGCTCCGCCCACCGCGGCGAGGGCCGGGCCGAAGCGGGGTGTGAGCTCGGGGGCCACATCGAGCAAAGGCGCGAGGGCGAAGGCGCGCTCGAGCAGGCGGGGGTGGGGCACGGTGAGACGGGGCCCGGCCACGGCGGGCCCATCCCAGAAGAGCACGTCCAGGTCGATGGTGCGTGGGCCGTAGCGCTCGCGCCGCACGCGGCCGAGCTCCCGCTCGATGCCGAGGAGGCGATCGAGCAACGCCTCGCCCCCGAGCTCCGGCGCCACGTCGAGACGCGCCGCGGCGTTGAGGTAGGACGGCTGGGGCGGGCCCACCGGCTCGGTCTCGAACACACGGGAGACCGCCCGGAGCTCGATGCCCGGCGCCGCCACGAGCAAGGCGAGGGCCGCGCGGAGGAACGCCTCACGGGAGCCGATGTTCGAGCCGAGCCCGACGATCACGTCCCGCGGCGTAGCGCCTCCTTCGTCCCCCAGCTCGCGGCGATCGGCGTCACTTCCAGGTGGGGCGACGGGCGACGGGACGCTCTTCGGCGATCCAACGCACCATCCCGCCGACGAGGTTGTACACCTCACGAAAGCCGTGATCCTGGACGAGGTGCGTGGCCACGACTGCGCTGTCGCGACCGTTGTTGCTCACGAGCACGACGGGCGTCTCTCGGGTGATCCCCGGCAGCCCGTCGCGCAGCACCTGCTCCCTCGAGACATGGGTGACGCCGTGGATGTGACCGAAGTCGCCGGTCAGGTCCGCCTCCGGGCGCAGATCGATCACGAGCACGTCGGTCCGGCCGATGATGTCGCCGGGGCGCGCCTCGTAGTAGCCGCGTTTCGTGAGCGGAGCCTCGGGTATGCGGACGCTCTCTGGAGAGCCAGGCTGCACGGTCCGACACCTCCGTGGACGGGGGAAACGCTTTGCCCGGGTTGGCGCGCGCCTTCGGCATGGCATAGGGTCCCGGCGATGTCCAGGGACCGCTCGACCCTCTCCCTCTTCGACCGTCCCGGCGGCGACCGCGGGAACGACGGCGAGGGACGCGAGGGCGACGGTGACGGCGACGGCGAGCGGGTGCTGCGCGTCGCCGAGGTGAACCGCGCCGTGCGCATGCAGATTGAGGACGGCTTCGGGGACGTCTGGATCGAAGGTGAGCTGTCCGACGTCACGCGGGCCGCCTCGGGGCACCTGTACTTCACGCTGAACGACGAGCAGGAGCCGGCCCAGCTGCGGTGCGTGATGTTCCGTGGCGACGCGCGACGCGCCAAGGCCCGCATGGTCGACGGGGCGCGCGTGAAGCTCCGCGGCGGGCTGTCGCTCTACGAGCCGCGCGGCTCCTTCCAGATGATCGCGCGGCTCGCGTTGCCGGCAGGCGCGGGGGACCTGTCGGCCCAGCTCGAGCGCGTTCGAAAAAAGCTCGCGGCCGAGGGGCTGCTCGACACGGCGCGTAAGCGGGCCCTGCCGAAGTTCCCGAGGGTGGTCGGTGTGGTCACGAGCGCGGCGGGCGCCGCCCTGCACGACATCGAGCGTGTCGCGCGGGCACGGTGTCCGGTGCGCCTCGTCGTGGCCGACTGCCGGGTGCAGGGAGAGGGCGCGCCCGAGTCGATCGTGGCCGCGCTCACCGCCATCCAGCGCATCCCGGAGCTGGACGTGGTGATCGTGAGTCGCGGGGGCGGGGCGGCCGAGGACCTCTGGGCGTTCAACGACGAGCGCGTCGCGCGGGCCATCGCCGCCTGCCGCGTGCCGACCGTGAGCGGTGTGGGCCACGAGGTGGACGTGACGATCGCGGACCTGATCGCCGACGCGCGCGCCGCGACCCCGTCGAACGCGGCGGAGATCGTCTGCCCCGACCGGAGCGCGCTCGAGGCACAGATGGACGCCCTACGCCGCCATCTGGAACGCGCCCTCGAGACGCGCATGGGGCGCGAGCGGCTGCGTCTCGAGCGGCTCAGGCGCGGCGTGCCGGATTCCGCGGCGGGCCCTCGGCGGCGCACGCCGACGGCTCGATGGCCTGCGCACGGCCGTCGAGCGAGGTGCGGAGCGGCGACTCACGCGCGAACGGCAGGCCCTGTCCTCGCTCTCGGCCCGGCTCGGACGGCTCGAATCCACGTACGGCCCTGGCGCGGGACCGGCGCACCTTCGGCGCCCTCACGACGCGCCTCCACGCCGCCGCCTTGCCGCCGATCGCGGCGAAGCGCCGCGCCCTCTTCGAGCGGGGCACCGCCCTTCGGGTCCTCGGACCGGCGCTCCTGGACCGCCGCCGCGCCGCGCTCGGACATGCGAGCGCGCGGCTCGAGGCCATGTCGCCCCTGGCCGTGCTCGCACGGGGCTACGCCATCGCGCTGCACGAGCGAACCGGCAAGGCCTTGCTCCGCGCTTCGGACGCGGCGCCGGGCGATCGCATCACGGTGAAGCTCGCGGAGGGACAGCTCGGCGCCCGCGTCGAGGAGCGCGAGGAGCCGTGAGCCACGCCACGACGCGCGTGCTCGGCATCGTGGGCTTTCCCGTGCACCACTCGCGCTCGCCGGCGATGCACCGGGCGGCCATCGAGGCCCTCGGCATCGACGCGGTCTACGTGCCGTTCCCCGTGGCCCCGTCGCGCCTCGCCGATGCGGTGCGGGGCCTCTTGGCCCTCGGCATCGCGGGGGTGAACGTCACGCTGCCGCACAAGCAGGCGATCGTTGCCCTGCTCGACCGGGTCGACGACGCGGCGCGCGCGATCGGTGCGGTCAACACGGTGGTCCGCGAAGGCGAGCAGCTCGCGGGCTACAACACGGACGCGCCGGGTCTGGTGCGGGCCCTCGAAGAGGCGGGCGCACGGACGAAGGGGGCGCGGGCGGTGATCGTGGGCGCGGGGGGCGCGGCCCGCGCAGCGGTCGTCGGGCTCGCCGGCGCGGGGGCGGCCGAGATCGTCGTCGCCGCGCGGGCGCCGGACAAGGCACGCGCCCTGCTCGAATCGGTCCGCCCGGCGCTCGGGGAGGTGGTGGCACAGGCCGTCGCCATCGACGACGGGGCCCTGCGCGAGGCGTGCAGCAACGCGACGCTGCTGGTCCAGGCGACCAGCGCCACCCTCGAGGACGGCCCGGAGGCGCTCGCCCTCGCCGCGTCCCTGCCCCTCGACGCCCTCGCCTCCGGTGCAGTCGTGATGGACGTCGTCTACGAGCCGCGGGAGACGGCCGTCCTGCGCGCGGCCAACGCCCTCGGCCTGCGCACCGTCAACGGCCTCGGGATGCTCCTCCACCAGGGCGCCCTCGCCTTCGAGCGCTTCACCGAACGCGCCGCTCCCCTCGACGCGATGCGCCGCGCCCTGACACTCGATTGAAGACCGTGCCTCGGGCGCGTGCGTTTCGTCAGGTCGCGATGAGGGCCCGCGGGTCGGCGCCTTCGACGCGCACCGTCTTGTCGCGCGAGCGCTGGCCGCGCACGATCGTGACGGCTCGCCGGGGCACACCGAGGGCGCGCGCCAAGAAGCGGCACAGGGCGTCGTTGGCCGCGCCGTCGACCGGCGGGGCGCAGAGGGCGACCTTGAGGGCCCCGCCATGGAGGCCCACGACGCGGTCACGGCTCGCGCGGGGCTGCACGCGCACCTCGAAGAGGTAGGCCCCGTCCTGCTCGGTGGTAGCGAGGTCCGTCGCCATGACCCATCGCGCTCGACGCCCGCCGTGCGCCGGCGCATCTTAGCCCGCGTGACGAAGCGGCGGTTGCCGACCATGACGACCGAGCGGGAATCGCTCGGTGCAGCCACTCTGATGGACCGGGCCCTGGCGGCCCGGCACGGCGTGCCCTACGTGCACCTCGCGGTCTTCGCCATCGACGTCGACCGGGTGCGCGAAGCGATCGAGCAGCACCCGGACATCGAGGCGCCCTTCGGCTGGGAGGTGTTCCTGACCGAGCGCTATCTGCTCGAACGCTTCGACCCCACCGACGAGGGAGACCGCACCCTCATCGAAGACCTGGTGCTCGGTGTCCTCGATCACCCGCCGGGCTCGGACGTGCTCGGCTCCCAGGTCGCCTTCGCCGTGTGGCATGCGGTCGGGCGCGGCGCGTGGCCGAAGGGGCTCCGCGTCCTGTTCCGCACCTGGAAGCACCGTCCGACCCGTCTCGGCAAGGCCCTCGACGCGCTCTTCGCCGACGAGGACGGCCAGGGCCCGGCCCTCGCCGCCGCGTGTCTCGCCTACGACGTGGAGCCGCCCCTCGCGGCCCCGACGGTCGAGGCCCTCGGCGCCATGGCCGGCATCGCCTGAGAGCACCCCAGGCCCGCGCTCAGCCCCCGTCGGGAACGCCGCCGTCGCTGCACTGATCGGACAGCGGCCTTCCGAGCGCCACACCCGCCACGCGGCCGCGGTAGCCCGTGTACTCGACGCCGATGCTGACCGCGTCGCACTTCACGCCAGGCCCACCCGTGCCGGGCGTCCGTCGCACGTCGGCGAAGCGATTGAGCTGGGCGCTCAGGATCGCGAACTGGATGGAGCCGCTGCACACCCCCAGGGAGTTCGAGGTCGCCAGGAGATCGATCAGACTCCAACGACCGGCGACGATCGCGTTTGTGAGCCGACTCTCGTCGGCGGAGATCGTGCCGACGGAGTGGGCGTCGGTCATCTTCACGAGGAGCCCCGCCATGGCGTCGCTGGACAGGATCTGTTGGACACCGTCGGGGAGCGTCACGACCATCTGGCGGTTTGCCACGTAGGCGTTGTCGTCTTCGACGAGCGGCCGGGACATGTCGCCCCCGAGGAAGTTGTCGGTGCGCGCCCAGAACCAGTCGTTGCCGTCCCAGGCCGGGTAGGGAAGCATCCCGCCGTCCGGCAGGGTCCCCACCGATCCGTCGATGGCCACGTCCGGCACGCCCCCATCGGGGGTGCCGGGCGTCCCGAAGACGCTCTGCGTGACGACCACGTCGATCTGCGGGTCGTTGTCCTGGTGGTTCCACCGACGGATGGTGACCAGCAACGTGCCGACTCCCCTGGTCATGCTTTCGTTCGCCGTCATTCCGATGTCGGGAATGCTGAGCTTCACCAGGGGGAGCTTGGTGCCCGAACGCGTTGTCGATGCCGTCGTCGCCGTCGACCTCGGGCGCCGCGGTCGTGTCGGGGGGTACGCACTCGACCATGGGGTTGGGTGGATAGGAGCAGAGGCCGTCCAGGTCGAGGCCAATCTCGCGCCACATACCGTCGGTCTGGTCCAGCACCGCGTCCTTGAAGGCGAACGTGATCTCGGGGCCGTCGGGTCCGTCGGCCGTCGTGGGACGTGGAGGCGGGTGGCGCGGATTGCAGGGCATCGCGTCCGGGGACGCATCGACGGCACTGTCCAGAAGCCCGGCGTCGAAGCCGGCATCGAACCCGGCATCGAACCCGGCTTCGTGACCGGCGTCCTGCTGCGCGAGGAGGGAAGGATCGTAGACCTTGCAACCGCTCGCCACGGCGAGCGCGCCCATCAGCGCAATGAAAGCAAGGGATTTCGGTGCATTGGACACGGGCGAGGGGATCGTAGCAGTGGCGGCAGCCACGAAGGAAGGGCCTCGGGACGGTGGCCGGTGATTGGCCACCCGGAGCAACGAGAATCCCATTGTACGCTGCGGAGGGGATGGTCGCTCGTGCCCGCGCGATCGGAGCCCGCGACGCAAGCGCCGCCCCCGGCTCCCGGCGCTTTCGTCTATCCTGCGTGACGGATGGCGAACGTCCGACGAGGGGACGGGGCGTGGGGTCGTGCGCTGCTGGTGCTCGCCCTGGCGGCGGCCATGGGCGCGCTTGGCGCCGGCTGCGGGGACGACACGGGCGCGCCGGCCGACGGCGGCCCCGGTGACGCCGCGGTTCCCGACGCCCGCACACCGACCCCCCTGTCCCTGCGCATCGACGGCGACAACGCCTCCCTCGTCGTCGACACCGACCCCCTGCGCTTCCACGTCGAGCGGCCCGACGGGACCGTCGTCGTCGCCTCGGCCCCGGGCTACGCCCTGTCGTTCGGCAGCGCGGGCGGAGGCGACACCCGCTACCACTCGCCGCTTCCACCCACGGCCACGAACGTGATCTTCCATACGCTCGGCTTCGGCCTCTCGGATACCTCCCGGACGAGTGCGGTCCTCGGCGACGAAAACGGCCGACGGGCGACCCTCGACCTGAGCGCCCCTGCACCCGGCGTGCTGCGCATGCACCTGTCACGTGACCCGTCGGTCTCGGACGTGGCCCTCGCGCGCATC
The DNA here is from genome assembly GCA_963830115.1 of uncultured delta proteobacterium. Classification (GTDB taxonomy): domain Bacteria; phylum Myxococcota_A; class Polyangia; order Polyangiales; family CAWHLB01; genus CAWHLB01. The sequence goes on from CAWHLB010000019.1 coordinate 39,179, forward strand.
GGCCTCGCGGCGGACGACGGCGGCTACTACGGCCTCGGCGAACGCCTCGGCGGTCCCGACGCGCGCGGCACCGTCGTCCCGATGCAGTCTCGCCCTCGGCGGCACGGTGAGCGGCACCAACGAGCACCACGTACCGGTCCCCTTCTTCGTGTCGACGAAGGGCTATGGCGTGTTCGTGAAGTCGCGGGAGGCGGGCGCCTTCGACGTGGCGTCGAGCGATTCGAGCGCCGTGACCGCCACGTTCGAAGGCGGCGATCTGGACGTCTACTTCTACGTCGACCCGGACCCGCTCGAGGTGGTGGCGAAGTACACGCGCCAGACGGGCTTGCCGCGCCTGCCGCCGCGCTGGGCCTTCGCACCCATGCACTGGCGCGACGAGTGGACCATCGACACGTTGCAACAGGACCGCGACGACATCCGGAGCATGCACATTCCGTGCACCGCGTTCTGGATCGACAACCCCTGGCAGACTTCCTACAACGACCTCGAGTTCGACACGACGCGCTTTCCGGACCCGCCCGCCATGCTCGCGAACCTGCGCGCCATGGGCTACGAGCCGGTCCTGTGGAGCACGCCCTACCTCGACGTGGTCGCTGACGGAGGGACGCCGACGAACGATGCCGAGAGGCTCTTCGTGATGGCGCGCGACAACGGTTGGCTCGTGCGGGGCCCCAATGACATGCCGCTGGTGGCTCGTCCTCGCCGGGCGCCCCCGGCGCGATGATTGACTTCACGAGCGATGCGGCGAGCGCCTTCTGGACGTCGCACATCGCGCCGCTCGTCGCCATGGGGGTGCGCGGGTTCAAGCTCGACTTCGGCGAGGACATCGTGGCCGCGGTGGCCGGCGTGCGGCTCGGGCTGCGGTTCAGCGACGAAAGCACGGAGCGTCAGATGCACGGCCTCTACGCCCTGCTCTACCACCAGGCCTACCGCAACGCGCTCGACGCGGGGCAGGCGACGAGGGCGGCTTCACCATCGTGCGGGCGTCGGTGTGGGGCGGGCAGCAGGTCGCCGACATCGTCTGGCCGGGTGACCTGGACAACGACTTTCGTGAGGCGACCGGCGATCAGGTGGGCGGGCTCCCGGCCGCGGTGAGCGCGCTGCAATCGCTGGCGGCGAGCGGCTTCCCGACCTTCGGCTCGGACACGGGCGGGTTCCGGGACGGCATGCCGACGCGCGAGGCGCTCCTGCGTTGGGCCGAGCACACCGCCTTCTCGCCGATCCTCGAGCTCGGCGGCGGCGGCGACCACCACGACCCGTGGCTCTACGACGCGACGGCCGGCGCCATCTACCGCACGCTCGCCCAGGCCCACATGGCCCTCGTGCCCTACCTGCGCATGAACGCGATCCGCGCTTCGACCGACGGCCATCCGCCGGTCGCCTCCCCCGCCCTCGCCTACCCGAACGATCCGGGCTCGGGGAGCGACCCCTACGCCTACATGCTCGGCGACGACCTCTTCGTCGCGCCGGTCGTCACCGAGGGCGCGACGACGCGCACCCTGCACCTGCCGCCAGGCACCTGGTTCCACTGGTTCACGGGTGCGCGCTTCACGGGGCCGAGCGACATCACGGTCGATGCACCCATCGGCACGCCACCGGTCTTCATCCGTCAGGGCGCGATGCTGCCCCTCCTGCCGGCGGACCTGGACACGCTGGCCAACGCGGAGGCGCCGGTCGTCGATCCGGCGGACCGACCCTACCTCCGGGCGTGGATCTTCCCTGCGGGCGACCGGACGATCACGACCGAGGAGGGCATCACGCTGCGCGCGAACCGCACCGCCGCCGGCCTCGATCTCACCGTGACGCCGAGCGCCGGTGGGCTCGACGACCTCCGGATGCGCATCGAGCTCGCCGACGCCGAGCCGTCGCTCACGACCGTGACGACCGTGTCGAGCGCAGGTGCAGCCGTGACGGCGTCGGTCGACGCGGCGACGGTGCAGGCGGGATGCGACGGGGTCTGCTGGGTCCGCGACGGCGACACCCTCTACGTGAGCGTCGGCGGCGCCGCCCCGACGACGATCGCAGTGCGCTGAGGGGACCGAGCCCATGGGGCTTGGGGTGGCCCGGAGCGCGGCTGGACAAAAGTAAAGCGATTGCTTGACCATTTTGGCGGAAGAAAGGACGGTTAAGCGATCGCTTGACCATTGCCCGGGCCGGCGCGCAACCGTCCGATCCATCCGGCGCGGCGCGCCCTTGACCTGCCGGGCACCGGCGGGAAGATGCCCGGGAGCCATGTATCCGATCCTGTTTCACGTGCCGACGCCGTGGGGGGTCATCCCCATCTACTCCTACGGCGTGATGCTCGGCCTGAGCCTCATCGCGGCCTGGTACCTGATCATGTCCCTCGGCGCGAAGAAGGAGGGGCTCGACCGGGAGCTGATGGCGAACTGCTTCATCCTCACGGCCATCGCGGGCCTCTTGGGCTCGCGCGTGCTCTACATCGTCACGAACCCGAGCGAGTTCTCCACGGTCACCAGTTGGTTCTCGTTCCGCACGGGCGGGCTCGTCGCCTACGGCGGGTTCATCGGCGGCTTCCTCGGCTCGTACATCTACCTGCGCATCAAGAAGGTGCCCCTCCTCGCCTGGGCGGACGTGGTCGCGCCAGCCCTCGGCCTCGGGCTGATGTTTACGCGCGTGGGCTGCTGGCTCTACGGCTGCGACTTCGGCACGCGGCTCGGCAAGCACGCGCCCTCGTGGCTCGCCTCGCTCGGGACGTTCCCGAAGTGGCAGAACCTGGACGGCGGCCGGAAGCTGCTCGTCGGCAGCGCGATGAGCGGCTCGCCCCCGTGGCTCGAGCACGTGCAGAAGTACGGTCTGCCCGACACGGCGACGGCGTCGTTCCCGGTGCACCCGACACAGCTCTACGCGGCGGTGGCGGGGCTCGCGATCTTCGGCCTCGCCCTCTACGTGTGGAAGCACCGCACCTTCCGCGGCCAGGTGCTGTTTACGGTCGTCTCTGCCTACGCGGTGTGGCGCTTTCTCATCGAGTACATCCGTGACGATCCGGAGCGGGGCTTCGCCTTCGGCTTCTCGACGTCGCAGCTCATCTCGATGGTGCTCTTGCCCGTCGCGGTCATCGGCTACGTCGTCGTGCGCGGTCTGGCGCGCGACCGGGGCGAGACGCCCATCCCGAGCGCGGCCCTCGCCGTGGCGACCGGGGACGGCGAGGAGGGCCCGGGCAACGGGCCGGTGAGCGGAACGCGCCGGCGTGTCTCCCCCGCACGCGCCAAGAAGCGAGCGCGCCGCAAGGGGTGACGTCGCGCCGGAATCGCGCTGGGACGGCCGAACGGGGGGGAGACTGGCGCTTGAAGCGAGTTTTGCGAGCCGGAGGCGAGCCCGCGGGGGAGGGAGCCGGTGTGCATTCGGCGCCCGAAGCACAATCAGAAAGTCGTAGCGCTACCCGCGCCGAATGTGCAGCGGGAGGGGGGCGCGAGCCCCCCTCCCCGAGCGCAGCGAGGGCATTCGCAAGACCAAAACATGGGACGCGGTTCCACGCGAAAGGCAGGGGAGGGAGCCGGTGTGCATTCGGCGCCCGAAGCACAATCAGAGAGTCGTAGCGCTACCCGCGCTGAATGTGCAGCGGGAGGGGGGCGCGAGCCCCCCTCCCCGAGCGCAGCGAGGGCGTGAACGCCCCCGAGCACATCGCCCCCCGCCCGTTTCCCCCCAACGCAACAAGAGCGTGAACGCCCCCGAGCACATCGCCCCCCGCCCGTTTCCCCCCCAACACAACAAGAGCGCCGCGATCCGCTTCGAGCGAGGAGTGGGCAGCGAGGGCGTGAACGCTCCCGAGCACATCGCGCGCTGCGCGCGGGGATCAGTGGGCGGGCGGGGGGCCGGCGTCGTGGGCGGGGGCGGTGCCGGCGTCGCCGGGCGTGGCGGGGTGAGCTGCGGCGTGGGCCTGGGCGTGCTGCTGCGCCTGGGCGGCCTGGTGCTTGGCGCGGTGGAAGGCGGCGAGCACGGTGGGCGAGGTGCGAATGCCGTCCAGCTCGAGGTCGGGCTGCCGCTCGAGGGCTGCGCGGAAGGCATCCACGGCCAGGTCGGTGCGGCCGAGGGCGACGTAGGCCGAGCCGAGCTCGCGCTGGATCGTGACGACCTGGTTGCCCGTGAGGTCGCCCGCCCCGAGCAGCCGGTTGCCGAGGGCGACCCCGTCGGTGTAGCGGCCCGTGCGCACGTCCGCGCGCAGGTCCGGCAGCTTCGCGTCGATCTGCGCCTGCAAGCGCCGAATCTGACCGGCCGCGGGCGCATGCCCCGTCTGCTGCGCGATCGCCTGCCGCCCCTCGTCGCTCAGCACGAGGTCGGCCAGGGGCACGAGCAGGATCTGTCCGCGCGCGAGCCGATTGCCGCGCACGCTGTTGAAGCGGTGCAGCCGCCCCACACCCTCCTTGTCGCTGTAGTAGAGCTTGGCGAGGCGCGTGACCGTGTCGCCCTGGGCCCCCACGTGGCGCAGCGGATAGGGGATGAGCAGCTGGGCGCCCTCATCCGGTTGCTCGCCCGGCGTGCCGTTGTTCGCTTCGATCAGCACGAAGGCGCGACGCGGGTCGCCGTAGTAGCGCGTCGCCAGCTCGGCCCACGTCTCGCCGGCCGTCACGCGGTGATAGCTCACGTGCGGGATGAGGAGGCGCATGCCCACCACGATGGCCGCGCCGCCGTGGGCCATCAGCCCGTTCTCCGCCACGAGCACCGTCTCGCGCTGGGGGTCGCCGTAGTAGCGCTGGGCGATCGATGCGAGCGTCTCGCCGGGCCGCACCACGTGGACGTAGGCCGGGTCCTGGGCGTGGGCGCCCGGCACCACCGAGAGGATCACTGCGGCGCACAGGACGGGGAGCAGCGCCCGACCGGCCGTGGGCGTTCTCCTCACGGATGGGCCTCCGCCGTCGTGGCGCCCTCGGGCAAGCCCGGCTCCGGCTCGGCGGACGAGGCGCGTCGCGCCGTCAGCTCGGCGTGCACGATCTCCGTCTTGCCGGGATGGATGCGCACCTCGCGATCGAGGGGCTCGTAGTAGGGGTTCGACAACTTGAGGTAGTGGCGGCCGGGCGTGAGCGCGATCCTCTGCGCGGTCGGTGTCGTCGCCACCTTCTGGCCGTCGATGTACACGTCGGCCCAGGGCTCGACCACGATGCGAAGGAAGCCGGCGTGGTGCGGGATCACCGCCACGCCCGACTCGGCGGCGAAGTCGTCCGGGTTGCCTCCGAGTCGACCGCTCGCCGCCTGGATGGCGCCGCCGCTCGCACCGATCGCGAGGAAGAGGGCGCCCATGACCATCCCGACCTGCCTCACGACGCGCCGGTCGACAGGGCTGCGCCGCACGCTGCGCGGCGCGCCGGCTTGCAGGATCTCGTTCGCCTCCGCATCGCCGAGGACGTTCATGTCTCGGAGGTACATCACGAGGCGCGCGTTGTAGTTCATGGGCACGCGCGGCGCGAGGAACTCCATGAGGTCGTCGATGAGCGCCTGCGTCGTCGGGTAACGGTTCGCCGGCATCTTCTCCATGCACCGCGAGAGGATGCGTTCGAGCGGACGCGGGACGTGGGCGTTGAGCTTGCGTGGCGCCGTGTAGCGGTCGAGGCGGATCTTCTGCATCACGGTCCGCGCGTCGTCCTCGATGAACGGCTTGCGCCCCGTGATCATCTGGTAGAGCACGATGCCGAGGGAGAAGATGTCGCTGCGGAAGTCGAGCTTGTCGCCGAGGATCTGCTCGGGGCTCATGTAGCTCGGCGTGCCCAGGCCCGTGCCCGTCTCGGTGAGATCGCTGAGCTTGTCGTCGCGCGCGATCCCGAAGTCCATCAGCTTCACCTCGCCCTGCTGCGAGATCATGATGTTCGCGGGCTTGATGTCGCGGTGGATGATGCCGCGGAAGTGCGCGTAGTCGAGGGCGCGCGCGACCTGCAGGGCGACGATCGCCGCCACGTCGATCGGCAGGATCGGCGACCGGTCGAGGACGTCGTACAGGTCGATGCCCTGTACGTACTCCATGATGATGAACATCGTCCCGGCGTCTTTGACGAAGTCGTGGACGTGCAGGATGTTCTCGTGCTGCAGCGTGGCCATGAAGTGGGCCTCGCGCTCGAACCTCTTGGCGAACTGGCTGTCGACCGCGATCGACGGCTTGAGGGCCTTGACCGCCACGAGGCGCCCGAGGGGCTCCTGGACGGCCTTGTAGACGACGGCCATGCCGCCACTGCCGATCTCGCCGAGGACCCGACAGTTGCCTATTCGATCGACCATGGAGGGTCACGGATCGTAGGGAACGCCCTTCAGGATGTCAAACAAGCCCGCGGAATCCTTGACGCTTCGCGGCTCGGGGTTCATCCCGAGTGGGCATCGAGCCCAGGGGCGCGGCACGCGCGAGCTCGGCAGGCCAGTAGCTCGATGGGTGGCCAGAGTCCTCGCCACGGAACGCGGCGCGCTCCGTGCGCCAGCCCATCCCTCGAAATGCCCGAGAAATCGCGAGGAAGCCGATGGCATGTGGCTTGCTGTGAAACGGGGAGCGCCCTGTTCACGCGTGAGGCCTCGACGCGGCCTGCGCTCGTGGGGTCCTCCGTCTTCTGATGAGTTGTTGTGATCCTGAACACGTTTTGTTGGCGCACAGGGGTCGTCGATGAGCAGGACAGCGATCGTAGGGTGCATCGGGATCTGGAGCCTCTCGGCCCTCACCGCGTGCACGGGGGTCCTGTCGGGAGGCCCTCCTTCGGCGGGCGGGGCCGAAACCCCCGACGCCGGTGCCGTCGCGCCGGGCTACGGAGACGCAGGGCCGCCCGACACCAACGAGGCGGCGATGCCCGCGCCGGACGCGGGGGTGGCGCCGCCGAGCTGCACCCAGACCATGTGCCCCGACGGCTGCGTGGACACCTCGAGCGATCCGAACGACTGTGGCGCGTGCGGCACCGTGTGCTCCGACGGGGCCACCTGCCAGGCCGGCACCTGTCTGCCCGCCCCCGTCCCGCCGCCGCCCGCCGGAGCGCCGCCCCAGGCGGTCGCCGCCTACCAGCGAATGAACCAGGTGCGCGCCGCGATGGGCGTCCCCTATGCGCGCATGGACTTGCGCCTCAACCAGGCCAGCCGCCTCCATTGCCAGTACTACGCCCAGAACCAGGGAAGCGGGTCCTGCGTGTCCGACCCGCACGTCGAGGTCTCGGGGTGCTCGTCGTACACCGCGGCGGAGTTCTGGGATCGCGACAGCGCCGCAGGCTACGGGGGTGCGGGGTATGGCTTCGAGGTCATGGACTTCGTCGGCGACGGGGCGACTTCCGCCCAGGACTGGATCGATTCGGTCTGGCACCGAAGCCCCATGCTCGACCCCTGGACGAGGGACATGGGCTACGGCGGGGCGGCCGGGTGCGACACCATCGACTTCGGCACAGGTGCGGGCGCCAGCACCCCGCCGAGCGTCGTGGTGACCTACCCCTATGCGAACCAGGTGGGCGTGCCGCCCTCGTTCGCCGGCTACGAGGAACCGGCACCCCCCGCGCCTCCTTCGGGGTTCCCCAGCGGCTACCCGATCACGATCTACACGATGGGCACCATCACCGATCACGTGCTCACGGTCGATGGCTCGAGCACCCCGATCCAGCACATCTGGCTCGCGCCGAACGACCCCCAATCCATGATGCTGCTCACCGACGACTACTTCATGTATTCCTACCAACCGCTCCAGTCGGGCACGCGCTACCACGTGCACGTGGCCGGCACGACCTTCGACGGCAGCCCCATGACCCTCGACTGGACGTTCACGACGCGCTGACGCGGATCGGCGGCTTCGCCCCGACGGTCCACGGTCGCGGTCGTTGACTCGGCGTGGGAGGGACGGGCAGGATTCGCCGAGCGATGACTGCCCCGCTGGCTCCCGCGCCCGTCGACGACACGAAGCTGGTTCGCGGATGTATCGAGGGCGACGAATCCGCCTGGAAGATGCTTCGGGCGCGCTACGGCGAGCTGATCGAGGTCATCGCGGTGCGGGTGCTGGACGAGCGGCGGGTGACCACGCTCGAGGAGGTGCCGGCCGTCCTCGCCCAGGTCCTCGGGCATCTCGCGCGCAACGACGCCGCGGCCCTCGGTGGCTGGGACGGAAGCTCGGGCCTTCGACCGTACCTGGCGGTGGTCGCGCGTCAGGTCGCCCAGAGCTGGGCGCAGGACGCGACCCCGGCAGCGACGGTCGCCACGGCGCTCACGGCACCGGCGGTCCTGTCCCTCGACGACATGGTCGACATCGAGCCCGCGCGACAGATGACCGAGGCCCTCGACCGTCAGTCGCCGCACCTGATGGCCCTGGTGCGTCTCAGGCTTCGCGGGCTGCATCGAGGCGACATCACCGCCGTCCTCGGCATGACGCAGCAGGCGGTGCTCGCGGGGCTCGAGCGAGTCGCCGAGCGGGCCGGCCACTTGCAAGAGCCGGATGCCGCAGCGGTGGATGGCCATGTCCCGGACGCGGTGCAGGCCTGGCGGCTCCTGCTCGATTGCGCGACGGTGACCGAGCGTGTGCACACGGCCCTGCGGTCCGAGGCCGACGGGGCGTTCCGCAAGGTGCGGGCCGTGGCCGAGACCACCTGGGGTGCCCTACGGGAACGGGCCTTGCTCGCGCCCCAGCCCCGCACCGCGAGCTGCCTCGACGAGCAAACGGTAGCGGCGTTCACCGACGGATCGATGAAGGGCGCGAGTCGGGCGCGAACCGAGGGGCACCTGTCCACCTGCGGTCGCTGCGTCGACGTGGTCGCGGCCCTCAAGACCGACCTCGAGACGGGCGGCCCCCTGAGGCACGCGGCGGGTGGCTGCCGGGAGGTCGCGCTCGCCGCCGCGTGTCTTGCGACGGGCCGGTTCCGCGCGGCCCGACAGCTCGCCGAGATGGCGGTCGAGCACGAGACGGCGACGGCCGAGGCCCTCACGCGCCTCGCACGCATCGGCTTCTCCCTGTCGGGGCGGCGTGACGAGGGGCTCACGGCCGAGCCGTCGCGCGTGGTCTCCCGGTCCCACGTCCCGTCGGACGAGGAGGCCCCCCTCGTGGCCCTCGAAGCGCTCGCCGTCGACGACCTCAACGCGGCCGCGCGCGCCGTCGACGACCACATGGCTCGGCAGATCATCGGGACGCGGCTCCGCCTCCTGACGAACGCGGCCGGTCACGACATGGTCGCGGCCCGGGTGCTCGCCGAGGAGCTGGGCGAGCGCTCCCATCCCGACCCGGACCTCCTCGTCGACGCCGAGGCCGTTCGCGCGCTCCCTCCGGGACAGGCGCTGCCCCGCGAGATCCTCGTGGAGCGGCTGCGCGATCTCCTCCCGCTCGCGGTGCGGGTCACCCTCGCCCGTTGAGACGACTTCTTCAGTGTACGCACAGGGCGCGCTCGGCCCAGGCGTTGCCGCCGCGACCGTCACGCACGACGAGCCAGAAATGCACGAGGCCGTCGGGCGGCGCCTCGGCCCCTGTGGGCGGTGTCCACTCCACCGTTTGATCGGTGGTGTCGCCCTCGTAGATCGAGAACTGACGGGCGAGCTTGCCGGCGGTGGCGAAGTGGCTGAGCTGGAGCACCTCGCGGGCGGTCTGGGGCGGCGCGGAGCCCGACACGTCGTAGCTCTCGCGCTCGGCGCCGTCGAAGTGGATCGCGACGGGCACGGCGGCCGCACCGGGCGTCACCGAGGGCAGGGGCCCGCCGGGGGCGCAGGCCGTTGCCTCGTCGAAGCCGTCGGGCAAGGGCGGCCAGGGCGCACCGTTGAGCGCACCCTCGAGGGTGATGGCACCCTCCGCGAAGGACGGGATGTGGTCCGTCGGCGACGCGGGATCGACGGCGATCTTCAGGCGGTAGGCGAGGAGGGTCGAGTCGGTCGCCTCGGGCCCACAGTGCCCCTTGCCGGGCCCGTCGCCGGCCGTGGCCGCGCCTCCGGTGCACACTGCGCCGAAGAGGAGGATGTGGTCGATGCCTGGGGGAAGCTCGGGGATCGGCGAGGACAGGGCGATCTCGTAGCTCGACCCGGCCTGGGGCGCGTCGCCATCGCCCGACGGAATCGGGAACGAGGGACCAACACACAGGGGCGTCCCGTTCGGATTCGGCAAGAGCGCACACGCCCGCAGGGACCAGAAGAGATGGACGGGGTCGGGGCCGGGCTGGACGACCAGGATGTGCACGTTCGCCGTGTCGCCCGGGGCGGGCCAGGCCGAGGTCGGGTCCGAAGCCGACTCCACGCGTACACCGATCACGCGCGTCCCGAGGATCTTGGACGCCGGATCGAAGGACGGCACGCACCCGTCCAGAACGCCGAGCGTGACCGCCAAGACACAGCCGACGGCAATATACTTCACATCTCCCCCCGAATGCCGAGGTCCGGGATGATGGGCAGGCCGGGCACCTCACCCGACTGGGTGAAGTCGAAGTTGTAGAAGACGCCCTCCGGGTTCTTGGCGTTGTAGACGTTCTGCACGTCGAGATAGACGGCGAGCTTCCACGCGGCGAACGTCCACTTCTTCTCGATGCGCAGGTCGAGCCGGTTGAACAGCGGATCGCGGACGCTGTTGAGGGCTCCGTCGATGGCCGTGTAGGTGTCGGCGTTGGCGTCGTAGATACCGCCCACCACCGGTGTCGCCGGGTTGCCACTCACCAGGCGGAAGGTGAGGCCCGCCTCCCAGCCGCGGCCGAGCTTGTAGACGCCCGACAGGGTCAGGATGTGCGTTTGATCGTAGTCGAACAGGCGCCACCCTTCGCCGCGGTCGTTCCGCTCGCTGCGAGAGAGGGTGTAGCTCAGGAAGGCGAAGAAGCGCCGCGCATGCACGGGGTTGATGCGGCCCGAGATCTCGAGGCCGTAGATGCGGCCGATGCCGTCGTTGGTGAAGCGGGGCGGACGGCCGTCGGGCGTGGCGACGACGCGGTTCCACAGGTACTTGTAGAAGCCCTCCACCCCGACGGTGATGCCGTCGGCCACGTCCTGATCCAGGCCAGCGCTCAGGTGCAGGGCGTGGAGCGGGCCGAGGCTCGAATTGCCCAGGACGCTGTTCGACTCCTGGAACTCCGGTGGCTGGGAGAAGATGCCGACGCCGGCCTTGATGCGCGTGCCCTGGCCGAAGTCCCAGAAGGCTGCCATGCGCGGGTCGAAGGACCAGTGGCGGATCTCGTCGTACCAGTCGAGGCGCAGACCGAGCACGACGCGGAGCGGGTCGAGGGGTGAGAGGTCCGTCTCGACGTAGGCGGCCGGGCGGTAGGTCGTGCCGGTCTGGTCGACCGACGTGATTGTCTGCTGCGACAGGGCCGGCCCGTCGATGGAGTTGCCGGCGCCCTCGCTCTGGGCGGGCTGGGGACCGTGGAAGGAGATGTCATAGGGGGTGACGGCCATGTCGATGCCGCCGATGACGCGCACCGCCCGCGAGAGCCGCGCGCGCCACTCGCCCCGGCCGTACATCTGCACGGCGTGCAGGCCCAGGCTCAGGTCCGGGCCGAGGTTGAACGTCAGGTCGGTCGGGCCGATGGAGAAGTCCAGGTCCTGGTCCACCTGGGCCGACAGGTGGCGCCGGTAGCGCGCGTGCACGTGGTGGAACGAGGTCTGGAGGGCGAGGTTGCCGCGCACGGCCGGATCGCCGTCGTTGGGGTGGTTGAAGACGAGGCGGAAGGTGTCGCTCGATCCGTAGACCCGGAGCTCGACCGTGTCGCGCGGGTCGGGGTGCCAGGCAGCGAGGGCCTGGTAGTCCCAGTAGACCGGGGCCGCGACCAGATCGAAGGTTCCGCTCGGTGCGTTGGCGAGCAGGAAGTCGATGTAGCTGCGACGCGCAGCGATGGCGACCGATGCGTGCTTGCCGACGGGTCCCTCGGCCAGCACGGAGGCGTCGATGAGGTTCACGTCGGCGACGCCGTGGTAGCCGTCGGTCGCGGGCTCGCGCGCGGCCACGTCGAGGATGCCGCCGGTGCGCCGCCCGTAGCGCACGCTGAAGTTGCCGGGGAAGAAATCGATGCGCTGGAGCAGGCGGGTGTTCATGAAGCTCGTCAGGCCACCGAAGTGGTAGAGCAGCGGCACGGGCATCCCGTCGAGGAAGATCTCGCTGTCGTTCGGCGCGCTACCTCGGACGATGAGCACGCCCGCGCCGAAGGGGGGGCGGCCCACGCCGGGCAGAAGCTCCACGGCTCGGAGCGCGTCGCCGCGGGTCCCCGGGATGCGCGTGAGCTCCTCGCGACCGATGGTGCGTCGGGTTACTTCTCGCGGGGGCGCGGAGACGACGGCCGAGGCGCCGAACGTGGGCGTGGCCTCGGCGCTCGGCCTGGCTCCGCTGCCTTGCTCCTGGCCGGTCGCACCCGCGGCGCCCGTCGCTCCGGCGGCGGAGCTCCCGGAAGCCGCGCCGGCCGCAGCGCCCGTTCCGCCTTCCACCTGCGCAGCGGCGGCTCCGGCCCCGCCCGTCCCGTTCGCGCTGCCGCCTGCCGCGCCGCCTGCAGGCCCACCTGCACCCGAGATCGCACCCGCTTCGCTGCTGCCTCCGCCCGCGGCCCCCGGCCCGGTCCCACCGTCGGGCGAAGCGGGCGCCTCGTGCATCTCGAACACGTAGCGATACTGGATGCGCGACGGGATCGGCTGGTCGCCCCGGCGCGCGGGCGCGAACACGAACTGGCGTGCCGCCGCCGTCGCGGCCTCGTCGAAGCCGTGCCCGGCCGGCGTCACCACGTGCACATCGGTCACGTGCCCGTCGACGCCGATGGTGATCTGGAGGACGACGGCCGCCTCCAGCCCCTCGGTCTTCGCCTCCTCGGGGTAGGTGGCCTCCACGAACTCTCGGAGGCGTGGCGGCACGAGCGCCGGGGGCGCGACCGTCCCGCCGTCGGCGGCTCCCGCATCGGTCGCCGCCGCAGTGCCCGCGTCCGCGTCGACGAGGGGCGGCTGCTGCGCCGCGGCGCGCGTCGACGAGAGCGCGACCAGAAGCACTGCGAGGGACGCCGCGACGGCGAGCGAGCGAAGTGCGTGCACGGGGGCCTCACGCGTCCGGGAAGCGACGCGGCCCGTAGGATAGGGTCAAAGCCGCCACGAGCAACACGGTCGCGTTCGAGCGCCATCGTCCCCGCACCGGTGCGAGGCGCGTTCATTCCGCGCGGGGTAGACCCCGCCTCAGACGTTGCCCTTGTGACGCACGTCTACGCCGCGCACCAGGTACACGACCATCTCGGCGATGTTCGTGGCGTGGTCGGCGATGCGCTCGAGGTACTTGGCGCAGGAGGCGACGCCCATGCCTGCCCGGATGCGCTTCGAGTGGGTGGACATGTACTCGACCGAGTTGAGCAGGATGCGCCCGTAGTAGTCGTCCACCTGATCGTCGCGCAGGAGCACGTCGCGCGCCTTGTCGGCGTCCTCCTCGACGAAGGCGTCGAGGGCGTCGTGCAGCATGCTCGCGGCCAGCTGCGACATCACGGGCAGGTCGATGTGCGGCTGGGGCAGCTCGCTCCGGTCGGCGGCCTCCTCGGCGCGCTCCGCCACGTTGACCGCCTCGTCACCGATGCGCTCGAGGTCCGTCACGACCTTGAGCGCCGCGAGCGTGAAGCGCAGATCCCGTCAACGGGCTGGCGCAGGGCCAGGATGCGAACCGCCATGTCGTCGACGGCCAGCTCGTCGGCGTTGATCTCCCGGTCCGTCTCCTCGACCTGGCGGGCCAGGTCCGCGTCCTGCTCCTCGAGGGCGCGGATCGCGGCGCTCATCATCTGCTCGCAGCGCCCCCCCATGGCCAGCAGCCGGTCCTTGAGCTGCCGCAGCTCCGCTTCGTACTCCTGACTCGTGTGACCGAGCATGTTGCCTCGCGCCCCCATCGCTTTCACCCGAACCGCCCGGTGATGTACTCCTCGGTACGCCGTTCACTGGGCCGGGTAAAGATCGTCTCCGTGTCGCCGTACTCCACCAAGCCCCCCATGTAGAAGAAGGCAGTGAAGTCGCTGACCCGGGCGGCCTGCTGCATGTTGTGGGTCACGATGACGATCGTGTACTCGCTGCGAGCTCGCGGATCAGCTCCTCGATGGGCGGTGGCGATGGGGTCCAGGGCCGAGCGGGCTCGTCCATCAGGACCACCTCGGGCTCGACGGCCAGCGCGCGCGCGATGCACAGGCGCTGCTGCTGCCCGCCGGACAGACGCGTAGGCGCTCTGGTCGAGGCGGTCCTTCACCTCGTCCCACAGGGCCGGCCCGAAGCGAGGCTCTCCACGCGTTCGGCCAGGGCTGCCTTCTTCCTCTCGCCAGCGATCCGCAGGCCGTAGGCCACGTTCTCGAAGATCGTCTTCGGGAAGGGGTTGGGCCGCTGGAAGACCATGCCCACGCGACGGCGGAGCATCGACCGGGTCCACTCCGCGCGCGTAGATGTTCTCGCCGTCCAGGGTGATGACGCCCTGGACCCGGGCGCCTTCGATCAGGTCGTTCATGCGGTTGAGCGACCGGAGGAACGTGGTCTTGCCGCAGCCCGAGGGGCCGATGAGCGCCGTGACGGCCTTGTCCCGGATGGACAGGGTCACGTCGTGGACGGCGCTCTTCTGCCCGTAGAACACGGAGACGTCCTTCGCCTGCATCTTCGGGTCGTCGATGGAGAGAGGGAGCGCCTCTCCGGGACGCGCAGCGGGTTCGAGTTGGGGCATGGGCAACGCCGTAGAGCCTAGCTCGACTATCACAGCCGATACTATGGAGCGTCGGAGAGGCCTTGGCCACGACCACGGACGAATGGAGCGGTGGCTTTCCCCTCCCCGGCGCGCAACCGGCGCAACCTGGGCCGCGGTTGTGACATCCAGGTGACGAACGCGCGACGTGGGCGGGGCAAGGGACCCATGCCGCTCGTCCTCTGGACTCGTCACGGCTTCGGCACCTCGCCTTTGGCCTCCGGACACCGCGGGATGGCTCCCTGAGAGTCGATGGACCCTCTGCAGATCCTCTGCCTCGCCGTCGGCGGGTTCTCCATCGGCACCTACCTCCTGATGATGGCCGTCTTCGCGGTCAGCCTCGGCAGGAGCGGTCCTGGTCCCTCCGGCTCGGCTCCCCCGACCGAGCGCGTCTCGATCCTCAAGCCCCTGTCCGGATGGGACGACGACCTGGCCGACAACCTGGCGTCCTTCGCCGCGCTCCGTGGCGTGCACTTCGAGCTGCTCCTCGGCGTCGCCTCGCCGGCCGATCCCGCCTGGCCCCTCGCCGCCGACTTCGTCCGCAGCCATCCGGAGCTCGAGGTCCGCCTCGTGCAGACGGACCCCGATGCCGCCCTCAACCCGAAGGTGGCCCAGCTCCTCGGCCTCGAGCGCGTGGCCACGGGCGAGGTCCTCGTCATCTCGGACTCGAACGTCCGCGTTCGGCCCGACTACCTCGTGCACCTGCTGATCGCGCTGCGCGTGCCGGGGGTCGGGCTCGTCTCGAGCCTCATCGCCGGTACGGGCGAACGGAGCCTCGGGGCCGCCCTCGAGAACCTGGTCCTGGCCACCCACGTCGCACCCGGCGTCGTCGGCGGCTACGCGCTCAGCCGAAACCCCATCACCATCGGCAAGTCCATGGCCATGCGGCGCGCCGACCTTCGCGCTCTGGGCGGCTTCGCGGCGGTGGCCGACGTGCTCGCCGAGGATCACGCCCTCGGTCGGCTCTTCGCCGGCGCCGGACACCGGGTGAGCATCTCGAAGCACCGCGTCGACAACCGCAACGTGGCCTGCTCGATGCGTCGCTCCCTCGAACGGCACACCCGCTGGGCGAAGATTCGCCGCGCCATGGCCCCGGCGGGCTTCCCCTTCGAGCCCCTCCTCATGCCGCTGCCGATCACGGCCGCCGGTGTGCTCTTGGCCCCCTGCCGAGAGACGGCCCTCCTCCTGGCCGTCGCGGTGGCCCTGCATGTGCTCGGTGCGCAGCTCGCCCTCACCCTCTTGCGCGGGCGGCCCCTCGCCTGGCACCTGCTACCGCTCGAGCTCGTCCGTCCGCCGCTCCTGCTCGCCTGCTGGGGCGTGGCCTGGTGCAGCCGGCGCGTACGTTGGCGGGGACACGTTCTGTCGGTCGGCGCGGGCACGGCCCTCGCCCCGGCACAACCAGGCATGCTCGACCGGGTGCTCTCACTGGTCCGTGGATGAGGGCGCCCTTCCTGGTCGCAGCACCTCGCGAAGGCGCGGCGGGAAACGGGGGGGTCGTGTCGCCGAACGGCGCGCTCCCGGTTCAATCGGCCGGGACGACGCGTGTCGTCACATACCACTCACCCGTGCGACGCGCCGGGTTCACGCGTTTGTCACCGACCATTGGCATCTTGGTCTGTCTGCCGCATGAAGCCCTCGATATTGGTTGTCGACGACGAGCCGGACCTGCTCGAGCTTCTCGAGCACCATCTCCGGAGCGCTGGACATGACGTCCGCACGGCTGCCACTGGGGAAGACGCGCTGGCCGAGGTGGCCCGAAAGCGTCCCGACCTCGTCCTTCTCGACGTCGTCCTGCCCGACATCAGCGGCACGGAGGTGCTGCGCCGTCTTCGCCGCGACCACGACTCCATCAGCGTGCCGGTGATCTTCGTCACGGCGCGCTCCGACGAGATCGACCGCGTGATCGGTTTCGAGCTCGGCGCGGACGACTACGTCTGCAAGCCCTTCAGCCCCCGCGAGCTGTTGCTTCGCATCGAGGCCCTCCTCCGCCGGACCACCTCGCGCCCCTCACCCAGCCCCGAGCACGTCCTGGCCGGCCCCTTCGACATCGACGTGTCGCGCCACCGGGTGCGGATCGACGAAGAGCCAGTCGCCCTGACGGCCCTCGAGTTCCGCCTGCTCCTCGACCTGGCCCTCCGGCGCGGACGCGTGCAGCGACGCGAGGAGCTACTCGAGCGTGTCTGGCAGTACCCGGTCGGCCTCGAGACGCGCACCGTCGACACCCACATCAAGCGGCTGCGCGAGAAGCTCGGCGCGGCGTCGGGCTGGAATCGAAACGATCCGTGGCGTCGGGTACAGACTCCGCGACGCCCGGTAGGCGATCGGAAGCTCGGGCAAGACTCGAAGGCCCACTCTTCGACGGGCTGCTAGACTCGCCCGACGATGCCTTGCCCTCGGTTGCTGCTCCTCGGAGCGCTGCTCACCCTCTTGTCGATGTCCTCTTTCGGTTGCGGTGGTGACGACACCGCGCCACCGGTCGACGCCGGCCCGCCCGACGCCCCCGCGGTCGACGGTGGCACGTGCTTCGCGATGCCGGATGCCTTCCCGTCGCCCCAGACAGGACAGTGCCAGGCCGTCATCGACGACGGAGGCGCGACGCTACCGACGGGCGAGGACGACGCGGGTGGGTTCATCACGCCCGCCGGCCGGCGGACCACCATGGTGGGCCAGCGGGTTCGCGTGCCCGGCTTCCCGATGCGGATCTTGCCCGTCCCCGGGACCCAGCTCGTCCTCGAAAGCGATGGCAACGTCGGCGACGAGCACCTCGAGGTCATCGACTTCGCGAGCGGCACGGTCGTGAGTCAGATCACATTCGGTGAGCGCTCGGGCGGGGCCGTGTTCCTGGGGCTGGCGATCTCGTCGGACGGCCGCAAGGTGTGGGCCTCGGGCGGCGGCTCGAACATGGTCTGGGCCTTCGATCTGGACCCGACGACGGGCACCCTGACCGCGGACCACGCCCACGACCTGACCCTCGCGTCGATGGTGGGCGACGGGTACATCTCGGACATCGCGCTCCTGTCGGACGGCCACACGCTCGTCGCCAACCTGATGTTCGGCAACCAGGTGGTCGTCGTCGATACCGACACGGGCAGCATGATCCACAGCGTCCCGCTCGACGACGGGGCCCGCCCCTACGGCCTCGCCGTGACCCCCGACGACGCCACGGCCTTCGTGTCCCTTTGGGGCTTGTCCGAGGTCGTGCCCATCTCCCTCGCCGACGGGACGGCAGGCGACCCGATCATGGTCGACAAGAACCCGGAGGGTATGGCCCTGTCGCCGGACGGCGCACGCCTGTTGGTCGCCAACTCGGACAGCGACTCCCTGTCGGTGATCGACGTGACGATGCGGGTTGTCACCGGAACGGTGTGGATCTCCGGTCAGGACGCCCCTCGGGGCGCCTCGCCCGCGGCCGTCGCCTTCGACGCGACGGGTCGCCTCTACGCCGTCGACGCGGGGAACAACGCCGTCGACGTGCTCGACGAGACGGCCATGGGCTATCACCGCGTCGGTCGCATCCCGACCATGTGGTACCCGACCGACGTGGCCGCGCTCCCGGACGGCTCGGTCCTCATCGCCAACGGCAAGGACGAGGGGACCGGCGCGAACGACACGCCGGACACGACCAGCATCCTCGACCTCTTGAACGGGAGCGTGGAGCGCGTCGATGCGGCCGACCTCACCGACGCCGCCCTCACCGGCTGGGACACGGAGGTCGCTTCGAACAACACCCGCCCGACCCGCTTCCAAGAGGTGCAGTGCCCGGCCGGCGCGGACTACGACTTCCCGATCCCGCGCCCGGGCGAGGGGCCCTCCCGGCTCATCGATCACGTCGTCGTGATCGTGCGCGAGAACAAGACCTACGATGCCTACCTGGGCGCCCTGACCGACGCGAGCGGCGCCCCCCTCGGCAACGGCGACCCCTCCCTGACCCTGATCCCCGCGGACACGATCGGACAGGTGATCCCCAACACCCTCGAGCTCGCGCGGGAGTTCGCCTTTGCCGACAACTACTACTCGAATGCGGAGCAGTCGATCCAGGGCCACATCTGGACGACCGAAGGACGCTCGACGGACTTCGTGGAGCGCTCCTGGGAGACGACGTGGGGTCGGGGGTACTGGACGGCTCCGCCCCAGGGCATCGCCGCTCCCATCGGATTCCCGGAAGAAGGGACGATCTTCAGCTACTTCATGACCAACGGCGTGACGGTCGGCAACTACGGCGAGGCGGTCGGCTCCAGCGGCTCGGTGCCCCTCGACCCCCACTACCCGGGCCTGATCATCAACTACAACGTCAAGGACCTGCTCAAGGCCCAGTACCTTTCGGACCAGTGGCAGGCCCGCTGCAACATGAAGACCTTCAGCTACGTCGTCCTGCCTGACGACCACACCAACGGCCGCCTGCCCGGCGCACCGACGCCGCGCTCGATGATCGCCGACAACGACGATGGCCTCGGCACGATCGTCGATGCGGTCAGCCACTCGACCTTTTGGCCGTCCACCGTGATCTTCGTCATCGAGGACGACCCGCAGGACGGCGGCGACCACGTCGACAACCACCGCTCGCCGCTCCTCGTCATCTCGCCCTGGGCCAAGCGCGGCTACCCGACCCACGTGCACTACGACGAGTCGTCGATCTACCGCACGGTGCAGCTCATCCTCGGCCTGGACGCGCCGCTCAACCAGGCGTGGGCCGAGGCGGCCCCGCTCTACGACGCCTTCACCTCGACGCCGGACTACACCCCCTACGACCACATCGCGCGGACGTGGCCGGACGAGACGAACCCGAACGACGGGTCGGCCCTGGCGGAGCAGTCGAAGAGCTACGACTGGAGCCACGTGGACAACCAGCCGGGGCTGTCGCGCTTGTTGTGGCAGTGGCTCCACGGCACGAGGGCGCCCTGGCGGCCCCAGACCCCGACGCCCTTCGACAGCGACGGCGACGGCGACGGCGACTGAGATGCGCCGTGCAGCGTCCGCCACGAGGTGCGGGCGACCCGCCCATTTGCCGGATCGTGGGCGTCCGTTCACCAGACGGACCCATGGGCATGCGATTCAGGTCGGTGAAATGACCCGCATCGCACATCTCTCGGACCTCCACGTGCTCGAGGACCACCACCAGAGCCGCGCCGCGAAGGAGCGGTTGCGCCTTCGCTACCTCAGCTTCGGACGACCGCTCGACGCCGCCGGGCGGCGGGAGCGGCTGCGCGCGTCGCTCGAGCGCGTGCGCGACGAGGCCGTCGATCACCTCGTCGTGACCGGGGACCTGACCGAGGACGGCACCGACGCGCAGTTCGAAGCCCTGGCCGAGGTCCTCACCGAAGAGGTGCGCGATCCGGAGAAGGTCACGCTCGTGCCGGGCAACCACGACGCCTACACCGACGTGCACGCCTTCGACCGCGCCCTCGAAGGCCCCCTCGAGCCCTTCGCACGCACGAGCCGCCCGGGGCAGGTGGTGCTCTTCGACGGGGTGGCGTTCCTGCCCCTGTCGACGACGATCGACCAGGCCTTCACGCGCTCGGGGGGCATCGTCGGGACCGAGGACCTGGCCGCGCTCGATGCGCTCGCAGGAGACCCGGTCATGCGGCGCCGCGCGCTCGTGGTCGCCCAGCACCATCCGCCGACGTCCCATCCGGTACCGGGGATGGGCTTCATCGACGGCCTGCAGAACCACCGCCAGGAGCGGGCCCTGCTCGACCGGCACCCGCACCTGCACGTCCTGCACGGGCACACCCACCGCGCGAGCGACCGTGCCGTCGGAGCCGTCCCGGAGCCGCGCGTGTTCTGCACCACCGCGGTGGTCGAGCACGCCCGCCCCCTGCGTCTCTACGACTGCGAAGGCGGACGTCTTCGTCCCGTGCCCGAAGGCGACGGGGAAGCCGTCACCCGGCGCCTCTTCCCCGGGGCGAGCCACCCCGTGGCCGTCGCCGGGCTCTGAGCCCGACCGTCAGGTCCCCGGCGCCGCGGGAGGCTCCGGCGACGGCGCTTCCACCGGAAGGATGATCCGGAACGTCGTGCCGCCGCCCACGCGGCTGTCCACGACGACGTCGGCGCCCATCCGCTGCACCAGGTGCTTGACGATCGACAGGCCCAGGCCCGTGCCTCCCACCTCGCGCGAGCGTCCCTTGTCGACGCGGTAGAAGCGCTCGAAGATGCGCGCGGCGTGGTGCGGCGGAATGCCCGGCCCCGTATCGGTGACCTCCAGCGTCACGCGACCGTCGTCGCTCCGCCCGCGCACGATGACCTGTCCGCCCTGGGGCGTGTACTTGATCGCGTTGTCGACCAGGTTGACGAGCACCTGGTCGAGGGCGTCCTCACTCGCGTGCGCCGCCGGCAGACCGTCGACCCCCTCGAGGCGCACCGTGATGTCCTTCGCCGCCGCCTGGGCCCCGAGCCCGCGCACCACGTCGGTCGCGACCGGACCGACGTCGACGGGCCCCACCTCGTAGTGCTCGTCGGGCGACTCGGCGCGCGACAGGAGCAAGAGGTCGTCGACCAGGCGCTGCAAGCGGAGGGTGTGGCGCACGATGGTGTCGAGGAAACGCGTCGAGGCCTCCGGGTCCTGCACGGCCCCGTCGCGCAGGGTCTCGGCGAAGCCCCGGATGGCGGTCAGGGGCGTGCGCAGCTCGTGGCTCGCGTTGGCGACGAAGTCCCGTCGCACGCGGTCCGCGCGCTTCATCTCGGTGACGTCGTGGAGCACCGACACGACGCCGGCCTTGTCCGGCAAGGGCGCCAGGTGCGCGGCGATGGACCGCTCCTCCGCTTCCACGCGCGTCCCGAAGTCGACGGTCACGGTCTCGCCTTCCCGCGCCCGCTGCACGGCGTCGTGGAGCTCCGGGCTCCGTATCGCCTCGATGGCCGTCCGCCCCCGCACGGGTCCATTCACCATGCGGTCGAGGGCCGCGTTGGTCAGCACGATGCGGCCCTTCGCGTCGGTGACGAACACCGCCTCCACCATCGCATCGAGCACCGTGCGCAGGCGGGCCTCCTCGGCGCGGAGGTTACGAAGGCGCTCGCGCAGCTGGTCTGCCATGCGGTCGAGAGCGCGGCCGAGGCGCCCCAGCTCGTCGTTGCCCTGGGCCCGCGTGCGCACCTCGAGGTCGCCCGCCGAGAGCGCGTCGGCCACACGGGTCAGCTCGCGCATGGGGCGCACCATGGTGTGTGACAGGGCGATGGTCAGGAGCACGGCGGCGAGGACGGCCACCGCGCCGCCGAGCAACAGGACCTCGCGCAGCTCGTCCCGTGCCGCATCGATCGACGCGGCGGACCGGGAGGCCACGATGATGCGTCCGTCGCGGGCCACGGCCGCGTAGACCCACGGCGTGCTCGTCGCCGGGTCCCGTGCCACGGCCGTGCCCGTGCCCCGACGACGTGCTTGCGCGATCTCGGAACCGCCGCCCATGGGCGGTGCCTTCGAGAGCGCCTCGCCGTCGCGGGCGGTGTCGCCGAGCACGCGGCCGCCCGGCCCCAGCACGAGGATGCGGGTGCCGGTTTGGGCGCCCACCCGGTCCGCCGCCTCGTCGGGCGGCGTGCCGAGGTCGACGGCCGCCGCGACCTCGCGCGCCGCCGCGAGCAACTCACCCTGCACGCGCTGGGTCTCGCGATAGCCGACAATCGGCCCCTCGAGCAGCAGCATGGCCAGCATCAGCGCCGTGGTCGCCGTGACGACCGCCACGATGAGCTTGGGTCTGAGGCCGCTGGTCACGCCCCAATCATAGTCCCGCTGCGGCCGCCCCGCTCTCGCCGGAGCGCCGATGGCGGCGCGCGCCCGAAGCTGCCCGCCCCCGCGCTCACCCGTCCTGGATGTCGTCGCGGAGCCGGTAGCCGACGCCTCGGACGGTCTCGATGTAGTCCGAAGCGGCGCCCAGCTTCTCGCGTAGCCGCTTGACGTGGGTGTCGACCGTGCGAGTCTCGACCCCGGGGGCGTACCCCCACACCCGCTCGAGCAGCGAGTCACGCGACTGCACGCGGCCGCGGCGCGAGGCCAGGTCGAGCAGCAGCTTGAATTCGAGGGCCGTGAGGGGGACCTCCTGCTCGTCGACGTGAACCTGGTGGCGTGGCACGTCGAGGGTCAGGCGGGCGACGCGCACGATCTCGCTCGGCTGGCTCTGGGCCACCTGCGTCCGGCGCAGCACCGCTTGCACGCGCAGCACCAGCTCGCGCGGGCTGAAGGGCTTGGTGATGTAGTCGTCGGCTCCGACCTCGAAGCCCACGACCCGGTCGACCTCTTCTCCGCGCGCGGTCACCATCACGACCGGGATGCGTTCGGTCGAGGCGTCGCGGCGCAGACGGCGGCAGATCTCGGTGCCGCTCGCGTCGGGGAGCATGAGGTCGAGCACGATCAGGTCCGGTGGGTTACGGCGCAGCTCGCCGAACGCCGTGGCTCCGTCGCGCGCAACGGTGACGGTGTGCCCGGCCTGTCGAAGATTGAAAGCCACGAGCTCGGCCAGGTCCGACTCGTCCTCGACCACCAGAATCCGTGAGCCCATGATTCGCCTCGCAGCGTGCGCGCCGCGAGTGACATGGATGTGACGCGTTCGTCTCGAAGGGGCAAACGCCCGACGCGACGACAGCGTTGCAGCGAAGCGCGGACCGCCCTATAGGTCGGGTCCTCGCGGAGGACAACGTGGGTCTCTCGGTCGGTATCGTGGGCCTTCCGAACGTCGGAAAGTCCACTCTTTTCAACGCTCTGTCGTCAAAGCAGGCGGAGGCGGCGAACTACGCTTTCTGCACGATCGAGCCGAACGTGGGCGTCGTGCCGGTGCCCGACACGCGTTTCGACGCGCTCGTCCAGCTCTTCGCGCCCGACAAGGTCGTCCCCGCGACGGTCGATTTCGTGGACATTGCGGGACTCGTCCGGGGCGCCTCCAAGGGAGAGGGGCGGGGCAACGCGTTCCTGAGCCACATCCGCGAGGTGGACGCGATCGCGCACGTCGTCCGGTGCTTCGAGGATCCGAACGTCGTCCACGTCGACGACCGGGTCGATCCCGTCGCGGACATCGAGACGATCGATACCGAGCTCATCCTGCGTGACCTCGAGACGGTGCAACGCCGGCTCGATCGCGCGCGCAAGGCGATCAAGGGACAGAACCCCTTCGAGAAGAAGGCCGTCGCGGTGTGCGAGCGGCTCGAGGCGGTTCTCGACGGGGGACGGCGCGCGGCGACGGTGACGGGCGAGGTCACGGACGAGGACGAGAAGAAGGTCGTCCACGAGATGTTCCTCCTGACCGACAAGCCTCTCTTCTACGTGGCCAACATCGCCGAGGACCAGGTTGCCGACACGGAGGACTCGCCCCTCGTCGCGAAGGTGCGCGCCATCACGGAGCGGGATGGGCTCCCGCTCGTCACGATCAGCGCGAAGATCGAGGCGGAGATCATGCAGCTCCCGCCCGAGGAGCGCGCCGACTTCCTCGCCGACATCGGCCTCGAGGAGCCGGGGCTCAACCAGGTCATCCGCACGGGCTACACCATGCTGGACCTCATCACCTTTTTCACCGCGGGCGCGCCCGAGGTCCACGCCTGGACGATCGCCCGCGGCACCAAGGCACCTCAAGCCGCGGGCAAGATCCACTCCGACTTCGAGCGCGGGTTCATCCGGGCCGAGGTCATCGCGTGGCAGGATCTGATCGAGCTCAGGACGGAGGCCGCGGTGCGTGCGGTAGGCAAGATGGGCATCGAGGGCAAGGACTACGTCGTGCGCGACGGCGACGTGATGCACTTCCGCTTCAACGTGTGATGCCCTCGCTGCTCGGGGGGCTCCCTCCCCTGCGGGCTCCGGGATCGCAGGAGCGAAGCTGAACTTCTCGTCGGCGCTGGGCGCCTCCTCCCGATGCCGGAGCGCTCGGTGCGGCTCCCGGTCCTCGTTTCGAGCGTTCGGTCAGGCGGGGAGGGTGAGCTCGATACGAACGGCGGGTTGGACGCGGAGGGTGCCCATCATGGCGCGGTAGGGAGTGATGCCGAAGTCGGGCTGGTTCACGGTGACATCGGCTCGCCAGCGGGCGCCGTCCTTCCGAGCCGACAGACGGAGGGGGCGGGAGGTGCCGTGGAGCTCGAGGGTGCCGGTGATGCGCGCCTGGTCGCCCTCGACCAGGACCTCGGAAGAGCGGAAGCCAATCTCCCGGTAACGCCGGGTCTCGAGCACGTCGGCGCCGATGTTCTTCTCGATCTTCCGCTTGTCGTTCGCGCCGAGGGCTCCCGGCGCGTCGCGACCGTCCTTACGCGCCGTGACCACCTCGAGGCTCGCCGGATCGAAGGTCGCCTCGAGGGCGCCGAGGTCGTCGTCGAGGTCGATCCGAAATCGGTTCACGCGGATCTTCAAGTCGTGGGCGACGGCTGCGAGCACGCCCTCCTTGAAGGTGAACACGAGGCACTCGGCGTTCGACGCGTCGTAGCGCATGGCTGGCATGGTACGACATGGCGGCCGCGGGGGAGCGACGCGGCACAGAAAGAAGGGGCGGCGACGCCGGATGGCATCACCGCCCCTCGGAGGGCCTCATCGCCGAGGCGACCGACGTACTAACTGACGATTACCTCGGTATTGAGGCTGTTCCTACAGGTACTGTGCATCGCTCGACACCTCCGCCGGCATGAGCCGGCGCCCCGAGGTCTCTGAGCCGGAGCCCAGACGCTCGAAGCGTTCTGAGTGGGGGGGCCGCGAACGGACCATCCGACGCGAAAGCCCCCACAGTCCATGCGACGAGTTTTCCGTCACCGGATTTCGCACCATTGCGGGGCTGGGGCCCAAACCGTCGCATTTCATGGTCGTGCCTCGAGGGCACGCTCCACTCCTGATCATAAACGCAGCGCAAGGACCGCGCCAAGAAAAGAACGAAAATTGCGCAACGGATGCCCGAGGATACCGACCGCACACCGGCTCCGCGGGCTCGCCCTTGGCTCGCTCGCCTTCGGCTCCCGGGGCCTAGGCCGCCCGGGGCGGCTTCGCGACTTGCGCAGCCCTTGCGTCGGCGGGGTCGACCTCGAGGATCAGTTGGGCCACCGTCCATGCGCGGCCCTGGGCTCCGGCTCGACGGTGCAGCCACAGGGACTGCCTGAACGCGTCGAGCCCCTCATCCCGCTGGCCCGCCTCGAGCAGCGCGTGGCCGAGAGACGCGAAAGCCCCCGCTTCTCCCGTCAGAGCCGCCACCTGTCGCCAGGCGATCGACGCCTTGCGGAGGTTCCCCTGGCGGCGCGCCCGGGCGGCGCGGCGGCGCAGGCGGCCCACCTGCTCCTCGGGCAGGAACACGCGCGTCGAGGAATGTGCTCGCTTGGTCGCCATGGTGCCGCCCTCCCCTCGTGCAATCGATGGGCCAGCGCCTGGATCTCGACCCAACGTGCAGGAAGAGGGCACGAAGCGGAGGTGTCGGGCAAGAATTCGACTTGCGCGGACGGCCGTGACCACGCCCGATCGCGACACCCACGTCGCACCGGCGGGCTCCCTACATGCTCGTCCGTACAGTCTCGCCCCGGCGCCGTGGCGCGGGCTACAGCAGAAACTGGTCGCCGAGGCGAAGGATCGTGAGGTTGCGCCCTTGGACGCGAGCCAGCTCACGTTCCACCCGCTCCTGGAACACGGGCTTGATGTGGTACAGAAGGATCGGTAGGTCCTCGCGATCGTCGAGCTTGCCGAGCTCGGCGGCCAGCGTGTCCGGCGTGTGGTGGCCCGAGACGTCGGCGAGAGGACCTTGCTGGTTCGGGAACGAGACCTCCATCAACAGGGCGCGCAGATCCGACACGCCGTTGAGGATCTCCCAGAAGCGCGTCGTCGGCCCCGTGTCCCCACTGTAGGCGAGCGCACCATCGTCGCTCTCGATCACGAAGCCCGCGGTCTCGATCGTGTGGCTGACGAGCACCGGCGTGACCCGGTAGCCCGCCACCTCGGCGGGCTTCTCCGGTGCAATTTCGCGGTAAATGACCGTCGGCCCCTGGCTCGTGTCGATGCGCGTGAAGTCCGGCCAGAGCTTGTCGTTGAAGAAGTGGTTGCGCAGCGAGGCAATCGTCTCCGGCATGCCCACGATCTCGAGGGGCGGACCGTCCTGCTGGCAGCGGTTGTCCGCGATGGTCGCCAGGTCGCGCACGTGGTCCATGTGCGAGTGGCTCACCAGCACCGACCCGATGCCCTGCTGCTCCTCGAGGGACAGGGTGCTGGTGATGGCGCCGGCGTCAATCGCCAGGCGGTCGTCCAGGAGGAAGCTCGAGGTGCGATGCTTCGGAGTCTCGCCTCCGTGGCAACCGAGGACCTTCAAGTCCATCACGCGTCACCGGCCTGATGGCGCATCTGCAAAAACTCGAGGAACTCGTGGAGACGCATCATGTCGGTCAACAGAAGCCCCTCGCCACGCTCCTCCACCAGGCCCAGCCGCACCAGGCGACGCAGCACCGACTGGACCTCCTCTTCCGTGAGGCCGAGCTGGCGGCCGAGGCTCGCGGCGTCGTGGGGGACGAGCACGGAACCGTCCGTCTGCTGCTCGCCGAGCACCTCCGCCTCGTGGGAGAGGCCGAGGATGACCCGCGCCTTCGGGTCCTGCCGCGTGAGGATCCCGACGAGCTGATTGGCGTGATCGAGCCGCCGGGCCAGGCGCTTGATGAGCCGCACGGCGATCTCGGCGTTGCTCACCACCATCGACTCGAAGGTCCGCGCGTCGATCACCAGGAGGCGCGCGTCCTCCACCACCTCGGCCGTCGCGGTGCGTGGCTTCTCGTTGAGAATGGCCATCTCGCCGAGGAACTCGCCCGGGCCGAGGACCGCCAGCGTCTTGGGCACCCCGTTCGCCTCTTTCGAGATGCGGACCCTGCCGGACTGGATCACGTACATGGTCTCGCCCGGCTCGTCCTCGCGAAACAGGACCGTGCCCGCTGAACACTCCTTCCCAAAACGGGCAAAGAGTTGATCGCCTTGGGTCATTCGTCCCCGAGAAAGGCCGGATCGTAGCCCGCCCTTCGCCCCTGGTCAAAAGCGGAGCACGCTTTCAGTAGGGGCCCAGCCGACCGGGCGCGCCGGGACCAAGAAACGCGGCCCGCGGGTGATATGGTCCGGCCATGGCCAAGAGGCGAGGGTACTGGCTCATGAAGAGCGAGCCCGGGGTCTACTCCATCGCGGACCTCGAGCGGGACGGTCGCACCACGTGGGAGGGCGTCCGCAACTACCAGGCGCGCAACTTCATGCGGGACGCGATGCACGTCGACGACCTGGTGCTCTTCTACCACTCGAACGCGACCCCGCCCGGCGTGGCCGGCGTCGCCCGCGTGGTGCGCGAAGCCTACCCCGACCCGACGCAGCACGATGCGAAGAGCCACTACTACGACCCGAAGTCGACGCGCGACGCGCCTCGCTGGGTGATGGTGGACGTGGGCTTCGTCGAGCAGTTCGGTCGGGTGGTTTCCCTCGACGAGCTCAAGGGCGACCCGGCCCTCGAGGGGATGGCCGTGACGCGCAAGGGGCAGCGGCTCAGCGTGCAGCCCGTCGAGCCCGCCCACTTCGCGCACGTGCTGCGGACGGCGAAGGCGAAGACGCGGGTGGGGCGATGAGGGTGCACGGGCAGACGCTCGTCGTCGCGGCCGCAGTGCTGCTCGCCGTGTCGACGGCGTTCGTGCAGACCGCCCAGGCGAGCCGGCCCACCTCGGGTGACGTGTCGATCCTGAGTGGTCGCACCGTCGGCGTCGATCAGACCATCCTCGCGGCGGGGCTCGGCTGGCCGGGCGCGTGGGCGGAGCTGATGCTCGCGCCCTCGTCGACCTTCAACCTCGCGCTCCGAGGGTCGGTGCTGTACGGCTCGCCCATCATGGGCGTCGGCACGGGCGTCGGCGGCGAGGTGTCGGTACCCATGCGGCTGCACGTCTTCGGCCGGGGTCAGCTCGACGTCGCCCTCGCCCTCACCCCCTCGGCCGTCCTCGGCGAGGGCTCGCTCGTGGGCGAGACCAGCGTCTTCCAGAACGACCTGGGCTGGGCCGGTCGGCTGGAGGCAGGTTTGCTCGCGGGGGCGCACGTCTCCGACGCGGTCACCATCACCCTCGGCCTGGCCGGCAGCGCCGCCCTCACCGGCGTGCCGAACCGCCCGAATTCCACCCACCTCGTCGGCACGGCCCTCGCGATCGGCGGCGTCGAGGCCCTCATGTCCGCCGACACCATGCTCTTCGCCGAGGCGGCCGGCGGCTACGGCTTCGCCCCGGCGGATCTCTACGACGGCCACGGCGCCTTCCGCGTATCCCTCGGCCTCGCCTACCTGCTCTGAGCCGCGATGGCGTCGTGGGGCGCAAGGCGCCGTCGCCCGGACCTCGCCCGGACACGCGTCGCGGCGGTGTGAGGAGCCGGCCCGCCTCCGGGCCCGCACGGGTGGTGGCGCGCGCGGCCGATCGGGGCTATCCGTTTCGGCCGCAGGCGTTGTCATGGCGAAGACGATCCACTTCATCTCCCTCGGCTGCCCGAAGAACCGGGTCGACACCGAGGTGATGCTCGGCGTGAGCGACGGGGCGGGCTTC
Source organism: uncultured delta proteobacterium (assembly GCA_963830115.1). Lineage (GTDB taxonomy): Bacteria > Myxococcota_A > Polyangia > Polyangiales > CAWHLB01 > CAWHLB01. Next base: position 68,235 of record CAWHLB010000019.1, read on the forward strand.
ACCCTCGTCGCGGACCCGGCTGACGCCGAGGTGATCGTCGTCAATACCTGCGGCTTCATCGGGCCTGCGAAGGAAGAGTCGGTCGACACGATCCTCGAGATGGGCCGCTACAAGGAATCGGGCTCCTGCGACACGCTCGTGGTCGCCGGCTGCCTCTCCCAGCGCTACCCCGAGCAGCTCGCCGCCGAGATGCCCGAGGTCGACCACTTCCTCGGCTCGAGCGACATGCTGAAGCTCGGGGCGGTGCTCGAGCACGACGCCGAGCGCATGCTCGTCGGCAACCCGGCCGACCACGTGCCCGGGGCGAACGACCCGCGCCGGCTGTCGATGCGCGCCCACAGCGCCTACGTGAAGATCGCCGAGGGCTGCAACCGCACGTGCAGCTTCTGTGCGATCCCGGCGATACGCGGCAAGCAGCGCTCCCGGTCGGTCGACGACGTGGTGGGCGAGGTAGAGCGGCTCGTCGACGGAGGGACCGTCGAGATCAACCTTGTGAGCCAGGATACGATCGGCTACGGGCGCGACCTGGCCGACCGACCGAACCTGGCATCGGTGGTGGCAGCCGTGGCGGAGGTGCCGGGCGTGCGCTGGGTTCGCCTGCACTACCTCTACCCGGAGAGCCTGACCGCCGAGCTCGTGGAGCTCCTGTCGGGCCACCCGCGCGTCGTCCCCTACGTGGACATGCCGCTGCAGCACGCGAGCGACGCGATGCTGCGCCGCATGCGGCGCGGACACGGCGGACGGCGGATCTACCGTGTGGTCGAGAAGCTGCGCAGCCGCATCGACGACATGACCTTCCGCAGCGCCTTCATCGTAGGCCACCCGGGCGAGAGCGAGGCGGACTTTGCCGAGCTGTGCGACTTCGTGCGATGGGCGGAGCTCGACCACGTCGGCGTGTTCCGCTACTCGCACGAGGAGGGCACGGCGAGCGGCGCGATGGACGACGTGGTGCCGGCGAAGGTGGCGGCCGCGCGGCACCGCAAGCTGATGTCGCTGCAGCGGCCGATCAGTCGGCGCAAGCAGCGCGCGATGGTGGGCCGCGAGATCGACGTGCTCGTCGACGGGCCGAGCGACGAGAGCGACTTCCTGCTCGAAGGACGTCACCGGGGGCAGGCGCAGGAGGTGGACGGCAAGGTCTATCTGGCCAACGGCGCGGCGCAGCCGGGCGAGATCCGGCGTGCCCGGGTGACCGACTCGGCCGACTACGATCTGTTGGCGGATCTGATCGCGGAGGATGGGACGGTGGACGCGCCCCCGGGCGCCGGGCCGCGCGGGCGTCGGCGAAAGCCCGTCCGCCTGCCGACGGTGCCGTGACGCGCGCCCCCCGAGGGGCCGCTCTGTGGGCCCTTTGTGTCGGGGCCGCGTGCCTCGTGGCCGCAGCGGGCTGCGCGCCTGCTGCGCCCTCTTTCGCCGGCGGGTCGACGACGCCCCTCGATCGGCACGACCTGGCCGTGGGTGCCGCCTATCGGATCCCCCTCGGCGAGCTCGCGCCGGGCGGCCGGCGGGGGGCGATCCCCGACGCGGAGCCCGGGGGCGCGGCGCCGGTCGCATCGTGGCGTTGGGGCTTGTCGCGGCACTACGACTTCGGGGTGATGGTGTGGGGCACGAACGCCCAGGTCGAGGTGCGCCGCGAGGTGGTGCTGGAGGAGGCGACGACGCGGCCCGTGCTGCTCTTCTCGCTCGGCGGGTTCGGGGGCGTGGTGGACGGCGCCGAGGAGGGGCGGGGCGCGCGGGAGGGTGGCCAGGGCGCAGCGCTCTTCGCCGTCGAGGCGGGGGGCCTCTACGACCTGTGGGCGGGGCTCCGGCTGAGCGCCGAGCACGAGGGCGGCAACCTGGCAATGCTCGACGGCAGCAGCTTCGCGAGCACGGACCTGCTCGGGCTGAGCGCGGGGGCGGTCCTGGGTCTCGCCGCGGGCTTCCGGAGGCTGCACGCGCTGATCGAGCTGAGCGCGGCCTGGGAGCACTGGAGCGGCACGCAAGGCGGCACGAGCGTCACCCTCTCGGGCCCCGTCCTCACCCCCGCCTTCGCCCTCCGCCTCCGCCTCTGAGACAACCCCGGGAGGAGTACGCGTGGGGCGGGCGGGTGATCAGAACACCTCCGACCGACACACGAACCCACCTGCCTTGGGGTCAGAACAAGTCCGACCGAGACCTCAGACCGACTTCGCCTTCCCCGACCCCATCTGGATCCTCTCCCCCACGAACGCCCCGAGCAGGGTCACCATCACGCCGAGCAGTCCGCCGACCACGTAGGCCAGAAGCGAGAGACTGATAGACGTCGGCGATCGACATCAGGTAGGCGATGGTCGGGATCACCGCGAGCAGCGCAGCGACCGTGGGCTCGAGGAACGTCTTGCCTGGCGAGATGGCACCGACGAGGATCCCGCCCACGAACCATACACCCGCAGAGATGAGCAGCCCGGGCAGGCCCTGCGGGTCATAGGTCGCGATCACGAAGCGTAGTCCGAAGAGGAAGATCGCCTGGAGCGTCACGTAGACGGCGAAGGCGATGAACACCCACTTCCACTCGAAGCCGTCCTGCTGCATCCGCCGCGCCCGCTCCTCCTCCTCGCTGAGATCCATGGAGGAGAGGGACTCGAGCTTGGCGCCGCAGGACCGACATCGCTGGATGTTGGCCGGATTGTTGGCGCCGCAGACGGCACAGATCAGTTCGCTGGAAGCCATCTCATTCCTCTGGGCAAGCGGGGCCCATTGTCGCCGCAGCCGGCACCCGAACGCAACCTTACTTCACCCGCGGGCTTTTCGCGTCCATGATACCGGGAGGGAATGGCCGCGCGGAGCTGGTTCGAGATCTCGGACGAAGGGTGGCGGAACCTCTCCGCCTCCCGGCCGCTCGGGCGTCTCCTGCTCGAAGCGGTCCAGAACGCCTTCGACGAACGGGCGGGGACGGTTTCGGTCGAGCTCGGCCGGGACGCCATCACCATCGAGGACGACGCCGAGCATGGTTTCGGCGACGAGCGCCGGGTCTACACCCTCTTCCTGTCGGACAAGCGCGAGGACCCGACGCGGCGCGGGCGCATGGGACGGGGCCTCAAGGAGCTCATCGCCGCCATGCGCTCTGCGACCGTGGAGACGGTCGGAACGCGGGTCGACTTCGACGAGGACGGGCGCCACACCCGACCCTCGGACCGGACGCGCGGGACGCGGCTCACCCTGCGGCGCGATTCGCGAGCAGGCCGAGATCGACGCGGCACGCGCGATGCTGCGGATGTGCATACCGCCCAAGGGCACGGCCCTGCGCGTGGACGGGCGGGCCGTTCGCCGCCCGCGCCTGGTGCTCGCCCTACCGTCCTGCGAGCTCGAGACCGTGGTCGTGCAGGACGGGGTCGAGCGGGTCGACACGCGCTCCACGACGGTCGCCCTCTACACGCCGCGCCGCGGAGAGGAGCCGCACCTCTTCGAGATGGGCGTGCCCATCGAGGCCTGGTCGGTGCCCTGGCACGTGGACGTGGATCAGCGGGTGCCCCTGGTCGACGGCCGCGACGGCGTCTCCGAGCGTTACCGGCTCCAGGTGGCGTCCATGCTGCTCGAGGCCATGATCCACCGCTACATGGACCGGCGCGACCTGCGCGCCGACTGGGTCCACGAGGTCATCAGCCGGTGGCCGCTCAAGGCCTCGGTGCTCGATGCCTACGTGTCGCGCGCCTTCGCACGGGGCGCGGTCCTGGGCGGCACGAGCCGGGCGAACGACCGGGCACGGCAGCTCGGTGCCCACGTGATCGACGTCTCGACCCTGCCCCACGGCGCGTACATGTCGCTCGGGCGCGTGCTCGAGACGAGCGACGACTACGTGCGCCGTCGGGCGGTCGAGTTCCAGGGGCCCGACGTGGAGCCGGACGAGGTGCAGCAGCGTTTCGCCGGAGCGGTGCGCTGGCTCGCGCGACGCGTGGCGGGGCGTGTAGTGCGGGTCCGCTTCTTCGCCCGTGACCCCTCGGACGCGGGGCTGCTCGAAGACGCCACGACCGACCCGGAAGCGCGCATCCTCTCCTTCAACGTGCGCTCCCACCTGCGCTTCGACGACATCCTCGAGCCCCACACCCTGGGCGTCGTGATGCACGAGATCGCCCACCTCGACACGCCAGAGCACGACCAGCGCTTCATCGAGCGCCTGCAGCTCATCGCCGCCCACACCGTGCGCGTCCTCAGCGAAGGCGGCCCCGAGCTGGCGAAGCGCTTCCGCGAAGGCGACCCGGACTGACCTGCCGAGACGAGTGCGGTCCGCGACAACCACTGCCGGCGATCGCACACCAACGGGTGGTGCGCGTGGCGATGTGCGATACAATTCTCTAGTCTTTACTGGACGCGTTCACGTGGCTCGTTGCGCGGCGAACGCGGAGTCCGCCTGGAGGTCGACGGCCAGGTGGCCGGGCTCATCGGGCTGACGCGCAACCTGTAGCAACCGGGGAACGCCTCGGTCGCGTTTCCCGTACTCTAGTTCGGTGCCGCGATCGAGCCGCCCATCACCCACTTCGGCGCCGGACGGCGCCGACCCCACGACGCCCGAGTCCCCCAAGCAAGGCGTTCTCCGCTCGGTCGCGCGGATCGGCATCGCGGTCGTGACCTTCGTCGTTTGCCTGGTCGGCTTGGTCTGGCTCTTCGGCCATGTCCTCGGCTTCCACCCGCGTGGCCTCTTGGAAGACCTGTCGATGCTGCTGGCCATGGGGCTCTCGCTGACCGCAGCCGTGCGCGTGGCGAGCGGGCTCACGGAGTCGAGAGTCGAGCCCACGGTCGAGGCCCGAGCCGCGTCCTCGGACGGGTGGGATCCGAGCGACGCGCCGAGAGCGAAGCGCATCTGGGACACGGTCCTGTTTTTCGCCGCGGGTCTGGCGCTCGTCGGCACCGGGCTCTTCATGGGCGCCACCCCGTTGCGCCTGGCCCTCTCCGGACGTCGGACGACGGGCGTCGTGCAGTACCTCGACCAGCGCGTCAGTGGTGTCTCGGACCGGGAGACCACCACCTACTGGGTGGGCTTGTCCTACTACGATGGGAAGGAGCAGCGGACGACCCAAGCCCAGGCCAGCGACCAGCTCTACGAGAGTGTCGGCGAGGGGCAGGCCATCCCCATCGTCTGCGACGGGGCGAAGGCCTATCCGGTGGACGACCTATGGTCGTTCCATTTCAGCGACGCGCTGGTGGTGCTCGGCCTCGGCGTCGGCCTTCTCTCCTGGGGGTGGATCGGTGGCGGTCGCCGCAAAAAGCGGCGGCGCCGGGGCGCCACCTGAACGTGGCTTCCGCGCAGCGACGGCGTGCTTGACTGCCGGGGGCGAGGCGTGGGAGGCCGGTGCCCATGAGCGCGGTGGAGGCGAACTTCGACGGGCTCGTGGGGCCGACGCACAACTACGCGGGGCTGTCCCACGGGAACGTGGCGTCGGTGTCGCACGGCGGGGATGTGTCGCGGCCGCGGCAGGCCGCGCTCGAGGGGCTCGCCAAGATGCGGACGCTCGCGGGGCTCGGCCTCGTGCAGGGGATCTTGCCGCCCCACGAGCGGCCCGATGTCGCTGCGCTCCGGCGGCTCGGGTTTTCGGGCAGTGACGCGGAGGTGATCGGGCGCGCCGCGAAGGAGGCGCCGCGGTTGCTCGCGTCGGTGTGCTCGGCGTCGCCCATGTGGGCCGCGAATGCGGCGACCGTCGCGCCGAGCGCGGATACGGCCGACGGGCGGGTGCACTTCACGCCGGCGAACCTGCGCTCGACGCTGCACCGCGCCCTCGAGCCGGAGCAGACTTCGCGCGCGTTGCGCCGCGTGTTTCCGGACGATCGCTTCTTCGCGCATCACGCGCCGCTGCCCGCATCGACGCCGCTGGGCGACGAGGGCGCCGCCAATCACACGCGGTTGCACGCCGGCGGCGACGGGCCGGGGGTGCACCTGTTCGTGTGGGGTCGGCACGGGCTCGGGACCGGGGCCGATGCGCCCGCGCCGCGGCGCTACCCGGCGCGGCAGACGCTCGAGGCCTCGGAGGCGGTCGCGCGCCTGCACGGCGTCGCGCCGGAGCGGACGGTGTTCGTCCAGCAGAACCCGGACGTGATCGACCGCGGCGTCTTCCACAACGACGTCATCTCCGTCGGCCACGGGCGCGTGTTCCTGCACCACGAGGAGGCCTTCGTCGACACGGACGCCGCGATCGCAGCGATCGATCGCGCGCTCGACGGAGCGTTGGTGCCGATCCGCGTGCGCGCCGGCGACGTGAGCGTGGACGAGGCCGTGCGGACCTATCTGTTCAACTCCCAGCTCGTGACGCTGCCGGACGGGCGCGTCGTGCTCATCGCGCCCGTGGAGTGCGAGGAGAGCGCGCCGGTACAGGCGTTCGTCGACGCGATGATCGCCGACTCTGCGAACCCCGTCGCCGAGGTGCGCACCATGGACGTGCGCCAGAGCATGCGCAATGGCGGCGGTCCGGCGTGCCTGCGCCTGCGCGTAGTGCTGACCGACGAAGAGCGCGCCGCCGTCCACGCGCCCTGCCTCGTCGACGACGCCACGCATGCGAAGCTCGTGGCCTGGGTCGAGAAGCACTACCGCGAAGAGCTCCGCCCGGCCGACCTCGCCGACCCCCACCTCCTCGACGAAAGCCGCGCCGCCCTCGACGAGCTGACGACGCTGCTCGACCTGGGCCCCGCCTTCTACCCCTTCCAGCGCGAGGGCAACGGCCGGTGACGCGAAGCGGTCTCTGACCGACGCAATCGGCTGGGTTGTTCGGGTGCAGGCCCCAGGATACTGTGACAGAAGTGGACGCCGCGAAGGGCCTTGCCGAGCACGTCGACACGCCGGCTCCGGGCGAGGGCGACGTGCAGCCAGGGTGAGGTGAGGATGCGCATGCGCGATCACCTGGGGACTCATCGCCGCCCGCTCGTACTCGAACGCGATCCGGCTCAACCCGATGTCTGTTCCTGCGACCACCGGGCTTCACCCGACCCGGCCGCGAAGTCCTTCTGCGTTCTGGTCGCGCTCGCTCTTTCGAGCGTCATGGCCGTCGGCTGCAGCGGCAACGCGGCCTCGCGCACCGACGCCGGCGACGGCGCGATGCCCGACGGGGGCGCCGAGCAGCTGCCCGATGCTGGCGACGCGGGCGAAGCACGCGCCGACTACCTGGTATTCCAGCACTTCAGCGGGAGCGGCATGACCGACCCGAGCGATCCCGACGGAGGGAGCATCTTCGTCCAGCCGAACCAGAGTTACCCGGACATGGTCACCGAGGACGAGACCTACGCCGACTACGTCACCACCCTCGTCGGTGTGGATCCCGCCTCGCCCGTCTCGGTGGACGGTCACGAGCGCCGGCTCGGGTTCTCCATGGGGCCGCTGGCGCTCGATCTCGGCGAGCAGCGGATCGCCCAATCCATCGCAGCGGGCTTCGAGGCGGCGGCGTCCAAGAACGTCGCCGTGGTCTTCCACCTCGACACCTCACACTTCTGGAAGCTCGTCACGGACGGCGATGGGCGCCTCTCGGACGGACGGGGCTCACTCGATGTGCGCGAGTGGCTGGACTGGGACGGCACGGTCGCCGCCGCGGGCCAGCACCCCGGCTCCGACGCCTGGCAGCCGAATCTGCTGCCGCAGATGTGCTACGAGTGCGACCGCGTCAAAGCGATGGTCGATCGCTACACCGCGGCGATCGGCATGGCGCTCCAGGCCGGGATGGAGCGCCTGGCGTCCCGACCCGATCTCTTCGGCGGGATCATCGTCGGCTGGGAAGCGGGATCCGACAACCCGCTCGGATACCACTCCCTGACGGTAAAGGGGTACGACGCGAGCACCCCGATCGCTACGCTCCGCCAGGCGCAGCAGCAGATCCTCCACGACTATCTCGAACGCTGGGCGCGCCCGCTCAACACCACCTACGGCGTCCCCGCGACCAAGATCTACACCCACGTCTCCATCTGCACCCAGTGGGACATCGACAACGGCCACTGCAACCCGGACAACGCCAATGGCCCCGACGCGTTTTGGGAGATGTTCAACGACTACTCGACGGGCGGGGTGAGCATCTACGCCAACGACAAGGCGGAGGGAATGTTCGACGACATCGAACAGGCCGCGAACGACTACGGTGGAGGCGCGTGGGGCATGATGGAGGGAACCAACATGAGCATCCTGACCTACGACGCGACGACCAACACCTACGGCCCGTCGGACATCGACTTCGAAACCTACCTCGCCAACATCTTCAACCGCGGCGCAGCGATGGCCGACATCTTTGGCGTCGAAGAGAGCAACGTTTTCAACGGCGACCCCTCCACCACCTCCGAAGCCGTCGCCGCCTACCGCAAGTTCCTGACCGGAGGGACGCTCGTCGCCCAGCCTTGAGCGCGGGGTGGGGGAGGCGCGATCACGGTAGCCCTTCGCCTCCCCGACGCCATCGTCGTCCCTTCCGCCGGCCTCCTGATTCCGCCTTGGGCGACGAGTGCACACCGGCTCCCTCCCCGGCTGCACGCCGCGGGTAGGAGATGCAAACGGGTTTCGTGAAGCGGCGGGTGGGCGGCGCGGGTCGAGGAGGGTGAGGATGGGCTTGCCGAGGCGGGCAAGGGCCGCCAGAAGAAGGGCAGAGGAGAGCCGATAGGCCGCAGAGGACGGAGGTGTGCCCCGCGTCCTCGATCGGGGTCCAGCTCATGTCCGCCTCGAGGCGGAAGCTCCCTCGATGCTCGTGCGGTGGCTTGTCTCCCCAATCCCGCGGGCGAGAGCATGGAGAAGTAGCGTTCCTCGCTCGGGCGTCGATCGAGGTGATGCGTCTGTCCGGGCCGACGCGTGAGCTCGCAGCGCGCGCGGTGAAGCTCGGCGTCGCGCTGAGCTCGCTCCAGGACCTGCTGCGCCTTGGCGCGCAGTCTGCGCATCTCTCGGCGACCAGCAAGAGCTCGTGGCCCACGGCCACACCGAGCATCGCGTCCGCGCGCTGGATCTCCTTGGCGGCGTCGACCAGATCGAACGAGGGTGCGAGCCGACTCGCGGGGAGGGCGAGGCCTGATCCGGGCGCGTCGGGTCGGGCATGGCTGCACCGGGCGTAGGTTTCGTTCCGTCACGCCCGCCATCGTCGCTCACGGCGCCTCCAGCAGTCCGCGCACCCAGGCGATGGACTCTTCCGTGCGCAGCTGGTCGCTGGCTACGAAGCCGAAGGCCACGGTCGTGTGTTCGCCTCCGGGCACGACCTGATAGTCCACGTCGACGCCACCCGCGCGCAGCGCATCGACGAGCGCGTGTGTGTCCCGCTCGAGCACAGTCGCGTCCATGTCGCCTTGGTAGATGCGCAGCGGCGCGGTCTGGATGTAGGGGCCGATGCGGTTCAGGGTGAACCAATCGTGGAAGGCCGCAAACTCGCCCCAGTCTCCGCTCTCGTAGGCTGCGAGGAAGGGCGCGGAGAAGATGCCGTCCGCGCTTTCGCCCAGATCGTCTATCAACGTCGTGGGCGCGTTGGGCAGAGAGACGACGCAGTCCGAGGCCATCACGTCGTCCACACGCGGCGCCAGCGCGTCCGACCACAGCGCCGGCCCAGTCCAGCCGTAGTGCGCCGCCCAGGCGTAGACCAGGAGCGCGTGAAACACTTGATGCACGCCATCGACGGCCACGCCCGCGCGCCACTGCTCTTCCCATACGCTCGCGGGCGCGCTCGCTCCGAATGCGCGAATGTCGAGTTCCGGCGCATAGCTCGCGTGCGCCGCCGCGGTGGCGAGGGTGGCGTGCCCGCCTTGGCTGAGGCCGACCACGGCGTAGCGCTCCGAGAGCGGCAGGCGTTGCCATCGGGCGAGGTTGCGCGTGGCACGGAGCGCGTCGAGGGTCGCCCGCGCTTCGACCTGGGACACGAGGTAGGGGTGCACGCCCGCCGTGCCCAGGCCGGGGTAGTCCGTCGCCACCCCGATCATCCCGCGCGCACCGAAGAGACCGGCCAAGCCTGCTCCGCCGACCGTGCCCGTGAGCTTGCACACATCTTCTACGCCGCTCGTGCCGTGGTCGTTCGCCACGATGGCCCAGCCGTCCGCGGGCGGATCCACGGCGAAGGGAACGGTCACGGTCGCCAGTGATGTGGCGCCATCCGTCACGTACTCGAGGGTCCAGACACTGTAGCCATTGTCGATGTGCACGCCGGCCTCGAGGTAGGGCTCGAGGAAGCTCAAGCTGAAGTCTCCGACCTTGCTCGCCGACCGCAGGCAGCCATTCGCCATGCACGCCGGATCCGGCCCGGACGGCGGGACGCCGCTGTCGGATGGCGCCATCGCCGTGTCGGCTCCGGCGTCGCGCGACGCATCCACGGCGGCGTCCACGTCCGCATCCACGGCGGCGGCCAGGCCGCCATCGCTCGTGCCCGTGGAGCCACAGCCCAAGAGCAGCGAGACCGCGAACCAAGCCAACCCGAGGGCGCGCATGGCGGCATCCTGTTCCAAATCGCAGCCCCTCGCCAAGCGTCCGCTCCCACACGCCAATGTTCGCCCCATGGGGTGCAAGTGCGTCGAGGACGGAGGTGTGCCCTGGGGCGCACGGTGCGGCTGCCCCGCGACGGCTCTTTGGGGAGGCAGGGTCGCGCACGACAGCGAGCAGGCGCAGCCGCCCGTGACGGTCGGCTGCTCGGATGAGACCGGCCAGAAGCTGTGATGCATGCTGGTCACCCGGCAACAGAAGAGGCCCCGTGCTCGTGGACAACACCGAGACGCGCGTCAAAGCCGCCGCCGCCTTCTACGGGCTCCCTGCGCCGGAGGGTCTGGGGATTGGGTGCCCGTGCACGGGGCGCCGCCACGGCGGGTACGCCCACTGCCCCGTGCTAGGATGCGTTCATGCACGAGGACACGGAGGCAGCACGCGCTGCGCGACGGCGTGCGACCTGGACGGGCGGCAAGCTGGCATCGTCCAGGGATCTGGCCGGGCTCGAGACATGGACGGCCTCGACTCCGGCGGAGAGGATTCCGCCTCGTCTGGTCGCTCGTCGAGGACACGCTCGTGTTGCGAGGAGACCATGGACCTCCACCCCGACTTCAGAGATCTGTTGGCGGAGTGCGCCCGCTCCGGCGTTAGGTACGCGGTCATCGGCGGCTACGCTGTGGGTTTCCACGCTGTCCCCCGCGCCACCAAGGACCTCGATCTGCTGGTCTCGCGGGAGGCCGACAACCTCGAGCGGCTCGCGGGGGCCCTGGCTCGCTTCGGCGCTCCGACGCACGTGGTGGACCGAAGCCGTCCTCGTACGTGCGGTCCACGTCGCGCTCGATGATCTCGACGTACCGATGATCGCGCTCGACGATCTGATTGCGAACAAGCGCGCGTCGGGCAGGACCCAGGACATGGCGGACGTCGAAGCCTTGGAGAAAGCGCGAAGCGCGTCCGAGCGATGAACCGCGGGCCGCCGCGGGCCTGGACAAAGGTGGCGTGTCACGGCCGTGACTCCGAATTGGGCGCGCGTCCGGGGCGGCAGAGCGGACCGAGCGGGTGCTGGGCGCGGGAGGCCGGAGCCCATCAGCACGGTGGAGGCGAAGGCCGGCCAGCAGTGGAGCCGGGCTCGAGCGCCTGCGCCAAGCGGTCGCTTGACGCGTTCGGGGGTGCGGGTAAGTTGCTCCTCCCCTTGTCCCGGAGGAGCCGTGGCGCGTTTCATCGATGAGCTGAAGAGGACCCACACGTGCGGCGAGCTGCGCGAGGGCGACATCGATCGCGAGGTCGTCCTGTTCGGTTGGGTGCAGAGCCGCCGCGACCACGGCGGGTGCATCTTCATCGATCTGCGCGACCGGGAGGGCCTCACCCAGGTGGTCTTCGACCCGGCCGAGGCCCAGGGGCCCTTCGACGTGGCCGATTCGGCCCGCCCCGAGTGGGTGCTCGGCGTGCGCGGGCGCGTCCGCGACCGGGGCACCATGCGCAACCCGCGCATGCCCACGGGCGCCGTCGAGGTGCTCGCCGTCGAGGCGGCGATCTTCAACAAGGCCGAAACGCCGCCCTTCGAGATCGCCGACGACATCGATACCAACGAGGACAAGCGCCTCGAGTACCGCTACCTCGACCTGCGCCGCCCCGTGCTGCAGAAGAACCTGCGCACCCGCAGCGCCCTCAACCATCACACCCGCAACTTCTTCCACGAGCAGGGGTTCCTCGAGGTCGAGACGCCCTTCATGGTGAAGTACACGCCCGGCGGCGCGCGCAACTTCCTGGTGCCCTCGCGCCTGACGCCCGGCATGTTCTACGCCCTCGCCGAGAGCCCGCAGCTCTACAAGCAGCTGCTCATGGTCGCGGGCTACGACCGCTACTACCAGATCGTGCGCTGCTTCCGCGACGAGGACCTGCGCCTCGATCGGCAGCCGGAGTTCACCCAGATCGACGTGGAGATGAGCTTCATCAACCAGGAGGACCTCTTCGGCGTCATCGAGGGGCTCGTCTTCCGGCTGTGGAAGGAAGTGCTCGGCATCGATCTGACCGAGAAGTACCCGGAGGGGCGCTTCCCGCGCATGCCCTTCGAAGAGTCCATGCGCCGCTTCGGCAACGACAAGCCGGACCTGCGCTTCGGCCTCGAGCACATCGATCTGACCGACCTGGTGATCGAGCACGAGGGCGGCGGCGTCGGGATGCTCACGCCCATCGCCGAGAAGTTCGCCGACGGGACCTATCGGCGCGATCTGCCGCAGGAGATCGTCAAGGCGCTCGTGGTGCCGGCGTCGGCCGAGATGTCGCGCACCGAGGCGGACAAGCTCGAGGGCTTCGTCAAGCAGATGGGCAGTAAGGGGCTGGCACGCGCGAAGGTCGCCGAGGACGGAAGCTGGACCCAGGGGCCCCTCGGCAAGATGGCGACGGCCGAGTTCCGCACGGCGGTCAACGAGGCCTGCGGCGCCAAGGCGGGCGACCTGATCCTCTTCCAGTTCGGCCCTGAGGCGAAGGTGCAGACGGTGATGGCCAACCTGCGCCTGCACCTCGGCAAGAAGCTCGGGATGATCCCCGAGGTCGGCAGCGATGGGCAGTGGAACTTCCTCTGGGTCGTCAACCCGCCGCTCTTCGAGTGGGACGAGGACAAGAAGCGCTGGGTGGCCGCGCATCACATGTTCACACGTCCCCACGACGAGGACGTGGACCTGCTCGAGAAGGACCCGGGCAAGGTGCTCTGCTACCGCTACGACCTCGTGCTGAACGGATTCGAGATCGCCGGCGGCTCCATCCGTCTGCACGACCCCGAGGTGCAGCGACGCGTGTTCAACGTGATCGGCCTGAGCGACGAGGAGGCACGCCAGATGTTCGGCTTCCTGCTCGACGCCCTGCGCTTCGGGGCGCCGCCCCACGGCGGCATCGCCTTCGGCATGGACCGGGTGGCCCTGCTCGCCGCGGAGAGCGAGTCGCTGCGCGACGTCATCGCCTTCCCGAAGACCCAGCGCGGCAACGACCTCATGACGAGCGCGCCGAGCCCCGTGTCGGCCGAGCAGCTCGCGGAGCTGAAGATCCGCTCCATCGAGTAGCGGCCCCACCACGCCCTTCCGCCCCCAGCACCCCCGAAGCTGCGAGCTACTGCACTCGCACCGCGTAGACGTCCGCGTCGCCCGCGGCGTTGTCGGAGAAGACGTCGATGGGCACGCCGCCCGAGACGACCAGCGCCGAGGTGTCGCCGAGCCATCGTGAGATGTCGAGCGTCGGCGGAGTGAGGCTCTCTAGGTGCTCGCCCGGTGAGGGCGCAGGCGTGACCTGGACGGCGGTGCCCGTGCCGTCGGTCGCAATGGTTGCGACGAAGGGCGCCCAGTCCTGGTCGTACGAAGCGCCGTTGGTGCGCCGCGCGTAGTAGGCGACGCGGGGTTGGTCGGCCATGGCGGACGCCGGGGGAAACGCGACCGGTTGAAAGCCAGACGGGACGGGCACCGAGACGGGTGGTTGCACGCCGCCGGCCGTCACGCGAGTGAAGTGGAGGTCGGCATCGAAGAAGCTCGGCGAGCTGAGGTCGTCGGGCCCGGTGCGGTCGACCCAGGCGACGAGGATGCCATCGGTGTCGGCCGCGCAACGAACGATGGTGCGGCCCGCGCGCGAGAGCGTCCCGAGCTGCTCGGGTGCTCCGAAGCTGGGGCTGCCGTCGGCCGAGCGCACGGCGACGATCGTCGGGTTCGTCAGCCCCTCGTAGTCGTTCGCGACGACCCACACGGCACCGTCCCCGGAAACCGCCACGCACCCGAGCATCAGGCCGCCCGTGCTTCCGACCGTCGGGGCCGCGAACGTCGACCCGTTGTCGTCGCTTCGTGTGTAGTAGACCCGGTGGCTCGGGGCGCCGACCCAGGCGACGTAGACCTCGCTTCCCGATGCGGCGAGCCACGGTCGGTCGACCGCCTCGACGCCGTCGTCGAGTGGCGGCGCCGTGACGTAAGGCCCCTCGGGACTCGCCGCCGTCGCGACGCGAACGTGGCGCGCTCCGGCACCGTCGTCCTCGAACCATCCGACGTAGGTGCGGCCACTCGGCAGGACGGCAACCGTCGGATCGAACTGGTCGACCGCCCGGTCGCCATCGACCGCGAACGGGGCGCCGAACGTTCGTCCGCCGTCCGTAGACACGACGACGCGAATCGTCGCCGCGTTGGCGGCGCCCGTCGCCGAGGGCGAGCGCTGATCCATGTACGCCACCACGACGAAGGCGCCCGCAGCCGCTGCGTCGGGCTCCGCCTGGAACGTCCCCGGCCCTCCGGTGCCAATCGGCAGAAGCGCACCGCTGGCCGCGGCGTTCCGTCCCCGAGTCCCGCGAGCCCGCGTCCGGCCCCGGCGATCCGTCACCTCGCCCCGACGAGCACCCTGCCGCGATGCAGAGGAGAGCGAGTATCGTGGCGACGTACGTGCTGCGCCCGCTCTTCTGCCGTGGCGTGAGCATCACTAGCCGATGGATCGGAACAGAGTTCGGGACAGCGATCAAGTGAGAGGCCAGCGGAAGGGCGATTTCCACGCGGGGAGCGTCCGGCCCTGACCCGGCACTCCACGGCTCCGGTCGCCTCGCTCTTCCAGGACCCGCATGTATGTGGCGCGCGCGGGCGTCGGTGCGCACAATGGAAGCGTGCGGTGGTTGTTCACGCGATGGGTTCCGGGGCTCGCCCTCGTCGGCGCGATGCTGGCGATCGGGCCGGCGGCGGGTGCCCAGGACAAGGGCGGCAGCCACACGCCCGACTGCGTGCACTGGTCGGCGGCCGCCCGCTACGGCGCCTTCGGCTACGACCACGTCATCGACATCCACAACGCCTGCGACAAGACCGCGGCGTGTCACGTCTCGACGAACGTCGACCCCCAGGACCATCCGATCACGGTGGCGGCGGGCCAGCAGGGCGAGGTCGTCACGCGTCGCGGCTCGCCCGCCCGTGCCTTCACCGCCACCGTCCGCTGCACGCTGACGGACTGACGCGCCCGGGCGCGCCCTCGGTGACCGGGGCGGTCCCATGCACCGTCAGCTTTCCACCATGAGCATGCGCGGCTCGTCCGGCTCCTGCTCGGCGTACAGGCGCGTCCCGGCGCTGACGCGGACGCGGCGGCCGCGCCAGGTGACGTGCCGGCGGAAGAAGGTCGCGATCCAGGCTGCGACGACGAGGAGCTGACACAGGGGGAAGAGGGGCAGGGCGAAGGCGAGGCCTCGCGGACCGCGCATCGCCGTCCACAGCGTCGCATCGCGCAAGACGGTGAGCGCGACGGCCCACACGACGGGCCCGGCGCCGTGCACCCCGAAGAGCGGCGCCAGCACGGCGACGAAGAGCGGCACGGTCAGCGGCTCGACGAGGAACGCCAGGGGTTGCACGCGGAAGCGGATCATCCCCCAACGCAGGCGGCGGTCGACGAAGTCACGCACCGACACCTGGCGGACGACGTTGTGGACGGGCGTCGCGCACAGCCGAACCGCAAACCCGGCCTCGTGGAACATGCGTCCGATGACGTAATCCTCGGCGAGCACGGAGGCGACGCTCTCGAAGCCGCCGAGGCGCTCGAAGACCGAGCGGCGGAACATCATGGACTTGCCGATGACCACCGGGTGACCGAGCAGCTCGGTCGGGACGGCGGCGCCCGCGCTCACCGTCGCGTTGAGGTAGAGGTTCTCGAGGGTCGCGCCGATGCCGCGCTCGCCCACGCCCGCGAAGAGGTTGCTCACGACACCGACGCCGGGCTCGCCGAGGGCCAGGGCCATCTCCCGGAGGTAACCAGGGACCACCGCGATGTTCGAATCGCTGATGACCAGGACGTCGTGTCGCACGGAGCCGAGCATCGCCCGCAGGTTACCGACCTTGGGGTTGAGGCCTCGCCCGCCGTCGTGGATCACGATGCGGCAGGGCACCGACGGGTAGGCATCGCGCAGGCGCCGGACGACCGCGATGGCCGGGTCGCCCGAACCCTCGACGCCGAAGACCAGCTCGAAGGCGGGGTAGTCCTGCTCGAAGAAGGTGCGGAGGTTGTTTTCGAGATTGTTGTCGATGCCACAGAGTGGCTTGAGGACGGACACGGGGGGCAGGGTCGCGCCCTCGATGCCCGAGATGCTGCGGCGGCGACGCACGCGCGCCACGGCCACGATGGCGGTGACCGACCAGAGCGTCGCGAAGGTCACGAGCACGAGGTACGCGAGTGCAGGGAGCAGCATGAGGGGGGAACCTCCGAAAACCGGCCAGGCGGCCTGTCCCCGTCATAAGGCCAGTTTCGTGCCAGCGCACGTCGGTGCGAGATCATTTGACTAATCGTCACCGCGGGGCCGTGCGCTGTGCGCCCTTGGAACGGTTCGGGTGCGAACAGAGCTTCACAGGAGGGCGCCCCCGGGCGCCGCCTGTGGCACTGTCGCGGGCCATGGCGACGGCCCGAAAGCCAGCGACTCCGGCCGTCCTGATCGGCGTCGCGGCCATCTCCTTCGCGGCCATCCTGTTCCGCGCGGCCGCACCGACCCAACCGCTGATCGAGGCGGCGGTGCGGCTCTCGGTGGCCGCCCTCCTGCTCGCGCCGGCGGTCCTGCGTGGAGGTCGCGCCGGCCACCTCCCCGGTCCCGTACTCCGCTCGGCCGTTGCCTGCGGTCTGCTCTACGGCGTGCACTTCGGCGCGTGGGTCACGTCCCTGACCATGACGAGCATCGCCGCGTCGGTCACGCTCGCCACCGCGACGCCGCTCTTGCTCGCGGTCATCGCCCTCGTCACCGGACACGACCGGCCCGACCGCCGCCACTACTTCGCCATCGCCCTCGCGCTCGTCGGCCTCGGCCTCATCGGCGGTCACGACCTGGCGCACGGGGAAGCGCTGCTCGGCGACGGCCTCGCCCTGCTCGGCGCGACGGCCATGACCTTCTACCTGCTCATCGCCCGCGCCCACGGTAGCGAGATCGAGGTGTGGTCGTTTTCGGGTGTGGCGTGCGGTGTGGGAGCGCTGGCCCTGCTCGCTGCCGCCGTCGTTCTCGGCGTGCCGATCGCGGTGCCCTCCACCTCCGCCTTCGGCTACCTGGTGCTCGCTGCGCTCGTCCCGCAGATCGTCGGCCACGGCCTGCTCACCTGGGCCCTGCGTGAGCTGCGGCCGATGGTGATCGGGTTGGCGACGGTGGGCGAGCCGGTGGGCGCGACGGTGCTGGCCTTCCTGATCTTCGGTGAGGTGCCGGCGATGCAGGTGGTCGCCGGCTGCGCGGTCACGCTCGCTGCGGTGGCGCTCGCCGTGTGGGAGCCGCGGCGGCACTGAGGGGCCGAGACCGATCGCTCGTCACGCGAGGTCAGCCGCTCGGCGATCCGGCATCGGGAATGCCAGCGTCGTACCCCGCGTCGTAGCCCGCATCCGGAACGCCCGCGTCCGGGATGCCAGCGTCGTACCCCGCGTCGTAGCCCGCATCCGGAACGCCCGCGTCCGGGATGCCAGCGTCGTACCCCGCGTCGTACCCCGCGTCCGGTAGCCCGGCGTCCGGGATGCCCGCGTCGTACCCCGCGTCGTAGCCCGCATCCGGAACCCCCGCGTCGTACCCCGCGTCATACCCCGCGTCATACCCCGCGTCCGGAACCCCCGCGTCGTGCCCCGCATCGTACCCCGCGTCCGATGGCGGCGGCGGACCCGCATCGTGTCCCGCGTCCAGCCCCGCATCGTGACCCGCGTCCGTGGGCGGCGGACCCGCGTCACCGCTGCCGGCATCGACCCCGCTCGCATCGGAGAGCGCGCCGTCGCCGACGCCCCCGTCCCCGGGCATCGTCCCCGCATCGCCGGACTGATAGGCCGGCAAGGCATGGGGGTCGACGTGGGCCGAGGTACACGTGCCCTGGTCGCAGGTCGTCGCCGGGTCGTCGCAGCTGACCGGCGGGAGGCACTGTGCGTCGAAGTACAGGCTCAGGGAGAGCACCTGCCCGTCGACGTAGCCGCTGATCGCGCGCACCGTCGCGATGATCGCGCCGCTGTCGTCGTGGGCCTCCCCGACGACCTCGTACTGCCGTGAGGTGTCTCCGTCGTAGGGAACGAGGGCGATGTGCACGGGCCACTTCAGCGGGTGGTCGGTCGCGTTCCGGGCGAAGGGCACCATCTGCGTCCGGACGTCGGACGGCTGCAGGACGCTGCTCCCCCACGAAGCGCACGCCGCCGAGGGACGTGACCTCGAGCGTCCGCGTGCGCGCCCGCACGGCCGGATCGGCGTCGATGGTGACGATGACCTCCGTGAGGCTCTTGCCGCACCCGCCCTCGGGCACGAGCAGGGCTCGCAGCAGGAGCGCCGTGACGGACCGGGCGACCCTCACTGCATCCTCAGGGCGGCGAAGACGCCGTTGTCGCCCTGGATCGGCGCGGGGCTGCCGCTCGTCAGGGCGATGGCCGTCACCACGCCGCCGACCACGACGGCGCCGACGACGGTCCAGAACCACCACGTCGAGAGCACGCCGCCGCTGTGACGCGCCGGCGGGGCCTCGATGATCGTCACGGGACGCGGCCGCTCTGCGAGGGTGCGCTCCCGTGCGCTCTGCTCGTGCAGGATGCGCACGCGTGCCTCGACCTCGTGGCGGTTCGGCGCGTCCGGGACCTGGCGCAGATAGCGCTCGAAGGCGTCGAGGGCCTCGTCGGTGCGTCGCAGACAATCGGCGGCCGCACCGATGTTGAAGAGCAGGGCGGGCCGGTGGCTCAGGCCGTAGGCGTGGCGAAAGGACTCGAGGGCCTGCTCGAACTCGCCCTCGGCGAAGGCATCGCGGCCCTGTTCGAAGAGCCGGTGGGCCTCGAGGTCGCTCGCCTGCGGAGCGGACGTTCCGCTTGCGGCGGGCCCCTGCGCGCGGGCGACGACCGAGGGAAGTAGCAGCGCCGCCACGAGGGCCGCGAGGGACCAGCGCAGGTCACGCATGGGGCGAGCCTATCACGGTGCCACGCGGTCGAGTGAGGCTCGCGGGGCAGGTCGGCTTCGCGGCGGCGCACACGCGCCGAGGCGCGATGGCGCGTGATCACAAGAGGTCGGCGGGGGTGTCCCAGTCGGTGAGCACGCGGGTGAGGTGCGCGTCGACGGGCAACGCCTCCACCCAGAGGTCGCCGAGCAGCCGCTGGAAGGAGCGTACGCCGGACGCGAGCGCGCGCCGGAGCGGCTCGCGCACCCGGGCCGGATCGTAGCGCGCGAAGAGGGGCTCGAAGGGACCCGCTTCCCCGCGGCGCGGCGCGACGACGGCCGCGCCCGACGGATGGTCGACCAACATGCGCAGGTCGGCGGCCTCGACGTGGGGCATGTCGCAGGCTACAACCACCACCTGTCGCTCGCCGGCGAGGGCAAACAGCGCGGAGAGGCCGCCGAGGGGGCCGACGCCGACGGGGTCGTCGGCGATCCGGCGTACATCGGGCACGAGATCCTCGTAGGGACGTGCATCGCCGACGAGCACCGGTGCGAGGCCTGCGGCGCGCCCGGCGGCGACGAGCTCGACGACGATCGGCAAGCCGCCGTTGGGCGCGCGCAACCGGCCCTTGGGTCGCCCCCCCATGCGGCGCGAGGCACCGCCGACGAAGATGCCGAGCAGGGGAGCGTCTTGGGCGTGGGCCACGACGGGAGCGTGTCGCGCCCCGGGCGGGGGAGCCAGCGCTCGCCCAAGGGGCCTCGAGGTCCCCGGAACATACTAAAGCGATCGCTTGATCATCGCCGGAACCGAACGCGACGACGTGCAAGCCCATGAATTGTGGCAACACGGTGGCGGACGGACGCGCCGCGGTGTAGGGCAGCGGGCATGGGCGACGAGCGAAACCGCGTGCGACCGCTCCGGGTTCGGCCCGGAGCGCGCTTTGCCTGCTTCGGCGACGGGCTGTGCTGCGCCGACGTGCACGCCCTCGGCTCCCTCACCCGGCGGGAGGTGCGGATGCTGCGCCTCATCGCCGACGAGGCGGTGGTCCACCGACCCGACCTCGGAGCGCACGTGCTCCAAGTCGGGAGCAGCGGGCGGTGCGTCTTTCGCGAGCCCGAGGGATGCGCGCTGCATGCGCGGCTCGGCGTCGCCGCCAAGCCCGGGAGCTGCTCCCGGTACCCCTTCGGCCTGACCGCCACGCCTTCGGGCGGCCGCATCACGACCTCCCATCGCTGCCCCTGCCGCACCCTCGGCGACCGGCCCCCGGTGACGACCGAGGGCGCCGCGCCGTCCCTCGTGGACGCGGCGGGGCGGCTCTGGGCCGAGCGACGGCTGCACGGATCCGTCGCGATCGAGGGCCGACGGCGGGTGCCCTTCGCGCGGTGGGAAGCGTACGAGGCGGAGCTGCTCACGCGCCTCGCGGCGGGTGTGGCGCCGGAAGCGGTGCTCGACCGGGCGCCCTTGTCCGAGCTCGCCGAAGGTTCCTGGCCCCAGGTCGGCTACGACCTGGCCGCCGAGGTGATCGAGCCCGCCGACCCACCGCTCAGCCGCTTCGATGTCGCAACCGCCTGGTTCGCCTCGGCGCTGATCGAGCTGTCCGGCGACGAGGCCCCCATCGTGATCGATCGCGGGCGCCCCTGGGCAGACGCCTTCGACCGCGCCGAAGCGCGCTCGCGACCAGGCGACCCGCTGGCGATCTACGCCGATTGGATCGCCGACGCGATCTGGGACCTCGGGTGGGTCGCCCATGGCAGCTTCGCGCGCGCACGCGCCGACCTCGCGACACGCCTCGCGATCGCGCGGCGCGTCGACGGGTGGCTACGGACCTTCGGCGTGCGGCCCGACCGTGCCGCCGCCGAAGCCGTCATGGTCGTCGAGAGCGTCGGCCTCGCCCCCGCCTGGAGCAGCGTCATCCGCCGCATGGCGGCCTGAGCGGCGCATCCGGCGGGCGGCTGCGCCGGCTCAATAGAACCAGGAGAAGTCCCCGCTCTCGCTCGCGCCGCCTTCTCCGAAGGGGGTGCCGTCCGCCGCGAAGAGGTCGTCGTAGATCCCGCCGTCGTCTTCGTAGTCGACGATGAAGACGTTCTTGTTGTCCACGGTCGTCTCGTAGGCCGACGGACTGTAGTCGCCCAGTCCCTGCCGGACGAAGGCGTCCCAGGCGTTCTGGGCCCGGTGCGGGAGATCCACGCGACGCACGGCCGTGAACGTGTCGAGCCCGCTGTCGCCAAGCGTGGTCAGGAAGGTCTGACGCACCTTGTCGAACCAGGCCGGATCGACGAGCTGGTTCCAGTTGAAGTCCACGCCGTCGATGAGGGTCCCCTCGGCGATGAGGGTGTCGTTCGCGTCGAAGAAGTCGACCGGCTTCTGGTCGAGGTTGGGGTCGGAGACGGCGTAGACGGTCCGGGCGTCGACGAGGAGCTGGAAGGCTGCGGGCGTCTTGCCTCGACCGTCGATCCGGTTCTCGTGGTCGTAGATCGAGGTCGGCCAATAATCCAGGTCGTCACGCGTCACGGGGGTCGCACCGGACAGGCCGTTGTCCTCGTATGCCCGCTTCACGTCGGAGATCCACGCGGCGTCGGGCTCGAGCCCCTCGCCGGGATCGCCGGCCGGCGCGAGGGCATGACAGTCGCTGATCTGGTCGTCCTTGATCACCGCCGCGATCTGGACGCCGCTGACGTCGTGGTACTCGTAGAAGAACGCGCCGTAGGAGTGTCCGGACAACGTGTAGATGAAGGCGTAGTAGTTGTCTTGAGTGGTGTCGTCGAGGTAGCCGTCCTGTTCGACCTTTCCGCCGTCCACCACACCGAGGGCCTCGGTGGGGGTCGTTACCTCGGTGTGGGAGCTCACGTGCAACGCATCGACGAGGGCGGCCGCGTCGGCGTCGCTCAAGCTCGGCACGCCGGCGGCGTTGAGGGGTTCTTGCTCCCACCGGACGAGCGGCCCGCTCGCCTCGAAGGCGCTGAGCGTGCTGCCGAACAAGCACGTCCCGGACGCGGAGGCCGGGTCCGGGCTCCCACCGTTGTCGGCCTTGCCGCCGGCGCCGGGGCCGCCGTGGCCACCGGAGCTGCCACTGTCGCCTGCGGCAGCGGTACAGCCAACCGTGAGAAGCGCGCAAAGCGCGAAGGCGAAGACCGTCCTGCGAGACATTCCATCCCTCCCGTCGGGCACCCGTTCAGCAAGCCGCGTGCCGGCACCGAGCCGTTGCATCCGTCAGCCACGGTGACCCGACCGCGCGACGAAACGACAGCGCAATTGGCCCCGAGGCGTTCGCCGTCGGTTTCGCCGAGGCGGCTGCTCCACGCTCCACTGCGGCGAGAGCGCAAGCCACCGGTCTCCGATCACCGCTCGCGTCCGGGATGGGATGCTTGGGCGGCCGAGGTGGCGATGGTCATTTCGATCGGCCGCCTTAGCGTGAACCGCATTGGGGGGACCAATGCGAGACATCCACCTGCGCATGCTCGACGCGCGCATGCTCGGCGCGCTCCTCGTCACCATCACCTTCGCCGGATGCGGCGGCGGTGGAACCACAACCCTGCCTGTCGCGGTCTCGACCGCGAATTTCCCGCAGTCTGTCGCCTCGGGAGATCCGACTCCCAGGAGCGTGGTGCTATGGACGCGTGTCGCAGCCGACGGGCTGACGGGCGACACGAACGTCGAGGTCGTCGTCGCCAAGGACGTGGGGCTCACGGACGTCGTCACGACCCGGAGCGTTTCCGCGCTGGCCGCATACGATCACGTCGCGAAAGTCCGCATCGAAGGCCTCGCTCCGGGGACGTTCTACTGGTACCGGTTCCAGTGGAGCGACGGCTCGAAGGTGCTCGCAAGCCGCACCGGGCGCACCAAGACGGCGCCCGCGGCCGATTCGAGCGCGACGGTGCGCTTCGCCTACGTCAACTGCCAGGACTACGCGGGGCGCTGGTACAACGCCCACGCGGACCTCGTGAAGAGGTACCAGAAGGTGAGCGCCGCGGACGACCTCGACTTCGTGGAGTTCCTCGGCGACTACATCTACGAGACCACAGGCGGCAGCCCGCCTCGCCAGGTGACGTTCGAGGACACGGCCGGCGCCATCGCGCTGCCGGACGGCAGGCTCGCTGCGGCGAGCCTCGCGAACTACCAGACGCTCTACAAGACCTACCGGTCCGACCCGATGCTGCAGCGCCTGCACGAGCGTTATCCGGTCATCGCGACCTGGGACGATCACGAGTTCTCGGACAACGCCTGGCAGGACAACGGCACCTACTTCGAGGGGCAGGTCGACGAGGCCTCACCCGAGCGGAAGCGGCACGCCGAGCAGGCCTTCTTCGAGTACATGCCCACCGCGGCGGGCCTCGGACCCGACGGCACGCTGCAGATCACGGCCGACATGCTCTACCCGAACACGCACATCTGGGGGACGCACCGCTTCGGCAAGAACGTCGACATGATCCTGACCGACTACCGGACCTACCGGCCGAATTTCCTCGTCCCCATGGGCGCCTTCCCGGGCAAGGTGGTCATCACGGCCGCGACCGAGCCGTCAGGCCCCCTCGTCGATCCCTACGTAGACATCGATGACCCGTCGAACGCGGCGCTGAGGGGCGATCTCCTGCCGGTCGTGACCAAGGCCTACCTGGCCGCGAACCCCTACTTCAAGGAGCCCAGCGCCCAGGCCCAGGCCGAGTCGGTGCTCCACGGCAATGTCGCCGCCGTCTACATCAACCGCCTGCTCGAAGCGGCGGGCAAGCCGCCGGCCTTCGACCCGAGCGCGCTCGCGGCGCTGCCCAAGGGCCTCGCGTTCACGAGCATCGGCAAGCAGGACCTCTACTCGACCATCGGGTCCAACTATGCGGTCGTGCAGGACCCCTTCGATGCCTACGCGCAGATGCTCGCGGCGCAGCGCGGTGGCCCGTCGAACATCTTCGGTGACGCCCAGGCGAGCTTCCTCTCCTCGTCCCTCATGGAGAGCGACGCCACGTGGAAGATCGTGACCAGCTCGGTGTCCACGGCGCCGATCCTGCTCGACTTCACGAACCCCGTCATCGCGTCCCTGCTTCCGGCCAGCTTTCCCCCCCAGCTCGAGGTGCGCCTCGCCTTCGACGCGGACGGGTGGGACGGCTTCCCCCTGGCGAAGCAATCACTCCTCGACGAGATGAGCCACGTGAAGAACGCAGTCTTCATCTCGGGCGACATTCACGCGAGCTTCGTCACCGACCACGGCGACCGGAGCACGCTGCCCGGCGGCGGCCCGTACCGGGTGTTCGACTTCACCGCGCCGTCCGTCTCGTCCGAGTCGGAGAAGCTCCGAGGCGGCGGGCATCGCGAACGACCTCGGGCTCACGGACGTCGGCGCCCTGACGGCGTTCCTCGGTCCGCTCCATCAGCTCTCGGCGGAGTCGTCGGTGGCGACCCAGCCCTCGAGCCTGCCCTACGTGAACACGTCGGATCACGGCTACGTGATCGCCGAGGCCAACGGCACGACGCTGACCTTCACCTACCACCTCACCGAGGACGTGTTCCACGACTACTACGACGAGGACCTCGCCACCCTCGACAAGCGCTTCAAGACGCGAGCCTTCGTCGTGCAGGACGACACGCTCACCGAGCGGTAGCGCGTACCTCGGGCGGGGCGAGCGGAGGGCGGGTGTCGCGCGCCCTCGAGCGAGCACCGGCGAGCATCGCCTCGCTGCGCCTGCGCGTGGCGGTGAGGCGCGCCTCCCACAGGGCGGCCCACTCTTCGTCCGGGATCCGGCCGTGGTCGCGCAGCCGGGCGGGATCGGCCGCGGCGACGAGGGGCGCCTTGTCGCGCGATGCAGCCGTGGGTCGCGCAACGGCGTCGAGGCGGGGGAGCGCAGCGCGCACGGCCGGGGCGATTTCCGCGGGCCAACGCTCGAGCAGCCAGGCGAGCACATCCCAGGAGAAGCACGCATGGGAGCGCTCCTCTCGCGCGATGCGCTCGAGCATGTCGCGCGTCACCGGCTCACCGCACACCTCGGCGCAGCGTGCGGCGACGTCCGCGTTGAAGTCCTCGAGCAGACAACCGTCCTCGAGGCTCTCGATCGCGATGGTGATCGCGGATCACCCTCGATGTCGAGGCCGCCGAGCAGTAGGTCGGGCATGCCTTCGACCGTGTGGGAGCGCCCGCCGTAGCCCGCGGCGAGCGCAAAGCAGCGGCGCGCATGATCGATCTCTTCGAGCGCCGCCCGGTGCGCACCCAGGAGCAGCTCGGCCGGAGCGCCCACCGCCGCGAGCAGCCAGCTGACCCTCGCGAAGGCGGGGACACTCGCGTGCTCCTTCTGGGCGTCGTGAAGCCAGAGCGCTTCGAGGGCGGTACGCGTGGCGGCGTCGAGACCCGCAGCGCTCGGCTCCGGGCCCGCCGTCCAGTCCGCACCCCGTCGAAGCTCCGGGTGCAGCTGTCGACCGCGGACCCGCAGCGGGCGTCCCCAGGCGCCTCCCGCGAGGGCTGAGGCTGCAGCGTGGCCGAGCCATGCGAGGACCATCCCGACGGGGCCGCCGAGGCCGACAAGGGCCGCGCCGATGGACCAGGCGACGAGGCTCACCTTCAGGCGCGAGGTGGGCTTGTGGTGCACGACGAAGAAGACGCCGAGGAGGGCCGAAGCCAGCCCCGCGACGAGTTGCAGGGACGCGAGCCCGTAGAAGAGGACGCCCACCGCAGGGTCGTCCATCCAGACCAGCAGGTTGACGGGGAGGATTAGGATCGAGAGGCCACCGAGGGCGAAATCCAAGCAAGGAGCGCCCGGTGGGGGCGCGGGGCGGTCTCGACGGATGGGGTCGGCATCGGGGCCTCCTCGGCAGGTGGACCGAGAATAGCAGCACCAGCTCGGGCCAAGGGCGAGCCGGGGCCCGCTGTCATCTTCCGCACCCCCGGTGCGGGAAAGAGTCGGCACGGCACCTCCACGGGCCCGCCGTGAGTGATCGACCCCACAAACGTGGGCGCCGGGCGGGCGATGCGGTTCACGGACGCCTTGCTCGAGGCGGTCGGGCGGCACCCCTGAGGTGGCCGCGCCCGGGCAGCGCTTCCGTCGGATGCTCGAGGCGGCTCAGGGCGATGTTTGCACGTGAAGCTCGAAGCTCGACGACACGATGTCCGCAAGCGTCCCCTGAACGATCAGAGGCAAGGCCTGAAACCATCCACTCGTGCCCGCGACGGTGAGCCGCGCCACGACGAGCGGCTTGCCACGACGCGTCGAGACCGTCGCCTCGAGGCTGGCGGGCGAGCCCCCCATGGTTCCATCGACGTCGACGCGCGCGAGCCTGCAAACGCTCCGTCGTAGCGCATCATGCCTCGCGTCAGCACCATCTTGATCGGGACCGGTGTCGAGACTGCGACGTGTCCGGTGACGTTGGTCGCGTGCAGGCGCGCCTTCGCACCCGCTTCCGGCGTCCAGATGTGGGCGACGCAGTTCAGTCGGGTCACACGAACGTCCGGTACGCCGCTCACGCTGGCCAGGACGCTGACGCCAGAGACGTGGATCTTGTCCAGGTCGATTGCCTGGCCCCCGCCCGACGAGCTGCCACGCGGCGCGCGGAACGTCATGTCGAGCCCGAGGTTTCCCCGCGCGTCGGTCGCGAGATGGATCGTTCCGCCGCGCACGTCGCCGCTCGCGATCTCGACGCGCCCCCGGAGCAGATCGAGCAGCCGCACGTCGATGTCGACCCTGCGAGCGTCCATGACGAGCGCCCCATCTGGCGCAAAGAAGCGGATGTCGTGCGCGAGTACGTGGTCGGTCGCGATGCCGTCGATGCCGCCGATCCGCATGCTGCCGGCGATCTGACCGGACGCGAGAGACTCGACACGCGAGGCGATGACGCCACGGCCCCAGCTCGAGCTCAAGAAGAGCTTTGCGCCGAGCGTCAGTGCACCCACGACCGCGAGCGTCACCCCGAGGATCCAAGCGATCCGGCGCGTCCATTTGGAGCGAGCGAAGCGTTTGATCCGCGACACCATTTAGAAGTCGACCCCGAAGCCCAACGTGATCCACGTCGCGACGGCGTTGCGTGCAAGCCACATCGGGTGGACATCGAGCGACAGCGTGAACGGCCGAAAGCGCAGCGCGCCCCTCGCGTCGAGGCTGAAGTACGGCCCGACGCTGGAACAGACGTCTGGATGCTGCGACGTGGAGCAGCCCCAGATGAAGTCGAAGCCGGGGCCCCCGCCGAGCTGGACGAGGTGCGCGATCGTTCCCTCGAGCATCAGCGTGTTGAGCATCGACCCGGCAATCGCGCCCGATCCGCGGTCCGGCCCGATGGTTCCGACGAGGCCCTGCGACATGATGTAGGTCGCAAAGCCTTCGTTCCACTGCACACCCAGGCGTCCTTGCAGACCGCCGTACCAGCCGTAAACGGTGCCGGCGAAGCCGCCGCCCGCGATGCTGATGCCGACGCGCGGCCTCGGCGGGTCCGCGCGCGCAGTCGTTGGAGCAGCGAAGGCGAGCCCGAGAGCAAGCGCGATCGCAGCGGCACCCGTGGTGCGATTCGCGAGCATCGATGAACGGACGTTGCGCATGGAGGACTCCTTCTGGTTCCGTGCTCGAGAAGTGCCGGGCACGACAGTGCGTGAAAGCACGCGGTGTGCCACGAACGACCCGCGCGGCCCGCAGCGCTCCGTGGCGCCGGGCCGGGTCGCTCGCCGTGGACGCGATCGGGAGCTACGCGCGACATCGGTGCGATCGGCTCGCCGCCCGTCTGTCGTCTCGCGCCATCCTGCCGTCGCGCCGCTTCTCCTCGTCGCGCAGGCGCTTGTCGGCTGGTGGCTCGTCACGCAGCTGCCACGGGTGTGGTGGTGGCGCCGGTGCAGAGCGCCCTCGGAGCTCAGTCCGCGTCGGTGCTCTCCACGTGGCTCGGCGCGGCGCGCGACTACAGCGCGACGGCAACCGTCGTCGGACCTCCGAAGACCCCTGCTTTCACCGAGAACGGGTATGCGTGCAGCCCCGATGTGTGTGCAAGCCCTGCGCGCCGACGCAATGGTGGCGGCGATACGGACGGCCGGAACCCCGACGTGCAAGGCGGCGCGCGACGCAACGGCTTCCGACTCGTCTCGAGACGCAGCCGATCATTCATCCTCCCGCCCGGAAGCGGCGCGGCGCAGAGAGCAAGGTCCGGGGGGTGCCTGCGGAGGGCGCTCCACATGACGGTCACCGCTAGCGCCAATCGCGCTGCACCGAGGCGCCGCGGACAGGGCGGCGAGACGTGCTTATCGTCGCCCGATGTCGAGCATCGTCCCACAGCCCAGCACGCTCTGCCGCGCCGTGCTCCTTTGCGTGCTGTCGATGACGGTGGCCGGGTGCCACCGTGATCGGGGGGAGACGCGCACCCAAGGCCCACTCGGCCAACGCGCGCCTTCCCAGCCTTCGACGGAATCCCCACCCTCCCGCGGACAACCGCCCCAAGAGCAGCCCTCGGGGGCGGAGGCGGCCAGAGAGCAGTCCTTGAACGCCGACTACGGCCAGATGGCCCGGATGTATCAGCAGATGGCCGGCTTGTACGGGCACATGGGGGGCTCGATGCAACAGGACGCGCAGTGGATGCAGCAGATGAACGCCCAGATGATGTACCTGCGCGAGCGCGGCCCGGGCATGATGGGCCAAGGCGGCGGCGCGGGGCGCGGCCAGAGGGGCGGCGGCATGATGGGCGGCGGCGGCATGATGGGCGGCGGCGGCCAGAGGGGCGGCGGCATGATGGGCGGCGGCGGGATGGGCGGCGGCGGCATGATGGGCCGTTGGATGAGCGGCATGGACCGCTGGCACGAGCAGATGGCCCGCATGAACGAGCAATGGGCGGCCCAGGCGCAGAGGGCCGGCAACGAACAATTGGCGCAGGCGCATCGCCAGGCAGCCCAGCTTCATCGGCAAGCCGCCCGGAGCATCGACGAGGCCACCCCCGAAGCGGGCAATCCGAGGCCTCCCACCGGCGGCGCGGCCGAGTTGAACGGCGCAGCCCTGTACACGCAGGCGTGCGCCGGGTGCCACGGGACCGAGGGCCAAGGCACGGCGGGAGCCTTCCCGCCCCTGGCGCACAACCCCCTGGTCAACGGCCCGGCCGCGAAGGTCATCCACATCGTGCACGCCGGGGTCACTGGCCCGGTGGAAGTGAACGGCAAGAAGTACAACGGCGTCATGCCGTCGTTCGAGGGCCGCCTGTCGAGCGCCGAGATTGCGGCGATCATCAGCTACGTCCGCGTGTCCTTCAGCAACCACGCGAGCCGCGTCACCCAAGCTCAGGTCGAACGCGAAACGAAGTGATACGCCGAGGCTGGCGCTCGCCTCATGCGGTGTGACCTCCGCGCCTGAACGGCGGCGACCGCTGCCCAACTACGCGTACGCGTGTTGCCTCGGCAATCGGAGCTCATCGAGCCGGTGGTGGTACTCGTCATCGCCGATTTCGCCCCTGGCGTAACGGTGGCGCAGCGTCGTCTCGGCCGGCGGGTAGGTAGTCCAAGTCGTCGGAGCGCACGGAGCGGTCCGCACGGGATGCACTCCTCCCTGCGCACCTGACGGCAGGAACGCGGGCGCAGCGTCGCCTGCGCTCCAGTTGCTAAAGCAATGGCTTGACCATCGTCCCGAGGTCCTTCGCGCGGCGCCGCGCGCACTTTTCTGCAACGCCGCACCTGCCACCAACCACTGAGGGAGGTAGAAGTCGAAGGCGGCTTCGGGAGGAAACATGCGCCGCTCACTCGCCATCGCCTGGCTCATCAGCGTCGTCACGGCGGCCACGCCCGCCCTCGCGGCGGCCCAGGCGCCCCGCGTGATCGTCTTGCTCGCGCCGGCGAGCCACCGCGCTGCCCTGGCCGACGCCCTCCGGATGGAGCTCGCGGGGCGCAACCTGAGGCTCGACGAGGGCGACGCGCCGGTCGGGACAACGCCCCTCGCACGAGCGGCCGCGGCCCAGGCAACTGCCCAGAGCGGCCACGACCTGGCCGCCATCTGGGTCGAGCAGGCGGGCCCGACCGAGGGCGCAGGGGCGGTGGTGCGAGTCGTGAGCGCCTACGGGAACGAGGTCCAGGCCGCGCCGGTGAGCGACCCCCTCGAAACAGCCCCTCCGCGGCTCCTGGCCGTGGTGGCCGCGAGCCTCGTCGACGAGCTCGTCATGCCGCCCAATCCCCCCGTGCGACATCAGGACGTCGATCACGACCACTCGCCGAGCGCGGGCGGCGACTCGGGGAACGGAGGCCATGGAGGCCACGGACGTGCCGCCCCCTCGCCCAGCGACGAGGATCGCGAGAGCCCCCTGTCGCTGCGCCTGACGTTCGGCGTGCAGCACCAATCCATGTCCGCCCGGGCGGCCGTCTACGCGGTCTACCGGGACGGCAGCAACGCAGCCCCCTCCACGAGCTCCGACCTCGTGCAGGAGACCCATCGTTACGAGAGCTCCGGGATCGGCCACTTCGAGGGCGGGGTCGAGGGCGTCTTCTACCCCGGCGCCCTCGGGCACGGCCAACCCGTCCCCTGGTTCGGGATCGTCGGCCGCTACAGCCACTCCCTGGGCATCACCACGCTCGGCTGCGCCTCCACCGCATCGTGCACGCTCGAGAGCGTGCCCGTCCACACGAGCCAGGACGAGATCTACTTCGGTGCCCGCGGTCGCTTCCGCCTCGGCCACGGCCCCAAGGCCTTGCGCCTCCTGGCCGACCTGGGCTGGGGCGACTTCTCGTTCCTTTTCGACACGAACGCCCTCATGCGCATCGACCCGTCCACCGTGGTCCCGCCGGTCAGCTACACCTACGTGGGGCTCGGGTTGGGGGTCGCCGCCCCGGTGGCCGAGATCTCGCCGGGCGCCTTCTTGACGCTGAAGGCCCACGGCGCCTACCGGCTCGGGCTCGGGATCGGGCAGGAGGCCAAGCTCATCTGGGGCGTCGATACCGGGAGCCCCAGCGGTTTCGAGGTCGGAGCGGGGGTCCAGGTCGATCTGCCCTTCCTCGCCAAGGGCGTCTTCGCCTCCCTCGACGGCCAGTTCTTCCGGTTCACGACGACCTACCGCGGCCAGACCGGCTGTGAGGCGAACGGCTTCTGCTGGGAGGACTGGCCCTCGAACCCGCCGCCGAGCACGCGCCACCAGCTCCAACCCGGCTCCACGCTGGACCCGAACGGCGGCATAGAGGCCCCGGTGGACGACACCTATTATCGGCTCGGCATGAGCATCGGCTACGCCATGCCCTGATCGGGGCCCGCCGCGCGGCGCCGCCCCCTGCCGCCCGGCCACGGCCATGGGGGGTCGACTTTTCTGCAACGCGGGGGCCTTCATGGATCACTGAAGGAGATAGAAGCCCAGGGCGGCTTCGGAAGGCACGATGCGCCGCTCACTCTCTTTGACCCCGATCCCCACCGTCGTCCGGGCGGCCGTGCCCGCCGTCGGGGCGGCCCGGGCGGAGCCCCCGCGGTCCTCGTGGCTGGGGCTCGGGGCGCGCCTCGCGGTCGAAGGAAGCAGTCCGCGGGTCGTGCCCGGGGGCTTCGCGCTCATCGAGGTCGCCCGGTGACGAAGAGCACCCGGCTCGCGATCGTGCAGTCCTCCGTGGCCCCGGGCCCGGAGGATGCGGAACGCCTCCAGGCGGCCCTGCGCAGCGGCGACCGCGTGGCCACCGAGGCCGTCCTGCTCGAGCTGTTGCCCCGCGTACGCGGGTGGCTCCAGCGGCTCCTCGCGCCCGGACCGGACCTCGACGACGCGGTGCAGGACGCCCTCGCGGAGATCGCCCTCGCCCTGCCCCGCTTCGAAGGACGCGCACGCCTGACGACCTTCGCCCACCGGATCACGGTGCGAATCGCCTACCGCTACTTCGGACGCCACAAGCGGGCGGATGCGTCCCTCGAGCTCGTCGCGCCGCCCGTGAGCACGCTCGATCCCGAGTCCCACGCCATGGAGCGCGAGGCCCTGCGGTGCCTGTACCGTTGCCTGGATCGGCTGCCCAACAAGCGGCGCGTCGCGTTCGTGCTCTGCGCCATCGAGGGACTGAGCCCGGCCGAGGCGTCGGAGGTGGCGGGCACCTCGGCGGTCGCCATGCGCTCGCGCTTGATGCGCGCCCGCGCGGAGGTCGCGCGGATGCTGCGCCACGATCCCTACGTGGTCACCCTGCTCCAAAGGGGGATGCCATGACGGAGCGTGCACCCGTGCGGGATGGCGTGGACCGGATGGCGTCGCTCGCGGGCCGGATGGAGCCGCCTCCGCTGCCGCGCAACACGGCGACCCTGATGGTGCGCCACGCCGTGGGCGAGGCGCGACGACGGCGGCGTCGACGGACGACGGGGCGGATGGCGATGGCGGCGGTCGTGCTGCTCGGCGCGACGGGGGTGGGTTGGTGGTCCTTGGGGCGTTGGACGGGCACCCCGAGGACGGCGTCGTCGCCGATGCGCCTCGTGTTGCCGACGGGCGATCGGGTGGCCGCGACGCCCGGGGCGCGCTTCGAGATCACGTCGGTGACCCACGCCGACCGTCGCATCCGACTCGAGGAGGGCACCATGCTCTTCGACGTGGTGCCCCTTTCGCGTGGCCAGCGCTTCGAGGTCACGACCGGCGACCTCCGGGTGCGGGTGCGGGGCACGGTGTTCTCGGTGCGGGCAGGGCCGGGGCGGTCATCGTCGGTGCACGTGTACGAGGGGCGGGTCGCGATCACGCGTGGCCGGGAGAGGGTCGTGCTGCACCGCGGGGACACCTGGCCGGCCGATGCGAATCGCGACGGCGCGGCCCTCACGGCGATCGGACGTGCGGCCGTACGACGGCGGGACCGGAGCGCGCGGCACCGGAACGCGCCTCCTCGTGGGCCGCGCCCGTCGGCGGAGCACGGAGCGGCGCCGGTCGACGCCACGGCAACCCGGGTGCCCTCCACACCCCAGACCGTCACGTCACCCGAGCCCATGGACGCGCGCGCCGGAGCCACGCCCCTGGCGCGGGAGGCCGCCCGAAGGACCGGGACCGCGACGGAGCGCAACGTCACGACCGGCTCCGGGCCGGCCGGGAATGCCCCGTCGACCACCACGACGGCGTCGATGGCGACGGCCCGCCGTTGGCTCCTTGCCGGCGACGCCGAGCGGGCCCTGCGCGCGGCCCGAGCACACCGGACCGAGGGCGCGTGGGGTATGCTCGAGGCCGACGCCCTCAGGGCATTGCATCACTTCGACGAGGCGGCCCGCGTCTACGATGTGCTCGCATGGAGGGGCGGCCCCGACGCCGCCCAGGCTGGCTACCTGGCCGCTCAGATCCGCTTCAATCGCGGAGACGAGGCCGCCTGCCTCCACTCCCTCGACACCGCCCAGGTCGACGCGCCGGGCAGCCCCCTCGAGGAGCGCGGCCTCGGCCTTCGGGCCCGCGCCCTTCTGCGGCTCGGACGACGCGAGGAGGCACGGGCCGTCGCGGCACGATACCTCGCGGGCTTCCCCCACGCGGACCTCGCCACCTGGATGCGCGCGGTGCGGCGGGGAAACACACAGGCCGGCGGCTCGCCCCGACCCTGACCGCCCCGGCCCAGGCGGATGGCCGTGCGTGTCGATGCCGGGATCGCCCCAGGTGACCCACGTGCCCAAGCGTCCGTCGGCGCGCCACACGCCACCGCCAGCCCGTGGCGCGCAACGTTCCTCGGAGTCGGAAACGCCGGCGGGGCCGGGGTCACGCCGACGTGGCATGAACCCCCTTTTCGGCAATCGACACGCGGCGTGAAGATCGGAATGCGAGCGTCGTCTGATGCGGTCAGCTTGGAGGCATGAATGAGACGAAGCCTGGTCGGGATGCTGCTGTTCGTCGCTGCCTGTGGCGCAGCGAGCGCGCATCCGTCGGATCAGGGCAACTTGCAGTGCGACCCACGTGACCCGCATCGGATCCAGCCGTCGGACTTCGAAGAACCGATCGGCCGAAGCCTCGAGCTACCAGCCGCGCTGGCCGAATGGATCGAGCGGTGCACCACCCGTGACGCAAGGCTTGACGTGCAGGGGGCCGACGAGGACGCGATCATCCAGGCATGTCGCGCCGGGGTCGCTCAACCGAACTGCGTCTGGGACTGCACGCTGCACAACCTGAAGAGCCTTGCGGTCACGCGTCTCCACGCGGCGGAAGGGATCGTCGCCGACCTTCCCCAGCGCGTCGCGGCCCACCCGGAGTGCCCTCCGGGCCGGCCGCCGGCGCTGTTCGCCTGTCTCGGGATCCGCGATCCCGCCGTCGACCCTCCTGGCGCTACGGTGAT
Source organism: uncultured delta proteobacterium (assembly GCA_963830115.1). Taxonomy (GTDB): domain Bacteria; phylum Myxococcota_A; class Polyangia; order Polyangiales; family CAWHLB01; genus CAWHLB01. The sequence continues at coordinate 102,613 of CAWHLB010000019.1, forward strand.
CTACCGATCGCGGTCAGGCAGTCACCCTGTCGAAGTGGGGGAGATCGATGTCAGCACGGAGCTTCTTCCGGGCCTACCAGTCAGGATTGTGGGTCGCGCCGAAGAGGGCGGGTGCGGCACCGGCACGGTGTGGTCAACCTATGCCTACTTCTGACCCAGCGCTCTCTCGAGTGGACCGCGCCTCGCGCGCTGACCCGCCGCTGCAGCAGTGCAGGGTCGAGGACGGGGTTCGAGTCCCTCCCACTCCTTCGGCGTGCAGGATGCCTGCTGGAGTCGCTTTCCACACGCCTCGGCGCCGAGACCCCGGCCGAACGGATCCAGCTCGCGCAGACGTTGATCGGGGCAATGGGTGAACGGGGACGCTCTTCCGTTCGGGGAGTGCGGGCAAGCACGCTACCTGGGCACCGCCATGACCGTGCCGCTGCTTTGGTCCGTCCAGTAGACGTTGGTGCTGTCGATCGCGATGCCGTAGGGGTTGCCCGGGCCCGACGCCAGCGTCGTCAGCCCCGTACCGTCCGTCCCCTCCTTCATCACCGTTCCACCGTAGAAGTTCGTCCAGTAGACGAACGTACCGTCGGTCGCAATGCCCTCGGGGCCGTTCTGGCCCGACGCCAGCGTCGTCAGACCCGTACCGTCCGTAGCCTCCTTCATCACCATTCCGCCTTCGTCCACCCAGTAGACGAACGTGCCGTCCGTCGCGATGCCGTAGGGGTAGGTCTGGCCGGACGCGAGCGTCGTCAGCCCCGTACCGTCCGTCCCCTCCTTCATCACCGTTCCGCTACCGTAGTTCGTCCAGTAGACGTACGAGCCGTCCGTCGCAATGCCTTGGGGGATGCTCTGGCCGGACGCGAGCGTCGTCAACCCCGTACCGTCCGTCCCCTCCTTCATCACCGTTCCGCTACCGGTGTTCGCGGTGTTCGTCCAGTAGACGTACGTGCCGTCCGTCGCGATGCCGTAGGGGTTGCTCTGGCCCGACGCCAGCGTCGTCAGCCCCGTACCGTCCGTCCCCACCTTCATCACCGTTCCACCGTGGAAGTTCGTCCAGTAGACGTACGTGCCGTCCGTCGCGATGCCCTGGGGGTAGTTCTGGCCGGACGCGAGCGTGTAGTTACAAAGGCTGCTGCTGCATCCTGGGCTCGGCCCCGCCGGGCACACGTAGCCGCAGGCGCCGCAGTTGATCGGGTCGCTCGAGACCGACACGCACCCGCTGCCGCAGTCGTCGTAGCCCGGGTTGCAGGTGTAGCCGCACACGCCGCCGGTGCAGGTGCGTGTGGCGTTCGCGGGCGTCGGGCACGAGTTGCCGCAGGCGCCGCAGTGGTTCACGTCGGCGTCGCCGTCGATCTCGCAGCCGTTGTACGACCCGCCGTCGCAGTCCAGGTAGGCGCCGTTGCACGTGTAACCGCAGGCGCCGCTCGTGCAGGTGGCCGTCGCGTTCGTGTAGGGGCCGCACACGTTGCCGCAGCCGTTGCAGTTGTTCGGGTCGGTCTGACCGTCGACGTTGCAGCCGCCCGTCCCCGTGCCACTGCAGTCGAGGTAGCCCGCGTCGCAGATCTCGTAGCAGGCGCTGCTGACGCACGCCGCCAGCGCGTTCGCATAGGGGCCACAGCTCGTCCCACAGCCCCCGCAGTTCGCATTGTCCGTCGTCAGGTTCGCGCAGTACGCCGTCCCGCCCGCGCCCGTGCACGTCGTCAGCCCGCTCCCGCACGTCACCGCGCAGGTCCCGCTGGAGCACACCTCTCCGGACGCGCAGCTCGTGGTGCAGCCACCGCAGTGGTTGCGGTCCGTGCTCGTGTCCACGCACGTGAGCACGCCGCCGCTCCCGCAGTCCGTGTTCGTCGCCCCGCTGCAGCTGCACGCCCCGCTCGAGCACGTCGAGCCCGCCGGGCACACGTTCGAGCACGCGCCGCAGTGGTTCGGGTCCGTGCTGAAGTCGAAGCAGCCCCCCGAGCACTCGTCCGGCGTCGAGCCGCCGCAGGACAGCATGCAGCTCCCGCTCGAGCACACCTCGCCCGCCGCGCAGGCATTGTCGCACCCGCCGCAGTGGTTGCGGTCCGTGTCCGTGTCCACGCATGCGCTCCCGCACAGCGTCGGCGTCGCCCCGCCGCACGACAGACCGCAGCTCCCGCCCGAGCACACCTGCCCCGTTGGGCAGCTCGTCCCGCACGACCCGCAATTGGTGTTGTCGCTCGCCAGGTTCGCGCAGTACTCGCTCGCCCCGCTCCCGCACAGCGACAGGCCCCCACCGCACGTCGTCGCGCACGCTCCCATCGAGCACACCTGCCCGGCAGGACACACCGTCCCGCACGCGCCGCAGCTCGCGTTGTCCGTCATCAGGCTCGCGCAGTACGAAGCGCCCCCGTCGCCGGTACACATGGACTGCCCGCTCGCGCACGTCGTCGTGCACGTCCCGTTCGAGCACACCTCCCCGCCGCCGCAGCTCACCCCGCAACTGCCGCAGTTGTGCGCATCCACGCGCGTGTCCACGCACGCCCCGCTGCACATCGTCTGCTCGATCGGGCAGGCCTGGGCGTCCATCCGGCTCGACCCATCCGCGCCCCCGTCACTCCCACTCCCGCCACCTCCGCAGCCCACCAACCCCACGGCTGCGGTGATCGCGACCCAGGCCCACGGCGAACGACGATGCATGACCATCCTTCCCAGAGGATGCGGTCGGGGGATGACCGCTACGGGCGTGGTCCCGGCACCCCGGTTTCACGCACATCGCCTCCGCTCCTCATGCTCCCGGCTACGGCGCCCCGGAGTCCATGCCTGCAAGTGCAGACGTCCGTCCGCCGCTGCATCCAGGGTGTCGCTGCGCTGCTCGAGCCGGCGGGTACGTAGTCCAAGGGGTCTTGTGAAGAGGCGGGGTGGTCGGCGGCGGTCGAGCCGAGGACCGCGGCGTGCGGCGCTCATGCACGTGAGGCGCCCCTACCGCCGCCTCGCATCCACGAGCGCAGCCGACGCTGGCACCTCACGCGCCGCGAGAGCCGCTGGCGGACAGGACGTCTGCATTTGCATGCATCGACACGGGGCTCGCTTGCCTCGAATGCTGGGCGAAGTGACGAACGAGCCGGGGACGCGCCGTGGGCGCGGAGGGGTAGTGAGAAGAGGAACACGCGACGCCGCGCAGGGCGCGCTCAGAGGAGAGGCGATGGGCGTCGCGCCGTGGTTCGCGTCCGCGGCGCGGCGCTCGGCCCCGGCGAGACGGGACGACGCGATGGACGGCAATCGGTGGTGGGGATTCGATGGGGCTCGTCGTGCCGGTTTCGATGGCCCTCGTGGCGCTCGCGACCGGCTGCGGATCGTCGCGCGCCCACCCTTCGGACATCCTGAAGAAGTCCGCCCTCGTCCAGATCCTCCAGGATGCCCAGGCCGCCGGCCAGGCCTCGGGCGACAGCCTGGTGGCCGGCGAGATCGACATGTGCACGCGGAGCTGGCTCGATAGCGGACTCTTCGCCGACTACGACTGGGCGACCGATCACTCCACCGATCCGAGCTACGCGCCAGCCAATCTCGTCGGAACGTGGAGCGCGCAGGACTGCTCCGAGGTCGCGACCTCCGACAGCATTCCGGACGGAACGCCCTGCGCGGTCACGATCAACTGGACCAGCGAGGGCGACGGCCGGATCACGCAACAGAACGTGGGCGCGGTGACCCACGGCTCGGGCGACGTGAGCTTCATCGTGGGCTTCGGCACCGACCAGGCCGCCCTCGTGCAAGACAACCACGCCTCGGGGGCCGGCTGCGATCAGGACGTGGTCAACCTGATGTGGATTGGCACGAGCGGCCGATGCGCCGACCTCCCCGCGGCGCGCGACACCTGGACCTTCGACGCCGTCCTCTCGTCCACCTGTCCGAGCCCCACGTGGGTGTGCAGCCACTCGTGCATGGTGGCCCAGTGAGACGCCGGGCAAGCGTAGGTCGCCCCGCGTCCCTTCGACGCACGGGCCCGAGGGGACGACGGCCACAGGAGGTGCTCGCATGCAGAGGCGCGTGATCTGGCTCGCGGTAGTGGGGGCTTTCGTGCTGGCAGGCTGCGGCGGAGCCGGCGGCGGGTCGCCCGGGCCGAGCGGCGCCGATGCGGGGCGGTGCCCGACGGGGCAGGTGGTCTGCGGCGACGCTTGCATCGACACAGCCGTCGATTCGCGCAACTGCGGCGGCTGCGGCGACGCGTGCCCGACCGGCCAGGTCTGCACGAGCGGCGCCTGCGCCCTGACCTGCGCCGGCGGCATGTCGATGTGCGACGGCGACGGCGGCGCTCGGTACTGCGCAAACGTCGCAACCGACAACGCGAACTGCGGCACCTGTGGCACGAGCTGCCCCGCCGGTCAGGTGTGCTCGGCCGGCGCGTGCGCGACGACCTGCGGCGGCGCGCTTTCGACGTGCGGCAGCGGAGCCGACGCCTACTGCGCGAACCTCCAGAGCGACGGCGAAAACTGCGGCGCGTGCGGGATGCCTTGTCCCGCCGGCCAGGCCTGCTCGGGGGGCGCCTGCACGGCGAGCACGACGGGCTGCAGCGCAGGCACGACCGCATGTGGCGGCGAAGCCGGCGCGCCCTACTGCGCCGACCTCGCCACCGACAACGACAACTGCGGCGCCTGCGGCCACGGCTGCTCCACCGGCGAGGTGTGCTCGGTGGGCTCGTGCGGCACGACGTGCGGCGGTGGGTTGTCCCTCTGCGGCAGCGGGGCGAGCGCCCACTGCGCCGACTTGTCGAGCGACGACGCCGACTGCCGGCGCCTGCCGGCTCGAGCTGCCCCGCCGGGCAGGTCTGCGTGGGCGGTGCGTGCACGGCCACCTGCAGCCCCGGCCTCGACCTGTGCGGAAGCGGCGTCTCCGCCCACTGCACGAACCTCTCGACCGACGGCGAAAACTGCGGCGCCTGCGGCACGGTCTGTCCCTCGGGCCAGGTGTGCTCGGGCGGTTCCTGCGCGGCCACCTGCGCGGCCCCGCTGGTGGCCTGCGGCTCGGCGTGCGTCGACACCGGCAGCGACGCCGAACACTGCCGGCGCCTGCGGCACGGCCTGCAGCGACTACACGAACGCGACGGCGAGCTGCCACGCCGGAAGCTGCGGCTACAGCTGCGACGGGAGCCACCTCGACTGCGACGGATCGTCGTCCAACGGCTGCGAGGTCGACGGCGCCACCGACCTCGATCACTGGCCGGGCCTGCGGCAGCGCCTGCCCCACGCCCGCGAACGCGACCCCCACGTGCAGCGCCGGCACGTGCGGCTACGGCTGCAACAGCACCTACCTCGACTGCAAGGGCGGGGCCTTCGACGGCTGCGAGGTCGACGGCGCCGCCGACGTGAACCACTGCGGCGCCTGCGACAACGCCTGCTCCGTGCCCGCGAACGCGAGCGCGGTGTGCACTGGAGGCATCTGCCGGCTACAGCTGCAACGGCAGCCACCTCGACTGCGACGGCTCGTCGTCGAACGGCTGCGAGGTCGACGGCGCCACCGACGCGAGCGACTGCGGCTCGTGCGGCAACGCGTGCCCCACCCGCCCGAACGCGACCCCCGTGTGCACCAGCGGCAGTTGCGGCTATGCGTGCGACGGCAGCCACCTCGACTGCGACGGTGCGGCCTCGGACGGCTGCGAGGTCGACCCCTCGACGGATATCGACAACTGCGGCGCCTGCGGGATGGTCTGCAGCTGGGCGCCCCCGAACTCGACCGCCGCCTGCACCAGCGGCACCTGCGGCTACACCTGCACCGGCACCTACCTCGACTGCGACGGCTCCTCCAGCAACGGCTGCGAGGCGGACACCGCGAACGACCCCTACCACTGCGGTTCCTGCGATCGCTGCCCGACGCACGCGAACGCGACGGCGAGCTGCACAGGCGGCAGCTGCAGCTACACCTGCATCTCCGGCACCGTCGACTGCGGCGGCACGTGTGTCTCCCTCTCGAACGACGCCGACAACTGCGGCGCCTGCGGGAACGTCTGCGGCGCCGGACCCAACCCGGGCTGCGGCGCGGGCCTCTGCTACTACACGCTCGCGACCGGGCTGACGTGGCCGTGGGGGATCGCGACCGACGGTTCGTACGTGTATTGGACCAACGAGCAGGGTGCGTCGGGCGGCCCAACCGGGAGTGTCGAGAAGGTCGCGATCGACGGCACGGGCCTGGCCCTACTCGCCTCCGGCCAGCTCCAGCCCGAAGACATCGTCGTCCGTGGAGGCGCGCTGTACTGGGTGAACAACGAGGATCCCGATGGCAGCGTCATGAAGGTGGCGACCGATGGAACGGGACTGACCACCCTGGTGTCCGGTCAGTCCAATCCCAACTCCCTCGCGACCGATGGCACCTACGTCTTCTGGACGAACGACACCGGGCTCGAGCGCATGCTCACCGACGGCTCCGGCGTGCTCGGCATCGCCACCGGACCCTATGCCCAGGGCGTCGTCACCGACGGCGTCCACGTCTACTGCTCGCTGTGGGACCGCCTCGACGAGATGGCCATCGACGGCTCTGCGCACACGACGGTCTACACGCCCACCTACCCCCACCGCGTGACGGCCATCGCCCTCGAGGGCAGCTACGTCGATTGGATCGATCGGAACCTCACCGGGTCCTCTGCGGATTCGGCGGTGAAGCGACAGGTCGCCTTGCCGGGGGGAGTGCCCGCGACCTTCGCGTCGACCCTGAGCGCACCCCTCGCGATCGCCACCGACGGAACCTACGTCTATTGGGGCGACAATCTCGACGGCACCATCCAGCGGATACGCACGGACGGCACCGGTCTCGTGACCCTCGCCTCGGGCATGCACCCACGAAGCATTGCCATCGATGCCACCCGCATCTACTGGACCGACGACGCCGCGGGCACAGTCGGTGGCGGCAGCGTGCGGTTCACGCTCCGGTAGCCCCGGGCCCTCGCGACCGCCGCGCGAGCCGCGACGGAGGGGGGCGACCGTAGTAGTATCGAGACCTCGATGCGGAGGCGCGAGGAGCTCGGTGTCGTGCGGGGCGTCCACAGCCGACACGCGCTCGTCCGAAACGGCCTGCGGACCCGTGGCGACTCACCGCGGGACGTGCACCGAACCCCCGACCCGAGGAGAACGTGATGCCGACACCCGACGCGTTGCTGCACACCCACGGGCCATCGTCTTCGACTGCCCACGTCTTCTTCCACGCGCTGCCGGGCGCCGCGAGCGACTTCGAGAGGGTCGTCGCCGCACGGCCCGAGGCCCGCTCGGTGCTCGTCGATCTGCCCGACTTCGGCGACGCGCCGGACGCGGAGGTCGATCTCGACGCGCTCGTGGACGCTGCCGAGCGCGCAATCGCGTCCGTGGAGGCCGAGCGGCTACGGCTCGTCGGTCAGTCCTTCGGGGCGTGGCTGGTGGCACGCCTGCTGCCGGCGCTCGGCGACCGGGCCGAGCGGGCCGTCCTGATCGGCGGCTTCCCGCGGATGCCCGCCGACATCGTGGCCGTGCGCGTCCAGATGCGCGAGCAGCTCGAACGGGGCGAGCTGACGGTGCCGATGCTGACCGATGCGTGTCGGCCGCTCTTCCTCGGCACGGCGGAGCCGGCCCCCGAAGCGCGTGCTCTCGTCGATCGGCAGCTCGCGCGGGTCGATGCGGGACGATGGCGACGCTACCTGAGGAGGACGGTCGAGCTCGGCGAGGAAGGGGTGGAGCCCGCTCCCTACGACACGCCGACCGCGGTCCTCCACGGGACGGGCGATGCCGCCGTCCCCGTGGAGCTCGGCCGCGCCCTCGCTGCACTCGGCCGGCGCGCTCGCTTCGAAGCCGTCGACACCGACGCCCACGGCCTGTCCTTCACCCACCCCGAGCTCGTCGCCCGAGTCGTCTTCGATTGAGCGCTCGCACGGAGGTTCCGCCCTCGTAGCGTAGAGGCGTGCACTCGAGCCAATCCGCGACCGCGGTGGAGGCTCGGCGTCTCCGTCGCGACCGCACGCACCTACGTGTCGCGCTCACCCTGGCGGACGGCGCGTCAGATCAGCGTGACCGGTGCGCAGGTCGAGACGCCGGCGCCGACGATGCTGTGCCCGGTGTCCGGGAGAACTTCGGTGATGCTCCCGTCGGCAGGATCGAGCCGCCATACGTTCGTCGAAGGATCGCTGTCCTCTTGATAGAAGATGTAGAAACGGCCGCCCCAGAATGCGAAGGCCCAGGCTTCGGCGTGCGTGATGTCGCCGCTGCCGATGCTGGAGGCCGCGAAGGTCTGGAGCGAGGTTCCGCTCGCCTTGTCGAGCTCACGCACCGACGGGGGCGACGTGCCGGGGAAGAAGGCCCATAGCTCTCCCGATCCGGTGCCGGTCAGCTCCGGCCATCCCGGCACATTTCCCCGTGGCGTGAGAACAAGCGAGCCGATGTCGACCGAGCCGAGTTGCTGGGTGACCCCGGTCTCCTCGCCGTTGGGCTGCTGGAGCCTACAGTCCCCAAGTGTAGGCTTCTTTTTCGCGTCGCGTGGAAGCGTCTGGATCACTGGAGTCTGCAGTCCCCAGACCTCGGAGCTTCCTTCGAGCCGTGATGCCCAAAAGTAAGAGGACGCCCGACAGACACCCACGTACTTTCAGCGGAATTCCCCCCTCCGATGCCTGGCCGGTCGTTTGCACAGACGGCAGGGCACAGGAGGAGGTGGCTATGTCCCGGAAGTTCGACATCGGTGCCTTGGTTGGCAGTCGCGCCGCGCTGGCAGGCACCTTTGCCTTCGCTCTGCTCGGCTGCAGCGCCGCGCCAAACGCTCCGCAAGCGAGTACGCGAGGGTCGTCGAGCCGGCTGGGCGGTGCGGACGCCGGCTACGGCGCCTACGGCGGCGGCTCCGGAGGCTACGGCGGCGGTTACGGCGGCTACGGCAGCGATGCAGGAGCCGGCGGCTACGGTGGCGGCTACAGCGCCAGCGGCTACGGCGGCTACGGCAGCGACGCAGGGGCCGGCGGCTACGGTGGCGGCTACGGCGGCAGTGGCTACGGCGGCTACGGTGGCGGCGGCAGTGGCTACGGCAGCGACGCGGGTGCCGGCGGCTACGGCGGCGGTGGCTACGGCGGCGGTGGCTACGGCGGCTACGGCGGCGGCGGCTACGGCGGCGACGCAGGGGCCGGCGGCTACGGCGGCGGCTACAGCGCCGGCGGCTACGGCGGCTACGGCAGCGACGCAGGGGCCGGCGGCTACGGCGGCTATGGCGGCTACGGTGGCGGCTACAGCGCCAGCGGCTACGGGAACTGTCTCTACAATGGAATGTCAGTACCCCCAGGGACGCGAGTCGGTGTGCTCGTGTGCCGCAATGGCCGGTGGGTAGTGGAGCCTTGAGCACGCCATCGGGAGCATGTAGGTGGCAAGATAGGTCACGCTCCCCGTTTTCCCAGAGCCGTTCGAGCGGGTCGATCCCTTCACGTCGGCGGGTGCGCTCGGGAACGCGGTTGCGAGCGTGACCTGTGCCGAGTCGCTCGCCGTGGAGTCGGCCGCGCTCGTCGCCGTGACGCTCACCTGAGCCGGGCTCGGAGTCGTCGTCGGGGTCGTGTAGGTGCCGCTCGAAGCGACGCTGCCGGCGCCCATCGGGTCGATCGACCAGGGTGACTGCCTGGTTCGTGGAGCCGGTCACCATGGCCGAGAGCGACACCGTCGAGCAGGTGAGCGCGTCGACCGAATGGGGCGACACGACGACCTGAACCGAGCCCGAGCCGCGGTGGGGTCTCCTGGAAGGCGGCTCTGCACGCTCGGCGAGCAGAGGACGCTGCGGGTGCCAACCTGCAGCCACCAGCGTCCATGCCCCGCCCGGAGGCCCGAGAGCGACAAGACGCTCCAGGACTTCCTCGCGCGCGCCGACATCGCCCCCCCGCTCGTGCTCCAGCGAGGCCAGCCGCCCGCGATCGGCAGGAGACGTTGCCAAGACCGGTCTGCTACGGCGCGCGACCGCCTCCTTCATCCGACGTGCGACACGGCGGCGCGGCCCGGGTCGCGAGGTTGCGGGGCAAAGGCACGGCGCGATCGCCTCGCCGCACGGCGGCCACGAGCGGGTCGCCCCGGCGCTGGGTTGCGCCTTGCTGCGACCTCATCGCCGGTGACCGCCGTCGTCGTCAGGCTTCGATGCGCGTTTCGGCGCCTTCGGCGGGAGGCGCGCCCGCCCTCGAAGCGCAGCTCGCCGCCTTCGCCGCCCGTGTCGCCCCGCACCGTGTCGCCTTGCGCGATGCGACCCGCGAGGATCTCCTGAGCGAGCGGGTTCTCGAGGTGCTTCTGGATTGCGCGCTTGAGGGGCCGCGCGCCGTAGGTCGGGTCGTAGCCCACGTTGCCGAGGAAGTCCTTCGCCCCATCGCTGAGCTCGAGCGTGATCCGGATCTCGGGTGCGCCGCGGCTCTGGAGCGGGGGCTGTCGTTGCCGGCGGCCCTTCGGTACCTTCAGGCGGTGAGCCGTTCGGTCGACCAGGAGCGTTGATGGCGCTCGACGCGAAGCAGCGCGGCGTCGCGGCCCGGATGGCGGTTGCCGTCCTCATCACGGCGTCGCTCGGGGTGATCCCGTTGCTGTGGTCGGGCTTTCCACGGGCGCGGGTCACGACGGAGGGGCGGCTGCGCTGCTGGCTCGCCTTCGCCGTCCTGGTCGCCGTATGGGTGTTCGTCGCGATCGCCCGGATCGCGCGACACCGGTTCTTCACACCCGAGGATATCGACGGGGGCGGCGACGGCGACGGCACGGCGCGCGTGAAGATGCTGCAGTAGGTCTTCCAGAACACCCTGGAGCAGGCCTGAGACCTCGCACGAATGGCGAGGGGGTTGCGGGCCCGGAGTCTCAGGAAGGGTGAGGGAGGGGCGAGATCTCCCTCGCCGTTCATGAAAATCGCCCCCTCGGAAAACTTGCGAGAAGCCTCCAAGGGGGCGTTCCCTCGCAGTCGCGAAAAAACGAACGAAGGAGGTCGGAGTGTCCCACGAGATGGGGCTCGACGGCGAGATCTTCGCGCGACTGCACGATCTCGACGTCGAGCTGACGGAGGCTGTTCGGCGGGGCGGCTGCGTGTACTGCGGTGGGCGGCTCGATCGAGCGGACTTCCCACGGAAGCCGCGAGGGCTGCCGGAGTCGGTGGAGGTGCTCTTCGAGCGGCGCTTCGCCCTGTGCTGCTCCCGGGAGGGCTGCCGTCGCCGGGCGCTGCCCCCGTCGGTGCGGTTCCTCGGGCGCCGGGTCTACGCCGCGATAGCGGTTGTCGTGGCGTGCGTCGCCGAAGCCACGCAGCAGCGGCGCTGGCAGGAGGCGCGGCGTGTGGCGCGGTGGCTCGGGTGGTGGCGCGAGGTCTTCGCGCGCAGCGCCATCGCAACGGAGCTGCGTGGGCGGCTCGCGACGCGGCTCGATGCGGACGGTCTGCCGGGCTCGCTGCTCGCGCACGTGTACGGCGCTGACCGAGGCGACCAGCTCGTGCGCTTTCTCGCACTTGTCGCCGGGGTCGCCCCGCCGACGGCTCGGCAAAGCTGAGGGAGGTCCGGCGGCACGCAGAGGATGGTGCTCGGGCTCGTCGCCCTCGTGGACGTAGGGTGGGCTCTCGCTCGAGACGCCGAGGCGGCGCTCAGGAGCGCGAGGGGAAGGTGCGCCCGATGGCCGGCGACGAGAGCACACGATTGCGCTGGGGTCGTTTCCGCTTCTCGGTGGTGGGACCGCTTTTGGCCAGCCCGCCAGAGCACGGAGAACTGCGCCGCGATCTCGCGCGCTTGGCGAAGGTCTCGTACAAGCACCGACGACGGGCGAGGCGGTGCGCTTCGGGGTCAAGACGATCGAGCGCTGGTACTACCTCGCGCGCAATCATCCGACCGACCCGGTCGCGGCCCTCGGCCGCAAGACGCACGCGCGGGCCGGGACGCACCCGTCGGTGAGCCTCGCGCTCGCCGGGGTGATCCGCGCCCAGCACACCGAGCATCCCTCATGGAGCTACCAGCTCCACCACGACAACCTGCGCGTCCTCGTCGAGCAGCACGCCGAGCTCGGTGAGCTGCCGAGCTATCAGACGCTGTGCCGCTTCATGAAGTCGAACGGCCTCGCGCGGCAGAAGAAGCGCCGCCGTCGACGGCAAGGAGCTCGAGCCGCTCGAGGCCCGGGAGATGCTCAGCTTCGAGGTCCGTCACGTGCACGGCCTGTGGCACCTCGACTTCCACGAAGGCTCGCGCGCCGTGCTGACCTCCGCCGGCCGATGGGACAAGCCCTGGCTGTTCGGCTGCCTCGACGACCGGTCGCGCCTCGCCTGCCACCTGCAGTGGTACATGGTCGAGTCGACCGAGACGCTCGTCCACGGCTTCAGCCAAGGGATCCTCAAGCGAGGCCTGCCGCGGGCGCTGCTGAGCGACAACGGCGGCGCGGAGACGGCCGCCGAGCGTCGAGGGGCTCGAACGGCTCGGTATCGTACATCACACGACGCTTCCGTACACGCCCGAGCAGAACGCCAAGCAGGAGTGCTTCTGGGGGCAGATCGAGGGCCGGCTTTTGCCGATGCTCGAAGGCCATCGTGAGCTGACGCTGCCCCTGCTCAACGAGGCGACGCAGGCCTGGGTCGAGCTCAGTACAACCGCTCGGTCCACAGCGAGCTCGGCGCGACGCCGCTGTCGGTCTTCACCACCGCCCCGAACGTCGGTCGGCCTGCGCCGACGGCGCAGGCGCTGCGGCGCGCCTTCCGGATGCAGCGCGGCCGCAAGCAACGCAAGAGCGACGGCACCCTCACCGTCGAGGGCGTCCGCTTCGAGCTTCCCCGTGGTCTACCGGACGCTCGAGCGCGTCCAGGTGCGCTACGCGCGATGGGATCTGTCGACCGTCGACCTGGTCGACCCGCGCAGCGGCGCGCACCTCGCGGTGCTCTACCCGCAGGACAAGCGCAAGAACGCCGACGGGCGCCGGCGGCCGGTCGTCCCCGGCGCGCCACGCAACGAGCCGCCGGCATCGAGCGGGATCGCGCCGCTGCTCGAGTCGCTGATGAGCGAGTACGCGGCCACCGGATTGCCGCCGGCGTACCTCGCCGGCCCCGAGCCCATCGAGGAGGACGACCCATGAGCACGCACGAAATGCTGACCCACTTCGGTCTCGCCTTTCACCCCTTCCGCCCCGGCGCACCGATCGAAGCGCTCTGGCCGGCACCGGAGATCGACACCTTCGCTCGCCGGGTCGCGCTCACCGTGGCCGATGGCGGCTTCGTCATGGTCACCGGGGAGCCCGGCATGGGAAAGAGCGTCGCCCTGCGACTGCTCGCTCACCGGCTCGGGCAGATGCGCGACGTGTCCGTCGGCTGCATCGACCACCCGCAGAGCCGGTGCAGCGACTTCTACCGAGAGATCGGCGACCTGTTCGGCGTGACCCTCGAGCGCCACAACCGCTGGGGCGGATTCAAGGCGCTTCGCCAGCGGTGGAGCGATCACATCCAGAGCTCCATGTCCCGGCCCGTCCTCATCATCGACGAGGCGCAGGAGATGCTCACCACGGTCTTCAACGAGCTGCGCATCCTCACCTCCAAGAGCTTCGACTCCGAGCAACTCCTGTGCGTCGTCTTCGCCGGCGACCAGCGCCTGCCCGAGCGCTTTCGCCATCCCGACCTGCTCCCGCTCGGCAGTCGGATCCGTCGCCGCCTCCATCTCGACTACGCCGAACGCGACGCGCTGAGCGCGTGCCTCGACCACCTGCTCGAGGCCGCCGGCAACACGGCGCTGATGACCACCGAGCTCAAGTCCACCCTCGCCGAGCACTGTGCCGGCAACTACCGCATCATGATGAACCTCGCCGACGAGCTGATGACCGTCGCCTACGAGCGCGAGCTCGGACAAATCGACGAGGATCTCTTCCTCGACGTCTTCCACCCGAAGGCCGTCTCCCCCAAGCCCGTCCGCAACAAGGCCTCGCGGCGCAAGGGCTGACCCATGCTCCGCGCCGGCATCTGGCCCACCGCGCGACAGCTCGTCGTCGCCATAAAGCTCCCCGGGCCGCGACCCTCGCGCCTGCACCTGCGCGTCGAGCGCAACCTCGACGACGTGCGCAGCTCGCCCACTACCTCGCCCGAGAGTCCTACCTCGAGGTCGTCCTGCCCGAGCTGCTCCATCGCTTCGATCCCGTCGCCGACCATCTCCATCTGCACGGGGTCCACATCTGGCTCGCGCCCACCGCGCTTGTCGACAACGTCCTGTCCCTCACCGCCGCGCGGCCCACCGCCCACCTCACCATCGCCGCCGCTCTCGCTCGGCTGCCGAGCCTCCCGCTCCTGCGGCCGGCGCTGCGCCACCTGCCCCCACCCGACCCGAGACAGCTCTGCCTCGGCCTCCCTCATCCTTCCTGAGAATCACGCCCTCAGATCACGTGAGCACACTGAGCCGCCGACCTCCGCACGGGGGCGGCCGCGAGCCACCGTGCTCTCGATGTCTCGGACGAGTTCGCCGGCGCCAAGATCGAGCAGACGGCGAAGCGTCTCCGCGTAGAAGTTTGCCACCTCTTGATCGGTCATGGCTGGCTACCGGTGCTTGTGCAGAGCCGGGAGGCGAGTCGATCGTCTCCCAAATGCCCGCGGATCTGATCGAGCGCGTCTCGGATGGTGATGGGGATCTGGATGCTCACGAGGGTTTCCTGGTGTCGCGCTCGCTCTACAGGTTCGCCCAGTGACGTCGCAGCGCCGGCCCGCGGGTACCGACCAACGACGCGAGCCCAGCACGCACAGCATCGAGCGCGTCAGCGAACCCGCGGGCACCAGGTAGGACCCCGCTCTGAGAAAGCAGGTCAAGTTGCGACTCGGCGTCGTCCAGCATGCGCCGGTGCAGTGCGATGGTGTCGTCGAAGGTCGCCGCGCGTGCGCTCTGCGTCTGGTGCCGGAGGCAGTCGAGGTAGTGCCGGAAGGCGTCTGACTCGCCGAACCCAACGGAGGTGGGCTGCAGCCCCTGAAACAGCGGCGCACAGTAAGTCATGCCGAAGCTTGTCGGGGGCTGCATCTGCGCGAGGATTCCGCCGCGCTGAGCCATGTCCAGCGAGGGGATCTTGAACTCCGAGAGCGTCGTAGGCGCGTAGTACCAGGTCGTCTTTCGGCGGATCTCCTCCTCCTGCGTGGCGACAAAGCGGTCCGGCGAGAAGGCTCGCACGTTCATGTAGGTTCCCGAGGCGATGGTGTTCGCCCCCGCCGCGGCGAGGCAGAGTTGTTGATGGCTCGAGTAGCCGACGAGCACTCGCTTGCCTTGAAGCCGGAGGCCAGCAACGAGCTCGACAAGATTGGAAAGCCACACGGGGTCGTCGACCAGGTACTGCCCGTTCGGGTGCTCCGCCAAGAGGTAGACGCCCGGCAGATCCAGTACCCGAAGCTCCTCAAGCACCTCCTGGACGGCGTCTAGCGACCGCATAGGCTCCCACCCGAGGGCGACCGTCAGGTACACGGGAAGGCCCGAGTTCGCGGCCACCCCGGCTCGAGCGAGCTCGCGGGTGATGCCGAGCCAGGTATCGTCCACCTGGGTCGCCAAGGGGCCGGGTACGATGAAAGCTTCGCAACCGAGTTGACCCGTCAGCTGAACGACATCCCGAATCATGTCGGTCATGCCTGGCCCACCGAAGAACGTGTTCGTCTGGTACGCGGAGGGCCAGTAGCCATGCGACGTCAAGCGCTCGTGGTCGCTTCGCGGCACGTAGAACTGCGGGTCGAGCAGGACTCGTCCACCGGAGATGCCACGGATGTCGGCGGCCAGGGATTGCAGACTGTTCGGGCTTGAGGTCTCGCGGGCTGAGCACGACGCAGCCTCCGCCCCAAGCCTTGAGCAGGGTTCGGCAGTGCTCCATCATTCCCCATCCGAACTGAAGTCCGAGTTCCATGTGCTTCTCCTCGAGGAATCAGGCTCCCTGGCCGGTGAGCGCGGCGCGCACGTCGTCGAACCACTCCACCGCTTGGCGGACGGAGTCCGGGCGCTGGGATGGATACTTCTGAGTGAGGGCGCTGACGAAGTCTCGCAGCACCCCGTTCTGGTCATACGCCACGCGGACCGGAGGAAGCGGTTGGGTCTCCACGCGACGGAGTACTTCGAGGGCGTCACGCGCGCCCTCGATGAAGGGATTCCGGCCCGTGGCGCACTCGTACATAAGTACGCCCAGCGCGAACAGGTCGGAGCGGGAGTCGATCTCGCGCTTCCGGTTCTTCATTTGCTCCGGGGCCGAGTAGCCCCAGGTGCCAACGCCGTAGAGGTGCTGCGTCGCGGTCAACGACTCGAGATCAAGGTGTCGTGAGAGCCCGAAGTCGAGAAGCCAGAAGTCGCCATTGCCGTCGACCATGACGTTCTCGGGCTTGATGTCGCGGTGAACGATCCGCTTCCCCTCCGCGGCTTCGAGCGCCTCGAGCAACTGGGCTCCCAACGCCAGGACCGCGATCATGTCGAAGGGGCCGCCCCGCAGCGTCGTCCGCAGCGTCGTTCCTGCCACCCGCTGTTCGCGAAGCCAGATGCACGGCCCGAGGGGAGTCTGCAACGACGAGGTCTCGAAGATCCGAGGGACGCGTGGACAGTCGATGAGCTCCCCAGCCAGCACCTCCCGTTCGAGGCGCTCCTCCCCAGAGGACCTCAACAGCAGCTTCAAGACGACGTCACCCTCGGCCGGGTGCGTCGCCGAGAAGACGACCTTCTGCCCGCCCTTCGCAAGCGGTTGAAGATGCGACAGGTCTGGGAACTGCGATGCGATCCAATCGATATCCACGGGCATGTCCTCTTCAGAGCCTCTCCATCTCGCGTGCAACTCGCCAGGTCCATTCGTTGAACAGCCATGATCCGTAGGACTGCGGTACCGGCCGTACCGAGGGTGGCGCGACATGAGCAACCAGCCCAGCGTCGAGACCGAGAACGCCAACGCCCCAATTCGCGGCGGGGCCCAGAACCCCTTCGCGGACCCTCGTCGTGCGAAGAAGGGCGTGGGATTCCGAACTGAACCATGTGTTCGCGCCGGCCTGTTCGATCGCACGGCGATGGGCCGAGACCTTGGCTTCGATCGCCACGATCTGCTCTACCGCGAAGATGGTGGAGATCGACCGAGCCCTGCAGGTCGTCTTGCCCGTAACGATGACACCTGCTTCTTCCAGCCGACGAAGCATGCCGGTCAGACCTCGTCGAAAGTAGTGTCGAAGGGCGGACAGCTGCAACGGCCCGCCTGTCGCCAGGAGGTGAAGGAGCCTGAGATCGGTTGCCCCCAGGCGCGCCCTCTCGAGTGGCCAAGCCTTCGTCTTGGCCGGACGCCAGACCACCGCCACCAAGTCGGGGAAGCCGGTCTCGACTTCCGGTTGGAGGAACACTGTCAGTCGTCGGCCCCTGGGGAGATTGGCGTGTGCGATGGACAGGAACTCCTGAACCATGTCCTCTTCAGGACCCGGAACGGGAGCACGTAGCCGAAGCCCGAGAGGACCCGGTTGGCTACCCAAGGTCGAGCTATCGAGGGCGCAGGTCTTCCACTCGGTTCCTGCGACCGACACGAAAGGAGAAGTAGCTGGCGTGTCGGCGCTCATGCTTCCCCCTCCAAGTCGGCGAACACATCGGCGTCGACCGCCAACACCTCAAGGGTCCGCTTCCGGACGCCGATACCGTGCTCGATCAGCAGGTCGATGAGCTTGTCGCCATCGATGAGGGTGATGGGGGCGGCCCCGCCGGCGAAGGCGGCCTCTTCGGTGCCCTTCGAGAAGCGCGAGGTGGCGATGATGGTGCCTCGGACGGCGTTGAAGCGGTACAGCGAGCCGCGAAGGGCATCGAGGTCCTTGCGCTGAATCGTGCGCCGGTGGCGCTTTGCCTGCACGACCTCGCGCACCGAGGTGATGCCGAGCTCGATCTCGGCGATGACGTCGACGCCGCCGTCGCCCGAACGCGTCGTGACCTCGACGTTCTGGTAGTCCATCTCTTCGAGGAGTCGCTTCACCAGGTGCTCGAACGCGAAGGCGTCCATGTCGAGGAGGAGCTCGCGCATGCTCTCGCGAACCGAGGCTTCTTGCTTCTTGGCCAGCGACCAGAGTTCTTGCTGCTCATCGCCGCCGAGCGCCTCCTCGGTGCCGACTCGCTTCAAGTACGCGAGGCCCGCGTCGGTCACTGAGTACATCGTGCTCTTCCGGCTCACGAAGCCACGATCGAGGAGGTTGTTCAGGCGACGGCGTAGCGTGTCGCGGAAGGTCGACGGGCTCGCGAACGCCGAATGTCGGTTGAGATACTCGGTCCACTCCTCGAGGATGCCGCCGGCACGCGACGGGCCGTTGTCGGCAACCAGGGCCAGGAGCTTGGCGAGGCCTTCTTGCTCGTCCAGGAAGGCCTCGGTCTCGCCGCCCTCGTTGTCGATAAAATCGCGACCGCGGTGGGCCAGCACCAGGTTGCCGTCGGAGCCCTCCTCAACGAGACCGTACTTCTGGCTCAGCAGCCAGTGGCCGTAGGTGTGGCGCGGATTGACGGTCTTGCCGCTGGTGGTCCAGATCGCGCTGGCGAGACTCGCGGTCGTCGCCGGAAAGTCTCTCTGGGATCCAGGCGTCGGGGTCGGTCCAGTCGACGGTGTTCTGTGGCGTACCCCGCAGCTCGCCGAGCGTTGCCTGGAGGCCCGTGATCTGCTTTCGAGGCCGGCCGGGCCAGACCTTCAATACGTGGCGCACCTCGCGGTAGGTGGGAAAGAGCGGCGTGCGGACGCGCTGCTCGGTCTCGTCTTTGGGAGGCGATTCGTCTTCGGCGGTTTCTTGCCCGGCATCACTGCCCGTGCCCACGGCAGATATAGCCTCCGCGGCGTGCAGCTCGCGCAGCCCGAAGACACCCGGTCGCACCCTGACGAAGGCACTCTTGGTCCCGTTTCGCTTGATGTCGACAGCGATGACGGCGTTCAACGACGCGGCTGGAGTCTTCGAGGATGAGGTCGCCAGACCGCGGCCCAGGATCTGGTCCGTCAGCTCCTGGTAGTGGGTGGGGCCGAGTTCCTGCAAGGCTCGACCGCGGCTTGCCGAAGCGTCTTCGAGGTCTCACTCATGGCGCTCTCCGAACTGGCGTTGACTGAGCGCAGAACGCCAACCTGTGCCCCCAGAGCTTCATGGCTACCACCCCCTCGAAAGACGCTCAACGACGTCCTTCCGCGAAAGCACCTGCGAGCACTTCTCCCAGGGCTGCCCGGTCGGGTCGACCGTGTCCGAGTACCGGATGTCAAAGGCGTTCGCGCGCTTCTTCTTCTCGATGAACTCCGAGATGCGCTCGTCGAGTTCTTCGATGTTCTCGATCCAGTCGTCCTCGATGACATCGGGGAGGGAGCCGAAGATGTCGTACCGGTCGCGCATCCGCTCTGACAACCTCTCGTAGACCCGCTCGTCGCGAGTGCCGTGATAGACGAGGTTGAGCATGTCGACACTGTCGCGCGCCTGCCCGAAACGCTTGATGCGACCGATTCGTTGTTCGAGGCGCGACGGGTTCCACGGAAGATCGACGTTGATCAGGGTGCCCAGGGTCTGGAGGTTCAAGCCCTCGCAGGCCGCATCGGTGGCCACAACGAGACGGATTTCCCGCTCCTTCACGGCCTTCTTGATCAAGTCACGCGCAACGTGGACCTGCGTATCGCCTCGGACCATTCGACTGCGATCGGCGCCTGCGTAGAGACCAATTGGCTCGGTGGGCAGCTTGGCCGCAAGCTCTTCTGCGACCCAGCGAGCCGTGTCGTAGTACTGACTGAAGATGATGCAGCCGTAGTTCAGCCAGCTGGGCTCGCCCTGGAGGTAGTGAAACACCGCCTCGAACTTTGGATCCACCGGGCGTTCCTGAAGATGGCTGACGATGTCCTCCAGCGCCGCACGTTCCGCATCCGTCAGATCGCTTGGCTTCTCGAGCTGGTCATCGTCTTCATCTTCTTCGCCGTCGCGGCCGAGCAACTTCAGCGCCGTGCTCATGCCGGCGGCCAGGCTGGAGCAGATGCGCTGCAACAACAGGCTGCGCATGAATCCGGCTGACTTCTTGCGCTGACTGAGAAGGGTTGTGAACTGTTCGGCGGCTGCGTACGCCCCGTCGAGGGGCCCACTGGTGAGAAGGCCGTAGCCGACGAACAGTGCTGACTGATCCCGTCTGCTCGGGTGGATGTCGACAGCAATCCGTGGGAGCAGGCCCCTTGCCTCGAGGGTTGCACGCTTCCGAAGGACGGTGTGACGGACGATTGGACTGTGCCGCTGAAAGAAACCGAGGCCGTTGACCGTTCCCTCAACACGATCCTTCAGCTCTGCACGCGTGAACTCCGACAGCTCAACTGCGGGCCGACTCGAGAAGTAGTCGGTCTCTGCGACACCGAAGTCCGTACGAATGTGGTCGAACAGCAGATCTTCATCCCGCGGCGGCAGTGGATTTCGAATCAGGTCCCAGGCTTCGCCCTCGTCCTCGATTTGCTTTGCGCCGGTCACGAGTTCGAGAACCAGCCGCGAAGACCGCCAACGGCTTCCGGAGCGTCCGAGCACGTGATCGGCACTTCGCCCGAGGACTGCGAGGAGATCCCACAGCTCATTCACGTCGGTTTGTACGGGCGTCGCGGTCCCCAGGAGGATGTGACGAGAGCTCTTGGCCGCGTCCATCATGAACGCGAGGAGGTTATTGGGCTCGCCGGCCTTCTTGCCGGTGCCACCCGCACGTCGGGCGCGATGAGCCTCGTCCAGAACCAGGGTGCCGTAGTTCCTGTGCACGAGATGTGATCGCTCGGCGGTGTGTTGAAAGACCAAACCGGTCGAAACGATGCCGATCTGGTACGGGCAGCGGGCCACATCCTCAGCGCCTCGCGTTCGGATGTGATGACCGGTGTGGTCGAGCCAGGTCTTCTTGTTGGTCCAGACCGCAGACGGAACACCGAGCTTGTCCCAAAGCTCCACCTGCCACTGCTGGGTCAGGGTGGCCGGGCAGAGGATAAGGACTGGCCCATCTCCAAGCAGGCTGCCGAGCACTGCGGCCGTGGCGAGGCCGAGCGTCTTGCCGAGTCCGACTTCATCGGCGAGCAGGAGGCGGACGTCGCGGTACTTCTCGCGATGATCCATGAACATCGTCACGAAGGACTGCTGCCACGGCATGAGTGCTTCACCCCTGGCGTAGATGGGGGCCTCAGCCATGGCCGCCGCCGCGAGCTCACCGGGAGGGACATCTTCGACGCTCTTGAACTCCGTGCGACGCGCGCAGCGATCGACTTCGTCAATGATGGCGTCGGGAAGCGGGATTCCCTGAGCCCACAGGTACTCGAACTCATCGCGCACCCAGGTAACCGCACCCGGATCATCGTCCTCCCAGATGATCTCGTAGTGGTCGCGCCAGCCCTCACGAGTCTCGTTGTTGCTGCCGATGAACGCGAGAGCCGAACCGTCGTGGCTCTCAATGACGCCCGCCTTGCCGTGCAGAAACGGGGTGGTGGCCCGTCCAACCACGCGAACGGACAGGTTGCCCCGCACGAGCAGCTCGAAGAGCTTTCGGTAGCGGTCGCGGCCGAGCACGCTCTCGGCTTCAGGTGGCCGCTCAAACCACTTCTCGCGCAGGGCCATCGCCTGCTGCGCTGCCGTACGTGCCGCCGAGAGGTCGCGCGGGTCGAGGTCGCTGTTGCATACGACCCGAATCTGTTCGATGGCGGAGAGGTCCTCGAAGACCAGGTCCAGGAGCGAGCTGCGAAAGTATCCGGCGATGCGGTCGTACCGACGGGCACCGAGCAGGCGCTCCCGAAGGAACACGTGGTCAAGCTTGCCCTGTCGTGACGAGAATCGGCGAATCATGCTCCCAGCCGCTCCCCCTTCACGAGATCGCGAAGGACGCGGGCCGCACCAGCTTCGTCGTCTCTGATACGCTCGAGCTTGCTGGCCAGGTAGTTCGCGACCGCGACGATGTCAGCGCGTCGGTTGTAGTAGCCCTGAACATTGTCGCGGAGGTGGCTCATCACCTCATCTGTCTCCAGTTCGGCCTCCAGTTCGTAAAGCGCGAACAGAACCGCGCGAAGCACCGAACTGCCGAACTCGTTGTCACCAAACTCAGCGCGTTTGAACTCCTTCGCCGACTTGAGCCTGGCGGCGTTGGCCTTGACGCTTCCCATCAACGGCTGCCAGTCGCTCACTCGGAACGCTTTCGCGAAGTTCTGGTAGTTGTCGAGCTTCTTGATCCCTACTGCCTCGAGGTCGAGCATCCTTAGGTAGAAGCGCTCCGCGCCGACGAGCTTCTCCCACACCTTGGCGTCGAGGCCATCGGGCACGAGCTCTTCGTTCGCAATCGCGACCGCGAATTCGATAAGTTCCTCGACTACTGTCTGCTCGCCTTCGATTCGAGGGCGCAAGGCCTCCCTTGTCATGTCGATTCCATCGATTGCGGTGTACCCGGTCAACACGCGCAATGCGGCAGCGTAGCCAGCCATCTGCAGGTCTGCATCCTCGAACAAGTTCTCGGAACGTCCTCGCGCCCGGACCTGTTGATTGAGACCGAGCATGGTTTGGATCTGCCTCTTGACCTCTTCCCGCACCTCAAGAACGAGCTCGTCTTTGTAGGCTTTCCCTGCGTCCGTGCGCTTCCTCAACACGAGGATCACAGTCCCCTGGACGTAACCGCCCTTCTTGAGTTCTGAGGTCGTTTCGGTGGCGATGTACCATGCAGCCGTAACGCGCAGGCCAGCTGCCCAGAAGATGCCGGCCATGTCGCCCCAGACCTTCGCATCCTGGTGCGTAAACATGACTATCTGCATGCCGTTGTCCGGCATTCGATCGGCGAGCGCCGTGTAGGCCTTTACCATCTCACGACGGAAGTCCTCACCCGTCCCAGTGATCGCTAGCGCTCGCCTAGAGTCCCATACCCACTGCCGAAATAGAGCAGCAGGATTTGTTCTAAGCCAGGCGATGAAAAACTCGGTTATCTCCTCGTACCGAATCGCATCGGCGTACGGCGGATCGGTGACGAAGATGTCGCAGTCGTGAATCAGCTCCCCGGCAGGATGTGCAGATACTTGCCGCTGAATGCTTGAAGGAAGTGGCGCCGATACAAAATCACTTGGAGACAGCGTTTCCTTCAGTTGCCAGAACGACCTGGCACCAAATGCGTATAGCGGATTCAACGCCATGTTGTAGAAGACCCGCTTCACCTCATCGCCATGAGGACCTCCGCCACGGTCCGGTCGTGGCGCTCCGATCTCCCAGCGGGAAAGACGGCTTGAGCAGTCAGCGAAGCTACTGATGTTGAAGAGCAACGCCGCCTGGAGGTATTCGTCGTCGATCTCCAGACAACGCCGACGATACAGCGCGTTGTACAAAAGGCTGCGCGGGACGAACAGGTGGTGCCAGTGAGTCCATCCTCGTGTCCTGATGGGTTCATCGGTCTTGTCCCCCGGTGCGATCTCCATGTCGGGCACGAGTCCCGCCATTTGCCAATCGGCTAGATTCGCTTGTACGAGGCGGAGTATCTCGCACTCGGCGCTATCGTCTCGTTCCGTAATACCGCGAAAGAACGTCGTCGCCGGATCGCCCTTGGTGGTCCAAAGGATACAATATAGCCGTTCTTGAAACACATCCCCCGGTCTCGGAACCAGGTCCTGCTTCTCCCATCGCCGGAGGTTGTTGCTCGTTTCGCGGCCATCCCTTCGGTCACCTCGTAAGGTCTTTATCGGAGTCCGATGCTCTATGCCATCCAAGCTATAGACGAGGCACCCATCCCGTACCGTCCCGCTCTTCGCTTGTACTAACTCGTGGTCGTCGACCTCCGACACGATCTCAATTGCGAATCTCTTAGCGTCTGGATCGGGGACCAATCGCGCAACACAACGTTTTGTGAAACTGACGACCAGGCTCGGGAGCATCGGAACTAGCCAACCCGTTTCAGGGCATTTCGCTTCCAGACAGTATAGAAACGCTTTCGCACGGTTCCCCTGCTCGTCATGTTCGATGCCCAGCGCGGCGATTTCCGCATCGACCGCCTCCGCTACCTCCTTCCAGCCTTTCGCGAGCGCATCGCGCTTCTCTGTATCGGCCCCCACGATGTTAAGCGCACCCCATGTGAGCATGCAGGCGATGGGATTCAAATCAGATGCGTATACCTGACAGCCGATTCGCGCAGCCTCAAACGGTATCGACCCGCCCCCGCAGAACGTGTCACCGACAACCGGGCGATGTCCAAACCGGAGGCTACCCAATTGCTCGACTAACTCGATATGAGAGTGGGCGTTCGTACCGAGGTGCGCGTTCACCTTCTTCCAGATGCTGGAGTACGCTTCTGAGGAAAGCTGCTCAGGGCGAAGGCTCCGCTTGTCGAGACGCTTGTCGTACGGCATCCGGGCGAGTACTTGGCCGAGCAGTTCACGTCGCTCGGATCCGCGGACCCGCCACTTCCCGTTGTCATCGAGTAGCTGCTCGACAAGCTCTCCGCCCCAGGTGCGCACATCGTCCGGCGTGACCTTCTTGAGCCGATGCTTGAACGCGTCGTCGTCCATCGCCATCAAGAGCTCGAAGATCTCTAGATCGCGCTCCGTGTTACCTGTTGAGGGTAAGAGCGCCCCGATCACGCACGCACGGACGAGGATGAGAGGCTTTCGACCTTTCCAGTAGCTACCCAGCGTCGTCAGTGTCTGTCCAGGTCCAGCCTTACGCTCACACTGCGCCTCAATCGAGATCTTCTGGGCCGGAAAGGCGACCTCGATCAGCGCAGGCATGTCCTTCCAGGCCATTGGCTCGATCTTCATCCTGAGCTTCTCCTTCGGGTCGCCGAACAACGAGAGCGTCTGCTGTCGCGCCTTCTTGCTGCGGCGCTGATTAGGCGCGACCGTCTCCACCGGATTCTCTGTGAGCGCGAAGCGGAGGGCCTTCCGCCAGCCGATGTCGCTGTCGTCGATTCCGCCCGTCGCCGCGGCCGTCATCGTGAATAGCCACCAGCGCTCCTCTGGCTTCAGGCCAGACCAATTGGTGATTGCGACAGGAATGAGCTCCTGGCCGGCGTCCTCGATCGCCCATGCGAGCACGCAGAGTTCCTTGCCAAGCAGGCGCTCGACCTTGTTGTCGCCCACGCTCCATCGCCCCGCCGACATTCCTTTTTCCTTGAGACGTTCGTTGAAGACGCGGCGAACCGAGTCGGCAATTGCGGTCCACTTCGGACGTGCCAACTCGATGCGTTCGATCATGTCCGGGGTGCCGGCATGCCCTGCACGGAGGCCGAACTGCTCTACGATGCGCACGGGCTCGTTTCGGCCACGGGGCACCGTCACCACCATGTGGTGCGGGTCCACCGTATCGGGGCATCCGAAGCCGATTGTTCCGTGCTCTTGCTTCACTGCTCCACCTCGTTGGGGCCCACCGTCAGGCCCCATTCCTTCACGAATTCGCTCAGGTCGTGGCCATTAGCAAACTCAATTCCGTGAACCCTGAGCCGGACCTCGGCCATCTCGTCATCGAGGGCCTCGCGCAGTGTCGCGATGACTTTTTCAAGTTGTTCGGCAGAGAGAACGCCGTCTTTCCCGAAGCGCAGAGAAGCGGTCCGCGTTCCAGTTCCGACCTCGATACTCAGCTCGGACAACCGCGCACCTACGGCCTTTGCGCGAGCCAGGACCTTGAACGTGTCGGGTGTGCTCTCCGCGCCGATCTTCTTTTTGAGCTTGGCTTGCTTGCCGGGCTCGATGTGGATGCCTTGATTGCCCGCGGGTGGGATTGTGAAGCTGCGACGCGCCGAGACGCCGCCGTCCTCGGCGTAGCAGTAGATGGTCGTCTCATCCTGGCCGATCTCGATCGGAGCTTCGTACAGCGTTCCTTCTGCAGGGTTCGCACCCGTGAGCGTGTATTTGATGCTGCCTCGCGGAACGACCTTCAGCTCGACCGACCGGTTGCCAACCCCATCTCTCGGCTGATGCGTGATCGTGAGTCGGTTGGACCACGCCTTGGGCTCGCCAGCTTCATACTCGCCGTTGGCATCCTCGGCGACGAACCAAACGCGTGTCGCATCTGTGGTCAGCTTCGAATCGTTGAGGCGCGAGCTCTTGGACGTCACCTTGGGCTGCGTGTCGTAGTAGACACGGGGCGCGCGTCCGGCGTCGCGAGGTGTCACCTCGATGGTCGCTTCGCCTGTCTCCTCGTCGTATCCACGCTCGACGAGCACGACATCGGTCTTGGGCTTCTCGAATGGGCCCTTTTCGATGTAGCCGTCGTCCGTGTATCGCCACGTCCCGCGCTGCTCCGCGACCTTTCGAAGTTGATCGAGTCCATTCGCCGGAAGCCAGATCCAACGTGGTGCCGAGAGCGCGCGAGAGCGGATGTCACGCCACGGAACGCGCTTTTGGTTTTCCGGCCAAATGAGGTCCTCTGCCCGTTGCACCAGTGATTGGAAGTTCTCCTCGATATCGAGGATCAGCTTGCTGACCCCCGTCTGGAGCAAGGCCTTCTCGATCTGATCTTCGCCGTCGAAGTTGTTGGCGATGAACTGCATCGCGAGCTTCGTGAAGACCAGGCCTTGCTTGCTCGGGTACCAGACTCGATTGAACGTGGAGGTAATGGTGGAGTTGAAGTCCTGCTCTGCCGTTTCGTACCGTTCCTTCAGCTCCTCTTGTTGAGGATGGCTCTTGGGCAACGTCTCCTGAAGTTTCGCCACCGCATAGAGCATGCGGGTCTTTTCCTCGAGGTTGACGAGGTCGGAGCCGTCGCCGGTCAGAATGCAGAGGTTGTTCTTCTGAACGACCGACTCGTAGAACTTGGCGGCCGCCTCCGGTGGGTGCTTCGTGTCCGGGCTCAGGATCAACAGCACGCGCCCGGCGTCGAGACGAACCTCGTCGAGGATAGGGAGAGCCTTGAGCTCTTGGTATGCATTGCGGCGCTTTGGCTGGAAGATCGCTTCGAGCCGACGGCGCATTTCCGTGTCGATCTTGTTCGCCGGCGCTCGCTCAGCCTCGGTTGAGAGGCGCTTGGTGAGGTTCTCGACGTTCGAGAAGTAGTGGGCATCGCTTTCGTCGCGGTGCAGGTACCAAGCCTCACGACGAAGATGGTCGAAGGCCTCGGCGAACTCGAGGACCGACCGGTTCGGTGCGATGAGACGCTCCAGCAGGCGCTGCTTGGTGAGCCCCTTGACGCCGTCGACGGCGGTTGAAAGCGAGGCAGAAAGCAGAAGCGTTGCTGCCTGGAGGGCGGCATCGGTGCCTGTCTGCGCGTCGATGGTCTCTGCGTGAGAGCTTCCGGCCGAAGCGATGTCGGTCGCGATAGCGCCGCGCAAATCATTGATGCGCAAGAGCTCGTCGCGCACGTCGCTGTCGTTGAGGTCGAGATGCTGCAGGCCGATGAGATAGACGTCGTTCGTCGACCGTTGCCAGACGGACTGGATTGCTCTGGCGACGAACTGCATGAGGCCGCGCGTCTGCCGGTAGCCCTCGTTGTTACGGAACAGCGCAATGAGGTCCTTGATCGAGGGGTGGAACGGGTAGGAACCACGGATTTCGTCGGCGATCTGCTCGGTGCTCTTGGCGATCGCCTTCGACTTCTCGGCCTCTTTGATGGCGGTGGCGTACGCCTGAACCACGTCTTCGATATCTCGCTCGTTGGGGAGCTGCTCAAAGAGACGCTTCTTGAGGATCTGATAGATCTCGTCGCCGCCCAGCTCCACCGGAGTGATCGGCTTCGCCTGGCGCTTCGCTTCCTGCTCGACGTTCTTGATGGCGCGGCGCAGGTCCTTGGACGCGCCCTCGTAGCTGCCGCTCAGATTCGAAACCACGATGCACACGCGTGGGAGCTTCAGCGCTGCCGCAAACAAATTCGAGAGCGCTGCGGTGGCGACCTGGGCGAGCGTGCCGGCTCCGACAGAACGGGTGACAGCGTAGTCGAAATAGGGGGGCAGCTCGTCCAGCAGGATGACGGTTGGCTCCTCACCGATGAGGTCCAACCACGCGCGCTCATCGGGCGCCGACGCGCCATCCTGCCAGTACTTGCGGAATGCTTCCGGCTTGCCGAGCTGGTCGGCGATCTCCCCCCACAGGAAATGGTCGGGATACTGCCTACCGCTGAACGCTACGATCTTCGCTCCGCCGAACGGTGACGACGACGCGTACTCTGGGACTACGCGTTCGCGGAGCTTCACGTCGCGCGCGACCAGGCCGAACGCGATCATCGTGTGCGTCTTGCCGCCGCCCATCGCCTGGGTCAGCTCAAAGACCGCCTGGTCGGAGCGTCCGGCCAAACGTCGCAGGCCAAGGTCGAAGAGCTGACGCATGCCCGCGGTGATGTGGTTCTTGGCGAAGAAGTCTTGCCCGTCGCCAGCGCGGCCGATCACGGCCGCGAGATCCTCGATTTGTTCGGCCATCGAGAAGTCGAGGGCCATCTTGTGGGGTGCGCAGGCGTCGCGAACGGTTTTCAGCATGGGAAGCTCCTTGGCGTCGGGCGGAGGACGGGAGGTGGGTTGCAGGTCATTGCGAGCTCCTTCCGGAGTCGTTGCCCTGCGTGGCCCCACCGGAGCGGACCCACTCGTCAACCTCCTCGCGCTTGAACTTCCAAAGGCGCCCAACGCGGTGGGCAGGCATGCCCTTCGCGTTGATCCACGTGTAGACCGTGTCCTTGCTGACGCCGAGGTACTCGGCGATTTCGTCGACTGAGAGCCAGCGGTCGTCCATGCGTGCACCCCGGGGTTCGAGTCAGACGAACCGGGGCGCATGATATCACCCGATGAAGCCGGAAACAATCCGGTTTAGTCGGGTTTCGTCCGGGTTCTCTGGCCGTGAGGCCCGTACCTCGTCAGGAAGATCGCCCCGATGCAACCGTCAGTGGCGATCTGCTCGACCCACACCAGGGATCTGGAGCACCCTCCGGAGCTTCCCGCTCGGTGATTAGCTCTCGGCGGGGAGTCGAGGTGGCAACGCCACGGCGCTGCAGTCTCGCGTCCGCAGCTCCGATGAACGGGCTCCCGTCAGACCTCGACGACGATGGGTACGCCGATCTGGTTCGCCACGGGCGTCCAGATGTCGACATCCGCAGCGTCGGTCTCGATCGAGACGACGAGCGCGTACCGCGCGCCCTTGTCGCTCCGGTCGCGCTTCTTCTGCTCCTTCCACCAACCTGTGACCGGGTAGACGGCGATCATCCCTCGCTCGGCGAGATCTGCTGCTGTGCAATCAGGCAGAAGGTCCGAGTGGAGCGAGCCCCGGTCCCGGGCGCGCGGCCCCAGGTACCAGCCGTCGTTGTCGGAACCGGCAACCGGGCGGTCTTCCTCCTCGTCCATGGCCTGTTGGTTCAGTCGCTTCCTGAATTCGTCGTGGGACTCAGCCGCGCCGCGAACTTCGAATCGGAGGCCGTGAGACTGGTAGCGATGTTTTGTCTGCCACCCGCGCCGACCTGGGTTCGGTTCCACGAAGTAGGACAGCGTGACGCGAAGCCGTACCTTCGCCTCTCCGAGCCCGGCCAGCACCTCCTTGGGCCACGGCAAGTCGTGGATGTGTATCTCCCGCATTTTGCCGTCCTCGAAGGGATGAATAGACCCCTGAACCAATAGGGTGATGGCATCCGCCGCGCTTCTCAGAGCTCGCTCGAGACGTGGGACACCGAATCCGTATCGCTGAACCAGCCGAGCGCGGGCTGTCTTGTTCGCAGCAGCGTCGAAGTGGCCCATCATCGTGGGCGTCCATCGGGCCGAGTGCACGACCAACGCGCGAATCGTCTCTGGCCAAAGGTTGGGGTAGCTGGCCGAGATTCAGCGCAGATCCGAGCCGCCTGCGCCGTCGCAGCGCTGGTCGCCCACGACGTGACCAGCGGCTTGTCGGCTGGCTTGAAGTAGGTCGAGAGGAGACAGAGATCATCGCAGAGCCACGGAATCGAGATTTCTCCGTTGGCGTCATGAACGATGTTACCGCCCTCCATCACGACATCGGGCTTGATCGGCCACTTCGGCTGGTACGTCACGGACGTGGTGCTCCACGGTGACAACTCTCCAGCCTTTGCCACCGGCGACCGAGTCGCGAAGTCAGGGTGTGTGATGACGGCTTTCTCGGTGTACGCCCCGACCGTCAGCGCGTTCCAAGCCTGCGCTGGATCACGAACCGGCTCTGTATCGCTTCGCGAGAGGTGGTCACGGTGGAGCACTGAGTCGTCGACGTTCCCTGCGCTCACGACGAAGAGCCGTTGTTGCGGGTCCTCGCCGTCATCCAGGTACACGAGGCCTTTGTCCGCCGGATCGAACGCGCGCCCGGCTGCCAGCGCGTCAACGGCAGACGACCACGATGTGGGTTGCCCTCGATCCCGTGCGTCCCGGGTGGTCACCGCCATCGAGAACACGCGCCGCCGGTGGGGCGCTTGGATCTCCGGGCGACTTGCAGCATCCGCGGTGATTGCGCCGTACAGGTCCGGATCGTTGTGACCTTTGGGAGGAAGGATCTTCACGGACTCGAGTCGATGTCGCAGTGCCACCGGCGAGTTCCCAGCAAGCAGTGGCGTAAGATCACCGAAGAGCGCGAGCCCTGCCATCTCTGTACCGTGGCCGTCATCGTCGTGGGCGCCCCAGGACGGCTCATAGGCGTGGCAATCGTCGGCGGAAAGCGTGCCCTCCAGCAGCGGATGGCCCGCGTTGACTCCTGTGTCGAGAACACATACCGCCGGCTGGTCATCTCCACCGCTGTGTTGGATGCGCTTCGCGAGGTCGAGCACCCATGCAGCTTGGTCTTCCGCCCCCTGCTCGACAAAGAAGGTCGCGGTCTCCTTGGCCCGCTGCAGCTCAGCGATGTCGCCGAGCACGTCGAGCGACATTGCGAGCGCGCCTGCTGAGGCGTACGCCAATGTCACGATCCGATCATCGAACTGAAGGCGACGGTCACCCAGGCGTACGTTGGCTTGTGCGGCGAAGTCGTGAAGGCGCTCAAGCTCGTTGCCATCCGTTCGCCGCAGCCAGACCTCCCACCAGATTGGATTGTGTTCAGTAGCGGGATAGGCTTCGTCCGCGTCGGTCCAGAGTCCACGGAGGGCAGCGAGTCGCACACTGGCAACCCGGTCATAGGTGTTCTCGTGTCGCCGTTCGCGTTCGGCCTTCGGTGTGGTCAGCGCGTAGCGCTCGAGCTGCTTGATGAAGTGCCCGACCTGCCCCTCCGGCACGAAGACGGCCGCGCGCTGCTTGCTGGCTGTGGTATCGGAATCGTCCTTCGGCGTTCCTGTGGCGACCGCAACGACCTCGATGTGGCGACGGGGATCCTTCGCGCGCTTGTTTTCAAGGGAGCTGACCGCCAACTCCCACCCGGGAAACGACTCGAACTCGAGGTAGAGGCCCGGCTGGGCGCCGGCCACGTCGATTGCAGACGCGGTCTTGCGAAGGGCGGCCGCGTTCTGGGCCGTCTCGAGCGCCTTCGTCAGCGAGGAGGAGTGTGTGGGGCGACCCACGGACGGGGATTCAGGCGCCTTTGAAGGTCCACCGCCAACATGCGGGGTGTACTTCTCGACGCTGGGATCGCCAGGAACGATGATGTGACGTCGGTTCCGAGGGGATGCCATCGGTTAGCCTCCTCCTCGGGGGTTACGGATGCGTGCTGCGACGTTCCTTGAGTGCGCGAGCGAGCTCTTCATTTCGGACCTTGGTGGTGTGCTCCAAGATCGCGTTCTTCGCTGCTTGTTCGCACGCATGAGTGATCTCTGCATGGCTGAGCGATTCGGCTGCTTCTGCCGCATCCCCCCAGTCGATATCCGACGTGTCCAAGAGGCCGAGGCGCGCTCGCATGACCTTGGCTGCGATCTCCTTCGACGGCAGCACGTACTCGAGCACCGCATCGAAGCGCCGGAACAGTGCGCGGTCGAGAAGCTTCACGTGGTTGGTCGCGCCAATGACCAGACTGTCTGAGTCGTCCATCTCGAGGAACTGGAGGAACGAGTTCAACACGCGCCGGATCTCACCCACGTCGTTGCTCCCGCCGCGCTGGCCACCGAGCGCATCGAATTCGTCGAAGAGGTACACACCACGCGTCGACTGGATCGCGTCGAAGACAAGCCTTAGCTTCGAGGCTGTCTCTCCCATGTACTTGGTGATGAGGCCATCGAGCTGGATGGTGAACAGCGGCAAGCCAAGCTCGCCGGCGAGAGCGGCAGCGGTCATCGTCTTGCCCGTTCCCGGCGGACCAACGAGGAGCAGCTTTCGGAGCGGCGCAAAGCCGTGCTCGCGGATGCGCTCACGCTGCCGTTGCTCGACAAGCACCCGATCGATCCGCTGATGCAGATCGTCCTCAAGAGCCATGTCGGCCACGCGGGCCTTCGGGTAGCCGACGGTTAGCAGGCCGGCGAGCTCGCCTCGTGGCTGCGCCAAAGGGATAGGCTTGGAACCGGGCGCCGACTGCGCCGCTTTGGCGCGCTCCTTCGCTCGGTCTACAAGCCCCCGTAATTCCTGGGCAAATATCCCGTGTCCACTGCGAGCGGCCTGGGCAGCGACCTGCATGGCGATGGCGTAAAAGCGACTGTCATCGCCCTCCGCGTGGCTCCGAATGAGAGCCTTGATTTGGTCTGCCTTCGCCATCGTTCTCTCGCTCGGGGCTGTTCTACACTGAACACGCGGCTGCGCTCCAGCCCAGACCCCCTTCAACCTTCAATTTTGCCTGAAAAGTCAAGGGAGCGCATCTTCCTTGTCGGCGGGGGCGAAATCTCGCACCACACCGCCACCTGCTCGTCCCAAGCCAGGCTCTGCAGCACCGTCCGGAGGTCCCGCTCGCTGATCGGCTCCCGGCCGGGCAGAACCTCGAGGTGGAGCACGTGCTCCTGGATCGAGGGAGCCAGCAGCAGCAGGTTCATCACCTGGGTGAGCCGGGCCCGGGTGAGGCCGTGGGCCCGGGCCACGTCGGCGTAGTCGCGGAACTCGCCGGCTTCGATCCGGGCCTCGATGTCGTGGGCCAGGGCGAGGAGTCGGGCGACACGGGCCGGGTGCGGCGTTCGCAGGCCCTCTTCGCGTTCGGCGGCCCGGATGCGCTGCTTGTGAAGGCGCGGCTTGAAGGCCAGGGTCTCGACCACCTTGCTCATGGTGCGGTCGCTCCCTCGGCGAGGACCGGAGTGGATGCGGGGTTGATCTCGGGCAGCTCGGGCATGCCGTCGGCGAGGTCGTGCAGGGTGATCTTCAGCTCGCCGGCTGGGACGTCCACGTCGATCCGCTCGATCAGGAGCTTGACGAGGTCGCAGCGCTCTTCGGGCACGAGAACCTCCCAGACCTCGCTGAAGTTGGCGAGTAGATCGAGGGCGCTCTGCACTCGGCCGACGGCGGCGCTCAGGCCCCGGAGGCGATCGTCCAGCTCGCCCGCTCGCAGGCGCTCTTCGTCGAGGGCGAGCTCGAGCTTGGTGAGTCGGTCGGAGACCGTGGCGCCGGCCTTGCCACCGGACTCGCGCACGAAGGTGAGCAGATCCTGGCCCTCCTTGCCCAGCTCATCGATGCGCTTTTGGATGACGTCGCGCTCGAGGGCGATGGCGCGGCCCGACTGCTCCTTGCCCCACTGCAGGCGCCTTGCGACCGCGGTGCGCACCGCCGGGTCGGCACACACTTCGCGGATCCGGTCGATGATAACGGGCTCGATGTCGACGGCGGGCACTCGCGGGTGGGTGCAGGTGCAGCCCGGTCCGCGCGTCTGCTTGTAGCAGCGGTAGTAGCGGTGGACGGTGCCGTTGCGGCCGGTGCCGTTCACGGTGGTCATGCTTCCCTCGCAGGCGCAGTAGAGGACGCCCTGCAGGATGTAGTCGAAGTTGCGCTGCCGCCTCGGCCCGCGGCCACACCGCTTGGAGTCGATGAGCGACTGAACCCGCTCGAAGGTCTCGGCGTCGATGATCGCGTCGTGCTCGCCGTCGTGAATCTCTCCCTTGTAGACGACGCAGCCGGTGTAGGTGCGGTTGCGGAGGATGCGGTGGATGGTGTTCTCGTCGAAGCGGCCGCCGCCGGTCCACTTGCCGGTCTTGGTCTCGTAGCGCTTCTTCCTCCAGCCGAAGGCGTCGACCTGCTGCATCACCGCGCGCATCGAGCGCATGCGCAGGTAGATCTCGAAGATGGTCTTCACCTGCTCGGCTTCCTCGGGGATGACCTCGAGCTTTCGCAGCACGCGGTCGATGCGGTAGCCGAGCACCGGTGGGCCACCGACCCACTTCCCTCGCCTGCGGGCAGCGGCCATCTTGTCGCGCGTACGCTCGCTGATCATCTCGCGCTCGAACTGGGCGAACGAAAGCAGGAGGTGAAGCGTCAGCCTGCCGATGGGCGTGGCCGTGTTGAACTGCTGGGTCGTCGAGACGAACGAGATGCCCTTCTGCTCGAAGATCTCCATCAGGCGGGCGAAGTCGAGCAGCGAGCGGCTGAGACGGTCGACCTTGTACACGACGACGCAGTCCATCTTGCCGTCGTCGATGTCCTTGAGAAGCCGCTGCACCGCCGGCCTCTCCATGTTGCCGCCGGTAAAGCCACCGTCGTCATAGCGGTCAGGCAGCACCGTCCAGCCCTGGTGGGCCTGGGCCTTCACGAAGATCTCGCCGGCCTCGCGCTGGGCGTCCAGCGTGTTGAAGTCCATGTCGAGGTTTTCGTTGGTGGACTTGCGCGTGTAGATCGCACAGCGCAGCTGCTTCTTCTCGGTGCCGTTGATCACGCGGTCGCCTCCTTCTTGCCACGCCTGCGCTTGTCGAGGCCGAGCCACAGGAAGCCATTCCACGAGGTGCCGGTGACGACCTTCGCGATGCGCGACAGGCTTGGGTAGGTTTCGCCGCGGTATTCGAAGCCATCGGCGAGCACGGTGATCTCGTGCAGCTCGCCGCCATGATCCTTGGTGAGCACGGTGTCGACCGCGGGCAGTCGCGGATCGAGCGGATGCGGTTGTGGGGGCGGTGCGGGTGCTGGGTCGAAGTCGGCCGGCGGCCGGGCGCGCAAGAACGAGTCTTTGGCAAGCTCCTGAGCGCGCCGTCGGGCTCGCTCGCTGAGTCCGCCGCGCCGAGCCTCCTGCATGCGGAACGCCACCTTCTTGAACAACCAGGCGCGGTTGTGGCTGCGGCTCTCGTGACCGAAGAACACGCGGTAGCGTTGCTGGAGCTCGGTCACCGAGAGCTTGCGCAGGGCCGCGATCTCGGCGGCCATGCTGCCTTCGATCGTCTTCTTCTGGGGCATGGTCATCCGTCGTCGTCCTCCGTGCCGAGGCCCGACCACCATGGTCTGAGCCCGTGAACACATGCAGGCGTTCTTTGCCGGCCACAGCAAGGGACTTCTCTCAGCAAATCCAACCCGTTGCCCCCGGTTGACGAGCGCGAGAGCCGAAGATCGAGCGGCGACATCATTCGGACTCCCAACGGCGATAGCCGGTGCCCGTGCCCGCGTCGGGATCGGGTTCCGGGAAGTCGTCGATGTTGAGGTTCTCCTTGGCCGCCTCGAGATCGACGAGGATCGCTCGACGCCGATCGCCTCGCCCGTTGAAGCAGACCAGCGCGTCGGTCTCGACCACGTACCCGTCGCGACGCTGGCACTCGACAATCATGCGTCGCATGGCCTTGCGGTCCGGCACCTCGCCCTCGAAGCCGGTACGCCGCGCGTGCTCGCAGTACGCCGCGTGGCAGGCACCGAAGTGCAGCGCCAGGCGACCGGTCTGATAGACGTAGTGGCGGCCGTGCTGGAGCGAGCCGGCGACGGCCATCACCGACAGCTCCTCGAGGAAGTAGTCGAGGCCGGTCTTCACCGAGGTGCCTCCGCTCTCGAGCAAGTCCTCCAGCATCTTGGAGACCGCGACGTCGACCTCGAGATCTGGCAGCTCGATGCCCAGGCCGTTCGCATACTCCTCGAAGCAGTGGAGCCCCAGCATCATCACGGTGATGTTGTCGCGCACGCGGTAGGGCACGCTGCGTCCGTCGAGCAGGCGCGCAGTGAGATCCTGGGCGACCTCGAAGTCCGCCGCGCGTGTCGCGGCTCAGCAGGAAGCGAACGACACCCGCCGCGAGCAGCGTCGGGTTCACCTGCTGGATGCGCCGATAGGCCTGCTCGTAGCGCGGGTCGCCCTGGAGCGCATTCTTCTCCGGGTTCGCGGTGAGCATGCGCTCGACCAGCGCGGGCTCGATGGGCCGAGTCTCCCCCGCGACGCAGAGGGGCGCGGTGAGGCGGTAGCTCACGAGGGTCTGGTCGGCGCGGCCGCGTTCCTCGACCTCGCCGGTGTAGAGCCGCCGCATGTAGCGGTGCAGCGTGTTGCGCCGGTGGCGCTGCATGTCGTGGGGCTTGTACTCGTCGATGAAGACCGGCACCGAGTTGGTCGACGAGAGCAGCTTGAGCAGCGCGAACTCGGTCTCCGTCGCGCTGTAGGGCTCGGTGGAGACCACACCGAGCAGCGGCCAGAGCACCTCCATGATCATCGTCGACTTGCCGCTGCCCTGGGTGCCCCAGACCATCAGCAGCGGGTAGTGACGCAGCAGCTTC
The DNA here is from genome assembly GCA_963830115.1 of uncultured delta proteobacterium. Classification (GTDB taxonomy): domain Bacteria; phylum Myxococcota_A; class Polyangia; order Polyangiales; family CAWHLB01; genus CAWHLB01. The sequence continues at coordinate 138,866 of CAWHLB010000019.1, forward strand.
TGGATGCGCGGCTTGAGCGGCGCGGCGAAGAACCAGCCGAGCACCGGCAGCACCACGTCCGGCGTGTTCATCTTCAACAGGTTCGGCAGGATGACCGATGCCGCGGCGGTCTCCACCGCGGGATCCGTCGGCACCTTGTAGTGCGTTCGGTCGTGGAGCGACGCCCCGGATGGTACGTAGACGATCTCCTCGTCGATCGACTCGCCTTCAGGGCCCGAGCACACCACCGGGCGTCACCCAGCGGGGGCCGTCTTTCGTTTCCAGGTAGCCGAGGTTGGTCGTGCCCTTGAGCGATGGCACCTGGCGCGAGGCGACCAGGCGCAACACGCCCTGGACGTTCTCGTCGGAGCCGGCCCACTGCAGATCGACCGAGCCAAGCACGCGGAACAGGTTGCGCTTGCTGTGCCAGGCCTCGCGCGGAAAGCGAAGACCTCGGTAGACACGGCCTCGGTCGGAGGTGACGTCGGCGTCGATGATGTCGCCGACCTCGGTAGTGATCCGGCGGACAGGCTCGATTTGAAACGACGAGATCACCACCGGGTCGCCGCGGCGATCGAGCACGTAGTAGTGATCGGTATCTTCGAAGACCTCGCCCTTGCGCGGATCTGGTGAATCGCTTGGGGGCTCGGCGCTCGGCCGCGGGCTCGTCGTGCTGCGCAGGAGCGCCTTCACGGTGGCGGCCTTGAGCTTGAAGCGGTCCCGGATGCAGATCGGCAAAGGCCTCGCGCACCAGGGGCTCGGTGCCGCGCACCAGCTCGAGCGCCGGCTTGAGCTGCTCGCCCAGGTCAGCCTTGGAGATGTCGGCAGGGATGCGCTCGATGAGGAACTCGGGCAGCCGCTTCGCGCGACGCAGGATCGTTCGCAGCGCATCGGCACCGTCTTTGGCCACCACCTCGTTGACGTCGATCTTGTCCTTGCCCTCGGGGCGAGGAATCACCGCGATGCGAACATCACGGCCGGCGGCATGCAGGGCCTGGGCGGTCTCGAGGGCCCCGGCCTCGCCGGCACCGCTGTCCTCGGCGTCGTTGCAGATGATCACGCGCGAGCACTGGGCTGTGATCGCGACGAGCTTCTTGTGATCCTGTTTGCGGAAGCGAACGGTGACCGGGGAGATGCACGGCACGCCGGCTTGCTGGGCACTGAGGCAGTCGGTGACACCCTCGGTGATGAGCAGCTCGTCGGCGCCGCGGACCGCGTCCTCGTTGTAGAAGGTCTCGTTGGCGACATGCACCGAGACGTAGGGGTGCCGGTCGGAATGGGTCAGCAGCTTCTTGTACTTGGCCTGCTCCCAAGGCTCCTCGCCGGTGTGCTCGGTGGCGCGGGCGATGAAGTAGACCACGCGACCGTGCCGCCAGTACGGGAACACCAGCCGGTCGCGAAAGAAGTCCTCGATGCGTCCGCCCTTGAGGCGCACAAACAAACCGGTGGCCAGGGCCTCGTCCTCGGTCGCGCCGAGTAGCTCGGTCAGGTGCTGGTAGAGATGCCCGTCGGCCCAGCCGAGCAGCAGCTCGTCCACGGTCTGGTCGGTGAAGCCGTAGCGCTTCGAGTACCACTCGTCGCGGATCTTCGACGGGAGGACGCCGTGGTAGTAGGCCGCGGCTGCGGTGAGCAGCGCCTCCACCCGGCGGCGCTCCGAGATCCGGTCGAGCTCGGCAGCCAGCTTCGGATCGCTCGCGCCGGGCACGTCAACGCCGCTGCGCTCGGCGAGCGCTCGCAGGGCCTCCATGAACGGCACGCCATCACGGCGCTCCACCCAGTCGAAGCAGTCGCCGCCGAGCGAACCGCCCGCGGAGAAGTCGCGCCAGGTCCGGGTGTGGGGCCACACCACGAGCGACGGGTTTGAGTCCCGCGCCCACGGCGAGCGGCCCTTGAGCACCGAGCCCGCGGGCGCAAGCTGCAGCGTCTCGCCCACGAGGGCGGCAAGGTCGGTGCGCTCGCGAACCTGGTCCACGAGCTGGCGGAAGGCAGCGTCGTCCATCGGCTACCCCCGCGCCTTGGTCTGAAGGCGTGCTTCAGCACGCCATGGCGCGCCACGGTTCATCGTTGCCCTCCGGTGCAGTGAAGGTCTGGCGTTGGGTGCTGGACCTCTGGAGGGCCTCGGTCCCGAGTACCTTGCGATAGGCTCGCTGCCGCGCGGTGAACTGCCGGCGCGCGAGCGGAATGTTGTCGACCAGGTCGTAGAGCACCGGCGTGCGCTTGCCCGGGTGGGGCCGCATCAGCCGACCGAGCCGCTGGATGGTGCGGCCCTCGGCCCGGCCGGCGTTGCGAGCACGAGCCGCTCCAGCCGGGAAACGTCGAGTCCTTCGTCGGCTAGCGACGTGGCGCAAACCACCTTGAGGGAGCCGTCACGAAGCCGGTCCAGAATGCCGGTGCGTTTCTTCTTGGCGACGCGGCTGGTGAGCGCCACCGCCTCGACGCCGGTGGCGGAGATGCAGCTCGGCGAGGCGCTGGCAGTGATCGACGCGGCCCGAGAGCACGAGCACGCTACGGCCGCGCGCGCTTCTCGCGCAACCAGAGTCGACGATGAGCCGGTTGCGATCGGATCGGTGGCGAGGTCGCCCACGATGGCGGCGTGGTTCTCGGCGTCGGTGGTTGCGCCGGTGGACATCGGAACCACCCGCGGCACGACGAGGTGCCCCGCAGCCACGAGCTCTGGTGGTCGATCCGAAACA
>CAWHLB010000020.1:0-276428 GCA_963830115.1 uncultured delta proteobacterium
AATGAACGTCGTCGGCGTGCATTTCGATTGGCGAGCGACGATGCCCGTGGTCGAGCGCGTCGTCCGCGGCATCGAGGACCTCGGTCGCGAGGCGCTCTTCTTCAACGTCAACGCCGCCGACGAGCGCAAGCGGTGCGCGACGCTCGACGAGGTGCGGGCTCGCTTCGATGGGCGCGGCGAGGACGAGCGCATCCGCGTGCTCGTGCACTCCCTCGCCTTCGGCACCCTCAAGCCCTACTGGACCGGCGACCCCGACGATCCGGTCATCACGAAGGCGAACCTCGACATGACCCTCGACGTGATGGCCCACAGTCTCGTCTACTGGACGCAGGACGTGCTGCGCCGCGGACTGTTCGGGACCCACGCGCGCGTCTTCGCCATGACCTCCTCCGGGAGCCACGCGGTGTGGCCTGCCTACGGGGCCGTCAGCGCCGCCAAGGCCGCCCTCGAAGCCCACGTGCGTCAGCTCGCCGTCGAGCTCGCGCCCGCGGGCGTCACGGTCAACGCCATCAGCGCCGGCGTCTGCGATACACCGGCGCTCCGCAAGATCCCCGATCACGAAGGCATGATCGCCGTCGCACGCCGCAAGAATCCTCACCACCGTCTGACGACCACCCACGACGTGGCGAGCACGCTTCTGGCGCTCGCGACGCCGGCGACCCATTGGATGACGGGCAACACGATCCGCGTGGACGGCGGCGAGGACGTGGCGGGCTGACGCTCAGCGGTCGAGGCCCATGAGCGACGCCAGGGTGGTGCGCAGGGCCGCGGGATCGGGCGCGGGCACGTGCGCCGAAGCGCCGGCGTTCAGGATCGCTTTGTTCGTGCGCATCCCGGGGGCGTAGAGGACCACGCGGACGTGTTGCGTCGCGTCGACGGACTGATCCGTGAGACGACACGAAGGGCGTCGATTCCCGCCACGGCGTCGTCGAGGACCAGCGCATCCGGAGGCTCTGCGCCGATCGCCAACAGCGCGTCGACCGGGTGGTCGAAGGTCGTGATGTCGAAGAGGGATCGGAGGGTGCGCCGCAGCGTGCCGAGCGTCTGCGCGTTGCCATGGAGGATCATGACGCGAGGCTTGCCGACCTGGACCTGCTCCGGGATCGCGTAACCGTACTTGCGCAGGAAATCGAGCAGGTCCACGCGCCGAAAGCGCAGGTGACGGCCCGGGGTCCGAAAGTGGCGGATCTCACCGCGCTCTGCCCAGTTGTGGATGGTTTTGAGGTCCACCTGGCAGAAGCTCGCGACCTGGGAGGCCGTGAACAGCTCCCTCGGCTTGTCGCCCCACGGCATGGCTCGCGGAATAGCGACTGGAGTGTTGGATGTAAACTGCCCACAAATGGGGAGTGTCTGTCAGCTCGCCGGAGGATCGCCCGACCAGAAGCGTCCGCGGGCGAGCACGAAGCGCGTCGGCCCCGGCAGCACAGGCGCATCCTCCGGGTGTCCCGGGTCACCCGGCAGGCAGAGCATCACGGTTTCCTGCTCCTGCCGAAAGACGGGGCGCACGAGGGGTGGAGGCCGGGAGGCGGCGTCCGCGAGGGCGTCCTCGGCCCTGTCGAAGGCGGAGAGGCACTCGAGGGTCCGGAGCGTGGGTGGCGGCAGGGTGATTCCGCCTAGGCGCTCGCGCTCGAGGGCGTGGGCGGGCGTCATCCACGCCGCCTCGGTGGTCTCACGCCGGTCGTGCTCGGCCCGCTGGGTCGACGGTGCGCGAGCCAGGAAGAAGCGCGCGTCGAAGCGGCGCGGCTCGACCTCCGGTGTGATCCATCGGGCCTGCGGCACGAGCCAGTCCAGGCGCAGGGTCGCGCCGAGGGAGGCGACGACCTCGACGAAGGGTGTGCCCGCCTCGAGGCGGGCCCGCGCGTCCTCGAGGCGCGTGGGATTGGGGACGTCGGCGAGCAGGACGCCCGCCTCCTCGAAGGTCTCCCGCACGGCGGCCACGAAGAGCGACAGGGCCTTGGCGCCGTCGACACTCTCGCCGAGGACGTGGGCCGCCTCGTCGCGGGCGCGCCCGGTGGTGAGCGCGATCAGGTCGGGGGCCGCGTCGGTCGCGTCGAGCTTGCCGCCGGGGAACACGTGAGCGCCCGCCATGAAGCCGCTCTTCGCGTGGCGGCGCACCATGAAGACCTCGAAGAGGTGGTCGGGGCGGTCACGTAGGAGAAGGACGGTGCAGGCGTCGCGGGGCGTGGCGACCGGGCTGCCATCGTGGCTGTCGGTCATGAGGGAGGCCCATCGCCGCAGCGACGGCGCGACGCGACGCGACGGGACCGGGATGGCCAGGGAAGGGCCCCGATGCGCCGGGCGGAAATCGGCCAGAGGAGAATGGGAGTAGCCATCAGTCTTCCGACAGCACGCGCGTCGTGGGCACCCCGATGGCCTTGGCGATGCGCGCGAGCGTTTCGAGGGATGGCGTGTGCCGGCCCGCCTCCACGCGCGCGATGTTGGGGCGGTGGATACCGGTCCGGCGCGCGAGCTCTGCCTGGGTGAGGCCGGCGGCCAGGCGCAGGGCGCGCAGTCGGGCACCGAGCCGGGCGCCGTCGATGGGGACGCTGTTGCCCGCTCCGTTGCCGACGTGGGCGGTGCGCGACGAGGACCCTGCTGCGACCGTTCGGGCGGTCAGGTCGAAGGTGGCACCGCTCGCGAGGGACAGGACGGCCGAGGCGGCCTCGTCCCCGAGGCCGATGGAGACGACGTCGCTTCCGTCGTCGCTGGGGTCGAGGGGGCGCGGCAAGAGGACGGCCGAGCCGTCGCCGAGGACGGCCAGCACCTCGTTACCGCGGGGAGAGACGGTCACGAACTCGAAGCGCCCGAGCCAATCGCTGTCGAGCCTCCGCGCGAGCGCCGCCGCCACGCGCATCACATCCGATTCACGTCGTACCACCAGGCCCGGGACCATCTCCTCGACGATGTCCTCGATGCCCGCCATCTCGCCGTGGGGCGGAAGCTGCACGGCCGCGAAGGCGCCGAGCGCGCCGGCGAGACCGATCGCCGTGAGCAACTCGTCCTCATCGTAGGCCTCGGCGTTTCCGTCGACGACCAGGCCTGCACCCGAGCACACGGCACGACCGAAGGCCTCGGGCGGGGCCGTCTGCACCGCGAGGCCCACGCTCTCGAGCGGAGAGCGCCATAGCGTCTCGAAGGTGACGCGATCGGAATAGAGCGTGACGGTCGCAGACATCCTGCCTCCCGATTCGTATCGGAGCTGAGACTCTTACAACAGGGCGACGGCTCGCCTCAAGCGCCCCACGGAGGCCGACCACATCCGGCGCCAGGGACCGAGCCGGAAGCGGGCAAGCAGGTACATCGCCACGGTGAGTAGCGCAAAGCCCACCCCCCAGGCCAGAAGGCCGAGCTTACCCTTGACCGGACGGGCCGAGATACCGAAGGCGAATTCCAGGTGGACCCAGTAGACCATGAGGGAGGTCTGACCGAGGGTGCGCAGGGCGGGTAGGCGCGGCGTGATGAGCAAGGCGACCGAGCAGAGCACCAGGGCGAGCCCGATACGGTAGGCGACGCGGAATGGCTGGACCAGGGCGGGCAGCATGCCGAGCAGGTGGAAGTTCTGGGGCAGGGTCTCGCAGAAGCACAGGGCCAGGACGGCTCCTCCCGCAGTGAGGGCGAGGACCGCCTCGGTCGTGCGTGCCTTGCGCGCGCGCGCATGGATGAGGCCGCCGATGGCGGAGCCGACGAACGTGTAGGCGACCCAGGGGAAGATGGGGAAGAGGGTCGCGCCGCGGACGTTCGGCCCTTGCCACTTGCCGAGGTAGCCCGCGATGGCGGGGGGCAGGGGGCCGGGCAGCCACGACGCCATGATGGGCGTGAGCAGGGTGGCCGCGATGCCGAAGGCGATGGCGCGGCCGCGGTGCTCGAAGGCACCGGTCGCTCGACCGACCAGGGCGACGATGACGATCGAAGCACCGATCGCCTGCAGCACGTCCACGCGCAGGAGGCCCGCGAGGCGTGCCGGCGACATGAGCCCGAGCTCGTAGGCGCCGAGAACCGACAGCCCGACGGCCGGCAGCAAGAGCGGGAGCGCGCTGCGGAGCCCGCCCCGCAAATCGGTGTCGCTCGCGCCGAGCCGCCTCAGGCCCGCGACGAAAAGGGCGATCGCGATGCCGAGGGGCACCCAGACTCGGAAGCCGTCACCACGCCGGAGCCCTCCGGCGTCGACGAGCCACATCTGTAACCGCAGGGCATAACCGAGCACGAGGATCTCGAGGCCGCGGGCAGCAAGCCCCCGCACGGTCACGGCCGGGGGCACCTCCCGGGCGCGATCGCTCGCGACCTTCAGGCCTACGCCGACCCCGGCCAGGAGCAGGAAGAGGGGCGCGGCCATGCCGCCGAGCAGGCGCAGGAGCGCGAAGGCGTTCGTGCCCCGTACGTCGTGGGTGAGCCACGAGTCGGCCGTGTGCCAGAGGATCATGAAGATGACGGCTAGCCCCCGGAGGCCGTCGACGAAGACGAGACGCCCGGCGCGGCGCGTCGGCGAAGGGGATGGGGTCACTGGGGCCATCGTGCTGCAGAAACGTCGATTCGGCGAGGGCCGAACCGGGGGGTCGGGGGGACCGTGCCCCGATCAGGGTCGGTTGACACCCCATGGGTGCCTTGCTAATGCCTCGCCTCCCTCGCGACGGGGCCTGTCGCTCCGCAGATGTTCCAGAGGAGCTGCGTGATGTTCAAGTCGATCTGCGTCTTCGCCGGCAATGCCAATCCGGCCCTCGCCGAGCAGATCGCGGCGTACCTCGAGATCCCGGTGGGCCGGGCGCGCATCTCGCGGTTCTCGGACGGCGAGGTGTTCTCCGAGATACGGGAGAACGTCCGCGGCGTGAGACGTCTTCGTCGTGCAGCCGACCTGCGCGCCGGTGAACGACAACCTGATGGAGCTGCTGATCATGATCGACGCGCTCAAGCGCGCGTCGGCCGGCTCCATCACGGCCGTGATGCCCTACTTCGGCTACGCCCGGCAGGACCGCAAGGTCGAGCCGCGCACGCCGATCACCGCCAAGCTGGTGGCCGACCTGCTCAGCGCGCCGGGCGCCGACCGCGTGGTCGTCGATGGACCTGCACGCCGGCCAGATCCAGGGCTTCTTCAACATGCCCTTCGATCACCTGTTCGCGATGCCGGTGTTCCTCGAGGATCTGCGCCGCGCGCTTCGCGACGACCGCCGGTGGTCGTCTCGCCCGACGCCGGCGGCGTCGAGCGCGCCCGCGCCTACTCGAAGCGGCTGGGCAGCGAGCCTCGCCATCATCGACAAGCGGCGCCGAGCGCCCAACGTCAGCGAGGTGATGAACATCATCGGCGACGGTCGAGGGCAAGAACGGCGTGCATCGTCGACGACATCATCGACACCGCCGGCACGCTGACCACGCCGCCAAGGCGCTCGATGGACAAGCCGGCGCCACGAGCGTGTCGGCGTGCGCGACCCACGCGGTGTTCTCCGGCCCGGCCATCCAGCGCATCGAGGACTCGCCGCATCGAGGAGGTCATCGTGACCAACACCATCCCGCTGCCCGAGGCGGCCAAGGGCCTGGCAAGGTCCGGGTGCTCGTCGGTGGCCGCCTTCTCGGCGAGGCCATCAAGCGCATCCACCACGGCGACTCGATCAGCTCGCTGTTCGTGTGAGGGGCTGCGACCAACCGTGAGAGGTGACAGAGATGGATAAGCAGACGTTGCAGGCTGAGGTCCGCGAGGAGCGCGGAAAGGGGCCGGCGCGTCGGCTGCGGGCGCGAGGGATGATTCCGGCCGTGTTCTACGGTCCGGGCCTTTCGCCTACGCCGATCGCGGTTTCGCCCAAGGAGCTGGTCAAGGCGTTGACGACCGACCTGCGCCGGAACGTGCTCTTCGCGCTCGCGATCGACGGGCGCGAGGAGATCGCGATGATCAAGGCCCTGGACCTCGATCCGCTGACGCAGGAGCTGCTGCACGCCGACTTCTACCGGATCGACCCGGAGCGCACGGTGCTGGTGCACGTTCCCTTCGCCACGACCGGCCGCTCGATCGGTGTCCAGAAGGGTGCCGAGCTGAGCGTCGTGTTCCGCGACTTGCCGGTGCGCGCGCGGCCCGGCCACATCCCGGCGGTCATCGAGGTCGACGTGACCTCGATGGACCTGAACGATGTGATCGAGGTGAAGGACCTGTCGCTGCCCGAGGGCGTGTCGGTGGTCCTGCCGCCGACCCGTACCCTGGTCATCGTCGCTGCCGAGCGGAAGAAGGGCGACGAGGAGGCCGAGGGCGAGGGCGCAGCGGCCACTGCCGCGGCAGCTCCCGCGGCGAGCTGAGGCACGAGGGCGGCCGAGGAGCGGAGTAGGGCACCGTGTACCTGGTCGCCGGGCTCGGCAACCCCGAGCCGAAGTATTCGGGCAACCGGCACAACGCCGGGTTCATGGTCGTGGACGAGCTCGGCCGCCGCTTTGGGGCCGGGCCGCTCCGCGACGAAGTTCAAGGGCCGCTTCGTCAAGGCGTCGCACGGTGGTTGCGACGTCGTCTTGCTCGAGCCCATGACCTACATGAACCTGAGCGGCGAGTCGGTGCAGAAGGCCATGACCTTCTTCAAGGTGCCGCTCGGCAAGGTCGTCGTGGTGCACGATGAGCTGGACCTGCCCTTCGGGACGAACCGGGTGAAGGTCGGGGGGGGGCCGCCGGGCACAACGGGCTCCGGTCCATCATGAAGTGCTGTGGGGGCCCCGGCTTCGTGCGACTGCGGGTGGGCATCGGCAGGCCTCGTAGCGGGGCTCCGGAAGGCTACGTCTTGAGCGACTTCAGCGCGATGGAGCGCGCCGAGGCTCGGTGACGTCATCGGGCGTGCGGCCGACGCAGTCGAGGCGATCGTCGAGGGCGGGGTCGAGACCGCCATGAACGCCTTCAATGCCAAGGCGCCACCGCGCAACGGCGGGCGGCGACCTTGAGGGATCCGGGGGGTGTGCATCCCGAAGCGGAGGCGTCTCCGCCGAAAAAGGACTCGCGCCCCGCGGCGGGATGCGCTACATGAGCCGACCCCGCCAAGAGGCGGGCCCATTTTCCTCGCTCCGGTTCCGTGCCGGGGCCTCTGTCCAGGAGGAATCCGACATGCAAGCAGCGATGCAGACGTCCGGTGGGACCCAACGGGCGCGCGAGTACGAGACCATCTACATCCTCCGGCCGAACGTCGATCCCGACGAGGCGGAGAAGGTCGCCCAGCGGGTGGCTGATGTCGTCCAGCGGCTCGGTGGGAAGCTGACCAAGGTCGACAACTGGGGCAAGCGGCGTCTGGCCTACTCGATCGCCAAGAACAGCCGCGGCATCTTCATCTACCTCCGCTACGTCGGGATGGACGATCTCGTCGCCGAGCTCGAGCGGAACCTGCGCCTGGTCGATGCGGTCATTCGCTATCAAACCGTGAAGGTGGCCGACGCGATTGAGAATCTCGGAGGTCGAGGTCGACCCCGAAGAGGTGAAGTTCCTCCGAATCGAGGTCACCGAGGACGAGGAGGAGCCGGGGCTCGAGGAGCAGCTCGGCATGGCTCCCCGCCGCAGTCGCGGCGACGACGAGGGTGCCGAGGCGCGCGAGGATGAGCGTGCTGGCGCCGAGGGTGCTGGCGCCGAGGGTGCTGGCGCCGAGGGCGCGGGCGACCAGGCCGCGGAGACGGCCGGGACGGCCGAGGCGAGTGCCTCCGCGCAGGAAGAGCCGACCGAGGCGTCCGCCGAAAGCCCGTCCGCCGAAAGCGCGGACGACGAGAGCAAGGACGACGAGAGCAAGGACAAGGAGTAGGCCATGAAGTTCTACAGCCGTCCCATCCTCGAGCAGGGCGAAGAGATCGCCACGAGCGGTGCCGCGAAGGGCACGGTCGTACGCGAGGCCAAGTCGGACGCGGACCCGCTCGGTCTGCGGCGCCGTCGCGGTGGGCGCAAGCGCGCGCCTTCCTTCACGGCCGAGCCGGAGTTCAACTTCGACTACAAGGACCCGCAGCAGCTCCGGTTCTTCATCACGGAGCGCGGCAAGATCGTCCCGCGGCGCATCAGCGGCCTCACGGCGCGCCAGCAGCGGGAGCTGACCTTGGCGATCAAGCGGGCGCGCAACATCGCGCTTCTGCCCTTCACGGCGGTGAAGTGATGGCGAGCCACGTGCAAGTCGTCCTCAAGGAGGACGTGGACAGCCTGGGCTCGATCGGCGAGCTGGTGAAGGTGCGGTCGGGCTATGCCCGCAACTACCTCTTGCCGCGGGGCTTCGCCTCTGTCGCGACCGCGGAGAACGTGCGTCAGATCGAGCACGAGCGGAAGGTCGCCCTCAAGCGGGCGGCGAAGGTCAAGCAGGAGTCGCAGGGAGTCGCCGCCGCTCTCGCGGAGATCACCCTCCAGATCCCGGCGCAGGTCGGCGACGAGGGCAGGCTCTACGGATCGATCACGGCCGCGGACGTGGCCGATGCGCTCCACGCGAAGGGCTACGAGCTCGACCGCAAGAAGCTCAAGATGCCGGAGGAGCACATCCGCCAGGTCGGCACGTACGACGTGGAGGCGAAGCTTGGCGGCGGCGTTTCGGCGGCGTTCAAGGTCGAGGTAATCGCGGCGGAGTGAGCTCCGAGCAGCCCTTGGTAGGTAGGCGGGTTCGGTAGGATGAATTGCATCCGCCCCGCCCGCCCCCACCGTAGTCCCCCCAAGGGGAGTCCCCCCGGAGCCCCCCTCGGCCACTCGCTTCCCTCGCGGCCTGCTCGCTTCGGGCGTCGAGGCGACTCCGCGCGAGTGCACTGCGACCACCTTTGCGGTCTGTACAGCGCTCGCAATTGCAGGGCCGCGGGGCCCCGGCGCGGCAGCCTCCCGTCCGGGCGTCCCCCGTTGCATTGCGAGGGCGTGCGGTTGGGGCGCGGGTGCGCGATACTAGCCGGCCCATGGGCGAGGAGCGGGTAGCGTGACGGATGTGATGGGCGCGATCGACCGGCCTCGCGGTGGCTCCGGCGGCCAGGGGCGCGTGCCGCCCCACTCGCTCGAGGCGGAGCGTGCAGTGCTCGGCGGCGTCCTGCTCGCCAACGACGCGCTCAACGTGGTGAGCGAGGTCCTCACCCCGGAGGACTTCTACCATCCGGGCAACGCGCTGGTCTTCGACGCCATGGTCGCGCTCTTCAAACGCGGCCAGCCCGTCGACACCGTCACCCTTCGCTCCGAGCTCGTCAGCCACGGCAAGCTCTCGGCCGCCGGCGGTGACGAGCACCTCCTGTCTCTGACCAACACGATCCCGACCGTCGCCAATATCGAGGCCCACGCCAAGATCGTTCGTGAGAAGTCGGTCGTCCGGAAGCTCATCACCGCCTGCTACGAGATCGCAGCCAAGGCCTACGGCGACTACGGCGAGATGGAGGAGTTCCTCGACGCCGCCGAGCGCGCGGTGTTCGCCGTGGCCAAGGAGCGACTGCGCAACCCCTACGAACACGTCAAGGCGGTCGTGCTGCGCACTTTCGAGCAGATCCAGGAGGCGGCCCAGCGCAAGCAGCACATCACCGGCCTGCCGTCCGGCTTCGACCGGCTCGACAAGATGACCGCCGGCATGCACCCAGGCGACCTGATCATCGTCGCGGGCCGGCCTGGCATGGGCAAGACCGCCTTCGCCCTCAACGTGGCGCTCAACGCATGCCACGGCGGCGAGACGGCCATCGGCGTCTTCTCCCTCGAAATGCCCAAGGAGCAGCTCGTCAAGCGCATGCTCTGCAGCGAGGCGCGGGTCGACGGTGGGCGGCTGCGCACCGGGCACCTGACGCGCGACGACTGGCCCAAGCTCGCCAAGGCGGCCGGCTTTCTGAGCGAGATGCCGATTTGGATCGACGACACGCCCGGCCTGACGCTCATGGAGCTGCGCGCCAAGGCCCGGCGCCTCAAGAGCGACGCGGACCTCGGGCTGGTCGTCGTCGACTACCTGCAGCTCATGCGCTCGGGCACGCGCAACGACAGCCGCGAGCAGGAGATCAGCGAGATCAGCCGCTCGCTCAAGGGGCTCGCCAAGGAGCTGTCGATCCCGGTCATCGCCCTGTCGCAGCTCAACCGCGGCGTGGAGTCGCGCGGCGTCAAGGACAAGCGGCCCCAGCTGTCGGACCTGCGTGAGTCGGGCGCCATCGAGCAGGACGCCGACACGATCCTCTTCATCTACCGGGACGAGGTCTACAACAAGGAGTCGTCCGAGCAGGGGCTCGCCGAGATCATCATCGGCAAGCAGCGTGCCGGGCCCACGGGGACCATCCGGTGCCGCTTCTTCCACGAGTATACCCGCTTCGACAACCTGGCTGAGGACGACTACTACGGCGGTGGCGGCGGCGGCGGCGGCGGCGGCGGCGGCGGCGGCGGCGGCGGCGGCGAGTTCGCCGACGGCTGAGGGGCTCGCCTCTCGAACACGGACGCCTGCCTTTTCGGCGGCCGCAGAGGCTTCACCAGAGAGCTGAGCCGCACGGGATCCAGGCCAAGACGGCTCGCCTCACCGGCCGTCGCCGGTTGCGTTGTTCGCCTGCATGGCTATAAAGCGCCGATTGAGGACCGGGAGGGATCATGCGTCGATGCCTGCTCATCGGGTGCGCGGCCGTTTTCGCTTTGGTGGCACAGACAGGGACGGCCTGGGCCGGGGGGTTCGAGTACGGCCCCTCGGGCGTGCAGTCCCTCGGGCGGGGTGGGGCCTTCGCCGCACGCGTCGATGATCCCCTGGCGCTCCAGTACAACCCGGCGAACCTCGCGATCCTGGCTTCGCCCCAGCTCAGCATCCAGACGCAGCTCGCGTTCTTCGGCGGATGCTTCCAGCGGACCGGCACGCCCGGAGCCGATTCGCTGACGCCCGACAACTACACGGACGCCGGCGACCCGGTCTACGACGACGTGCAGACCCGCTTTGGTGTGCGCAACGCGCCGCCGCCCGGCGGCTACATGGGCATCGGCTTCCCCCAGGTGTGCGAAGGGGGGCTACCGGGACCCGGCGCGAGCCTGCTCTTCGGCATGCCCATCGGCCCGAGGCTCGGCATCGCCTTCGGGGTCCTGACGCCCGCGGCGGTCGGCGCCAAGGTCTGGGGCCGGAGCTCGGACCAGACGGTGGGCGTGGCGGGCGCGGTGAGTGGGCGCATGCCCTCGCCGGGACGCTACATGCTCGGCGAAGAGAACCTGATCATCCTCTATCCGACGATCGGCGCTGGCTACCAGGTGGCACCCTGGATGCGGCTCGGCCTCGCCCTGTCCTGGGGCGTCGGGAGCTTCGACTTCACCAACATGACGCAGCCGGCCTCGCGCGAGCCCATCGCCGCCGACATCCGCACCAAGCTGCACGCGACGGACCTCTTCATCCCCCGGGCCACGGTCTCGCTCGACATCTCACCCATCGACGCCCTCGAAATCGTGGGTAGCTTCACCTGGACCGACGACGTCCACGCCGGCGGCAACCTCGACCTGACGGCGGGCTACTACGAGGCGATGCGCGATCCCGCGGTCGACGGTCACGCGAACATCCAGCACGCCGTCCTCGACGCACCCCAGCCGTGGCAGGCGACCCTGGCCGTGCGCTACGCCGACCGCATCACGCCGCGACCGACCGATCAGGCGGCCGCGTCGCGGCTGAGCGGGCGCGTCGAGGACCGCATGAGCACCGAGCGCTTCGACGTGGAGGCCGATGCGGTGCTCGAGCTGAACGCGCGCGTGGACAAGTTCGTGCTCAACCTCCCCCAGGGCTCGACGCTGCTCTTGCAGGGGTCCCTGTTTCCGATCCCCAGCGTCACCAACCTGCCCCACCACTGGCAGGACCAGGTCGATCTGCGCCTCGGCGGCGACTACAACGTCATCCCCGGCAAGCTCGCGTTCCGGGCCGGCGTCTCCTTCGAGACCCGCGGCGTCGACAAGTCCTACACGCAGATCGACTTCATGCCCCTGATGCGCTTCGGGATCCACGCCGGGATGACGGTGCGCTTCGGCCGCCTCGATCTGAGCGCGGCCTACGCCCACATCTTCCAGGAGTCCATCGACGTCAGCCCGTCGGAGGCGAAGCTCCCAGAGGTGGTCGCCGTGCCGACGCCGGGCGTTCCCGTCACCTTCGTGAACGCCGGCCACTACAGCTCGCAGTACGACGTGGTGGCCCTCGGGGGCAATTACCACTTCTGAGCGATCGGCCCTCGCTCCTCGGGGCGGGTGCTCGCGCCCGTGGGGGGCCTCTACCGGCGAAGGGCCCAAGATCCGTCGAAAGGGGGTGAAACCCTGGGCTCGGCGGTGCATCCTTGCCGCGTCGTGCGCATCCACATCCTCGGCGGCGGGCCGGCCGGCCTGTACTTCAGCATCCTCATGAAGCACGTCGATCCGTCCGGCGACGTGACGGTCTTCGAGCGAAATGCGCGGGACGACACCTTCGGCTGGGGCGTCGTCTTCTCGGACGAGACCCTCGGCCACCTGCGCGATGCCGACGCGCCCATCTACGACGCCATCACCGAAGGGTTCGCCCGCTGGGATGCCATCGAGATGCGGTTCGGGGGAAAGACCATCCGCTCGGGCGGGCACGGCTTCTGCGGGATCGCGCGCAAGCGGCTCCTGTCGATGTTGCAGGCGCGGGCCACCGAGCTCGGCGTCGACCTCCGCTTCCGCACCGAGGTCGAGGACCCGCGGTCCCTCGTCGACTGCGATCTGTTGGTCGCGGCCGACGGCGTGAACAGCCAGAGCCGCGCGACCTGGCAGGACGCCTTCGAGCCCACCCTCACGCTCGGTAAGAACCGTTACATATGGCTCGGGACGCCCCAGTCCCACGAGGCCTTCACCTTCATCTTCCGCGAGAACGAGCACGGCGTGTTCCAGGTGCACGCCTACCAGTTCGACGCGGACACGAGCACCTTCATCGTCGAGTGCGACGAGCAGACCTGGAGGAACGCCGGCCTCGACCAGGTCGACGAGGCCGGGAGCATTGCCTACCTGCAGGCGCTCTTCGCCGAGGACCTGGGCGGTAAGCCCCTGCTCGGCAACCACTCGCGCTGGGTGCAGTTCGTCAACGTGAAGAACGCGCACTGGTACCACGACAACGTGGTGCTCGTCGGAGACGCGGCCCACACGGCCCACTTCTCGATCGGCTCCGGCACGAAGATGGCCATGGAGGACGTGATCGCGCTCGCCGACGCGCTCCGCGCCGAGAGCGACGTGCCGCATGCCCTCGCGGCCTACGAGGAAGCACAGCGGCCGCGGATCGCGCGCATCCAGCGTGCCGCCCTCGAGAGCCGGCGGTGGTTCGAGCAGACGCGGCGCCACGCGAAGCTCGCACCCGAACAGCTCACCTTCAGCCTGCTCACCCGCACCCAGCGCGTCACCCACGACAACCTGGCGATGCGCGACGGGGCCTACGTCGAGGCGGTGGACCGGTGGTACATGGCTGCCGAGGGGGCGCCGGGCGCCGACGATCC
Source organism: uncultured delta proteobacterium (assembly GCA_963830115.1). Classification (GTDB taxonomy): domain Bacteria; phylum Myxococcota_A; class Polyangia; order Polyangiales; family CAWHLB01; genus CAWHLB01. The sequence continues at coordinate 13,366 of CAWHLB010000020.1, forward strand.
GGACGCGCCGCTCGTGCCGGCCATGTTCACTCCCTACGCGCTGCGCGGTCTGTCGCTCGACAACCGCGTCGTCGTCTCGCCCATGTGCCAGTACTCCGCCGAGGACGGCACGCCGAACGACTGGCACATGGTCCATCTCGGCAGCCGCGCCGTCGGCGGCGCTGCCCTGGTCTTCGCAGAGATGAGCGACGTGTCGCGGGAAGGGCGCATCTCGCCCCACTGCGCCGGCATGTACAAGGAGCCTCACGTTGCCGCCTGGGCACGCATCGTCGACTTCGTCCACGACCGGACGCGGGCGAGGATCGGCATCCAGCTCGCTCACGCGGGGCGTAAGGGCTCGACCCACAGGCCGTGGGAGCACGGCGGCGGCCCCCTCGAGACCGGCGGCTGGCCCCTGGTCGCCCCCTCGCCGATCGCCTGGGGGGAGGGCTACCAGGTGCCACGCGAGCTGACGCACGAGGACATGGGTGAGCTGCGCGAGCAGTTCGCGCGCTCGACACGCATGGCGGAGCGCGCCGGCTTCGACGCCCTCGGGTTGCACATGGGGCACGGCTACCTCCTGTCGAGCTTCCTGACGCCCCTGTCGAACCAACGCACCGATGCCTACGGCGGCTCCCTCGCGAACCGCGCGCGTTTTCCCCTCGAGGTGCTGGACGCGGTGCGGCAGGCCTGGCCCGCGGACAAGCCGATCGCCGTGCGCTTGAGCGCCATCGACTGGGTCGAGGGGGGCTTCGAGCTGGACGACGCGGTGGCGTTCGCGGCCATGCTGCACGACCACGGCGCCGACATCATCGACGTGTCGTCGGGCCAGACGTCGAACCTCTCCCAGCCGGACTCGACCCTCGCCGACCCAAGCCGCGGGCGCGCGTTTCAGACGCCCTTCAGCGAGCGCATCCGCAACGATGCGGGCGTCCCGACCATCGCCGTCGGCAACATCTGGAGCGCCGACCAGGTCAACACGATTCTCCTCGCCGGGCGCGCCGACCTCGTCGCCCTCGGGCGCGCGCACCTGGCCGACCCCTACTTCACGCTCCACGCCGCGGCGCAGCAGGGTCGAGCGGCACCGCTGCCCGATCCCTACCTCCGGTGCAGGCCGATCCTCGAGAAGATGAGCTCGTGAGGCCGCGACCGTCCACGGGTCTGGATCGCGCTCGGTGCGCGTTTTCGTGACCGATCCCGTGAACGGCGAGAGCGTGGTCGAGCGGGCCGACCGGCCGGTGCCCCAGGGGCGGGCGGGCGTGGTCGTGGCCGTCGTGCTGCTCGTCTTCGCGGGCGTGGCGAAGCCGGTCGCCGACGGGATCTACGGCACCGCCAACCGTGCGCCCCAGGTGCTCGCCTGGCTGCGCGTCCACCCCGATGAGATGGCGACGACGCGATCGCCCGCGCGCCCCGCCGTCGTCGTCTTGCTCGACGGGTTGAGGAACGACGAAGCGACGGGCCTGGCCGCCCTGTCCCGTCTCGCCCGCCGCGGAGCGCGCGCCGTCACCGTGCTCCGGCCCCCCACCCTGTCGACGCCCTTCTACCACGCGATGCTCACTGGCGTGGGACCGGACGGCACGGGTGTCCGGACCAATCGGTTCCACGGACGTGCGCGGCTCGACAGCCTCGCCGACCGGGTGCGCGCGAGCGGACGGCACTCGGTCTTCCTCGCCGATGGACGCGGGCTGCTCGCACGGATGTTCGCGGGGCCCGGCGATCGCGTGGACTCGCGCTCGGGGGCCCTCGGCAGGCCTCTCGACGAAGCACTCGCGACCCTGGGCCGCCCCGGTGGTCCCGCTCTCGTGATCGCCCACTTCCTCGACGTGGACGCCACGGCCCACGCCGGCGGCATCCACAGTGCGGCACACCTCGCCGCCCTGCGCGGCGCCGACCGGCTCGTCGCGCGGGTCGCGCGTGGAGTGCGCGGGCGCGACGTGGTGGTGAGCGTGATCGCCGATCACGGTCACATCGACGGCGGCGGACACGGCGGCGACGAGCCCGTGGTGACCCATGCACCCTTCGTGCTCGTGGCGCCGGGCGCGCCGCGGGGGCGTCTGGCCAGGGCGCTCCGTGTCGGGGAGATCGCTCCGACGCTCGCGGCGTGGATGGGCGTGGCGCCGCCGCGCTCGGCAATCGCGGTCGCCGCCCCCGAGTTGGCGCCAGCGAGCGAGGAGCACACGATGCTCGCGGGGGTGCGTGCCCACCACATGATGGCGTTCGTCGAGGCCGAGCTCGCCCGCGTCGACCAGACGCGATTGCTGCTCTCGTGCCTGTGGGGGTTCCTCGGCTTGTGCGCGCTCGGTGCGATCAAGCGCGCCTTCCACGGGTTCGGCCCCGCGACTGTCATCGCTCCCGCGCTCTTCGTGGCGATCGTCACCGGCGTCCACCTCGGCGTGCTGCGTCGGCCGCTCACGCTTTCCGCCATCGACGAGGGGACGCGGCAGGCGGTGCGCCTCGTTCTGACGGGCGCTCTCGCGGCGCTCCTTGCGGTGGGTGGCATCGCCCTCTTCGCACGTCGTGCCCGGAAGCCCTGGCGAACACCGGTGCGCCGTGGCGCCACGGCCGTCGGCCTCGTCGCGACTGCCCTCGCGGGCTTCTCCCTCGCCTGGGTCGGCGGCGCCCTCGGCCCCTGGCCCGTGACGCCCTACGCCTTCTATGCACCAGCGCTCTGGCTCGCCACCATGGCGGGCGCGAACCCGATCTGCGCCGGGGCGTTGATCCTGTGTGCACGCGGCACGGAACACACGTGATTTGCATCACGGTTCATTCAAACTGTAGCTAGCAATCACAGTTGCCAAATCAGGTCCACCGAGAACGTCGTCGGACCGTTGAAGTCGGCGGTCGTCTGCAGGTTCGCCGGCAGATCGATCTGCAGCCTCACGCCCCCGGGGAAGCCGTTGTTGCCGGTCTCCTGCTGACTCGTCGGCGTCTCGACGTAGCCCTCCACGTACACACCCCGCACGATGTTGCGCAGGGCCTGGGGGATGATCTGGTCCGCGCGGAAGCCGGCGACGAGGCGGGCGGAGGTGGCACTCGCCTGCACGCTGACCACGGGCAGGACGCCGCCGAATTCGTTGCGCGCGGCCAGGGTGAGGACGCCTGCGGTGATGCCGTTGAGGAACGAGGACGCCTGCTCCTGGGCCGTCATGGAGGAGCCCGCGCCCTGACCGCCTCCGACGAGCTCGGCGAGGGCGTCCCCCGCCGTCAGGGAGCCGGAGCGGGTCGACGCGAAGTCGAGGTGGGGGTCGTTCAAGCTGCCCGAGACGGTCACGGTGAGCGTGTCGCCGTCGACGTTGTGGGTCGCGACGACGTGGACGACCGGGTTCACCTCGCGGCCGCCACGGAACAAGACCTGCCCCTCCTTCAGCGCGAAGCGCTTGCCCATCAAGTCGAGGAAGCCCTGGCGCAGGTCCACCTCTCCGTGGATCCGGAGCTCCTCGGGCAGGATGTGCAGGGTGAGGCGCGCCGTGAGCTGAGCGGAGAAGTCCTGGCGTCGCACCCAGAAGGGGTGGCTCGCGTCGATGTGGATCTCGAGCGCGTAGGGTGTCCCCGCGGAGGGCGGCCCTTGCGCATTTTTCACCCCCACGAGGACCACGTCCGGGTGGGGCGCGAGGTTCTGCACCTTGCGCGGGGCCTCGTTCGGGACCCGGACGTCCAGATGGGTGACCTTGACGTTCACGGTGGCGGCGTGGGGAGCGAACGTGGCCTGCACCAACGCCTGGGCCGTGACCGTAGACATGACGATCCCCTCGCGGCGCGCGGGGAACGCGTGGGCGTAGACCGCGAGGCGTGCGTGATCGGGCACGATGCCGCGGAGGCCGACGCCACCGCTCACACGCACGAGCCCGTCGCCGTCGTGGGCTTCGAGCTTGGACAGCTCGACCCAGTTGCCGTGGAAGAGGATGCGACCGTTCACCCCGCTGTAGTACTGGCCGGGGCCGATCACCGAGAGGGCCACGTCGTGCAGGTGGAGGGCACCCGAGAGCACGGGCGCCTGGGCGGTGCCACGCACCTCGACGCGGCCGTCGATGGTGCCGCTCGGCTCCCGGACCATCGGTAACAGACCGAGCAGCGGCGCCACGGGCGCGCGACGCAGCTCGAGGCTCGCTGCGAGCGGTGAATGGGGGGCGAGCCTCGGTGTCGGCGTGCCCCGCCACACGGTCGCGACGTGCCCGTCGAGAAGGATGAGACCGCCACAGGGACCACGCGCCTCGAGGTGCGCCGACAGGGTGGTGGGGGCGGCGTGCGCATCGAGCGCCACGTCGAGCGGCGCCTCTCCGAGCACGCTCAGATCCTTCGACCGGGCGCGGAGGTCGGCCGTCGTCGCCCTGCCGAGGAGCTGGTGGACGTTCAGCTCGGCGGTGACGGTCCCGGCCGAGTAGCCGCAGACGAAGGGCATGTCGCGGAGCGGTGCATCGGTCAGGCGCAGACGGGCGTCGACGGGCGGAAAGGACGAGGGCACTTGGCCGCTCGCCAGGGCGTCGAGGGACAGGGCCGTTCGAAGATCGGCGGCGAGGACGTCACGCCCAGCCGTTCGCCCGACAGCGTGCATCTCGATGGCCCGGGCGCCGATGGTGCTGTCCACCGTGAGCTCGGGGGAGACGTCTCGTGCGCACGTGACGGAATGGAGCCGGGTTTCCGGTATCAGGTCGAGCCAGGTGGCGTGGAGGGTTGCGGTGCCATGGGCCGGCGTCCTGGGTCCGCCGGTGAGATTCGCTACAAGCGAAGCCCGTACGGGCATATGGACCAGGGCGTCGAGCGGCCGTGGCAGCTCGTCCAGTCGCATCGGGGGCACGTCGACGGAGACTTGCCAGGGACCGGTGCGCAGCGCGCTGTCGGGACGCTTCGGGCTCCGGAGCAGCCGAACGAGGTCTGCGTCGAGTCGACCTTCGACGCGGGCGAGCAAGCCGCTCTCGTCGCTCACCGATGCGCGCAGCGCCAGGTGCGAAGCCTCGTAGGTCGCGTCGAGCGAGGCGCGGAAGACATCGCTGCCCGGGAGCGCGAGCCCCGTGCCCCGCAGGTGCGCTTCGACGTTCGGTCGAGCGAGCGTGCCTCGCGCCACGATCTTGCCGTCGAGGCTTCCGGTGACCGCGGCGACCTTCGAGGGCAGGAGCTCGTGGAAGAGGGATGCATCGAGATTCTTCGGCTCGACCGTCGCCTCCCACGTCGCGCGCTCGAGACTCGCCCGCGGACCGGCGCCCGGCCGAAAGCGTGCCTCGGCGTGGCACGTCAGGCCGCCGTGCCCGGGGCCGAAGTCGAAGTCGCCGTCCGTCTCGAAGTAGCCCCGGCGTCCGTCGTAGCGGAGGTAGTAGGCGCCCGTGGCGAAGGCGATGCCGAACACGACGCCAGCGTGATACACGCCCGTGACGAGCAGATCGGGTCTCTTCGTCGTGCCCCGGAGCTGGGCGTGCATGTCGATCGAGCCCCGCAAGTGGGGCATCTCGAACGGGAGCAGACGCAACAGATCGAGGTTCACGTCCTGAAGCGTGGCTTCCATGTCGAGGCGTCCGTCGAAGCGGTAGATGCCGTGGACCGACATGCGCTGGGACCCGCTCGCGACGACGAGGCTCGCGACGCGCAGGAAGCGTCCCGGGGCGAGCTCGACGTCGTGGGCCAACCCGCGGAGGCTCGAGCCCTGGACCTGGAGGCGGAAGCGCGCGTCGTCGAGGCGCACGCTCTCTTCGGTGCGCGTGATGGTCGCATCGATCTCGCCGCTCCGCCCATCCCCCTCGTCGACGGTCCCCGCGATCCGGTAGTGGCGCGGACCGCCCTCGACGTGGAGGTGCAAGGCCGCCAGCCGAGCGGCGCCGCTCTCGAGCGCACGTCCGCTCACCTCGAGACGCACGACCGGCGCGCGCAGCTCTCCACGCGCTTCGCCGCGCACCGAGAGCATGCCGGCCGACAGGCCGCGGAAGGCGACCTGCTCGAGGCGCGCATCGACCTGTGCATCGAGGCGCGGGACCGGGCCCGGATACAGCGTCACCTCGGCGATGCCCGAAAGGCTCGCGCGCAGGGTGGGAAGGAGGCGGTGCAGGTTCGGCTCGGCAGCCAGCCGAGGCAGTCGCGCGCGGAGGCGCACGTCGATGGGGCCCGCGAAGCGCAGGTGGGCCTGCACATCGATCTCGCCCGGGAGGTAGGGCGCCTGCACCTCGTCGATCTGCACCATGTCCGGGCCGATGGCGCCCGCGACGACCAGGGACGGGACGCGCCACGGGCCCGCGCGCACGTCGTCGAGGCGCACGGTGAAGCGTCGACCCTCGGGGCCCTCGGCCGGGAGGTCGAGCGCCACGTCGACGCGTCCCGAGACGCGCAGGGCCGGCGCGTTCGTCAGGAGTCGATTCGAGCGTGAGGCCGCCGGTGCGTACCGAGACGTCGAGGCGGCGCATGTCGGCGACGGTCGCGTGGGCGGTGAGGTCGCCCGCGGCGGTCGAGAGGTCGGCCTGGACCTCGAGGTGCACGGGCGTCCCGCGTACGTCCACCGTGCCGCGCACCGGCGTTCGCAGGATGCGAGCGACCTCTGGGAGGCCGACCTCCCGCAGGGTGTCGGGTGACAGGGGCGCGAGGGTCACCCGTCCCTCGATCCGAGCGGGCGCGCCGGCGGTCGGCTCCGGCATGCGAAAGGTGCCGCGGACCGTGACGCGGTCGCTGCCGCGTGTGAGCGCGAGCTCGGCGTGGGACGTGGCCCCGGGACCGGTGCGGAGCGCTCCGCCGAGGTGTGTGACCCGCGCGATGGTGCGACCTTCGCGGGAGACGTCGAAGGACGCGTCGCTCACGGTGAGGTCGAGCTTCTGGTCCCGGTAGCGCAGCGTGCCGCGAAGGTGCAGATCGTCGACTCCGAAGGGCGGCACGGAGGGGTAGCGCTGCCGGACCGTCACGTGATCGAGGCGCAGGTCGTCGATGGCGACCGTCGGCGGCTTGGCGCCCGGTTTCGCCGGTGCGCGCGAGGTGAGGGCGGACAGGAGGCTTGGCACCCCCGACGACGTCGGCACGAGGTCGACGGTCGCCCCGTCGACGGCCAGACGGCGGAGTCCGATCTCGCCCCGTGCGAGCGCTCCGAAGTCGAGACGCACCTCGATGGAGGAGACGTGGGCGACCGTGCGGCCCTGTGTGTCGTGCAGGATGAGGTCCCGCGCCTCGACCCGATCGGGTGATCGGACCCGGACCGCACCGAGGTCCAAGCGACCGCGCACGGCCTCGCGGGCGCGCGTCTCGATCTGGGTTCGCAGCACTTCGCGCCCGAGGTCGGTGCGTAGATGGAGCCAGAGGCTCCCCGCCAGCGCGGTTGCGCCCACGACGACCCAGAAAAGCGCTGCGCCCAGCTTTCGGAGCCATCGCACCTGTCCACGACCGTAAGCATTCGGTTCGTCTCGTCAGGAGCACGCCCTGGTTCTGCCCATTCCCCGAGGGTCGTCCCTCCATGGTCGTGGCCAAGGCATCCCGCCCCTGGTAGAAAGGCGCCGCCGCCCGTGGGCGACGCGTGCCCGAGGCGGACAGGAGCCGACATGCCGCAAGCCGAGGACCTCGATCAGCTCGCCGTCGACACGATCCGCGCCCTGTCCATGGACGCCGTCCAGAAGGCGAACGCCGGCCATCCCGGCACGCCCATGGCGCTGGCGCCCCTCGGGTGGACCCTCTGGAGCCGCCTCCGTCGCCACGATCCGGCGCACCCCGAGTGGCCGGACCGCGACCGTTTCGTCCTGTCGTGCGGGCACGCTTCCATGCTGCAGTACTCGCTCCTGCACCTGGGCGGTTACGACCTGTCGCTCGCGCAGCTCGAGCAGTTCCGGCAGTGGGGGAGTCTCACGCCGGGCCACCCGGAGGTGCATCTCACGCCGGGCGTCGAGACGACGACCGGGCCCCTCGGTCAGGGCTTCGCCAACGCCGTCGGGATGGCGATGGCCGAGCGGCACCTCGGCGCGCGCTTCAACCGGCCGGGGCACAGCCTTTTCGATCACCGCGTGTGGGTCATCGCCTCGGACGGCGACATGATGGAGGGCGTGGCCTCCGAGGCCGCGTCCCTCGCGGGGCACCTCCGCCTCGGCAAGCTCGTCGTCTTCTGGGACGACAACCACATCACGATCGACGGGCGCACCGACCTCACCTTCACCGAGGACGTGCGGAAGCGCTTCGACGCCTACGGCTGGCACGTGCAGAGCGTCGACGACGGCAACGACATGGCCGCCATCGCGCGCGCGGCCGAGGCGGCGACGAAGGACCCACGCCCGAGCTTCGTGGGCGTGCGCACGATCATCGGCTGGCCCGCACCCCACAAGAAGGACACCTCCTCTGCCCACGGTGCGCCCCTCGGAGCGGAGGAGGTCGCCGAAACGAAGGAAGTGATGGGCTGGCCCGCGCGCGACTTCTACGTGCCCGAGGCCCTGGGCGAGGCGCGCGCACGGATGCGCGAGCGCGGGGCGACCTGGTTCGGCGAGTGGCAGGCCGCCCTCGGGAGCTACCGCGCGGCGTACCCGAAGGAGGCGCGGGATCTCGACGCGGCGCTCGCCGGGGAGCTGCCCGACGCGTGGGACGCGGAGCTGCCGACCTTCGAGGCCGACCCCAAGGGCGTGGCCACGCGCAAGGCGAGCGGCACCGTCATCGCGGCGATCGCGTCGCGGGTGCCGAGCCTCGTCGGCGGATCGGCCGACCTGGCCGGCTCCAACGACACGACCATCAAGGGCGCCCCCGACTTTGGCCCCGAGGAGGCGCCGACGAGCCCGGGCGCCGCGCCGCGCAACGTGCACTGGGGCGTGCGCGAGCACGGGATGGCGTCGGCCGTCAACGGCATGGCCCTGCACGGCGGCGTCGTGCCCTTCGGCGCCACGTTCCTCATCTTCAGCGACTACATGCGCCCCGCGATGCGCCTCGCGTGCCTGATGGAGCTGCCGACGCGCTACGTGTTCACGCACGACTCCATCGGTCTCGGCGAGGACGGTCCGACGCACCAACCGGTCGAGCAGCTCGCCGCCCTCCGGAGCATTCCGGGGATGACGGTGCTCCGGCCCGCCGACGCGAACGAGACGCGCGAGTGCTGGAAGGCGGCGATGCGGTGCAAGGGCCCGGCCGCACTCGTGCTCACGCGGCAGAAGGTGCCGACGCTCGACCGCACCGAGCTCGCCGCTGCCGAGGGCGCCCTGCGCGGTGCCTACGTGCTGGCCGAGGCGGACGGCGGCGCGCCGCAGGTGATCCTGATCGCGACCGGCAGCGAGGTATGGCTCGCGCTCGCGGGGCGACAGCGCCTCGCGGCGGAGGGCGTCCGGGCACGTGTCGTGAGCATGCCCTCCTGGGAGATCTTCGCCGCCGAGCCGCGCGACTACCGGGACGCGGTGCTGCCGCCGTCGGTGCGGGCGCGGGTCGTCGTCGAGGCGGGACGGCGCTTCGGCTGGGAGCGTTGGGTCGGCGAGGACGGCGGTTTCGTGACGCTCGAGCGTTTCGGGGCGTCGGCGCCGGCCGAGGTGCTCTTCGAGAAGCTGGGCTTCACCCCCGAACGCGTCGTCGAGGTGGCCAAGCAGACCCTCGTCCGTTTCGCCTGATCCGGGTCAACCGAACGTCACGGGACAAGGAACCAGACGCCGTCGCGCGGGGCCGTGCCATGACAGCCCGCGCAGAAGGACTGGGCCTGGCCCTGATGGGTCACCATGGTGCCCTGGCGACGGTAGTAGAACCACCCGGCCGAGCCGGCCGCGCTGCTCGTGCGTGCCTCGACGGAGATGGCGAAGAGGTTGCCCGCGCCGTCGAGCTGCTCCTTGACGAGCGTCGCGCCGACGGGGAACTGGCCGCTCCCGCTGACAGCGCCGTCCACGATGGAGTTCTGGCAGACGTGGGCCGGCCCGTGGGGGGACGGTGGCCGAGCCGGATGGGAACCCATCTCACAGTGCCATCCCTGGTAGTAGCCCGCGTCGAGCCAATCCCCGATGGCGGTGGGATCCGAGGGCGGCACCTGGTCGATGCCCGCGTCCGCAGACGGCATCATGGTGCCGGTGTCGTGGGCGCAGCCGAAGAGCGAAGCGAGCAAGAGCGCTGATACGAGGGTCCAACGCGTCGGCATGATGCCTCCCCGTAGATCAAGGGAGCCTCACGCTACTCCACTTTTGCCCCCGCCGCCCCTGAAGACGAAACATGGATGCCGCAGGCGGCGAGCGCGTCGTGGAAGGCCACCCGACCCTGGGCATCGAGGTGAGCGGCGAGATAGCGCCGGGCGGCGCACAGCCGTCCGACGCGCTTGTCACCTGCGGCGAGGGCGGCACGCACATCGAGCACGAGGCGTGGCACCCTCCCGTCACCGCAGCGGACGCGGGTCGTGCCTTGGGGACCTCGGAGCTTGGCCCCCTGGCTGCACTCGTAGTGGATGAACCGGTCCTTCACGTTCGGGTCTCGCGGCCGGTAGGTCTCGAGCGGCGCCGCGTCCGTCAGCACCTCCTGCACCTGATAGAAGCCCTGGCCGTCGGTGGCGCGACGGGGGCGGTGCGGATTGCCGCCCGCGAAGGTCGCCGGCCGCGAATGCATGTGGCAGCTCGAGCAGCTCGCGAGGGCCATGAAACGACCGATGGCCGCGTGGCGCCGCGACCGGACGAGCCCCCGCTGGCCCACGGCGAATCCCATCCCCCGGCCCATGGCTTCGCGGAACCCGGTGAGGGCAGCCTTGCGTCCCGCGGCGTTGTCCCGTGGCCACTCGTAGCCGAAGAGCGCCTCGGAGCCAGGCGGGCTGGCGCCGTCTCGCGGCCTGTAGAGGCGGTAGATCTCGTGCCCATCGGCGGCGATCCGCGTCCCTCGCACGTCGGCGACGATGAGGCCACCGGACCGGCGGCGGTACTCCACCCGATCGGCGATCGTGCCGGGGGGATAGCTGAGGACGGTGCGGTCCTGGTCGGCGAGGTGCCGCGTGCGGATCACGCCGGAGCGCGGCAGGAGGAGCTCGACCTCGACCCGGCCCAGGCCCCGGCGGTCGGTCGGCAGGCGGACCGGCGGCTCCATGGGAACGAAACCATTTGCTTTCCAGTAGTTGGATCCGTCCGGCAGGAGGTGGGCGCCAGCGGGAAGGGGGCCCATGGACGGGCTCGCACGCCAGGGTCGCACCAGCAGTATGGTAATTGCGAGCGCCGATACCAAAGCGACGGAAATGAACCAAACGGGGCGCTTCATGGGCCGCATCCTACGTTCGAAGTTGACGGAACGGAACGGTTGTGGGAATCCAAGCTATCGTGTCTTGGTTTGATGGTCGTATCTGCGCTCGTGCAGGTGCGACAGGGCGTCTTCCCCAGGCGCCAGGAGGAACTGTTCGCATGTTGAAGAAGCTTGGTACGATCCTAGAGCTTGCCGTGCTTTCCGGCGGCATCGTGGCCGGCACCGTTCTTACCCCCGGCTGCGGCGATGACACCACAACAGCCGATGCCGGCTGTGCTGCCGCGATGGATGCGGGCTGCGCCGCGATGGATGCGGGCTGCGCCGCGATGGATGCGGGCTGCTCCGCGATGGATGCGGGCTGCGCTGCCGATGCCGGCTGCGCCGCGATGGATGCGGGCTGCGCTGCCGATGCCGGCTGCGCCGCGATGGATGCGGGCTGTGCCGCGGATGCGGGCTGTGCCGCGGATGCGGGCTGCGCCGCGGACGCGGGCTGATACCGGATCCGGTTCATGACCGGGCGGGTGCCGAGCGGCGTGGGCATCGGCCTGCGGCGCGTCCACTTCCGGGAGATCTCGAGAACCAGTCGCCGAGTCGACTGGCTCGAGATCACTCCGGAGAACTTCATGGGGTTCGGCGGTCCGGCCGCACGGGCCCTGTCGGCTTGTGCCGAGCGCTGGCCTGTCATCCCCCACGGCGTGGCCCTTTCCCTCGGCGGACCCGATCCGCTCGACGACGGCTACCTCCGAGCCGCCCATGAGCTGTCGGCCGAGCTTGGCGCGGCGTGGTTCAGTGAGCACGCTTGCTACGCCAGCCTCGGCGGTGCCCAGTCGTACGACCTCTTGCCCCTGCCCTTCTGCGATGAAGCGGCCTCGCACCTGGCGCGGCGCGCCCGCGAAGCGGCTGAGCGGATCGAGCGGCCGCTGCTCCTCGAGAACATCACCTACTACGCCGTCATGCCGGGGACGACGCTCGATGAGGGCGCCTTCCTGCGCGCGGTGCTCGACGAAGCGGACTGCGGTTTCTTGCTGGACGTGAACAACGTCTACGTCAACGCGAAGAACCACGGCCTCGACCCCGAGGCGGCCCTGCTCGCTCTGCCGCTCGACCGGACGCGGCAGATCCACATGGCGGGCCATCGCCGGGACGGGAACGTGCTGATCGACGACCACGGCAGCGCCGTGCCCGACGCGGTGTGGTCACTCTACGAGCTCGCCATCGAGCACGTCGGGCCGGTGCCCACCCTCATCGAGTGGGACAACCAGAATCCCGAGTCTCAATCGCCTCCTCGACGAGGCCGATCGGGCGCGTGCCATCGCGGATCGGGTCCTTTCGCGCGCTCGTGGTCCGTTCGAAGCGGGCGCCTCCGAGGGCGACCTCGCGCCTAGGGGCGTGGGATGACCCTCGAGGCGTTCTTCGAGACGATGGAGCCGTTCCTGCGCGGCAGGATCACGGCCGAGGAGGTCGAGCGGAAGCTCGGGCCTTCCGCATCGGGTGCCGAGCGACTCGCCCTCTATCCCCGGCTGGTCCGCGCGCAGCATACGGGCGCGGTTCGCAGGCTGTTCCCCGCGCTGCACCGGGCGCTCGAGGCCCACCGCACCGGCCTGTGGGCGAAGATCGTCGACGCCTACGTCGCCGAGCACACCGATGGTCGATGGAACCCGAGCTGGTTCGGCGAGGCGATGGCCGAGTTCCTCGTCGCCTACAGGGAGCACGAACCCGACCTCCCACCCTTCGCCGAGCAGCTCGCGGACTTCCACTGGCTCGACTTCGTGCTGACGGCCGATCCGCGCGACCTCGCGGTGGACGTCGAGGTCCGCCACTACACGCACGACGTGCCGAGCTACGTGCGTGGCCGGCTCGAGGGCGTTCCGGAAGAGAAGGCCGTGACCATCCTCGCCTACCGCCCCGCGGACGGCCGCCGGATGGAGGTGATCTCCGCTACGCCCGCGGTGCTGGTCGCCCTGGCCCGGGCGCGCGAGGAAGCGGTGCCCGAGCTGTCGGCCCTCGGCATTCGTGAGCGGGACGTCGACAAGGCGCGCCGGCGGCTCCGGCGCCTCGGCATCGTGAAGTGACCTTCGCGGCGGATTCGTCGCCGAAGCCTCGTCCCGTGCTCAGTCCGTCCGGTACTCGATCTCGGGCGGCTTCTTGAAGAACGCGTTGCGCTCCGGGTCGTTGTACGCGCTCGTAGTCGATGGCCCAGGGCTGGAGCGAAACCTCGCCTCGATCCCATTTCACCGTGAGGGCCATGGGCGTGACCGTGCGGTAGCTCGACTCGCGGCGGCAGGTCGTCGTTGTCGGCGCCGCCGGCCGAGAACAGGGTCGCGAGCAGGACGGGTCGCCGTCGTAAACATCGGCGGAACCCCTCGTCGATCTTCTCGTGGCCGCGCATCATCATGCGGGCAGCCGACCCGCTGCCATGAACGCGCTCGAACTGCGGCTTGCCGAACGGGAAGCGCGCGTTCTGCGCCTGCAGGTCGTCGGGGATGTAGTCGGCCGTCGCTCGGGTCGCTCCACAGCATCTGGAACCGGATGTCCGGGTCGTTGAGGCGGCGACAGGTCGCGTCCACTTCCTTGACGCAGCTGGTCGCGCGGGATGCCGGCGTGGACGAACAGCGGCCGGTCGAAGAGCAGCATGTTCGGGCAGCGCCTCGAACAGCCTCATGTAGGCCTGGAACACCTCGGCCGGGATGTGGCCGGCTCAGCGTGTTGATCGCCTCGGCCGGCTTGACGCCGCCGTAGATGCGGCCGCTGTACTCGATGTAGTACTCGTGGTTGCCGCGCAGCGACGAAGACGTGCTCGGGCGCGCGCGAGGTAGAGCTGCATCACCGTGCGCAGCACGCCGTTGTAGCTGAACATGCCGCGATCGATGTAGTCGCCGAGCAGGACAGCTTGCGGCTCGGGCTGTGCGTCGGGTCGAGCTTGCCAGGCCTCGAGCTTGGCGAAGAAGTCGGCCTGGAGCAGCGCCGCCTTGAGGCAGCTGTAGCAGCCGTGCAGGTCGCCGAGCACGGTCAGCTCGTAGCGGCTGGTCCGGCTTGGGCGGGTGGACGTAGACGTGGCCGTCGAGGAACGGCGCCTCGCCGGCGAAGTCGCCGACGCTCGTGCTTGCCGGCGAGCCGGCCCGCGCCCGCTGGCGCGCTGCCGGTCGAGGGTCGCCATGGACCGCGACGATGAGCCGATGGTCGCTCTCGAGCCTGCTTGCGCGATGCGGCTCGGGATCGGCCGAGTAGTGCTGCTCGAAGCTGGTCGAAGAAGCGGGTGGTCGTCGTGCCGCGGCGCGAGCGTGGCCGGGCCGCCGATCTCGACCTGTGTTCGACGGGACGACCTCGATCGTCGCTCGTCGACCGAGCGGCACGTCGAGTCCGCGTCGAGCAGCGCCTCGATCTCGTCGCGGAACTTGGCCTCCGCCGGGGTGGACCGTGCCGTCGGCGTAGATCAGCTCGTCGATGGTCGCGAGCAGGCTCCTGCTGGTTGTCGCGGTCGAAGCTGCTGGAAGATCTCGTAGCTGCGCAGCTTGAGCTTGGCGTAGACGAACTCCTCGACGTCCTCGCCGTCGGCGACCGCCTCGTCGAACAGGCCCGTCACGTGCGCGGTCGATCTGCTCGAACACCTCGTGGAAGTGGGTCGACGAACGCTTGACCACCTCGTCGCGCGGGTCTCGGCGTCGGCGTCGGGCATGGCGGCCTCGGCGCGCGCCGTCGACCAGCTGGCGGATGTAGACCCGGACGAACGTCTTCTCGGTGAGGTCGAAGTCGCCGTCGATGTACCCGAACGCGGTCAGGTAGAAGATGATCGCGTTCATCTGCTGTTCGGCGGTCTGCGGATCGGGGCTGAAGGTCAGCATGGCGGCGATCATACACGGGGCCGGGGGGGCGCCGTCGAGGGGCTTTGGGGGCGGGCTTCCCCTGGGAGGCCTCGGGGCCTTCGGCCGGCATCGGGCCCCGCTCGCTGGGGACCCCGTGACTTCCATCACCGGCCAGCGGTTTTCGGCTTGCGCGCGCAATTGAATTTCATTATCAGTAGGGGGAACCCATGGCATCTCCCCCGCACCGCCTCGGCCTGCTGCGTCCCGGCGACAGTGCCGTCATCCGCAGGGTCGGCTGTGAGCGCGGCCTCGCCCGCCGCCTCATGGAGCTGGGGCTCCTGCCTGGCACGCCCGTGTCCGTGACGCGGGTCGCCCCCCTGGGCGATCCCCTCGAGCTTCGGGTGCGGGATTTCTCCTTGTCGATCCGTCGCGCCGAGGCGGCTGCGGTCGAGGTGACCGACGTGCGCCATCCCGTGCCCCTCCGCCGGCGGCTGCCGAGTGTGCGCCCGGCCCTCCAGCTCCAGCAGGCGGACGGCGGTGAGGACGCGCGTGAGGCAGCGATCGCGGATTCCGGCCACGCCGGTGGCCGCCTCGACGCACGGCCACGCCGCGGCGCGCTGCGCGAGACGGGGACGTGACCGAGTCCCAGGCTGCGCGATCCGGCAGTGCCGACGAGGGGCATGCGGATCGGGTGGCGGCCCCGGACACCACGCCCCTTCGTGCTCATCGCCGGCAACCCCAACGCCGGCAAGACGACGGTCTTCAATGCCATCACGGGCGCGCGGGCAGGTGGGCAACTACCCCGGCGTCACCGTGGAGGCGACGGAGGGCCGGCGGCGCGTCGGCGACCTGCTCCTGCGAGTGGTCGACCTGCCCGGGACCTACAGCCTGAGCGCCTGCTCGCTCGAGAGAGGTGGCTGCGCGCAACTTCGTGATCGGGAGCGCCCCGATGTTGTGGTCGACGTGGTGGACGCCTCGACGCTGGCGCGCAACCTCTACCTCACGCGCAGGTCATCGAGACTGGCGTGCCCGTCGTCGTCGCGCTCAACATGGTGGACGAGGCGCGCACCGCTGGCCTCGCCATCGACGCCGCACACCTCGGCGAGCTGCTCGGAGCGCGCGCGTGCCGATGGTGGCGTCGCGTCGCGAAGGCCTCGAAGAACTGCGCGAAGCGATTGCCGAGGCCGCCCTGCGCGGCGAGCGACCACCGCCGCCCGTCGTCCTCGATGAAGCGCTCGAGGCGGACGTCCGGGAGATCGAGGCGGTCGTGGACGACACGCTCGCGCCCGCTTCGCCCGCGGCACGTCGCGCGTGGGCGCTCTTCTGCCTGCTGTCGCTCGGCGACGACGAGCTGGTGGGCATCCCGGAGGCGCTCAGGGAGGCGGCGGTACGGGTGCGAGCGAGGGCCGAGGCCGCGGGGCGCGACCTGGACCTCGAGATCATCGGCACGCGTTACGCCGCATCGACGAGATCACCGACGCGTCTGTGCGCAGCGCTGGGCGCTCGGGCCCGAGTTGGACCGAGCGCATCGACGCCCTGCTGACGCACCCGGTGGCGGGCTTCGTCATCTTCGCCGTCGTCATGCTCGTCGTCTTCGAGGCGCTCTTCTCCTGGTCGGAGCCGCTCATCGGCGCCGTCGAGCAGGGCGTCGCCTGGACGCAGACCTGGCTCGGCGGCGCGATGCCGGCGGGACCCCTGCGCGACCTGACCGTCGATGGCATCGTGGCCGGCGTCGGCAACGTGATCGTCTTCGTGCCGCAGATCGGGCTGCTCTTCCTGTTCATCGGCATCCTCGAAGACACGGGCTACTTGGCGCGCGTCGCCTTCGTGATCGACCGGCTGATGGCCGGTGTGGGCTTGCACGGGCGCGCCTTCGTACCGCTCCTGTCGGGGTTCGCCTGCGCGGTCCCGGCGGTGATGGCCACACGCACCATCGAGAATCGTCGCGACCGGCTCGTGACGATGCTCGCCCTGCCCCTGATGAGCTGTAGCGCCAGGTTACCCGTGTACGTGCTGGTCATCGCCACGGTCTTCGCGGGGCAGGGGCACGTGCTCGGCTTTCTCAGCGTCGGCGCCGTCGCCCTCTTCGCCATGTACATGCTCTCGGTGGTCGCTTCCCTGACAGCGGCGGCGGTCATGCGGCGCACGGTGCTCAAGGGGCCGCGCCCGACCTTCGTGCTCGAGCTGCCGCCCTACCGGATGCCGCTCGCCCGCAACCTCCTGTCGAGCACGTGGCAGCGCGTGCGGGCCTTCCTCGTCGACGCGGGCACGATCATCATGGCCATGACGGTCGTGCTCTGGGCCCTGCTCGCCTACCCGAAGAGCGATGCCGTCGCCCACAGGTTCGCCGAGCGGCGCGCCCAGACGGTGCAGACCGTGCCTGCAAGCCAGCGGAAGGCCGCCCTCCAGCGGCTCGACGACCAGGAGGCGGCCGCGCAGCTCGAACACAGCGCCGCCGGTGCTGTCGGCCATGCCATGGAGCCGGTGCTCAAGCCCCTCGGCTTCGACTGGCGGCTCGGCATCGGCATTCTCGGCGCCTTTGCCGCGCGGGAGGTCTTCGTGTCGACGCTCGGCATCGTCTTCGGGATTGGCCAGACCGACGAATCGAGCCGGCCCTTACGCGCCGCATTGCACGATGCGCGGTTGCCCGAACGGGCATCGCCTCATGACGCCCCTGACCGGGCTCGCGCTGATGGTCTTCTTCGTGCTCGCGTGCCAGTGCATGAGCACCATCGCCGTCGTGCGACGCGAGTCGGGGTCGTGGAAGTGGCCGGCGTTCATGTTCGCGTACATGAGCGTCCTGGCGTACGCGGGCGCGTTTCTCGTGCACCAGGGTGGGCGCCTCCTGGGCCTGGGAGGCGGATGATGGCTCAGCAGATCGGCGTCGTCTTGGTCGTGCTCGCGGCGGTCGGCTATATCGTGTGGAAGCTCACCGGGTCCCATCGCCCGCGGCGGCGGCGGCGTGGACCGGACGTGCCCGCTTCCCGCCTCGTTCGGGGCTCCCGCTCCGGGACGGGGCACGGATTGGGGGCGGGGGCGGGGGCTGCCACGGCTGACCATTCTCGTGCCCGAAGGGGACCTGCCGGCGGGTCGCCCCTGGGCAGCAGGGGTCCCCGGACTTACGTAGGGGATGGCCGCTCGCGTGTGGGCAAAGAATCACATCGCGAAGCGGTGGAGATTCCGTACCCTTGAAGCGATTGTCCGTGAGTGAAGCCCCCGCCAGTGTGGATGAGGCCCTCGAGCTCGCCGAGGAGATCGAGCGGGCCCAGGGCGACGGGCGCCGTCGCTCGTCCCGACGCGATCCGATGCAGCAATTTCCGCGTGCGGCGCTTCGCGGGACCGGTGGCGCACCTCGACCAGTTCGACCACCTGCGCATCGCGCACCTGACCGACATGCACGTCGGGCGGGTGACGCCGATGGAGGTGCAACACGCCGCCATCGCCCTGACGAACGCCGAGCACCCCGACCTGGTCGCCATCACCGGCGACTTCGTGTGCCACAGCCAGCTCTACCTCGATGAGCTGACCGAGCTGGTCGCGTCGATCGAGGCGCCGGTCGTGGCCGTGCTGGGCAACCACGACCACTGGGCGGGGGCGGAGGAGGTGCGCCGGGCCTTGCGCCGGGCGGGCGTCGAGGTGCTCGACAACGAGAGCACCCTCATCACTCTCCGCCATCAGCCCCTGCAGCTCGTCGGGCTCGACGATGCCTACACGGGGCACGCGTCGTGGCGAAAGGCGACCCGGGGGATGCGCGGCGACGTGGCGACGATCGGCCTCTCCCACATCGCGGAGGAGGCAGACGCCCTGTGGAGGTATCAGGTGCCCCTCGTCCTGTCGGGCCACACCCACGCGGGGCAGGTCACGCTCGCGCGGCTGCACGAGATCGCCATCGGTCGCATCGCCGGGCACAAGTACGTCCACGGGCTCTACGGCGAGCGCCGTCCCAACGGCGACCAGGGCGGTGCGGTCTACGTCGGCGCGGGCGTCGGCGCGGCGGTCGTGCCGCTGCGAATCGGCGAGCGCGCGCGTCGGGAGGTGACGATCTTCGAGCTCGGGCACGAGCCCGGGTCCTTCGAGGAGCACCACGCCGAGCAGCCGGCCGGAAAGGGGCGCAAGCCGTCGCGCCGCAAGCAGTACAAGCGTGCCGCGGCCGTCGTGAAGAAGGAGCAGCGGCGCAGCAAGAAGGCCCGGTAGGGGCGCCGTCGCGCAGCCAACGTCAGACGGTTCAGTCCGTCACGAGGGCGGCGACGCGCTCGGCGATGGCGAGGGAGGCGGTGAGGCCCGGCGACTCGATGCCCACGAGGCAGACGAGGCCCGGGGCGCCGTGGGGTGCGGCGTCCTCGATGACGAAGTCGCGGAAGGCGCCCCCCGGTGGGCGCAGGGTGGGGCGGATGCCGGCGTAGTCGGGGGAGAGGTCGCCCGGCGTGACGCCGGGGAGGTAGCGGGCCACGGCGTCGGCGAAGGCGGCGGCCTTCGAGGCGTCGACGGCGTAGTCGATCGCGTCGACGTAGGTCGCATCGGGGCCCGCGATCGTGCGCCCCCCGAGATCGGTCGTGAGGTGGATGCCGAGGCCGGCGCCGCTCGGGACCGGGTAGACGAGCGGAAGGCGCGGGTGCGGGGCGCGGGGCGCGAGGACGAAGTAATCGCCCTTGCAAAGGTGCTGTCGCATGCCGGCGGCGTCCACGTCGATGCCGGCCATCTCGGCGAGGCGATCGGCCTCGAGGCCGGCGGCGTCCACGACGTGGTCGGCGCGCACGACGGTGTCGTCGCCGTCTTCGCCGCGCGCCGTGACCGACCAGGCGTCACCGGTCCGGGCGAGGGCGGTGACGCGCGTGCGAAAGACGAGGTCGGCGCCGGCGGCGCGCCCTTCGGCGGCGAGGGCGAGGACGAACGCTTCGGCGTCGACGAGGCCTGAGTCGGGCGAGTAGAGGGCGGCGACGGCGCGGAGAGCAGGCTCGCGCCGCGCGAGGTCGGCTGCGCCCCACAGCTCGAGGGCGCCGGCACCCGCGGCGAGCCCACGCGCGCGCATCGCTTCGAGAGCCGGGACGTCGCCCGTGGCGGTGGCGACGACGACCTTGCCGGTGCGCCGGTGGGGGACGTCGTGGGCCGCGCAGAAGGCGTAGAGGCGTTTGCGTCCCTCGACGCAGAGCTGTGCCTCGAGCGAGTCCGGGGGGTAATGCAGGCCCGCGTGGACGACGCCGCTGTTGCGGCTCGAGGTCTCGCGGCCCGGGCCCGCGTGGCGTTCCAGCACGACGACGGACGACAGGCGCCGGGCGAGGGCGGCCGCGCAGGCCAGCCCCACGACGCCGCCGCCCACCACCATGGCATCGACATGCTCCATTCGGGCTCCGCGAGGAGGTATGGCACAGTAGCGCCCGACGGAGGAGGCCATGATGAAGGGCGTGTTCCGCGACGACGTGCTCGAGGGAAAGGTCGCGTTCGTGACGGGCGGCGGCTCGGGCATCTGCATGGGCATCGCGCGCGGGTTCCTCGCCCACGGCGCGCGGGTCGCGATCGCGAGCCGCAAGCTCGAGCGGGTAGAAGGCGCGGCGCGCGTGCTCGCGGCCGGGACCGGGGGCGAGTGCTTGGCGGTCGCCGCCGACGTGCGGGACCCGACGGCCGTGGAGGCGGCGCTCGATCGGACGCTAGAGCGCTTCGGCGCGCTCGACATCGTCGTCAACGGCGCGGCGGGCAACTTCCTGGCGCCAGCCGCCCAGCTCTCCGCGAACGGCTTCAAGACCGTCCTCGACATCGACGCCGCCGGCACGTTCAACGTGTCCAAGGCGGCCTTCGAGAAGTCGCTCCGAGACAAGGGGGGCTGCATCCTCAACATCTCGGCGACGCTCCACTACGGAGCGACGCCTCTGCATATCCACGCGTCGGCTGCGAAGGCGGCCGTGGACGCGATCACGCGCACCCTGGCGCTCGAGTGGGGCTCGCTCGGCATCCGCGTCAACGGCATCGCGCCCGGTCCCATCGCCGACACCGAAGGCATGCGGCGCCTCGCGCCCGGCGACCTGAAGACCGCCCTCGAGCGGGCGATCCCCATCGGCCGTTTCGGGACCATCGAAGAGATCGCGAACGTGGCCCTCTTCCTCGCGACCCCGGCCGCCTCCCTGATTCACGGCGCGACCCTCGTCGTCGACGGCGGCGCCTGGCTCGCCGGGCCCCCCCGGATGGCCCTCCCCTCCTGACCCCGCGCCCCGTGCGGCCAGCAGGCGAATATGCCCCCCGACCCCACCGTCCAATGGGCCGCTCCTCCGGCCTTCCAGCAAGGGAAGCCGGGGAATCGTTCATGGCCCCGGCCCCCTTTGCTCGGGGGCCCCGCGCACCCTATGCTCCGCGCGCCGGCTCGACAGCCGGGCAACTCGGAGGTTCAGACGTGGTCCGTTTCTCCCATTCATGCGTGTCCGCGTTGGTCGTAGCCCTCACCCTCGCGACGTTTGCCCAGGGGGTCCAGGCCCAGGCGCTCGTCCCGTCCGATCCGGCCGCGCCCCTACCGGCCGCTGCCCAGCAGATCATCGCGGCGATCCCCAACGAAGAGACGCCGCCGACGCGCCGGTTCTACTTCCGCAGCAACGAGTGGCGGCAGGATGTGCTCGCGCCGCACCTCGCCGGTCGCGGCGGCATCCTCGTCGGCGTCGGCTCCGATCAGAACTACACCATGGCGGCCATGGCCCACGCGCAGCTCCTCTTGCTGTGCGACTTCGACCACCGCATCCCGATCGTGCACGACATCTACCGCGTCCTGGTGCCCCAGTCGGACAGCCCCCGGGCCCTCATCGCCCGCTTCTCCGATGCCCAGGTCCGCCAGACCGCGGCCCTGCTCGAGCAGGGGCTTGCCGGCAACCCCGACCGCGACGAGGCCGTGCACGAGTTCCGCACCCACCACCACGACTGGCACACCTACCTCAAGCGCGACGCCCGCTGGCACGACGACGCCGGCCACAAGTTCAGCTGGCTCGGTGACCCCACGCTCTACGACTACGTGCGCAAGCTGTTCCAGGGCGGCCGCATCATCTCCCATGTGGGCGACGTCACGGGGACCCACACGCTGCAGGCCATCGGCCACGCCGCGCACCAGCTCGGCCTGCCCGTGCGCATCGTCTACTTCAGCAACGCCGAGCAGTTCTTCCACTACACGCCCCAGTTCATCGCGAACATGAAGGGGCTGCCCACCGACGATCACTCCATCGTCGTGCGCACCATCCGCTACGCCCGCATCAAGATCGCCAAGCGCGGCCGCTGGCACTACATGGTGCAGGACTTCCCCGACTTCCTCTCGCGGATCCAGACCGGCTTCTATCCCAATAGCTACTCCCTCATCGACGACTTGCTCGCCGCGGGCCCGCCCTACCTCAACAACAAGAAGGGGATCAGCACCATGACCGCCCAGACGCCGCGCGCCCGTGCCGAGCGTCGGGCGCACCCTGTCCCGCACCACCATCACCACCACGGCGTGGCCTCGGCGCCGAGCGCCGCCGGCGACGCGCACGCCGCCGTCCCGCACCACCATCACCACCACCATCACCACGCCGCGGTGGCCGCCCCGAGTGCGGGCGCACCCACCCAACCCTGAGGCGTCGAGCCCTCAGAAGCCGACGTCGTCGGTGCTCGGCTCGGGGAGCCGCTCGCTCAGGTGCTCCATGGGCAGCCCCTGCTGGCGCCGGTAGGCGGCGTAGTGGGTGAGCACCCGGCGCACGTAGCGGTGGGTCTGACCGAAGGGGATCTCCTCGAGGAAGGCGTCGAGGGGCATGCGGTCGGCGTGGCCGGCCAGCCACCTTCGCACATTGTGGGGGCCCCCGTTGTAGGCGGCGATGGCGAGCGGGAGCCGGCCGTCGAAGCGTCGGATGAGCGACGACAGGTACCAGGCGGCGAAGTCCAGGTTGGTCTGGGGGTCGAGCAGGTCGGCGGCGGAGTAGTCGCGACGCCCGAGGCGGTTGGCGATGAGCCGGCCGGTACGCGGCATGATCTGCATGAGGCCGATGGCGCCCGCGTAGGACACGATGTGAGGTTGGTAGACGCTCTCGACGCGCATCACCGCGAAGAGCAGGTTCGGGTCGATGCCGTAGCGCCGCGCCGCGCGTTGCACGTCCTGGGCGAAGGCCCGCGGATGCTCGTTCGCGCGGTCCCAGCCCGTGAGGGCGATGGCGGTGCCCCAGTCGCCGAGCGCCTCGGCCACGTCCGCCAGCTTCCCGCGTGCGCCGGCATCGAGGGCCAGCCGCGCGTGCCGCGTCTTCCACGAGACGAAATTGGCCGGCCGTGCGTCGCCCATGTAGACCGCTTCGAGGCCGGAGTTGATGGAGGTGTGCCCCTCGGCACCGCGCCACGCGAGGTACACCTCGCGGACCTCGTCGGAGGCGGCGTCGAGCTCACCGAGGCGCAGCAGGGCTTCGGCGCGCGAGAGCCAGGGATAGGCATCGCCGAAGCGCGTGGCCAGGGAGGCCACCTGGTCGGCCAGCGCTCCCGGGTTGGGTGGCGCGGGCGGGTGCTCCGCGAAGCGCGGACCGACCGGAGGCGACAGGCCTTCGCCCGGGTCGTGCGGCGCGATACCTCGGCCGATGGGGCCGGCGAGGGAGGCGAGCAGGAGCGGACCGCCGGGCGCGTCGGGCATGGCCGCGGCGACTTCCGGGATGCGGGGCTCCCGCGGGACGGGGGCCATGGGCACCGTCGCGGGGTCGGCGGACGCGGTCGCGTCGGCGCGGCACGGGGCCGCCGTGGGGTCGCTGCCGTCGGCGTCGGGTGAGCCGCAGGGTGCGGTGGCGTCGGCCACGTCGGTCGTCGTGTCGTTCCCTGCCGCGTCGGTCGTCGTGGAAGAAGAAGCGTCAGTCGCCTCGGCGTCGGTCGGCGCGCTCTGGCCGGCCGAGGCGCTCGCATCGTTCGCGTTCGGCACGACCGCGTCGTTCGCGTCCTGGCCGACCGTGTCGTTCGTGCTTGCGCTGCACAGGGCGACGGGCGGCAGCACCGTCGGGTCGCTTCCGGCCGCGACGCGTGTCGGACGGCAGCGGTTGCCGAGCATCGCCGTGCGCACGGCCCACAGGCGCTCGTGGGACCACATGGCGTAGTACCGCGTGGGGCTGTCGTCGTCGTCGCCGACCTTCACCAGCTCGGCTTCGGCATCTGCGTAGCGGCCGAGGCGCTCGAGGGCCCGGGCGCGGTAGTAGCGTGCCGCGACGCCGAGGGTCGGATGGTCGACTACTGCTTCGAGGAGCCGCGCGATGAGCGTGTCCGAGCCCACGCCCGCTGCGTCGATGGCCACCGCGAGGCGTACCCGCGGCAGGGTGTGGGGGCGGGACAGGAACGCCGTGAGAGCGGCGTCCACGTCCTGTCGCAGGCCCGCGCCCGCCGCCGACTGTACGATGCGCAGCAGGCGGAAGTCGGGCAGATGCTGCCACGGGCGTCCGCCGCGGAACGCCTTGACGCGCGCCTCAGCCACCGTGCGCTCACGCGCGGCCGCGGCCTGCTCCGTGTCCACCGCTTCGTCCTCGATCTGCTTCGCCTCGGCGCTCTCGTCCTCGTCGAGCTTGCCCGCGCGCGCCATGCGCATGTAGCGCACCGCGTCCTGCCAGCGTCCTTCGAAGCGCGCGATGCGCGCCTGCATCAAGGCGATGCGCGAGGCCAGGTCTGGCGGTAGGTGGCGTTGTGTGGCGAGGTCGGTGACCGTCTGGCGCGCCTCGTCCATGGGACCCTGGGCGAGCAGCCGCTCGGCCCGGTCGACCTGGAGTCGCAGGCTGAGGGCCGGCATGCGCACGCCCGCCGCAGCGAGCAGGGCCAGGCGCTGACGCGCGGGCGCCGCGAACCGACTGCCCGGGTACATCAGGTTGATCGCGTAGTAGGTGCGCGCGGCCGTGCGCTTGTCTCCGTGGTCCTCGCGGGCGCGGGCCAGGCTGAAGCGCAGCTCCTCCTCCTGGGGCAAGGCGGGATAGCGACGCAGGAGGGCGTCGAGGGCCTTGTCGGCGTCGCGCCGGTAGGCTGTGATGCGGCAGCGCACGGCACCCACGCGTGCGAGGGCACGGGTCTGGCTGTCGGGGCTGTCGCTCGCGGTGTCGAAGGCGTTGCAAGCGAGGCCGGGCTGGCCCGCCTCGAGCAGCATGCGACCGCGGATGAGCGCGATGCGGTCGGCGAGGTTCGGGTAGGCGTGCTCGACGACCCGGAGTTGGAGCATCGCGTCGGCGGTGTGCCCCTCGGCGTGGAGCTGCCGGGCCGCGGCCAGGGCGGCGCGGGCATCGGCCGCGGTGATGGCGGGCTCGTCGTCGCCCAGCGCCGGCTCCGAGTGGCCATCGAGGGTGCACATGGGCGCGGTCCAGGTCGGCCGCGGCGTCGCGACGACCTCGGTGGCGGGCCCCGGATCCACGCTCATGGGTGCCTCGAGGGCACAGACGGGGTCTCCCTGCCAGGCCTCGGCGGGTGAAGTCGCCGAGACGGCTCCGGAGATGACGAAAAGCGCCGCAACTACACGAACGCGATGGCGCACACCATACATCTTGATGGATCCCGGTGAGCAGCGCAAAAATTGTGCGGTGCCCTCTTGGATCCGATGGGTGTGGACCGGCCGGTATTCAAGGGCTGGACGGATGAACAGGTCCGCAGGTGCGGACTGGAGGCGTCACAGGGTCAGCGGGCCGTTGTTGGACGGGGCGGAGGCGCGGAACCGGCGGATCCGGCGGACGGGGATGGGCCCGTGGACGCGGCACCCTGGGCAGGGGCCGGTGCGGCCTGGGGCGGAGCGGGGGCGAGCGCACCCGACGGGATCGTCACCGGGGGCGTCTGGGCCGGCGGCGGCGACGACGGAGCGTTGCTCCCTGGGAGGGCGCCGCCCCCGCCCACCGGGATCGGCGGTGGCACCGGCGCGGCCTGGGCGCTCGTCCCGGCGTGGTGCGCGTCCTGATCGTCGTCCGTGTGCAGCTCGGGCACGACGACCGTGAACACCGCCACGACCACGAGCGCGATGAACGCCGCCAGCAGGATCACGTTGCGCGTCAGGGGGGGCTCTCGTTCCTCGAAGTCCATCACGTCTCCATCGATCGAAGGCGGCCGCCGAGCTCGACGACCAGGGCGCGCACGCAATCGGCGCACTCCTCGGGGGGATCTTCTCGACCTCGCCGTCCGTGCGTCGCTTGAGCTCGACCTGTCCCACCGACAACCCCCGAGCGCCCACGATGATTCTGAGCGGGATGCCGAGCAGGTCGGCGTCCTTGAGCTTGACGCCTGCCCGCTCGTCGCGGTCGTCGAGGATGGTCTCGACGCCGCGGCCGAGCAGCGCTTCGTAGATGCGCTCGGCGACTTCGAGGACCGCGGTGTCCTTGCCGATGGGCGTGACGATCGCGTGGTAGGGCGCGATGGCCATGGGCCAGCGGATGCCGTCGCCGTCGTGGTTCTGCTCGATGGCGGCGGCGACGAGGCGCGAGATGCCGATGCCGTAGCAGCCCATGACGACGGGACGGGACGCGCCCTCCGCGTCGAGGTAGGTCGCGCCCATCTTCGCGCTGTAGTGGGTGCCGAGCACGAAGATGTGACCGCCCTCGATGCCGCGGTAGGCCTCGAGCCGGCCCTCGCAGCGCGGGCACGGGTCGCCGGCGCCGACGGCGCGGATGTCGGCGAGGGGCGCTTCGAAGTCGCGGCCGAAGCGGACGTTCTTCAGGTGGTAGTCGGTGTCGTTGGCGCCCGTGACACCGTTGAGGACCTGCACGACACCGTGGTCGGCGACAATCTCCCCGGGGAACCCGACCGGTCCCGCGAAGCCCACCGCTGCGCCCGTGGCCTGCCTCACCTGTTCGTCCGAGGCGAGGGCGACCTGGGCGACGCCGAGGTGGCGCGCGAGCTTGACCTCGTTGACTTCCTGGTCACCGCGCACGACGGCCATCACGACGCGGTCCTCAGGGGCGACGTAGAGCAGGCTCTTGAGCATGTCCGACGGACGCAGGCCCTCGCCGAGGTACTCGACGACGTCGCTGATGTGGCCGGCGCCCGGCGTGTGGACCTTCTCGAGGGGAAGGGCGGCTTCGTCGACCGGCGGCGGCTCATCGAGGCGTCGCGCTTCGGCGACCTCCACGTTCGCCGCGTAGTCGCAGCGCGTGCAGGCGACGATGGCGTCCTCGCCGTCCTGCGCGAGCACCTGGAACTCGGCGCTGGTCGAGCCGCCCATGGCGCCGGTGTCGGCCTCGACGACGCGGTAGTCGAGGCCGAGGCGCCGGAAGATGCGATGATAGGCGGCGCGCATCCGCTCGTAGCTCGCGAGGGCGCCCTGCTCGTCGGTGTCGAAGGAGTAGGCGTCCTTCATGAGGAACTCGCGGCAGCGCAACAGGCCTGCGCGCGGTCGCGGCTCGTCGCGGTACTTCATCTGCACCTGGTAGAGCACGAGCGGGAGCTGTCGGTAGCTCCTCACGTCGCGGCGCACCAGGTCGGTGATGATCTCTTCGTGGGTGGGGCCCAGGTGGTAGTCGCTGCCCTTGCGATCCCGGAGGCGCAACAGGGCGTCGCCGAAGGTGTCCCAGCGACCGCTCTCGCGGAAGTAGTCGGCCGGCAGGAGCGCCGGCATGAGCAGCTCGAGGGCGCCCGCCCGGTCCATCTCGTCGCGAACGACGGCTTCGACGTTGCGCAGCACGCGCAGGCCGAGGGGCAGCATCTCGTAGATGCCTGCGCCGACCATGCGCGCGTAGCCCGCGCGCAAGAGCAGCACGTGCGACGCGGTCGTCGCATCCTTGGGCGCCTGCTTGAGCGTCGGGAAGAAGCCTCGCGAGTAGCGCATGGGGGCGCTTCTAGCAGGCGCGCTGGCCCACGTCGACGCCGGGCCGCTCGGGCTCGACGCGTCGGGGATCCGGTCGACGTTCCCCCTCGGAGCCCATTGTCTGTCACGCTGGGCCGTTTCGTTCGTTGTGCTTCACGAGGGCCGGCGAGGTCGGCGCGAGGAGGCGAGATGCTGGAGTTCTTCAGGGCGGGCGGGCTGTCGATGATCTTCGTGCTGCTGTTCGGCGCGATGACCTTCGGGGCGGCGATCTGGTTCATGCGCAGGCCCGACGCGCGGTACGTGGGCATGATCCGCGCCCTGTCGGTCGCGACGGTCTTCTCGGTGCTGAGCGGGATCACGTCGGACCTCGCCGCGGTGTTCACCAAGGTGCCCGGAGACCCGTCGTGGGCCCACAGCCCGGACATGCCGCTCATCGTGATGCGGGGGCTCGGCGAGTCGCTCGCGCCAGCCATCCTCGGATTCAGCCTGCTCTCGCTCGCGTGGCTCGTCACGGCGGTCGGAGTGCGGCGGCTCGGCGTCGCCGACACGTCGGCGTGAGGCGCGGATGGACGCCGAGGCGACGGACGAGCCGGAGCTCGTCGCCGCGCTCCGGCGCGGGGACCGGGAGGCCTTCGACGCGATCTACGATCGCCATCGGCCACGCGTCTTCGGGTTCCTGGCTCGCCTGTCGGGGGACCGCCTGCTGGCCGAGGACCTGATGCAGGAGACGTTCGTTCGCCTCGCGACCCGGGCGCGTGACCTCGAGGCGGGCACGCGCCTCTCGCCGTGGCTCTTCACCGTGGCGCGCAACCTCTGGGTCGACCATCGCCGGCGGGCGTTCATCGACTTCGACCGACTGCGCGATCTCTCGCTCTGGCCGAGCCGTCCGCGCGCCGTCGCCGAGACGCCCTTCGACACGACGGCCCTGTCCGAGACCCGGGCGCGCCTCGAGCGGGCGCTGCTCGGGCTCCCGACCAAGTACCGCGAGGCCCTACTCCTGTGCGCGGTGGAGGGCTTCACGCCAGCGGAGGCCGCCGCCATGATCGGCGTCGCCCCCGATACGTTGCGGCAACGGCTCGCGCGCGGGCGTAGAATGGTGCGCGATGCCCTCGAGACGGAGAGCGACCGATGACCGACGATGACCTCGACAGGTCCCTCGGCGAGCTCCCGGGCCACGACGTCGGCGCGTGGCGGCGGGAGCACGTGCGCAACGCGGCCCACGCAGCCCTGGCGCGACCGGCCTCGTCGCGCGCAGCCCGTCTCTACACGCGCGTCATCGAGCCCGCCCTCGTCGCGACCGTCTGCGCAGCGCACCTTTTCTGGGCGATCTCCGCAGCCGCTGCCATCCTGCTCCACTAGCGTCAATGCCGACGCGCGGTCAGGGCTCGGCGTGGCCGGGGGAGCGAGGTCGCCGGGGTTCGGGCGTGGGGTGTCTGCCCGTCAGGGTGAGCAGCGTGTAGGTGAGCGCGGCGGCGAGGGTGGGGACACCGAGCAGCAGTGCCCAGAGCGCGGCGAGGTGCAGCCCCAGGCTCTCGTGGTAGCCGGCCACGCAGGCGGCGACGAAGAAGCCGAGCAGGGCGACGGTGAGGCTCGTGCGCACCGGATGCTCGGTCGGTAGCTCGACGTAGGCGAGGCGCCGCGAGCTCCAATCGACGAAGGGCAAAAGGCAGGCGCCGACCACCGTCGTGGCCAGGGGCACGACGGCGCCGAACAACTCGGGCCCGAAGGCGACACCCGCGAAGCGGCCGTGCCACGCGCTGGGGATCATCTCGAGCAGGCCGTAGACCCAGAGCAGGTACCAGTCCGGCCTCACCGCGGGCGTGGAGGCGAGGGGCGGTCCGTAGGCTTCGACGGGGTGGACGTCGATGACGCCGCCGAGGGCCAGCACGAGGGCCATGTAGAGGCAGAAGAGCGTGCCCATCATGAACGCCTGCCCTGGCACGAGGGGCACGCCGAGGATTTTTCCCGGCGCGACGCGGCGCGACGAGGGCGGCTGCAGATGACGGTGCCGCACGACGAGGGCCACGTGCACGAGCACGAGCATCGCGATCGTCGCGGGCAGGAGCATCACGTGGACCGTGTACAGGCGCGGGAGCGAGTGGACGGCGGGGAAGGTGCCGCCGAACAAGACGTGTGCGAGCCAGTCCCCCGCCCAGGGGATCGCGGCCGTGATCCCGTAGCCGATGCGCGTCGCGGTCACGGCGAAGGCGTCGAAGGGAAGGGCGTATCCCGTGAACGCAGACATCACCGCGAGGCACAGGAGCAGGACGCCGGCGATCCACGTGAGCTCGCGCGGCCGCTTGTAGGCGCCGGTGAGCAGCTTGGTCAAGAGGTGCAGGAACGAGGCGGCGATCATCAGGTGCGCCGACCAGTGGTGGGCTGCGCGGATGACGCGGCCGAAGGGCAGCGTGTCGATGTAGCGCACCGAGGCATACGCCGTCGGGAGCTTGCGCCCCGCCTCGGTGATCGTGCGTATGGAGGGCTCGTACTGGAGCGAGAGGAAGACGCCTGTCGCCACGAGGGTCACGAAGGCGAAGGCGGCGATCTCGCCGAGGAAGAACGTGGTGTGGACCGGGAAGGGCTTGCGGAAGAACCCGTGCCGGGCCTCCGGCAGACCCAGGCGTTCGCGAAGCCAGCGTCCCACCCCCCGTCCTTTCTCCGAAGTCGCGCCGCCTCATGCGGCGCCGCAGCCGACCATCCCGGTGAAGTTGCCCGCCACGCGCACCTGCCCGTCTTCGATGCGCAAGGGCAGGGCGGGCAGTGGCCGGGGCGCGGGCCCCGACATGACCTTCGCTCCGTCCCAGGGCTCGAAGTGGGAGCGGTGACACGGGCAGAGCAGATAGCCGTGCGTGTCGCCTCCGAAGCTCGTCCGCTCCCAGCTGGACACGGTGCAGCACAGATGGGTGCAGACCGCCGAGTACGCCACGAGGGTGCCCGCCGCGCGATGCACCTCGGCCGTCGACAGCCAGCTCTTGGAGCGCGCGCGCACGACCAGCACCAGGTTCGTCGGGCGCTCGCTGCGCAGCACGCCCGAGCTCGGGTCCTGGGGCCAGCACAAGCGCTGGGGGCCGTCGACGGGGACCAGGGCCGGCGTGAGGGGCTCGCCGATCCCGGGCCCCTGCGCGAGAACGAGCCGGTCCCCAGGGTGCGGTGGCTGGCGCGCGGCATTCTGGGTGACGCGCGGGTCGAGGCCCACGGCCGCGGCCAGGAGGGAGGCGCCCGCCAGGGACAGGGCCGTCTCGGTCGCCACGACCACCAGGCGCCGGCGTGTGAGCGCACCGTCGCCCTTCCCGGCCTCGTCGTGCGTCGGCTCGTCGTGCGTCGGCTCGTCCGTCGGCCCGTCGTGCGTCGGCGTGCTCACGGCGCCTCCGTCGAGGGCGTGTCTTCGGTGACGACCTCGTCGGCGACGAAGCCCTTGCGAACGGTGACGAGCAGCGCGGCCGCGAGCACGAACATGGCGCTGCTCGACAGGCCTTCCACCATGGGCGCGAAGTGTCCCACGAGGACGCTGACGGCCACGACGCGGACGAAGAGACCCGACACGGCCGTGAGCACGACGGCGAGCGAGAGGGCGATGATCGTGGCGGCGAGGCCGGCGCGGGCGTGGCCTCGGTGCGGTGCGGGCTCCCGGCCCTCGAGCCAGACCGACAGGAGGCCGATGAGCCCTTCGAGCAAGGCGAGGGCGGCGAAGGCGAGTAGACCGATCTGGAGCGTCGACGGCACGGCGAAGACCGGGCGACCATGGTGGGTCCGCGCGGCGCCGTCGGCGTAGGCCAGGAGCCAGAGCGCCGGTGCGAGCGCGAGACAGAGCAGGGGAAGGGCGAGACCGTTGCGTGACATGGCGCCTCAGGAGCCGCTCATCGCGCGCGCCACGTCCGCTTCCGACACGCCTCCGAAGTGGTTGCCCCAGCTGTTGCGCACGTAGGTGCACACGGCGGCGACCTGCCGGTTCGAGAACTGTGCGCCGATGGGCGGCATCGTCCCGTTGAAGTGCTGGCCCTCCACGACGACGGGACCCGTCTTTCCCTTGCGGATGACCTGAACCAGCGTCTTGGTGTCGGCCAGTATCGGGTTGCCCGCGAGGGGCGGGAATGCGGAGGGGAGACCCCTGCCGTTGGCCTGATGACAGCTCTGGCAGATCCTCGTGTAGACCCCCTGACCCTCCCGCTTCAACGCCGGGTCGACGGGTGAGGGGGCGGCGCCGTCGGCCACGCTCTTGCCTTGGGAGAGCCCGAACGGCATCAGGCGTGTGAGGTCCGGCGTCAGGGCGAAGACCGCCCACACCCCGACGAGCCCGACGAGGACGAAGGCCGTGAGGGCCCAGGAAAGGGACTTTCGCGACCGCTTCATTGCCACCTTCTCCCTCCCTCAGAACGCGAGCCACGCGTTGACGTAGAGCGAGCCGTTGTCGACGGCATCTCGGCCTGCACCGTCGTAGTTGGAGGCTGCGCCGTTGAAGTGGGTGTAGAGGAGGTACTGGACGAGGAACTTCGTGTTGTACCAGGGCGCATAGTCCGCCTCGACGATGAACGCCTGGGTGCCCGGCCCGCCCGCACGACTGCCGGTGACGGGCGCCTGCGGGTAGAGCAGGGCGTCGCTGCCGCCCGTCGTGCTGAAGAACCCGAGCGATCCGCCGATCAGACGTTTGTAATAGTACGTACCATCGACGCGAAACGTGACCAGGGTGTCGCCGGCGTTCGTCGTGTCGCCGGCGGCAAGGGAGGCGTTCCAGCTCTGGTGTTCCCAGATGAGCGTTGTGTGGAGCGTCAGGATGTGGTCGTCGCCGAGGTACTGGTACTGGGCGTCGCCCGCCACATCGAGGAAGCCGTTGATCGGGCCGGAAAGCGGCGCACCATCGCCGGGCAGGAGCTTCGCCCACAGGCCGTAGGTGCCGATCTCGAAGGCGTGCTTGCCGAGCTGGTGCCAGACAGCGATGCGCCAGTAGGGCGCCACGGTGTCGATGACGTCGCTCGAGGTGCTGTCCGGTGGTAGGGGGCTGCCGATCTGGAAGGAGCGGTAGACGGTTGCATGGGCGTCGACCCAACCGTCCCATGACAGGTAGCCACCGAGGCCCACGACCTGTTGACCGAGGGTGCCGTCGACGAGGGTTGCGGCGGCGGGCCCCGGTGCCACGGGCGAGGACGCGTAGGGGAAGCCCCATGCGGGCGTGCTGTTCCACAGGTCGCCCACCGTGGGGTTGTTGTCGAGGGTCAGGCCGTAGACGAGGCCTGGCGAGCCCTGGGGTGCCCCACCCACGAGCCGGATGTCGGCGTTGTCCATCGTGAAGTGGTCGTCGGCTCCTTCGTAGGTGAGCTGGGTGAAGGCGCCGAGGGGTGAGGCGATACGACCGGCGTAGAAGAGGCTGAGCTGGTCGGGCAGGGTCGGGTTCCAGTTCTGGGTCCCCGGGATGGTCGCGTTCAGGTAGGTGAGGGACGCCTGCACCATCGCCGACAGGGGCGGCAGGGGGGTCTCCTCGAGGCGCGAGGGGCCCGGGGGCGCCGTCGGCATCATCGTGTAGCCGTGCCGCTTGAAGTCCCGGCCGAAGGGCGTGAGCTCCGGGAACACCGTGTGGCAGCTGTTGCACTGCAGGCCGGTCTGGCGCGCGAAGCTCGGCACCGCGTGCGCGATCCCCCCTGTCGACAGAGTGACCACGACAGTCGCGACCGCCGCAGCGGCCGAACGGAGACACAAGGTACCCATGCAGTCCTCCCTCGAACGAGGGCACTGCTAAGACCGCGGGTCGCCCCTGCAAAGGGCGGAATTGTCCCCGCCGGTCCGGAGCCGGGGCTCCTGACGGAGGAATACGCCGCGGCGCCCGGGGTTCTATCAGTGCGTGGCCTCTCCAACGGCAACGACATGGCACGACGGCGACTTCCCTGGACGAAGACACTCAACGCCAAGCTCGGCGGCGTGGCGCTCGTACTGCTCGCGTTCACCGTCGCCCTGATCGTCGGCAACACGTTCATCTTCTCCGACATGCGCGGCGACTCGCGCGAGATGTATCTCTTCGGGGCCGGCGCAACCTACGACTACAGGATCCTGTTCTACGCAGAGCGCCTCGCCAGCAACGGGGAGGACCCGCAGGTGCGGCTTCAGAGCGAGACCGCGCTGCGCAGGACCATCGGGGCCATGGACCAACGCTTCCGCGCCTTGCTCCGGGGTGACCCTTCGCTCGGCGTCACGGCCATCGACCAACCCGAGCTTCGCGCCGACCTCGAGCAGGACGCCGCGGACTGGCGCACCGACCGAAGGCCGCGGCTCGAACGGTTCCTCGCCGCGTCGCCTCAGGTGCGCGCCGCCTCCATGGAGAACCTGCGGGAGTCCTTCGTGGCGGACGCGCGCGACTTCGACCAGCTCGCCTTGCACGACGAGGAGTACTTGAAGAGCGCGGTCGACCATGCCTACGCCCTCCAGTACGTCTTCCTGGCCGCGGCCACCCTCGTTCTGGCGCTGGTCTTCATGATCGTGCGGAGCGTGTCGGCGCGCGCCCGTTCGCTCGCGGACACCGCCGATCGGATCGCGTCGGGCGAGATCGATCTGCCCGCGACGGTCACGGGGGGCGACGAGCTCGCCGCGCTCGGGGAGGCGTTCAACACGATGACGGGCAACCTCCGCCGCCTCATCGAGGCCGAGCGGGAGGTCGTCGACAAGAACGAGAAGAACCTCTGGATCATCACGACCCTGGCCGGTCTGGGGCACGCCATGACCGGCAACCCGAGCGTGAGGGAGCTCTCCCAGCGGGTGATCTCGTACCTGTGCCAGTCGCTCGAGGCGCAGGTGGGCGCCATGTATGTGGCCGACAGCGGGGGCGGCGCCCTGCGCCTGACGGGCACCTACGCCGTGAGCGAGGGAGCCGGGATTCCGGAGCGGTGGAAGGTCGGCGAGGGGCTCGTCGGACAGGCCGCGGCAGGGAAGCGCCGGGTCGTGGTGAAGCCCATGCCGGACGACCCGGTGCGCATCCGCTGGGGGCTCGGGGACGCCGTGCCCGAGGGCCTCGTCGTCCTGCCTCTCCTCCACGAGGATCAGGTGCGCGGCGTCCTCGAGCTCGGCTCCCTGACGGGCTTCGGGGAGCGAGAGCTCGAGCTGCTCGAACGGGGGGCGGCGAACGTGGGGCTCGCCATCATGGCGGCCGAGACGCGTGCGCGCGTCCAGCAGCTCCTCGAAGAGTCCCAGGCCCAGGCGGAGGAGCTCACGTCGCAGCAGGAGGAGCTCCGCTCCGTCAACGAAACGCTCGCCGAGCAGACGCGCGCCCTCGAGCTGCAGAAGGAGAGCCTCGAGGCCACCGGGTCGGTCCTCCGGCAGAAGGCCACGGAGCTCGAGCAGGCGAGCCGCTACAAGTCCGAGTTCCTGGCGAACATGTCCCACGAGCTCCGGACGCCGCTCAACAGCTCGCTCATCCTCGCCAAGCTGCTCATCGACAACCGCGAGGGAAACCTGACCGCGGATCAGGTCAAGTACGCCCAGAGCATCTACTCCGCCGGCAACGACCTGCTCACGCTGATCAACGACATTCTCGATCTGTCGAAGGTCGAGGCCGGCAAGGTCGAGGTGAGCGTCGAGACCGTTCGCATCCCTCGGCTCCTCGAGGGGCTCGTGCGACGCTTCGAGCCGCTCCTCGCCGACAAATCCGTCGAGCTGAGCGTCGAGGTGGAGCCCGGCTGTCCCGAGACCTTCGAGACCGACGGGCAACGGCTCCGGCAGATCCTGACGAACCTCCTGTCCAACGCCGTGAAGTTCACCGAGCGGGGGGCGATCCGCGTGCGCGTCTCGCGGAGCGACGCGCGGGTCCTATCCTTCGCCGTGGAGGATACGGGCATCGGCATCCCGGTAGAGCAGCACGAGGCGATCTTCGAGGCGTTCCGGCAGGCCGACGGCACGACGAATCGCAAGTTCGGCGGCACGGGGCTCGGCCTGTCGATCTGCCGCGAGCTGGCGCGCCTGTTGCGCGGCGACATGGGCCTCCGCAGCGCGCCGGGCGAAGGGAGCACGTTCACCCTGCGCGTGCCGCTTCGGCTCGAGACGCCGGCTCCGTCACCCGTTCTGTTCGAGCCCGAGCCGGCCGTGCGGGAGTCGACTCCGGCGCCGGCCGGGGCTGTCCTTTCGATGCCGCCGCGGCCCGCCGTCGAGGACGATCGCCATGCGATCACCGACCCGCGTCGCGTCGTGCTCGTCGTGGAGGACGATCCGGCGTTCGCAGCGATCCTGCGCGACCTGGCCCGGGAGCGCGGCTTTCAGTGCGTCGTCGCCGGCTCGGCCGACGAGGGGCTGCGCCTGGCTCGCGAGCATCGGGTCGCGGCCATCCTGCTCGACGTCGGGCTGCCCGATCGCTCCGGTCTCACGGTGCTCGACGTGCTGAAGCGCGACCCCGCCACTCGGCATGTCCCCGTCCACGTCGTTTCGGTGCACGACCATCGACAGCTCGCCCGGGAGATGGGTGCGGTGGGCTATGCGCTCAAGCCGGTGGAGCGGCAGGAGCTCGTCTCGGCGTTCCGCCTGCTCGAGGACCGGCTCGCGCGTACGATGAGGAGCGTCCTCGTGGTGGAGGACGACACCGTCCAGCGAGAGGCCGTCACCAAGCTCCTGGCCACGGACGACGTCGCGATCGTGCCCGTCGCGTCCGCCGCCGAGGCCCTCGAAGAGCTCCGCCGCGCCACCTTCGATTGCGTGGTGGTCGACCTGATGCTGCCGGAGGTCAGCGGCTTCGAGCTGCTCGACCGGATGTCCGAGGACGAGAGCTGCTCGTTCCCGCCGGTCATCGTCTACACGGCGCGCACCCTGAGCCCCGCCGAAGAGCAGAGGCTGCGCCGCTGTTCGCGCTCGATCATCATCAAGGGGGCCCGTTCGCCCGAACGGCTGCTCGAGGAGGTGACCCTCTTCCTCCATCAGGTCGAGTCCAAGCTGCCCCCCGACAAGCAGCGCATGCTCGAGCGGGTGCGCGACCGGGAATCGCTCTTCGACGGCCGGCGGATCCTGGTGGTCGAGGACGACGTCCGGAACATCTTCGCCCTCACGAGCATGCTCGAGCCGAGGGGCATGACGGTCGACGTGGCGCGGAACGGCAAGGAGGCCCTCGCGCGGATCGCCGAGCGGCCGCCGGTCGACCTGGTCCTCACCGACATCATGATGCCCGAGATGGACGGGCTGACGGCGATACGCGGAGATCCGCAAGCGCCGCGACGGGGCGAGGTCGCTCCCGATCATCGCCGTGACCGCGAAGGCGATGCCCGACGACCGGGAGCAGAGCCTCGCCGCGGGGGCGAACGACTACATCGCCAAGCCGATCGATGTCGACAAGCTCCTGTCGCTGCTCCGGGTGTGGATGCCGAGATGACCGACGCAGAGATACAAGACGACCTGCCCCTCCTGCTCGAGGCGATCTACCGGCAGTACCACTACGACTTCCGGTCCTACGCCCAGGCGTCCATCGGCCGGGGCGTCGCGCGGGCCATGGCTTCCCTTCGCCTCGCGACCATTCCGGAGCTCGCCGAACGCATCGCGCGCGAACCGGGGACCTTCTCGGAGATGCTGCGCCACCTGACGGTCCACGTGAGCGACCTCTTCCGCGACCCTTCGTACTACCGCACCCTGCGCGAACGGGTCGTCCCGCACCTGTCCACCTATCCCTCGCTCCGCCTATGGGTGGCGGGCTGTGGAACGGGCGAGGAAGCCTACTCGCTGGCCATCCTGCTCGCCGAGGAGCAGCTCCTCGAGCGCTCGCTCATCTACGCGACGGACATCGACCCCGAGAGCTTGGCGGTCGCGGCAGGGGGCGTCTACGCCCTCGGGCGGACGCAGGGATTTTCGAAGAACTACTTCGAGGCAGGCGGGCGTGCATCCCTGTCCGAGCACTACAGCGCGTCGAGCAGCGGTGTTGCGTTCAGCCGGAAGCTCGGCGAGCACATCCTGTTCTCCGATCACAGCTTGGCCACCGACTCGGTGTTCGCCGAGGTGCAGCTCATCTCGTGCCGGAACGTCCTCATCTACTTCGAGGAGGACCTCCGGAGCAGGGCCATCGGGCTCTTTCGCGAGGCGATGTGTCCCCGCGGCTTCCTCGGCCTGGGGTCGAAGGAGACCCTCGCGTTTTCCGACCATGCCGCCGCCTTCGAGCCCTTCGCGGAGAGCGAGCGGGTCTATCGGCTGAGGTGAGAGCAGTGACGAACGTTTCCGTAGGCGCGCGAGAGGTCGGGGATGGGATCCCGGAGGTCGGCCCCCGAGACGGTGCACGCGGCGAGCAGGGCAGGCGCTGGCACGCGGGCTCCGGCTGGCCGTGCGTGCTGATCGTGGATGACGTGGCCGACAACCTCTTCGCCCTCGAGGCCATGCTGAAGCGGGCGGACATCGAGATCCTGACGGCCCGCTCGGGGCGCGCCGCCCTCGAGATCCTCCTCGCGCGCGAGGTGGCAGTGGCGATCGTCGACGTCCAGATGCCGGAGATGGACGGCTTCGAGCTCGCATCGCTCATGCGGGGCGTCGAGCGGACGCGCCTGGTGCCCATCATTTTCGTCACGGCTGGCTCGCGGGATCAGGCCCGGGTGTTCCGAGGGTACGAGGCCGGCGCGGTCGACTACCTCTTCAAGCCCATCGACGAAGCGGTGCTGCGGGGCAAGGTGGACGTCTTCGTCACCCTCGAGAGGCACCGGCAGGAGCTGCGTGAGGCGGAGCGGATGCGGGAGATGTTCATCGCCGTGCTGGGACACGACCTGCGCAATCCCCTGAGCGCGATCCAGATGGCGACCGAGCTGCTCCTCGAAGGAGAGGCCACCAGCGAACCGCTCCAGCGCATCCTGCGCAACGGCAAGCGAATGAGCCGCATGATCGAGCAGCTCCTCGACGCGACGCGTTTCCGGACCGACGGGAGCGTGAGCCTCTCGCCCGAGTTGGCCGACCTCCGCGTGCTGACCGAGGAGATCCTGGGCGAGCTCGAGCACGCACGGGCTCGTTTTCGGCTGGAAGCCTGCGGCGACACGGAAGGCACCTGGGACGTGGATCGCCTGCTGCAGATCCTCTCCAACCTGATCAGCAACGCCACGAATCACAGCCCCTCGGGCTCACCCGTCACCATCTCCATCGACGGCCGCGACCGGGACACGGTCGAGCTGTGGGTGCACAACGGCGGACCGCCAATCCCGGAGCCGCTGCGGGGCGTGCTCTTCGAGCCCTTCCGTCGGTCCGATCGGCAGCGGCGCGGGCAGGAGGGGCTCGGCCTCGGTCTCTACATCACCAAGCGTCTCGTCGAGGCTCATCGGGGCACGATTGCCGTCGACTCGCGCGAAGGGAAGGGGACGCGCTTCGTCGTGCGCTTGCCGCGCCACGTTCCGCTGTCGCGCGTCACGCCCTGAGAGTCGTCGTCGGGCCGGGCTGCGGCCGGACGTGCGCCGGCAGCGTGAAGCAGAAGGTGGTGCCGCGCACGGCATCGCTCTCGACGTTGATGTGGCCACCATGGGCTTCCACGATGCCCTTGACGATCGGAAGACCGAGGCCGCTCCCGCGCGGGTCGCCACATTGGGCCTGCCAGAAGCGCTCGAAGAGATGCGGCAGGTGCTCCTTCGGGATGGGCGTGCCCCTGTTCGACACCGAGATGCGCGCACCCTCCGGGACGACCTCGGTGCGGACGGTGATGCGGCCGCCGTCCTGGCCGAACTTGATCGCGTTGCCGATGAGGTTGGTCATCACCTGTGCGATGCGGACGCGATCGGCCCATACGGCCGGCACGTCGTCGCGGACCTGGTGCTCGATCAGCATGCCGCGGGCGGCTGCCTGCGACCGGAGCTCTTCGCAGGCCTCCGTCACGAGGTCTCCGATTTCCACCCGCTGTCGCTCGATCGAGAGGCCTCCTGCCTCGATGCGCGACACGTCGAGGAGATCCTGGATGAGCCGTCCCATATGCTCCGCCGACCGCCGGATCACCGCCAAGGCGTCGGCCGCCTCGTCCTCGGTCGCCTGATCGGTGAGCACATCGGCGGCGAGGCGGATGTTGCCGAGGGGGCTGCGGAGGTCGTGAGACACGAGGGCGAGCACCTCGTCGCGCGCCTGCACGCGGCTCTCGGCCTGAAGTCGGCGCGTCTGCTCTTCGGCGAGGCGGGCCGCGTCCTGCTCGGCGGCC
Source organism: uncultured delta proteobacterium (assembly GCA_963830115.1). Classification (GTDB taxonomy): domain Bacteria; phylum Myxococcota_A; class Polyangia; order Polyangiales; family CAWHLB01; genus CAWHLB01. Next base: position 53,099 of record CAWHLB010000020.1, read on the forward strand.
TTGCGGTCGGTGATGTCTTGTACGATGCCGGCCACGCGGTACTTGCGTCCCTGCTCGTCGGACACGGGGAAGACTCGGCTCGAGACCCACCGGACGGTGCCGTCGGGCAGGATGATCCGCATCTCGTGCTCGTAGGGCTCGGTGAACCCGCGGCCCAGGAGCGCTCTCTTGACTCCGGGCTCGACTCGGGGGCGGTCGTCTGGGTGGATCGCTTCGAGCCAGGAGTGGAAGTCGGCGTAGACGCTCTCGCACGACCGGCCCCAGATGCGCTCGTAGGCCGGGCTGATGTAGACGACCCGCTCCTCGTACGGATCCGTGATGAAGAACATCTCGTCGATGTTGTAGGCGAGCTGACGAAAGTTGCCCTCGCTCTCCCGCAGCGCCGACTGCGAGCGAGTCAGCTCGATCGCATCCGCGAGGACGTTGGCGACGGACGTCACGAAGTGCACCTCGTCGTCCGTGAAGCGGTATGGCGTGGTCGTATGGACGCCGAGCACGCCGAAGGGATGGTCGGGGGAGCCAATCATCACGCTGAGACCGCTCACGATCCCGTGCGCAAAGAGCAGATCGGGGCCGTGGAAGCGCCTCTCGGTGCCCATGTCTTCGACCACCACGGGGTGCGCCCGGGCGAGGGTGTAGCCGGCCTGGGACTCGCCCGCTTCGACGGTGATGCGCCCGACCAGGCCCGGCTTCCAGCCCACACCCGCCCGGAGCAGTAGCTCGTTGCCGCCGGGCAGGAGCTCGAGGACCTTGACGTTCGGTACGTGCAACGTGTCGGCGAGTAGCTGGACCGCGGTGTCGAACAGGCTAGAGAGGTTGCTCCCCGCGAGGGCGAGACGGCCGAGCTCGGCTACGGCGGCCTGCTGCTCGGTGCGCGCGCGCAGCGCTGCCTCGGCGCGCTTCTGGTCGGTGATCTCGTGCAGGTAGATCACGAGGGCGGTCGGTGACGGGTAGGCGCGGATCGCGTACCAGGCGTCGAGGGTCTCGTAGTGGTACTCGAAACCGACCGTCACCTGGCTCTCCATCGCGCGGCGGAGCTCCTGGTCGACCGGGGTGCCGACGAGCTCGGGAAACACCCCCCACACCGTTTTGCCGAGCAGCTCGTCCCGGGAACTGTCGATCATCCGCTGCGCTTGCTCGTTGACGTACGTGTAGCGCCACTCGGTGTCGAGCGTGATGAAGCCGTCGGTGATGCTCTCGAGGATGCGCGTGACCCGATCCCGCTGGGTGTCGGCCTCGCTCCGCAGCCTGTGCTCGCGTTGGACGTACCGATCGATCCGCTGTCGCGCGCGGCCGAGGACGAGCGCGAAGACGGGTGCCGCGACGGTGAAGACCAGCATCCGCGCCAGGTCCCCGGGCCCGTGGTGCCCGGAGCCGGGGTCGAGGTAGTGGTAGCTGACGTAGGCGATGGCGAGGGCGGTGGCGAACAGACCGGGGACGGCGCCGCTGACACCGACCGCGGCGACGATGGCCATCAGGAAGATCACGCCGAGGGCCGGGACCGGCACGCCGCTCTGCGTGAGCGCCTCGACCGCGAGCGCCACGGCGAGGACGACGAGCGGGCCGAGGTAGGGCCTCACCCGTGCGGATTTCAGAGACTCTAGCAGTCGCCGTTTCATCCCCATGCTGCGCGGATCATGTCGCCGGTCCGTCCAGCGTCAATCCCTGTACGAGCGAGGTACACGCCTCCGAGAGCGCGAGACCAGTGCTGCGTCGGCCGTTGCGTCCACGCCCGCGCGGCGAGGCCAGATCTGACGCGCAGCCTGGCGCCGTGCGTTCCGATCGCCGCGGTTCCGCGGTCACGCCCATGCATCAGCGGACGGGGATGCTCTGGGCGAAGTGGAAGAAATCGTCCGGGTCGTGCTTCGCCTTGATCCGGACGAGACGTGCCAGGTTTGCGCCGTAGTACGCGTGTTTCCAGTCGGAAAGGCGCGGGTCGATGTAGTTCTGGTACGCGAAGCCGCTGGCGTGGGGGCGCATCACGCCGTGAAAGCGATCGATCCAGGCGAGGTTGGCGTCGACGATGGGCTTCGGCGAGCGGGGCACCCAGTGCGTCGAGTACTGGGCGAGAAAGAGCGAGCGGCGGTGTACGAAGGCGGTGGCGTCCGGTGCGAGGCGGTTGATGGCGCCGCCGAGTGCGTCGAAGGCGATGCCGCCGGCGCCCTTCGCGAGCTCCGGGTGGGCGCCCCGGTCCTCGAGGGACGAGAGCAGGGCGTGGATGCCGGCGGGCGACAGGGGACGGTCGAAGAAGTCCGACCGCGACACGTGCTCGCGCCGTCCGAGCCTGCCCTCCGGGTTCTGGACGGGGCGGTGGCACTCGGCGACGGACTTGCCGCTGCAGCCCGCCTCCGCGAGCATCGTGTCGAGGAAGGGCGCGGAACGCACGTGGGTGGCGCGCGGCGCAGCGCCCAGGCGCGTCCGGAAGGCTGCGTGGAGCGGGGCGAGGGCATCCTGTGAGCCCGCGTACACACCAGCGATCAGGACGCCCCGGCGCGTCCCAGCGGCCTGCAGGTGACAGCTCGACCAGAGCGCGTCGGGTGCGTGGGGCCCCCATTGTTGCCACGCGCCGACGACGTCCGCGGCGGCGGACCAGGGGAAGGTGAGGGTGAAGCGCGTGAGGTGTGTGAGCGGGTAGACACGAAAGGTGAACGAGGTCACGACGCCAAAGTTGCCGCCCCCGCCGCCGCGGCATGCCCAGAAGAGGTCCGGGTGCTCGCTCTCGTTGCAGGTCAGGACCTCGCCCGCTGCCGTCACGAGGCGCAGGGCGACGAGGCTGTCCGCGGTCAGGCCGAGCTTGCGGCCGAGCACGCCCTGACCGCCGCCGAGGGTGAGCCCGGCGATCCCCACGGTGGCACAGGAGCCGCCCGGCACCGCGACGCCCTTGGCCGCGACCGCCGCGTAGACATCAATCAGATGCGCGCCGGCGCCGATGGTGGCGGTGCGTGCCTTCGGGTCCACGTCGATGGACGACAGGCCGCCCACGTCGCACACGAGGCCCGGCCCCGTGGAGTAGCCCGCGTAGCTGTGGCCGCCCGAGCGGGCCGCGAAGGGGACACCGTGATCGCGGGCGAAGGCCACTGCGCGCTGGACATCGGTCTCGGAGGCGCAGATCGCGATGCCTGCCGGGTGGATGGCGTCGAAGCGCGGGTCGAACAACTCGTGGACGGGGCCGTAGTCCGCGGCGCCGGGTCGCACGAGGCGACCGTGCAGGGCGTCGTGCAAGGCCGTCCAATCGCGCGACGTGGGTAGCCCGTGACGAGGCGTCGTCGTCGGCGCGGCAGGCGCCGGCGTCGTGACGCTGGGCGGGTGCAGGACGGGAGGCGCAGGTGTTCGAACCTTCGATCCTGCGCGGCCGCCCGTCCGGTGGTGGCTCGACCGGGTGCAGCCCGGTCCGAACGCAAGGGCCGCGGCGCCGACGGCCGCTGCCCGCCCTGCGTGCGCCAGGAACGCTCGTCGGTCCACGCGTCCGCCCGATCGCGTCAGAAGTCCGGGTGGCCGATCACCAGGAACTCGAGCACGTCGTCGCCCACGTTGCGAAGCCCGTGCGGCGTGTTCTTCTGCACGTGCAGCACCTGGCCGGGCTCGAGGGGCACCTCCCGGTCGCCGACGAGGCCGAGCGCACGTCCGGCCAGGACATAGACCGTCTCCGTGCTATCCGCGTGGACCTCGCGTGCGATCTCGCAGCCGGGCTCCATCCGTCCGCGGTAGAAGCCGAAGGCGTCGCCCTGGCCCCGCCCGAGCAGACCGGCGAGGAACACCCCGCGGTTCGGGAGGTACTCGGACGCCTCGACCTTCTGCGAATCGACGAATGCACCGCCTTCGATCCCTCGGCTCATGTCTTCCCTCCGGAGCAGGGTGCCGAGGGTAGCAGACGAGGGACGCGCCTGTCCGTCCATCCCGAAGCACGCCGGCCGTCCCTCGATCCACACCTCCGGTCGGCGCCGCCGCGCGTCGTCCCCCTTCCCACGCGCATCCACTTGCGCAGGCTCGGCGAGCCGGCGAGGATCATTCTTTCGGTGCGCGTGTGCTCACCGACGGGAGATCGAATGACTTTGCATTCTTCGCCTTGGAACCTCTTCGTGGCCTGCGCCGCAGCGCTGGTGTTGTCGGTGGGTCTCGCCGCGTGCGGTGACGACAGCGGCAGCACGCCGATGGACAGCGGCATGCCCCCCGACGGCAACATGTCGGCCGACGGCGGCATGACGAACGACGCCGGGACACCGTCCGACGCTGGCTCGACGGTCGACGCCAGCGCGCCGGTCGACGGTTCGTCGGGGCCGGGCATCGACATCTCGGGCGCGATCGCCGCCGGTGCGACGGTCCCCGCCGGCGCCAAGGTCATCGTGATCTGGTCGGTCAGCACGACGAGCCCCGACTACGAGTACAAGTTCGGCGAGGGGACGGCCACGGCGAGCGGCTTCACCGTGCACTTTGCCGGCACGCCTCCGGCCGACGCGGTCAACAACGCCGGCGGCGGTCTCATGCTGGGCGTGGGCACGGTGGTGCTGGTGAGCGCGGACACGACGATCCCGGACGGCCGCCTCGCCACGGCCTTCGACCTCAGCACCGCGCTCGGCGCGTCGCCCCAGGGGGCGATCATCTGGCGCGAAGGCAACTTCTCCGGCACCGGGACCACGTGGCCGGATGCGTTCCCCATGTCGATGGTGACCTGCGGCGCGTGCATGGCCGCCACCATGCCCATGACCTTCGACGCCTTCACGCCAGCCGACTGCTCGACCCTCGAGGTCATGGTCGGCGACCCGACCACCTTCAGCTTCTGCAACTGGACCTGAGGGGGCCGTCGCGCGCCGGTGTCGCCGGCGCACGCTCACGAAGTGATACCCTGTCGTCGTGCTTCGGCGGGCTGCATACGGGTGGTCGGCGGGCCGGGCGCTGTTGGCTCTCGGGGTGGCGGTGCTCGCGGGCGCGTGTGCGGGCGGGAGCTGCACTGGCGACCCGAGCCCGGTGTTCTCGTTCGACGCTTCGGGGATCGGCAGGCCGATCGATCCGGTCGACGCGGGTGTGTTCAGCCCCGACGCGGGATCCACCACGCCGCCCTGCATGCCCGACCGCGGCGAGCCGAACGACACCATCCTCGATCATCGGCCCTACCCGCTCACCATGGTGTCCTCGGGGGTCCACCTCCCGCCGCCCTACGACTTGCCCCCGGCCGTCGACGAGAGCGACTTCTCCCTCGGCAGCGCGACCGACGTCGACTGGCTCTCCTACAGCGGCGGCCCGTTGAACCCGTCACCCTACCTGCCCGACCCGGCGTTGCGCATTCGCCTCGACGCCATCCCCGACGGCGCCGACTACGACCTGAGCGCGTGGACGGTCTGCCTCAGCAACTCGACCGTTGCGGACGCGGGGTGCGCGGAAGGGGAGCCAGAGGTGCCGCTGCCGGCGCCCACGTCCTCGCGCCCCGTCGACGCCGGCGTCATCGACGAGCCGGGGTGCCGGTCGGCGTCGCGGGGAAGCGGGCCCGAGGAAGTGGCCCTCACGGGGACTTGCGCTTCGGCGGACTCCACGCTCTTCGTCTGGATCCGGGTGACGTCGTTCCGGTGGCAGCCGATCTGCGAGCCCTACCGGATTCGGGTGCAGGTCTGTCCGACCGGTGACGAGGAGGGGGCGGACACCGCCGCCGATGCGATCCCCGTCACGCCCGTTCCGCCGCATGGGACACTGGTCTTTGCGGGGTGGATTGATCGACCCGGCGACGTGGACTGGTACGTCGCGCGGAACGACGACCCGCGGGTGACCGCCGTAGACCTGGTGCCGGCCACGCTCGACGTCCCCACGTCCGACGTCCTCACGCCGGAGCGGAACGCCGTCTTCGTATGCGACTCGGGCGGCGACGGGCTCGACTGCTCCGGCTTCGACGGTCCGACCACCGTGGACCTCGGCGACGGTGAGCCGCCGCACCAGGGTTGCCACCAGTCCGGGGTGAGCCCTTCCGCCAGCGTGCCTGAGCCGTCTGCGCGTGCTTCGATCCACTGCCCGGGAGGAGACAACCGCGGCCGGCTCTTCATCGAGGTGTCGACGTCCCTGGACTTCGGCTGCGAGCGAAGCGACACGGAGATTGATTTCGAGGGGGGCACCGACGGCGGCGTGCCCTCGGCCGACGGCGGCGGCGTGGCGGACGCGGGGGGCTTGGCCACCGACGGCGGCGGCGTGGTGGGCGAGGGTGGAGCTGGACCTTCGGACGGTGGCGTCCCGTCCCTCGACGGCGGCGGGTGACGCGCGGCCCCTTTGCCTTCGGCGCGCGCGTCAGTCGACGATGTCGAAGCGGAAGTCTTCGATGACGGCGTTGGCGAGGAGCTTCTTGCACATGCCGTCCACGTCCTTCTCGAAGGCCGCCCGGTCGTCCCGGTCCGCCTCGACCTCGATGAGCTTGCCGACGCGCACCGACTGCACGCCCGCAAACCCGAGGTCAGAGAGCGCGCGTCGCACCGCGTCCCCTTGCGGGTCGAGCACCTCGCGCTTGAGCGTCACGTAGATGTTCGCCTTCATTCGCTGACCTCCAGACCGAGGGCCTTCCTGATCCGCGGCAGGGGCGGCTCGAGGTTCGGCTCGAAGGGCGTGCCGCGAATCGCGTCGCACGCTTCGATGTAGCGGCGCGATGCCTCGATGCGCACCTCGTCCGGCAGCGTCGGCGGGGTGCCCTCGCCGCGGTAGCCCTGGGCCGCGAGCCACCTTCGCACGTATTCCTTGTCGAAGGACTCGGGCTCCTCGCCGGATTCGAAGCGCGCTTGGTAAGTCTTCGCGTACCAGAAGCGCGAGGAGTCGGGCGTGTGCATCTCGTCGATGACGACGATGCGCCCGTCGGGGGCGCGCCCCATCTCGTACTTCGTGTCGACGAGGATCAGGCCGCGGTCCGCGCACATCTTCTGCCCGTGTCGGAACAGCGTCATGGCGTGCTCGGCCGCCTCGTCGAAATCACGCGCCGAGATGCGCCCCATGGACAGGAGCTCCTCGCGCGAGACCGACACGTCGTGGCCGCCGTGTTCCGCCTTGGTGCTCGGCGTGACGATGGGCTCGGGCAGGGCCTCGTTCTTCTCGAGGCCGTCCGGCAACCGATGCCCGCAGAAGACGCGCTCGCCCTTTTCGTAGTGCGTCCACACGCTCGTCGAGGTGACGCCCGTCACGTAGGCGCGCACCACCATCTCCACCGGGAGCGGCTCGCACTCCATGGCGATGGTCACGTTCGGGTCCGGCACCTGCAAGAGGTGGTTCGGCGCCAGGTCGCCGCGTCTCGTCGAACCAGAAGGCCGACAGGCCGTTGAGCACCTGCCCCTTGAAGGGCAACGTCCCGAGCACGCGATCGAAGGCGCTGATGCGGTCGGTCGCCACGAGCACGCGGCGCCCGTCGCTCGTCGAGTAGTTGTCCCGCACCTTGCCCTCGTACTTCGTGCCGAGGGCGTCGAGGTCGGTTCGGTCCAGGGTGAGCGCGAGGCCCTCCGCAGCGTTTCTGTCGACACGGTCATGGGGAGCCCTCCGGCGAGCGCCCGATCGATGATGGCATCGACGTGCGCGAGCGTGGTGGTCGAGGTCGAAGCAGCGCGCGAGGTCGCCGCGCGGACAGGTGCGCCGCGATGTCCGGGTCGGCGGCGAGCAGGTCGCGGAAGCGCGCCCTCGCCGTGGAAGGCGCGCATGGCGTTGCGCTGCACGAGCACGTAGGCCTCCTGGCGCCCGAGCCCGGCTTGCCGACGAGGGCCAGCAGAACGCCCTCGCTCGCCCACAGGCTGCCCGTGCGATCGAGGTTCCTGCGCATCGCCTCCGGGTAGACGACGAGCCCCTCGACCAGGCCGCGGCAGCGCTCGAGCATGAACGCGAGGGTGGCCGAGGCGTCGGGCATCACCATGCGCTCGACCGACGAGTGGCTGATGTCGCGCTCGTGCCACAGGGCCACATCCTCGAGGCCGGGCACGACCGCGGCGCGCACGACGCGCGCGAGGCCGCAGAGGTTCTCGCTGAGCACCGGGTTGCGCTTGTGGGGCATGGCGCTCGAGCCTTTCTGGCCCTTTTGGAACGCCTCCTCGGCTTCGCCCACCTCGTTGCGCTGCCAGTGCCGGACGTTGATCGCGAAGCGTTCGATGCCCGCCGCGACGAGGGCGAGCGCCGCGAGCCAGGCCGCGTGGCGATCGCGCGGGACGATCTGGGTGGCGACCGTCTCGGGCAAGAGGCCGAGCCGCCCGAGGGCGTCGGCCTCGATGGCGGGCGTGAGGTGCGCGTAGGTGCCGACGGCGCCGGCGATCTTGCCGCACGCGCGACCTCTTCGCGCGCCGCCCAGCCGCGCCCGGCCGCGCGGCAGCTCGGCGTAGTGGCCCGCGAGCACCAGGCCGAAGGTGACGGGCTCGGCGTGGATGCCGTGGGAGCGGCCGATGAGGGGCGTGTGCCGGTGCTCCTCGATGCGCGTACGCGAAGGCGGCCAGCAGCGCGTCGAGGCGCGCGAGCAGCAGATCGGTCGGCCTCGACGAGCAAGAGGGCGAGGGAGGTGTCGAGCACGTCGCTCGAGGTCATGCCCCGGTGCAGCCAGCGGGCGGGCCGCCCGGCCAGCTCCTCGACGTGGGTCAAGAAGGCGATGACGTCGTGGCGCGTCGTCTTCTCGATGGTGTCGATGCGTGCCGGGTCGATCTTGGCGCCCACCGGCCGCACCGCCTCGGCCGTCCCGGCCGGCACGATGCCCGCGCGCTCCATCGCCTCGCAGGCGGCGAGCTCGACATCGAGCCAGGCCTGATGGCGCCGCTCCGGTGACCACAGGTGCGCGAGCTCGGCGGGGGTGTAGCGCGGGATCATGGGCGGCCGAAGCTAGATTGCCCGCCCCGAACGCGCAACGCCCACGCGGCACCCACGGGCTGGCCGGGGTGGCGCGGGCGGACGCGCTGCGGAATCACAGGCGTGCCGGCCCACGCCGGACCGAAGCGTTCAGCTCTTGCGGCGCCGCGCCAGGGCCTTGCGAAGCACGACCAGGTCCGCGCGGTCCTGGGGACGCTGCCAGTGCTCCTTCTCGGCGACGAGGTCTTCGAGCGAAGGTAGTGGGCGGGCACCGATCCGAAGCGGGCGTCGACTCGCCGTTTCCAGGCCGTCCGAAAGGCACGCTCGCCGGCCAAGCTCGACAGCAGGTCGATGCGCACCGGTGCGACGCCGAGCTGCACGGTCGTGTCGGGATCGCGCAGCGTCTCCACGGTCACGTACCGGGGGGCGGCACCGCCGAAGAAGTCGGCTAGGGCAGCCAGCGCGCGTCGTGCGTTCGCCAGCGACGGATCGATGAAAATGTCGATGTCTTTCGACGCACGCGGCCGCGCGTGGAAGGCGACGGCATGGGCCCCTCCGATGAGGTACCTAACGCCGTGAGCGTTCAACGCGGCGACAAACTCTTCGTAGTCGGGGTGCGCCATCGCGCCCTGTGGCCTTCAGGCTGCTGATGAGACAGTCGTTCACCGCGGCGACACGCTGCTCCGGAGTCAGCTCCTCGTACCAGAAGCGAAAGTCCTCGTCCTCCTGATCTGCGCGCGACACGACGGCCACCGACCACGTCCGTCCCTTCGAATCTCGAATGCGTGCCCTGCGAGCCACGGGTCATGATGTGGTGACACCGCCCCCAGAGCAACCGGCTTGGCGCATCGGACGTGGGATTACTCCTCCAGAGCGTTGACGCAGGGCCCGGGCGGGGCTACGGCAATCGCGCACGCATGAGCGATCGCCTCGACCTCGGCTCCATCCGCCGCGTGCTCGCCCAGCGGGAGCCACGCCGCATCGACGCGAGCGACCCGAGCCTTCGGCGCGCGGCGGTGGCCACGGTGCTGCGCCCGGCGTCGGCCGAGCCCGAGGTGCTCCTCATCAAGCGCGCCGAGCACCCCGGAGATCCCTGGTCGGGGCACATGGCCTTCCCGGGCGGTCGCGAGGATCCCCTCGACCCGGACCTCTACCGTACGGCGGTGCGCGAGACGCAGGAGGAGGTGGGGCTCGACCTCGAACGGCACGCGGCGCGCCTCGGCCGCCTCGACGACGTGCCTGCCATCGCCCGTGGCCGGCCCGTCGGGCTCGTCATCACGCCCTTCGTCTTCGAGATCGACGAGACCCCGCCCCTGGTCCCGAACGAGGAGGTCGCCGAGGTGCTGTGGGCGCCCCTCGGTCCCCTCGCGCGCGGCGAGGTCGAGACGACGCGCCCCTACGTGCACGAGGGCCGCACCTACGACATGCCCGCCTTCGACGTGTCGGGGCGGATTGTGTGGGGGCTCACCTACCAGATGTTGCAGTCGTTCTTCCGCGCCCTGCGCGAAGACGACGGCTGAAGACGTCGCTTCAGGAGGCGTCGGCGCGCGGCACGGGATCCGCCCCTGCGGCGTCGAGACGGCGCAGCCTCCACCACAAGAAGGCCGTCACCAGGACCGGAATGGTGAGCGCCAGGAGCCCCCAGCCGAGCTGGGTCCAGGCCACCCCCATCCCGTGCTCGTAGGCTCGGCGTGCGACCTCGTTGGCGCCAAAGCTCGTCTCCCGCCGCGTGGTGTCGCGCGTCATCATGAAGCCCATGAAGGGCATGGCGAGGGCGAGCAGGGTGGGCACGCCGACCAGGCGGATGATCGATGATCAGCCGGTCCCGCGACGGCGTACGGGCGCCGACGAGCAGGCCGATGAGCGCTGCAAAATGGGTCAGCACCGCGAAGCAGCCGATGCCGACGAGGAAGGGGCCCGTGTCGGTGAAGGTGGCGAAGGGGTCCATTTGAAGCTCACTTGAAGCCGCGCAGGCGGTTCTCCTCCGCGCGATAGAGCTCGAGCGCCTCGCGCACCACGCGCACCGCGTCGTCGCGCCCGAGGAGGCGGTCTACACGCACCTCCTTGTGCTCGAGCACCTTGTAGTCCTGGAAGAAGCGCTCGATCTCCGGCGTCACGTGGGCCGGCAGCTCGGAGACGTCCCGGTAGTCGGCGTAGGCCGGGTCGCGCGCGTGCACGGCGATGATCTTGTCGTCCTGCTTGCCCTCGTCGCTCATGCTCATCACGCCGATGGCGCGCGCGGAGACGAGCGACAGGGGCACGACCGGCTCGCTCATCAGCACGAGCACGTCGAGGGGGTCGCCATCCTCGCAGTAGGAACGCGGCAGGAAGCCGTAGTTGGCAGGGTAGATGACCGAGCTGTAGAGCACCCGGTCGACACGCAGCATGCCCGTCACCTTGTCGAGCTCGTACTTCACCTTCGAGCCCTTGGGGATCTCGATCACGGCATTGAACAGGTCGGCGGCCATGTCCGGCGTGTTGACGAGGTCGTGCCAGGGATGGGTCATGGGCTCCTCTCGCGCGTGTCGCCCCTTCTGTAGCGCCTCCGGGCCCCTCGCGCTCCCCGCGGCTCCGGGCCGTGGCAATCCGCCGGCCTTGGCGTTAGGGTTCGCCCCATGCCCCAGGCCGATCCGAACCGCCTCGTCCACTGCATCAAGCTCGACAAGGACCTACCCGGTCTCGTGAGCCCGCCCTTTCCCACCGACTTCGGCAAGTTCATCTTCGACAACGTCTCGAAGGAAGCGTGGGACATGTGGCTGTCCGAGAGCGTCCGCTTCATCAACACCTACGGTGTCGAGCTGGCGCGCCGTGAGGGGACCGAGTTCATGTTGAAGCAGCTCCGGATCTGGCTGGGCGTCGAAGAGGGCGAGCTGGCCGCCACGGCCTGGAAGCCGCCGACGGAGTAGCCTTCCGCCCGCGGGGACTCCCGGGGGCGCATACCGAGGTCGCTCATGGGTGCCAAACGGCGCATCGGGATCATGACGGGGGGCGGGGACTGCCCCGGGCTCAACGCGGTCATCCGTGCCGTCGTCAAGGTGGGCATGCGCCAGGGCTGGGAGATGCTCGGCATCGAGGACGCCTTCCACGGCCTCGTCGACCTCGGCTACCGCTCGCCCCACGGCAACCTCTGGCTCGGCTCCGACCAGGTGCACGACATCCTGCCCCGGGGCGGCACCATCCTCGGCACCTCGAACCGCGCCGACCCCTTCCACTTCCCGATGAAGCGGGACGGCGAGGTCGTCCTCGAAGACGTCTCGGACCGGGTGCTCGAGCACTTCGGACAGCTCGGTCTCGAAGCGCTGATCAGCATCGGCGGCGACGGCTCCATGGCCATCGCCAAGCGGCTCGCCGACAAGGGGATGCCGGTCGTCGGCGTCCCCAAGACCATCGACAACGACATCGCCGCCACGGACGTGACCTTCGGTTTCGACACGGCCGTGCAGATCGCGACCGAGGCCCTCGACCGCATCCACGACACGGCCGAGAGCCACGACCGCGTCATGATCGTCGAGCTCATGGGGCGCGACGCGGGTTTCATCGCCCTCGAGGCGGGGCTCGCGGGCGGTGCCCACGTCATCCTGATCCCGGAGGTGCCCTACCGTCTCGCGCCGATCGTGGACCGGATCCGCAATCGCTGTGCACGCAGCCAGCCCTACAGCGTCCTGGTGGTGGCGGAGGGGGCTTGCCCGGCCGGCGACGACATTCACATCGAGCCGGTGCTGCCCGGGGCCATGCCGCGGCCGTCGGGGGCGGCGGCTCGGCTCGCCGCGGGGCTCGAGGGCAAGGTCGATGCCGAGACACGCATCACGGTGCTCGGCCACCTGCAGCGGGGCGGCAGCCCGACCGGCTTCGACCGCGTCCTGGCGACCCGCTACGGCCATCATGCCGCCCAGCTCGTCGCGGACCGGACCTACGGCCACATGGTCGCGCTGCGCTGCGGGGAGATCATCTCCGTGCCACTCGAAGAGGCCGTCGGTCGGGAAAAGCGCGTCGACCCCGACGGGCAGATCGTGCGGACTGCCCGGGCGATCGGGGTCGTTTTCGGCGACGAGGCCTGAGCGCGTCTGTCCCCGGCCTGGGGGCTCACCCCTAGGGGTGACGTGGAATCGCTGGCGCCGGCAGTAGGAATGCGTACATATTGGCGTCCGTGCAGCCCCTGCTGGAGATCGGCATCGAGCAGCTCGTCGACCCCGGGCACAGGGTCGTCGTGCTGACGGTTCACTGTAAACGAAACCACACGGTGCGATACCTGTGGCCGTGCACCTGTGCTGATGCGGAGGGGCTCAAGGCGGCGCTCGAGCGCTCCGTCGACGAGCACGCGGGGGCGGGGCTCGACTCGGTGTTCGCTGGGGTCGGCAAACGGCCGGCCATCGAGGAGGTGGCCGTGGGCCCCGTCGGCGCAACCCCGTTCCGGAGGTGCAGCCTCGGGCCCGACACCGTCGACTGAAGCGGCGCGGTGCTCAACCGAGGACGACGCCCAGCCCCTGCGCCGGGCTGCCTTCCACGCACCGGGTGAGCAGGGCCGACAGCTCGGCCGCCGCCCGCGCGAGATCCGGATCGGAGGCGACGGCCGGCAGGGCGAGCACCTCGGGCAGGACGGCGCGAAGCTCGGCGACCTCCTCCGGAGAGACGAGGCTCGGTGCTTGGTTGCCGCGCAGCCACGCCGGCGTGCCGTGATCGGGGCCGAGCAGCTCCTCGAAGCGCGCGCGGGCGGTCGGGTGCTCGCCGCTCGCGCGAAGGGCGTCGACGATGGCCTCGGGCGCCTCGCCGAGGTCGACCGATTCCTCGGCCAGGGCCACGAGGCCGTCCGCCAAGAGGGTCGAGGAACCGATGAGCTTGTGGTCCTCGGGACCGAAGACGAGGTAGCGCCGGCCGGTCAGGATGAACTGCTGCCGGTCGAGCCGGTCCACATCGAGCAACGACCGGAGGGGCTCGAGGCTCGCCTCCTCACGGGCACGCTCGAGGGCGGGTACGAGCTCGTCCCGGGCGCGGGCCCAGGAGATGCGGTGGACGACCGTGCGTTGCGCCATGGCCGATCCATAACACCGCTGCGGCTCTGCCGACAGAGGCCGTTCAGGCCCGGCCCCAGAAGTCAGCGGCCGTGGCCGCCGTCGCAGGGGCAGCCGGCCGTCGCCGGGCACGTGTCGGTCGACAGCCGTTGATAGGCGTAGGCCGTGATCGGGATGGCGAGCACGACGGCGACGAGAGCGATCTTCATCCAGCGCGACATGATCCAGGTCATAGCGCATTCGCCGCCCCGAGGAAACCGCCCGGCCGGTCTCCGGGTGTGCCTCCCCTCCCGGGACCGTTGCGCCCCTCTCGATGCTGGCTGTCGGTCGGCGGGGTGCCTGCACACGAGGGAAGGAGGCCGCCATGCGCTGGAAGCTCGAGGGAACCTCCATGGAGACGTGCCATTGCGCGACGGCGTGCCCCTGCCTGTTCTCGAGCGATCCGACCGAGGGCGCCTTCGGCGGCTTCGCGAAGGCTCGGTGTCCGTCGAGTGAAGAGGCTGTTACGGCCCTTGCGGAAGCGTGCGCCGCCGCGTAGCGCTCCGCGCCGTGAGACCCGCGTGCGTCGTTCTTCTGCTCGTGGTCGCGTCGTTGCTCGGCTGCAGCGATGGGGGGACGAGCGCGCGCGAAGCCGAGATGGTCGCCGTCTTCGGGCGCGCGAACGCCGTGCTCGTCGAGAGCCGCCCCGAGCTGGTTGCAGGCAAGTACCAGACCATGGCGGGCGATCTCGTTCTCCTTCTATCGCGGCAGCGTGCCCCTCTTCCGGCACGACGCGCGCGACGGCGTCCCGGAGGTGAGCGGGACGGCGTTTTCGGCGGACGGCACCTTGCCCCTGTCCATCGGCGACGCGCACCCCGAGAACTTCGGCGTCCTGGTCGCGCGCGACGGCAGCCCGGGCTTCGAGCCGAACGACTTCGATGCCGCCGACCGGTGGCCGTACATCTACGACGTCCGCCGTCTCACCGGTGGGCTCGTGGTCGCGGCGCGCCTGTCGAACACGGACGACGCGACTGCCCAGGCCGCCGCCGTCGCCGACGAGCGCACCATCGGGCGGGCGGTGGCCGAGGGCTATGCCAAGGCCATCGCACAGTACGCGGCCGGTGCGCCACGGACGCGCATCACCACCGACGGCGGCAACGCCGTGCTGGCCGACCTCTACAAGCGCTCGCTGCGCGACTGGGACGCGCGCGCCGAGCTCACGGGCCTCACCCAGGTGACGAACGGCGTCCGCCGTTTCCTGCGGGGTGTGCCCGACTCGACCAAGCCCTACCAGGTCCAGGTCGACCTGCCTCCCTTCGCCGTCGCCGCCCTGCCCGACCTCATGGCGCGCTATCGGCGCACCCTCATCGCGCCGCCGCCGCACGCGTACTTCACGGTGCTCGACGCCGTGCGCATCCTGGGCCACGGGGTGGCGAGCTGGCCTCGGCTGCGCGCGCTCGTGCTCTTGCGTGGTCCGAGCGACGACCCGGCCGACGACGTCATCGTCGAGCTGAAGGAGATCGCCGACTCGGCCACGCCCGGCTTCACGCCGCCGGGCGTCTTCTACGACACGCCCGAGCTGCGCATCATCGACACGACGCGGGCGGTCTGGGCCATCCCCGATGCCGACCCGCTCTGGAGCGCCGCATCGTGGCTCGGTCTGCCGATGCAGATCCGTTCCGAGCGCGAGGCGAACAAGACGCTCCACGTCTCGCGGCTGAATGGCAAGCGGGGCAAGCCCGCCGTGCTCGAGAACCTGGCGAGCCAGCTCGGGGCCCTGCTCGCGCGTGTGCACGCGACGCCGGTCGCGGGTGACCCGAGCCCCGCGCGCGCCATCGCCGCCGCCATCGCGCGCGATCCCCAGGGGTTCGCCGACGAGCAGGCCGATGCGGCCGTCGCCTACGCCGACCGCGTGAGCCACGACTGGGACCTGTTCCGCCACGCGCTCGCGACGCGCGGCCCGACCCTCGGCGTCGTCCCCTCGCCCGGCGACGTGTCCGCGGTCGACCACGATCCCCCCGGCCCCGACCTGCGCGCGCTGCTCACGCCGGACGTGCCCCCCACCCCCTCGCCCTGAGCCAAACCATGCGTCGATGCCTTGCCTTGCTCGTTTCGTGTGGAGCCCTCGCGACGGCGGTCGTCGCCCGCGCCGAGACGCCCACGCCGGCCGCGGCTCGCGACACTCCGACCACGACCGCGGTCGCCCATTGGACGGCCTCGAGCGCGGCGGCGCCCGGTCCGGTCTTCGAGCCCGGCCTCGACGTGATCGGCGGCTACGCCTTCCGCCTCACCGAAACGTCCAGCGGCGAGACCTGGTACCACGAGGTGCGCCTCGACCGCGCCCACCTCTGGCTCGGTGCGCGCATGTCGACCGCGTCGGCGCGCGTCTTGATCGAGGCCGCACGCTCCGCCAGCGGCGGCGGCCTCATCGGTGTCGACGGTGACAGCCTGGTGGCGCGTTTCCGCGAGGCGTGGCTCGGCTGGGATCCCTGGGGCTTCCTCGAGGTTCGCGCGGGATTGGTACGTTCGCTCACGGAACCCGCCCTCGAGCACGCCTTCGGCCTGCGCGCCCTCGGCCCCGAGTCGCTTCGCCGCTACGGGCTCCTGTCGCCGGCGGACCTGGGCGCGACCGTGCGGCTGCGCCTGCCGGGTCCTGGCGGCACGGCGGCCGTGCGTCACGACCCCCTCGACGTGGACCAGCGCGACGGCGCGGGCGACGGCTTCGGGTGGATCGGCTTCGGCGTCTACAACGGTGAGGGCTACGCACAGCGCGAGCTCGATCGCGGCAAGAACACCGAGCTCGCAGCGCTCGTGCGCCCCTTCGCCTGGCTCTCGCCCCTCGCCCCGATCGAGGTGCTCGCCTCCTTCACCCTGGGCTCGTCGGGAACGGGCTCGGCCCTCGCGAACCGCGCTGCGGGAGAGGTCGCCTGGGACACGGCGCGCCTGGGCGCGGGCGTGATCTTCGCATGGGCCTTCGGCCTCGACGACGTGCCCGAGCGCGACGGATGGACCCTCGACGGATTCGTGCGCGCCGAGCCGGTGCACGATCTGCTCCTGTCGCTGCGCGCGAGCCGCTTCGCCCGCGACACCGCGGACGCGAACGACACGCTCACCACGCTTTCGGCCGCCGTCGGGTGGCGCATCGCGAGCCCCCTCGAGGCGTTCCTGTCGCTGGACCGGACGATCCCGGGGACGACGACCAAGACCGCGCTGCCCGACAGTGACACGTGGGAGATCCGAGCGATCGGGAGGATGCGACTATGACGACCAATGAAATGCGTTTTCTGGTGGCGACCGTGCTCGCCTTGTCCACCGCTGCCTGCAGCGAGGCGGTGAGGTCGAACGACGCGGGGAGCGTCGACGCAGGACAGACGAGCGACGCTGGCATGACGAGCGACGCCGGTGGTGGCGGGACGGACGCCGGCCCGATGCCGGGCACCGATGCGGGGCCGGGCACCGATGCGGGGCCGGGCACCGATGCAGGCGACCTGGACGGCGGCTCTACGGCGGCGGGCAGCGTTGTCATCAATGAGATCCGCGCCTCGGGCGACGACTGGATCGAGCTCTACAACCCCGGGACGGCCGACTTCGATCTGTCCGGGCTGCGCATCGCCGACGCCAACACGGACGGCACGCCGAAGCTCACCTCGGCCGTGACGGTGCCGGACGGCGTGACCCTGGCCGCCGGCGGGTTCTTCTTCATCTACGCCCACCAGAGCAGCCCGGCCACGGGCCTGACGACCGACTGCCTCGACCCGGGCATCCCCGAGTGCCTGCAGGCCGGCTGGGGCATCAGCGCGTCGAGCGGCGAGACCGTATTCGTGGTCGATCCGTCGGACGCGATCGTGACCCAGGCCGACTATCCGCCGATGGCGGTGCCGAGCGGTCAGAGCTGGGGACGGCTGCCCGACGGCACGGGCGACTTCGCCGCCAACACGCCGACGCCGGGCGCGACGAACATGGCCGCCATGTGACGGGTGTCGCTCCCCCGCGGCCGCGCCCAGGACCGGCGGCCGCGGCGTGGAGGGTGAGCGGGGGGGCTGCGGATCGGGCACACTCTCGCCCGTGGCCCTCGGCGCAACCATCCACCGCTTCATCATCGAGCTCGCCGACACCGGCCGTGGCGTCTACGAGTCGCTCGACCTTCGCGTCGCCCGCCACCCCTCGGAGACCGTGCGCCACATGATGGCGCGCGTGCTCGCCTACTGCCTGAGCTTCGAGCCGGGCATCGACTTCGGGCGCGGCGTGAGCACGGCCGAGGAGCCGGCCGTCTGGGTGCGGGACCTCCGCTCTGACGTCACGGCGTGGATCGACGTGGGCCGCCCGTCGCCCGAGCGTCTGCATCGCGCGAGCAAGCGCGCAGGGCGCGTCGTCGTCTACGCCCACGGCAATCCCGCGCCGCTCCTGCGCGACATCGAGCGGGCGACGATCCACCGCAAGGAGGCGCTCGAGGTTTGGGCCTTGCCCGCGGCGCTGCTCGATCGCCTCGAGGCCGTCCTCGAGCGAACCGAGCGCTGGTCGCTCACGGTCAGCGGCGGCGAGCTGTACCTCACCCGCGGCGACGAGACCCTCGAGGGCGCCCTGACACGCCACGAGGTCGGCGCCTAGAGAGAGCCGCGCGGGCGCGCATGAGGCCGCGCCGTTGGCGAGCGACGCCGGCTCCGGAGAAAGTATAGCAATCGCTTTACTATTGGCGGCGGTCACGGGCATCCGCCCCCCCTGCACGCGCTGCGGGCGGCCGGTTTGACCCGCTCCGGGGCGAATGGGACGTTCCCGTGTCCTGTTCGTGAACACGGAGCTTTTCATGCGCCCGTCTTGCCTTGTGGCCTTCCTCCCGTTGCTTCTTTCGCTCGGCGCCTGCGGCGGCAACACCGCCTCGTCCGGTGTGCCCCCCCTCGATGCGTCGGCCCCCCGGATCGACGGCGGCGACGGCGGGCGGGATGCGGGCATGTCCGTGCCGGACGCCGGAGGAGGGCCGGTCGACGCCAGCACGCCGGTCGATGCGTCGGCAACCCCCGACGCGGGCACACCGCCCGACGACGCCGGCGCCAGCGGGTGCGGTACCTGTCCCGCCGGGACGACGTGCGGCTCGGCCAACGGCATGCCCGTGTGCCGCACGGCGGACGGCATCCCCCGCTTCACCCACGTGTTCGTGATCGTGATGGAGAACATGTCCCTGTCCACCGTGACCGGCGCGACGAACACGCCCTACGTCAGCTCGCTCTTCAGCGACTGGGCGACGGCCTCCAACTACCACGGCGTCGCGCACCCGAGCCTGCCGAACTACCTCGCCATGACCTCGGGCATGGACGTGACGGGCGTCGGCTGCGACTGCCATCCCACGGGTGACGCCTGCGGCGGCCTGACGTGCAACACCGTTCTCGGAAACTGCGGCTGCCCCCAGTCCGTGATGAACCTCGGCGACCAGCTCGAGGCAGCGAGCCTCACCTGGAAGGACTACGGCGAGGACATGGGCACGGCCTGCAACACGACCGACTCGGGCCAGTACGCTGCGCGCCACGTGCCCTTCCTCTACTACCACGACGTGCAGACCAACATGGCCCGCTGCACGGCCCACGTCGTCGACTACAGCCACTTCACCACCGACCTCGGCAGCGCTCCACCCACCTACGCGATCATCGCGCCGAACCTCGTCCACGACATGCACGGCTCGCTCACCACGAGCACCGTGACGAACCTGGCGAACGGCGACGCCTGGCTCTCGACCAACGTCCCGCCCATCCTCGCCTCGAGCGCCTTCACGAGTGGCGGGCTGCTCGTGGTCGTGTGGGACGAGGACGACCTGTCGGGGGTCATCGCGCCCGACGATCCCATCGGCCTCATCGTCATGTCGCCCTACGCGAAGCAGAGCGGCTACGTGAGCGCGGTCCACGCCGATCACAGCTCGCTACTCGCGACCATCGAGGACGGTCTCGGCCTGTCGCGCCTGGGCTCGGCCGTCTCGGCGACTCCCTTGACCGACTTCTTCCCGAGCCATTGAGCACGGGCCGCCGACCGAACACCAGGGCCGAGTGGCGGAGCTTGCCGCCGGCCCCTCAGGCGTCGAGCACCGGCAGCGACATGCGGCGCGGGGCATGGCGGCTCGGCGCCGGGTGAGCGCGCACGTGCCGGAGGGCGGAGCTGAGGCGTGGAACGACGTGCTCCTCGGTGTAGCGGATGAGGTGCTCGCCCTGCACCGCGTGGGCGATGGCGAAACGCAAGGCAGGCATGCCGCGCCGCGACGCCTTGGCGACGAGGCGCCAGAAGTGTCCACGCCGTGGGCTCGCGATGCCGATGTGGCCGATGGCGCGCAGGGCGGCATCGATCTCGGTCGCTCCCTCCGTGCCCCGCGGTCGCTCGCCCACGAGATCGAGGTGGCGGGCGCACCGCGCGTAGTAGTTGTCGGGTGAGTACACGTCACGCACCAGCTCCAGGTAGCCGCGGAGCAGCTCCTGCTCGTCCATCCGCGGGACGAAGTTCGGTCGCGCGAAGTGGTCGCCATCCGATGCCGTGCGCAGGCGCCCCTCCCGGTCGAGTCTGCGCCACAGGGCGGTGCTCGGCAGCGCGGTGAGCACCCCGACCATGGCGAAGGGGATCGGCGACGGCAGGATGAAGCGTCGCTGCGCGTCGAACGCACCCGGGCCGTCCGTGTCGAAGCCGACGATGAACCCGGCCATCACCTCGAGGCCCGCGCGCGTCAGGGTCGTCACGGCCTCCGTGAGGTCGAGCTTGGCGTTCTGGAATTTCAGCGTGGCGCGCAGCGCCTCGGGAGACGGGGTCTCGATGCCGAGGAAGACCGCGTTGAAGCCCGCATCGACCATGGCGGAGACGAGGTCCGCGTCGGAGGCGAGGTTGACGCTCGCCTCGGTGTAGAGGTCGAAGGGCCTGCCGTGGGTCTCCTGGAAGTCGGTCACCGCCGGCAGCATCTTCTTCACCGCCGGCCGGTTCCCGATGAAGTTGTCGTCGACGAGGAACACCGAGCCACGGAATCCGAGCCGGTGGAGGGCCTCGAGCTCCGCCACGACCTGGGCGGACGTCTTGACGCGTGGCTTGCGCCCGAAGATCTCGATGATGTCGCAGAACTCACAACGGTAGGGACAGCCACGCGAGTACTGCAGGCTCATGGACGCATAGGCCGAGACGTCCAGCAGGTCGTAGCGCGGCAAGGGCGAGCGCGTGACGTCCGGGTAGTCGTCCGCAGGCGGGATGGTCGTCCGGGCGCGGCGCTCGACCGCCTCGACCAGCGCTTCCACACGCTCCTCCACCTCGCCCTGGAAGACGAGGTCGGCCTCCTCGAAGAGCTCGGGCGACGTGGTCGGCCCGGGCCCGCCCACCGCCACGTAGCGCCCGGCGGCACGCGCTCGACGCACCACCTCGCGGGCCGACTCCGCCTGGACCAGCATCCCTCCCGTGAACACCGCGTCCGCCCAGGCGAGGTCCGCATGGGCGAGCGACTGGACGTTCAGGTCGACCAGCCGCAGCTCCCAGTCGGCAGGCAGGCAGGCGGCGAGCGTGATCAGGCCGAGGGGCGGCAGGGACGCCTTCTTGCCGATGATGCGCAGGCCGTGCTCGAAGCCCCAGTACGTCAAGGGAAAGCGTGGATGGACGAGGAGAACGCGCATCTACTTAACATGCACACGGCACCGCCGAATGGAAGCGGGGAACGGTCACGGTTTCGTCATGGAAGTGGCCGGCTCCCCCCTAGCCGGCGAAATTTCGTGGCCGTTGCGCAGGGAACGCCGCCGACGCGGGCCAAGGAAGAGTGGGACGGTTCGAACCGCCCCGGAGCGGACCTTGCTTGCTTCTCGTGGGAAGCTCCGCGTGCTACGGGTTCGTCGAGCTCGCCGCCCGCGAGCCTTGTAGATAGTGATGTACGCTACAATGAAAGTCTACAACGGAAACGTCTACGCGTACCTCGCGTCCCTCGCGCCCAGCCATGGTCTGTACCCAGCCGATCCCAAGGAGCGCGCAATCGTCGACCAATGGTCCTACTGGCAGGCCATCCACATCGGCCCCGACATGCAGAAGGCCGCGTTCGCGAAGACGCGGAAGGCATTCGGCATGGGCGAGCCGGACGAGGAGACCTTTGCCAAGCAGATGAAGAGCGTCGATCCGGCGCTCGATATCCTCGACGCGGCCCTCACCGGAAAGGATTGGATTGCGGGGCCTCTCACGATTGCGGATTTCGCGCTCCCAAGCACGTTCATGTTGCGCGGCCCGGCCGGCATCTCGCTCGAAAGCCGTCCCCATGTCGACGCGTGGATCACCCGTTTGGAGGGCCGCCCCTCCTGGCAGCGTGCCGCGAAGCCCTTTCTGGACTTCATGCGAAGTAGAGGCATCGATTCTGCAGTAGCCCCCCCCGATTTTTTTGATGCGCCTTAGCCCTTCACGCACATGACCTGTTTGAGCTCCGCGACGACTTCGACGAGGTCTTTCTGGTACTGCATGACCTGGTCGATGTCCTTGTAGGCGCCGGGGATCTCGTCGAGCACTGCGTGGTCCTTGCGGCACTCGACGCCCTCGGTCTGGGCTCGCAGGTCGTCGACCGAGAACTGCCGCTTCGCCTTGCCCCGGCTCATGCGCCGTCCGGCACCGTGCGATGCAGAGTGGAAGGACTCGGGGTTACCCCGGCCGCGCACGATGAACGAACGCGTGCCCATGGAGCCCGGGATGATGCCGAGCTCGCCCTCGCGCGCGCTGATCGCGCCCTTGCGCGTGACGAGCACTTCCTCGCCGAAGTGGACCTCCTCGGCGACGTAGTTGTGGTGGCACGTGATCGGTTCTTCGAACCGGACCTGGGGGAACATCTTGACGAGGACGTCCTGGTAGAGCTGGAGCATCACGTCACGGTTCGCCCGTGCGTACCGCTGCGCCCAGAAGAGGTCGCGACGGTACGCGTCCATCTCGGGCGTCCCCGCGAGGAAGACGGCGAGGTCGCGGTCCGGTAGCTCGCGCGTTGTGGGCGAGCTTGCGGGCGCGGCCGATGTGGATCTCGGCGAGCTTTTGCCGATGTTGCGCGAGCCCGAGTGGAGCATCAGCCAGGCGTGCTGCTCGGTGTCGAGGCACAGCTCGATGAAGTGGTTGCCGCCGCCGAGCGTGCCCATCTGCTTGCGGGCCTTGCCCAGGCGATCCTGGACCTTGTCCGTGAGCAGGTGGAACTCCTTGAAGAGCCGCTGCTTCTCGGCGTACTTCACCACCTGGTCGTGGGACGCGAACCCGACCGGGATCGCCTGCTCCACGCGGTGGCGCAGCAGCGCGAGCGAGTCGGGCAGGTCGGATGCAATGAGGTTGGTCTTCACCGCGGCCATACCGCAGCCGATGTCGACGCCGACGGCGGCGGGTGCGACCGCGTCCTTCATGGCGATCACCGAGCCGACCGTCGCGCCCTTGCCGAAGTGGACGTCGGGCATGACGGCGACGTGATGGAACGCCCACGGGAGAGCGGCGATGTTCTTGAGCTGGTCGAGCGCGGAGTCTCGACCTCCTCGAGCTTCGTCCACAACTCGACCGGGACGTTCTTCCCCTTCAACGTGGCAACAGACATGGCCTCCCTCTTGTGCCCGATCTCGTTGGCGGAGGACAGGGGCGCATGCTCCGGAGGGAAACCCCGACCGGGAAGGCGCCGACGTCGAAGAGCCGGCCACCGAAATGAACGGCTACCGCGGGGCCGCCCTCCTGATTGGAGCTACATGCGACGGCGGATTGGGAGGAGGGAATCTTCGCTCCGAGGTGCACCGGACGGCTCCCTGCGGGCGCTTCGGCCGAGCTCGACGCGAGCGGGCGCCTCGCGCCGGGCCAGGTTTTCGACGTCGATGCTGCCTCCTACGAGACCGGCGGCGTGACCCCCGTGACGAGAGCAGCGGGCAAGAGCGAGGCGGGCCACCTCACGGCGGGCCCCCTCCAGTGGGCGGTCGGCCTGCCGCTCTTGGGCGGCACGCTGTTGTTCGATCTGCACGACGCGCAGGCTGCCGCAGACGTTACGGCGACCACGTGGACGAACGGCGTCATTGGCGGAAGGGTCGATGAAGACGAGCTGGTGGCGGCTTTCAGCGCGGTGATGCCCGACTACACGGCAGTGTTCCGCTCGATCCTCGATTCCCAGACCGACCTCGCCTACGACCCGGCTACCATGCGCTGCCACGGCGTCTCCTTCGCCATGGTCTTCGACACCGTCACGGCGAGGCGTGGCGTGACCCGCTGAGGGGCCGCCTGCTGACCGGCCGCGCGGAAGAGCCGAGCGAGCCCGGCGATTCGCCGCGACCTGTCGGAAGATCGACGGTCCCCGTGAGCGCAGCGTCGCGAGGAGTGCGAGGTGGAGCTCGTTCAAAGGCCTCGGGCCCACTCCGGTCTGAGGGGAATGCTGCCGGAAAGGGCCTGGTCGACCACGTCGAGGATGCGCTGTCGGTCACGCGGGAGGTTGCCGCCGAGTGGTAGATAGTTGGACGCGTGGTTCGTGCGAAAGACGGCGTCGGTCGGCGCGGCATGTGCCACGATCGTGCGGAGCTCTTCCAACATGCGCGTCACGCTGGGAAGCTCGAACGTTCCGCGCTCCTGCATCTTCGCGATGGGTGTGCTCGGCACGACGGTCAGCGTCAGGAGCGAGACGAACGCCGGATCCATCTCCGTGATGAGCTTCGCCGAGCCGTGCGCGTGCTCCGCAGCTCGCGCGGTTCCGCCGGCGCCGAGCAGGAAGATGGCCGAGAGGCCGATCCCCGCCGCGTGGGCGCGCTTCGCCGCTTCGACGTGGTCGGCGAACCCAGCGCCCTTGGCGATGCGTTTGAAGGTGACGTCGTCCCCCGTCTCCGGCCCGATGTAGAGAAGCGACAGACCGAGCTCGCGCAAGCGTTGGAGCTCTTCGGCGCTCTTCGACACCAGGTTCATCGCCGTGGCGTAGGCGCTGGCGCGCCGCAGCCGAGGAAAGGTTTCGCGGCATGCAGTGAGGAGCGCCTCCCAGTGCTCGAGGTCCATGACGAGCGCATCCCCGTCGGCCACGAAGACCTTCTCCACGTCGCCGCCGTACGCCAGCCCGGCTGCACGGATGTCGGTGAGCGTTTCATCGAGCGGCCGCACCCGGAACCGCTTGTCTCGGTACATGTCGCAGTAGGTGCAGTGGTTCCACGAACACCCCACGGTCGCTTGCAGGATGTAGGCATCCGCTTCGCTCGGCGGGCGGTAGATTTTCCCTTCGTAGCGCATGGGCCGGGAGGGCAGTCTACCGCGATCGAAGCGGAGGAGGCCCGTGGGTCGAGCCGAGCCCGATCACGATCCAAACTGGTCATGCACCGATCGGGTCAAAACAGGCATTCCGTGGCGCGACCTGCCCGAGCGGTTCGGGCCGTGGAAGACGGTCTACAACCGCTTCAACAACTCGGCCGGCGCGTCCGCTTCCATGACCTGCGGCACACCTGCGCTTCGCACCTGCTGCAGGGCACATGGGTGCCGACGCTGCGCGAGCGTCCGCTGCGCCTCGAGGAGGTGCGCGACCGGCTCGGTCGCACCGACATCGAGGTCACCCAGCGCTACGCCCACCGCGCTGCCGATGGCATCCGCGCTGTCGTCCGATTCTGGACACGACCTGGACACGACCTGGAGCCACCTCGGGGAGTCGAACCCCGGACCTACGGTTTACGAAACCGTTGCTCTACCACTGAGCTAAGGTGGCCTGAAAACGGGCGCTCTGCCTAGCCCAGGGGTTCGGGCCTGTCAAGCATGACGCCGGGCCACGATGGTCTATGCTTCGCCCGATGCCCGCCATGCCCATCGATCTGCGCTCCGATACGGTCACTCGCCCCACCGACGCAATGCGCCGCGCCATGGCCGCCGCCGAGGTCGGCGACGACGTCTACGGGGAGGACCCGTCCGCCCACGCCCTCGAGGCCCGGGCCGCCGAGGTGCTCGGCAAGGAGGCCGCCCTCTTCGTGCCGTCGGGGACGATGGCCAATCAGATCGCCCTGCAGGTGCATTGCCGTCCGTCGGACGAGGTGGTCATCGGCGAGGGCGCCCATGTCTACTTCTACGAGGGCGGCGCCGGCGGCGCCTACGCCGGCGTGCAGTTCGTCGAGGCCGGCTCGGGTGGGCTCTTCGGGCCGGACGACCTCGAGGCCGCCGTCAAGCCGCGCGCCTATCACATGGCGCGCACCCGCCTCGTCGCCTTCGAGAACACGCACAACCGCGCCGGGGGCCGCGTCTTCCCGCAGGACGACGTCGTGGCGATCGCCGAGCGGGCCCGCGCCCTCGGGCTCGCCGTCCACCTCGATGGGGCGCGCATCTGGAACGCCGCCGTCGCCTCGGGCCGCTCGCCCGCGGAGCTGTGCGCGCCGGCCGACACGGTGAGCGCGTGCTTCTCGAAGGGGCTCGGCGCCCCCGTGGGATCCGTGTTCGCCGGGTCGCGCGCGCTCGTCGAGGAGGGGCGCCGCGTGCGCCGTCGCATGGGCGGCGCCATGCGTCAGGTGGGTGTCCTGTGCGCCGCCGCGCTCCACGCCCTCGAGCATCACCGCGCGCGCATCGCCGACGATCACGCCCACGCTCGCGCCTTCGCCGAGGTCCTCGCCAACGCCCCGGGCCTCGTGTGCGATCCGGCCACCATCGAGACGAACATGGTGATGTTCGACGTGGCAACGGGGGACGCCGACACCCTGATCCGCAGCGCCCAGGCCGAAGGCGTGCTCCTCGGAGCCGTCGGCCCGCGGCGCATCCGCGCCGTCACTCACCTCGGCGTCGATCGCGAGCACGTCCTCGCCGCCGCCGACATCCTCGCGCGCCTCGCCCACGCGTGACCGCCGTGCGCCGCGCGCTCGTCCCGCTCTGTGTGCTCGCCGCCGTGCTGAGCGCCGGGTGCCCGCCGACTCTTTCGCGCGAGCGCGGTCCGGCCTATCTCGCGGCCATGGCCCGCGCCGACCGTGCCCACAGCCACGGGGACATGCACGCTGCCGCCACGGCCTTCGCCGACGCGGCCCGCCACGCCCAGCGCCGCGTCGACCGCGACGAGGCCGAGTTTCGGGAGGCCCATGCGCTCGAGCGCGTGGGGGATGACCCGCACGCCCTCGCCCTCTTCGATGCGATCGCCGCGCGCCGCCCCGTGTCGCGCCGGACGGTCCGCGCGCTCTACGACGCGTCGCTCCTTCGCGCGCATCGCGGCGATCAGGCGGGCGCCCTCGCCGGCTACCGGCGCATCGTCCGCGAGCATCCGGGGTCGGGTCTCGCGGCACGCGCGCTCTTCTGGGTCGTCCCGAGCTTCCCGTCTGCCTCGGCGGCGCGCGCGTACCTCGCATCGCTCTACGCGCACGTCGGAACGAGCGACCTCGGCGACGACATCCTCATGCACGAGGCCGACCTGGCCTTGTCCGTGCACGATCGGGCGGGCGCGCGCGCCGCCCTCGTGCGCATCGTGCGCGAGCATCCCTACCCGCAGGGTGGCCTCTGGGACGATGCGTTGTGGCGCCTCGCCGACATGGAGGTCGAAGACGGCCGGCCGCGGCGCGCGATCGCCTGGCTCGAGCGCATGGTTTCGGTGCGTGAGACGACCTGGGGCACCGGCAGCTACACGCGTCCCCGCTTCGCGCCCGCCCAGCTCCGCATCGCCCGCCTCTACCGCGACGCCCTGCACGACTTCGACCACGCCGCGGCCGCCTTCCGCGCGACCTACGACGATTACCCCACCTCGCTGCTGCGCGACGACGCGCTGGTCGAGCTGGGCGAGATGGAGCTCGACGCGGGCAAGCAGCAAAAGGGCTGCGCGACCCTGCGCCGCGCCCTCGCCGAGTTCTCGGTCGGCAGCGCCCGCCGTCGCGCCCACACCCGCGTCATCCGCGACTGCCCCCGCCCCCCTAACTAGTCTACCTCACAAATCCTCTTCCTCATCCGCTTCGCCGAGGGCGAACTCCTCGTCCTCCTCGACCTCTTCCTCTTCCTCATCGTCGTCCTGGTCGGGCGAGGTGTACTTGAGGTCGACGCCGGCGTCCGCCAGCTGCGCCTCGAGCAGCTCGAAGAGCTCGTCCGCGTCTTCACCCGACCACTCGTCGAGAATGTCGGAGATGAAGTCGTAGAAGTCGCCGCTGTCGATGCGGCGCTCGATCTCTTCGATGTGCTCGTCGGTGAACGCGGCGAGGATGTCCTCGCGCAACGTCTCCGTTTCGCCCTCGTCGATGGCGTCTGCTGCCGAGAGGCGAATCTGGCGCACGGCGCGCTTATCGAGGTAGATCTCCATCGGTGCTCCGAACCTCCGGCCGAGTTTCGGGCGCTACTATAGGAGTGCGGGGTGCCCTGTCAACAACGCCCTTCGGGGCCCGGAAAGGCCGTGGAGAGACGGCCATGAACGGCATCAGAGCCGCGACAATCGGTACGCTTTTCGTGCTCGTGATCGCGGTCGCGTCGCCCGTCCGGGCGGATGAGCCCGTGGTGCCGGAGACCTCCTTCGCGCTACCGCCGCTCCCTGCCGCCCGCCCCCCGATCCTCGCTGGCGAGGTGCACACGAGCGCGGTCGTCCCGGTCGTGCAGAGCGGCCTGTGTCCCCGGGGCGCGGCCTGCATCTTCGGTGGTGGCTTCGGCATCGGGGCGAGCCTCGAGCGGCGCTGGCCCATGGGGCTCGGCGTCACCCTCGGTTACGACGCCTGGTTCCTCGACAGCGGTGGCGTCTACGAGCTCGCCCTCATGCAGTTCCTGCGGGCTGGGGTGCGCTGGGCCTTTCTGCCCGGCAACCTCGTCCACCCCTTCGTCGGGGCCGACATCAGCGCTCTGGTGCTCGGGGACGCGCTGCGCATCGCGACGGTGGGCGGGGCGTTCGGGGCCGAGGTCGGCATCGAGATCGAGCTGACGGTCACCATCTCCCTGCGCCTCGCCCTCGTCCCGCGCATCCTGACCACCGGCTCCTTCGTCACTCCGACCGACCACGTGCCGCGGGGGGAGGGGCGCGAGGTGGACGCGGCCATCGCTCTGCAGGCGGGGCTCGTCCTGCTCGAGAGTCCTTGAGCCGACGATCGGTGCCCCGCGCGGCCGGGGAAGTGGGCCCCTTTTCCCTACATCGGCCTCCAATCCCTTGACTGGGCTGCCGTGCCCGGGTTCCACTCCGCCTGAGAATGCGCTGCCAGAGCTGCGCCTACGACAATCCTCAAGGGAGCGTCTTCTGCCAGCAGTGCGGGGTGCGGCTCTCCGGGGCAGCACAACCGGCGGGACCCGTGGGCTCGGCGTCCGGCGCGGGCGGCCCAGGTCCTGCCTGCCCACGCTGCGCCAAGATCAACCCGCTGCACATGCGCTTCTGCACCGAATGCGGCACCACGCTGCCGGGTGCCGACGCGGTCAACGCGCCCGCGGCGCCGGCCCCCCAGCCCGCCTCCCCTGCCCCCGCCGGGGCCGAAGCCGGCCTCTTCGCCATGGCGGCGCCCGCGCCCCCCACCTCGCCCCCTCCCATGGCCACGCCTCCTCCGCCCGCTGCCGCGCCGCCCGCGCCCGTCGCGACGGGCCATCCCACGGCGCCGGGCTCCCCCGGTGCCCCCGACCCCATGTTGCAGCCCTCGGGGCCGGTTTGCTGGCGTTGCCGTGGCGCAGGCGACATGGGTGCCGACTTCTGCAAGTTCTGCGGTGCGCGCTACGCCGACGCGTCGAGCGCGGTGGGGACTTCGTCGACGCCCCTGCGCGAGACCCACTCCGGGCCGGAGGGCGCCGCCGCCCGCACGCTCATCAACGCCGCCCGCACCGGCCAACCCCTCGCGACGCTCGTCGCGGTGCTCAAGGACGGCTCCGACGGCAATCGGTTCCCCATCGTCCAGGACCAGACGGACATCGGGCGGCGCGAGGGCGACGTGGTGCTCCCCGACGATCCCTATCTCTCGCCGCGCCATGCGCGCATCCTCCGGCGAGGAGACACCTTCGTCGTGCGCGACCTCGACAGTGTCAACGGCGTCTTCTGCCGCATTCGCGAGCCGGTAGACCTAAAGCCCACCGATGCGTTCCTGATCGGTCAGCAGGTGATCCGCTTCGAGACCCTCGACGAGGCGGAGCTGCCCCTGGGGCCGGCCAGCGTCCAGGGGGTGCTGGTCTTCGGGACGCCCGAGGTGCCGCGACTGGCCCGCCTGGTCCAGTACACGACTGAGGGGGTAGGCCGGGACGTTCATTACCTGTATCGTGACGAAACCGTGCTGGGACGGGAGACCGGGGACATCGTCTTCACCGACGATCCGTTTCTGTCGCGTCGCCATGCGGCGATCACGATTGACCGCGCGGCGCGCCGGTTCGTCCTGCGCGACCTTGGATCCTCCAACGGGACTTCCCTCGCCCTCAGGGGTGAGCGCGCGCTTCGCCCCGGCGACCAGTTCCGGGTCGGGCGCCACCTGTTCCGCTTCGACCCACCGGGCAGGAGCACATGAGCAGCGAAACCGAGCACGACGGGCCCCAGCAGGCTGCGGGTGAGGCCGAGGTCGCCGAGCGGCGACCCGTGGTAGGCGCGGACGGCGCCGATGCTGCAGCCAAGGAGGCGGTCGGCGCTTCCGAGACCGTGGCGGCCGCGAGCGTTGGCGAGGCGGCGGCGGGCGCGGCGGATGCGGCCGGGAGCGTTGCCGAGGCACCGGCGGGCGTGGCGGATGGCGCGGCCAACGGTGCCGGGGGCTCCCACGAGGAGACAAGGGCGGAGGGGGCCGCCGGCTCGGCGGGGCGCTCCGAGGCCGCCGCCACGGATGCGGGCGAGGGTCGAGGCACGGCGCCAGAAGAGGCGCCGGCCGCAGAGGCCAAGGGCGCTCCCGCGAGCACCTCCGAGGGGGAGGACCGCGGTGCCACCGCCGAGGCCGACACCGCGTCGAGCGAAGAGACGTCGCCCGATGCGAAGCCGGAGGCTACGGCCGCCCCCGAGACCGAGCAGGTCCAGGTCCGCTACTACGGGCTGACCGACGTGGGCCTGGTGCGCGAGCACAACGAGGACAACTTCCTCGTGGCCGACCTGACCGAGACCCTGCGCGGTCTGCCCGAGGGCGTCGTGCGCGACTGCACCGTCGGCAAGCGGGGGCTGGTCCTGTCGGTCTGCGACGGCATGGGCGGCGCGGCGGCCGGCGAGGTGGCGAGCCAGATGGCGGTCGACACGATCTACGACGTGCTGAGCCACGGCGACGCCCCGTCCGACCGGGACGACTTCGCGCGCCGCCTGGTGCACTCGGTCGAGGAGGCGGGCAACCGCATCTTCTCGGCGTCCAAGATGGACCGTTCTCGACGTGGCATGGGCACGACGGCGACGGTCGCCGGCCTCATGGACAAGGTCCTGTTCCTCGGGCAGGTGGGCGACAGCCGCGCCTACCTGATGCGCAACGGGAAGTTCTCGCTCATCACCAAGGACCAGTCCCTCGTCAACCAGCTCATCGAGGCCGGCCAGCTCAGCGAGGAAGAGGCGGAGGCCTTCGAGCACTCCAACATCATCCTGCAGGCCCTCGGCACGACCGAAGAGGTGAGCGTCGATCTCACCTTCCTCGAGCTGCGTCAGGGCGACGAGCTTCTGCTCTGCTCCGACGGCCTGTCGGGCCTCGTGCACGGCGAAATGATGAGCGAGGTCCTGTCGACCACGCCGGACCTGCCCGCCGCGGCGCGCCGCCTCATCGAGATGGCGAACGCCGGTGGCGGTCACGACAACATCACGATCATTCTCGCTCGCTTCGACGGCCCGGGCCTCGCGCCGAACGACGACGCCCCGCAGGCCACCTACCAGCAGTACCCCTTGCCGCCGGCCGACGAGGAACCGGAGGATACGCGGCCCGCCAGGGAGGCCACGATCAAGACGGGCGGGCGAAAGCCAGGCGCCGACGTGAAGCGGGCCCCGGACCGTGGCATGACGCCGGTGCGCGTCGGCACGCACGAGGGACGCGCGATACGTTGGTGGCTCATCGGTCTCATCCTCGTGCTCGTCCTCGTCGCGACGGCCCTGGCGTTCGCCATCGGGGGGCCGAGCAAAGGGAACGACGAGGGAGATGAGGGGGGCGCGTCGAGCGGTGCGGCGGCCGACCCGCAAGCCGGCCAGGAGGATGTGCAGCCCACGGTCGAGGTGCGGGTGCAGACCGACCTGCTGGCGGGACAGCTGTTCGTGGACGGCAAGCCCTACGGCGATCTGGGCCAGGGCGAGGAGGTGGTGCTGGCACTGCCGCCGGGCGTCTACAAGCTCGAGGCGCGCAGCCACGGCAACACAGTGGCGACCGCCATGGTCACGGTCCGGCCCGGAGAGCCGAGGGCGGTGCCTTTGATGCTCCCGCGGGGAACCGCCGCCGCGCCGGGGATGGAGGCGCCAACGCCCGAGGCTCCCGCGGGGGGCACCAACGCCGTGCCGCCCTCGAACCCGGAGCTCGGCGACACGCAACCGCAGGCCGGCTCCATGCCGTTGCTCGCGAGGCCGAACGGTCCAACGCCGCAGGGACCGAACCCGCAGGCGGCCACCCATGGAACGACCGCGGCCGGAGGGCACACCCACGCGGTGCACGCCGCCGGTGGCGCGACCCACGAGGGCACGGTGCCTTCGGGCACGGGCGGCGGCTCGGCGCATGGTGCGGGTCCCACAGGCGGTCACGCCGCGACGCCCCACGGCGGTGGCGCGGCCCCTCCCGCGGGCGGCGGTGCGACCCACCCCGCGGGCGGCAGCGGCACGACCCATCATCCGGTGGGCGGCGCCGGCGCCGCGACGCCTTCTGGCGGTGGCGCCGCCGGCGGGACCACCGGCGGTGCGAGCGCCGTGCACGCGGGCGGTGGCACCACTCCGCCACCCAACCCTTTCTGACATCGGCCCGAGGGATCGCGCTCCGGTGATCCGCTTCTACCAGACGGCCGGGGCCCAGACGGGCCGCATCATCGAGACCGACCGGGACACCGTGCGCATCGGCCGGCGCCCCGAGTGCGACGTCGCCCTCGACCCCAACGCCGACCTGGACGCGTCGGGTTTCCACGCGGAGGTGCGGCGGCAGGGCACGGTCTGGGCGGTGGTCGATTTGGGCAGCCGCAACGGCACCTTCCTGAACGGGGCCCGCGTGGAGGCGGCCGTCCTGTCGAGCGGCGACGAGATCGAGCTCGGCCGCGGTGGCCCGCGGCTGCGCGTCGAGCTCCACGACCGGATACGGGCCGACGACTCGATGGGGCTGGCGCGGCACGACGCGGTGACGGGCGAGGCCAGTCCCGTCGGGCTGCCCACGCCCCCGCCCCCGGCCGATGGGCTGGTCGGCGATGCGCCGACCCTGATCGCGCCGACCACTCCCCCTCCCGGTCCGACGCCCGTCTCGTCGCCCGGGAGCCCGACGTTCGAGGAGCGCCCGCCCTTCGCCACGCCGCCTCACCCCGTGGTGCCCGCCCTCGCTCCCGCCGAGCCGCGCTACGGGCGGCGCACCGTCGGTCTCATGATCGCGGCGGCCCTCGCCTCTCGGCAGGCCGGAAGCGCCGACCCGGCCCATGCGCGCCGTCTCGCCATGGCGCTCGGTTGTGTCTCGTTGCTGCTGATCCTGACCATCGTCGCCCTGGTCGCGGTGTTCCTGTCGTGGAAACAGAGCCTGTCCGGACCGCGCCACGAGAGCGTGATCTTGCTTTCAAAGCTCGTGTCCCTGCCGTCCGGCGACCACGCGCGGAGCACGCCGCTCCTCGCCCGCCTCCACAGCCTGGACGCCGTCCTGTCACGTGAGCAGCGCGCGGTCGGCGCCCGAGTCTTCGCTCGCGCCGAGCCCGCCCTCTTCGCCCTCGGCACGACGACCCACGGGGGCCTCGTGCAGGCCCGGTGCACCGCCTTCGCGGTGCACCCGCATCTGCTGGCGACCAGTGCCGCCTGTGTGCTCGCCCTGGAGCGCCGGCGCGCGCGCGGTGACGACGTGGTCGTGGTCCCGGCTGCGGGCACGGGCGCGGCCAAGCCCGTCCGGGGGATGTGGCGGCACCCGGCCTACGATCCCGGCGGGCCCGGTCCGGGGGCGGATGTGGGGCTAGTGCGGCTCGAGGCGGCCGTGCCGGCCTGCGTGCCCATCGCACCCATGGCGTCGCTCGAACGACTCGCGCCCGGCGAGCTGATCTTCGTCGTGGGCTTCGGCGGAAGGGTGGGGGATGCGCCCGGGAGGACGTCGATGTGGACCGGTGTGGCGGGCAACCTCGCGTCCCTCGGCCACGAGGGCGCCGAGGGCTCGGCGGACGCGGCCTTCGCCAACGGTGCAGCCGCCCCCGCGATGGCGCGGGGTGCGCCGGTCCTCGATGCACGCGGGCACGTCCTCGGTGTGGAGAGCGGCCCCATCGTCGTCGCCGACGCGGATCCGTCGGGCGCGGCGGATGCGGGTGCGTCGCCGCGATGGGCCGTGCGTTCCGACGTGCTGCTCGGTCTCCTGGCCGGCCTCCACCCCTGACGGACCGCTTCGGCTTGAAGCGGGGGGCTCGTTGCGCAGAATATGCGGCATCGTCGTGCGTATCAGCTGACGACACACCGGGATTCCCCTCGGTGCATGGATGGGATCATGCGTTCTTGTAATGTGCGTCGCACTCGCCTAGACGGCGTCTCGGGCAGCGCTCCACCGGCGTCTCATCGCCGTACGCGGCGGCCCTGGCCTTCCCTCGTCCTCGCCTTGTCGATCGCGGCGGGCGCTCAGGCCGTCGTCTCCCCTGCTCGGGCCCAGGACCGGCAGGTCCTCGGGCGCCTCGAGCAATATGGGCAGATGCCCGCCAGCGATGCACGTGTCCTGCTGCGCGCCGTCTCCGCCGTGCTCGGCAGCGACGCCGCCCGAGGCGGCGAGCAGTACGACCCCCTCCGTCGGGCGGCCAACGTGGCCCTGTTCGGCCCTGGCGCGGGCCCAGGCCGCACGCGTCCCGAGTACGACCAGCGCTTGCAGCAGGTGCTCGGCAAGCTGCGCGCTGGCCTCGACCCGGCGTTGCTCGAGGCGCTTTTTTCGCAGCGGCCGGGCTCCGCCGTGGCGTGTGCCAATGCCTTCGGTGTGACCATGGGGCAGTGCGATGCGCTCGTGGCGGCGGCGTCGCGGGAGCCGGCGGCGCTGCCCTACACCCCTCCGGACGACGGCTCGGACTTCGCGGCGGCTCTGCGCCATGCGCACGTCGCCCGAGCGCTTGCAACCGCGATCGCTCACCACCTGCGGGCCGCCATGCTGGGCGTGCCCCGTAGCCTGACGAACGATCCGCGCGGTCGCGGTCTGCTCGAGCTCCTGCAGGCGTGTCCGGGCGGGCTGCGGGAGCAGGAGGCGCAGCTCAGAGCGTGGCATGTCGGGCCGACCGTGGGCATGGCCCGTTGCATCGCTCAGAAGCTCGCCGCGTCCGGACCCGCCGCCGTCGCGGCGGTCGAGCAACGGCTCGGCATGTCGGCAACGGGCGCCGTGGCCTTCCTCATCTGGGGCAATCCGAGCGCCGCGCCCGCCCCGGCTGCAGTCGCCCCGGCCCCGGCCCCGACCGCCGCACCGCCGCCCGCTGCCCAGGCCGCCGGGTGGCGTGCCCAGGGGCGACGTTTGTTCGGGCAGCATCGCTTCGCCGAGGCCGCCGCCGCCTACGGTCATGCCGCAGCCATCGACCCCAACGATGCGGAGGCCTTTGCCGGTCTCGGGGCGAGCAAGCTCGAGCTGCACGACGGGTCCGGCGCGGTGCGGGCCTACGAGCAGGCCGTGCGCCTCACGCCGAGGAGCTCGGGCTACTTCACGATGCTCGCGCGCGCCTTCGTCGCCGTGCACGACCGCAACGACGCCATCGGAGCGCTCCATCGGGCCCTGTCGCTCGACCCGGGCAACCGGGATGCGCAGCAGGGGCTTCGGGCGCTCACTCGGGCGGCGCCGCCCACCGCGCCGCCGCCCGCGCCGCCGCCCGCCACGCCGCCGGTTGCACCGCCGTTCGCGCCGCCGCCCGCCACGCCGCCGGTTGCACCGCCGCCTGCGGCACCGACGGCACCGCCCCCCGGGGCGACATCGCCGCCATCCGCCGCGCCGCCCGCCCCACCCAATCAGCCGTCCGGGACCCCTTCGCGCCAGCAGATCATCGAGACCATGCGTCCGCTCGAGGGGTCGCTGCAGGGCTGCAAGCCCGACTTCCACGGTGTGGTGACGTTCACCATCGACGTGGTTGGCGCGGACGGTCACGTGAAGAGCGTGACCATCGGCGACGACTCGCCTCTACACGGAACGCCCGAGGCCGACTGCATGACCGGCATCGTCGAGGGCGTCCACTTCCCGCACTTCACGGACGACCACCTCGACATCCACTACCCGTTCGATCTCTGACGCCCAATCGGCCACGCCGCGCCCGGCGCTGTGCCGCCCAGGCGACGCGCCGGTTTTTTGACGGGTTCTGCCTCCCGAGCGAGAAGAGACCGGGAGGTCGTGATGATTGGAGCACGGGTCACCGACGCGGTGGTCTTCTTCCAGCGACGCGGAGAGCTGCGGCGCGCCGTGCGAACGGTGCGCGACCGCGATCCCGAGCGTTTCCGCTGGCGGGCCGCCGTGGGCCGGCTGACCTCCTCCGCCGGCCGCATGCGCGGGCTCGACCGGATGCGCGTCGAGGAGCCGATCCGCGAGGTCGTGCTCGATACGACGGACCGCTTCCTGCGGCGCGAGGTCGTGCTCGATGCGCGCCGCGCCAACGTGGACCTCGACCGTGGCGAGGTGCTGCCGCGCCATCGCATGGGCGACCTCCGGCGCATGGCCTTCTTGACCGGTGCCGACGTGCGCGTCATCGAGCGCTTCGTCGCCCTACCCGTGGACTTCGAGGCGCCCATCGACACGGCGGGCGTGGTCCTGGTGGGCCGCGCCCTGGCCGATCAGCATCGCCGCCGAGCCCAGCGCCTATGGCTCGAGCTACCGGACCCGGACGGGCCGGACACCTTTCGCCTGCACCATCAGTACATGGCCCAGCGCGCCGACCGCGACGCCGACCTGGCCCACCGCTGGACCGCCCTGACCCGAGCGATCCTCGGCGAGCAACGCTGATCCTTCCTCCGCGCAAGCGAAGCGAAGCGCAATCCCTTCCCGCGGCAGCAAGCGAGTCCCGTTGCGAGCCGGAGGCGAGCCCGCGGGGGAGGGAGCCGGTGTGCATTCGGCGTCCGAAGCGGAATCAGGTGATCGAAGCGCTGGCCCCGCCGAACGTGCAGCGGGAGGGGGGGCGCGAGCCCCCCTCCCCGAGCGAAGCGAGGGCACAAACAAATCTCAGAAACGACACGCGGTTCCAAGCGAGCGCAGGGGGAGGGAGCCGGTGTGCGTTCGGCGTCCGAAGCGGAATCAGGTGATCGAAGCGCTGGCCCCGCCGAACGTGCAGCGGGAGGGGGGAGCAGCCCCCCTCCCCGAGCGAAGCGAGGGCCACGCTTCCAGCGCGCAGCCCCCCTCCCCGAGCTTGCGAAGAGCTGCCTATGCGATGTGCGCGCCGAAGCTGTCGACCAGGGACTCGAGCAGTGCCTCGCCGCGCCCATGGGCGGACGAGACGGTCTCGTCCGCACCCACCGCGACTCGCACGTCGAAGTAGAACTTGATCTTCGGCTCGGTGCCGCTCGGCCTCAGCATCACGCGGTGGCCGCCTTCGATCTCGAGCAGGATCACGTTGCTCGGAGGGAAGGGCAGGGTGGTGGGCTCCCCGCCACGCACCACGCGCCGCCCTGTCTCGAGGTCCGCGACCGCTTCGACCGCGTGGCCCGCGATGGCGGTGGGCGGGTCGCGGCGCACGCCGTCCATGATCGCCGCGATCTTCGCGGCGCCTTCCTGCCCCGGGTGGGTGACCGCCACCTGTCGGCTCAGGTACAGACCGTAGCGGCGCCACATGGTCTCGCGCTCGTCGAGCAGCGTCGCGCCCTTGCTCCTGCACCAGGACGCCATGTCCGCCATCACCGCCGCGGCGCCGATGCCGTCCTTGTCGCGCACCAGGGGCCCCACGGTGTAGCCGAGCGCCTCCTCGTAGCCGAACACGAAGCGGTAGCCCTCGCTCCGCTCGAGCTCCATGGCGCGGTTGGCGATCCACTTGAAGCCCGTCAGGGTCTGCTCCCAGTGCACGCCGTGGCCCGCCGCGATCGCACCCAGCATGGGCGAGCTGACGACCGACGAGGCCACGAGCCGCTTGCCCGAGGCGTCGCCCTGGTCGAGC
The DNA here is from genome assembly GCA_963830115.1 of uncultured delta proteobacterium. Lineage (GTDB taxonomy): Bacteria > Myxococcota_A > Polyangia > Polyangiales > CAWHLB01 > CAWHLB01. The sequence continues at coordinate 90,904 of CAWHLB010000020.1, forward strand.
ACGTAATGCGCGAGCAGGCAGCCAATCTCGTTGCCGGTCAGCTTCACGTAGCGGCCGTCCGCGTCGCGCACCGCGACCGCGAGTCGGTCGGCGTCGGGATCGTTGGCGAGCACCAGGTCGGCGCCCTCTCGCGCGGCGAGCGCGAGCACCCGATCCATCGCCCCCTTCTCTTCGGGATTCGGGAAGTCGACCGTCGGGAAGCGCCCGTCCGGCTCGGCTTGCTCGGCGACGCTGTGGACCTTCGTGAAGCCCGCGTCCGCCATCGCCATGCGGAAGAAGCGTTCACCGACGCCGTGCAGCGCCGTGTACGCGACCACCACGTTCCGTGGCCCGTCCGCGTGGAGCGCGAGGGCGCGGACACCGTCCAGGTAGCGGCGCTCGAGAGGCTCGCCGAGGACTTCGAGGAGGCCGCGCGCGGTGGCCTCGCTGCGCTCGAGACGCGGGAGGTCGGCCACGCGCTCGACGCGGCCAATCTCGGCGGCGATGCCCGTGTCGTGGGGCGGGATGATCTGGGCGCCGTTCTCCCAGTAGACCTTGTAGCCGTTGTAGGCCGGCGGGTTGTGGCTCGCGGTGACCATGATGCCCGCGGCGGCGTGGCAGTCCTTCACCGCGAAGGCCAGCACCGGCGTCGGCACCACATGGTCGAAGACCCGGGCCCGAAGGCCCGCCCCCGCGACGAAGGCGGCGGCGTCCTCGGCCAGCTCCCGGCTCAGCCGTCGCCCGTCGTAACCGATGCAGACGCCGCGCTCGGCCGCGTCCGGCACCTGGGCCTTCACCCAGGCGCACAGCCCCGCCGTCGCCCGGGCCACCACGCGGCGGTTCATGCGGTTCGGCCCCGCGCCGAGCAGTCCGCGCAGGCCGGCCGTGCCGAAGGTGAGCTCGCCGGAGAAGCGTTCCAGGAGGCCGGCCTCGTCCTGGTCGGCGAGGAGCCGTTCGACCTCCGCGCGGGTGTCCGGGTCGGGGTCGTCGTCGTGCCACGCCATCGCGGCGCGGCGAAGCCCTTCGTCGATCGCCATGGGCGCCGCTATAACTCCGCCCGCCCCTGGGCTCCGGCCTCCACGTGAGTTGTCGCACGGCGCTCCGGGCCTGGGCCGGGCCAGCTTGCCGTCATGATCACCCTCGAGAGCTACCTGTCCGGTGAATGGCAGAAGGGCACCGGCCGGTCCGCCACCCTCGTCAATCCCGCCACCGAGGCGGAGGTCGCGCAGACGACCACGTCCGGTCTCGACCTCATCGCGGCCCTGGCCTACGCGCGTGACACGGGTGGGCCCGCCCTGCGCGCCCTCACCTTCGCCGAGCGCGGCGAGCGCCTCGATACGATGCGCAAGGCTCTCGGCGAGGCCCGCGAGGAGCTCATCGAGGCGTCGATCGAAAACGCCGGCACGACGCGCTCCGACGCGAAGTTCGACATCGACGGAGCCATCGGTACGATGGCTTACTACGCATCCCTCGGCAAGAAGCTCGGGGGCCGCCGCTTCCTCGTCGAGGGCGAGGGCGAGCAGCTCACGCGCTCGACGCGCTTCGTCGGCTACCACGTCTCGACGCCGCGCACGGGCGTCGCCGTGCATGTCAACGCCTTCAACTTCCCGGCCTGGGGCCTCGGCGAGAAGCTCGCCGTCGCATTCATCGCGGGCGTGCCCGTCATCAGCAAGCCAGCGACCGCCACGGCCCTGCTCGCCTATCGCGTGGCCCGCATCCTCGTCGGGAGCGAGGCGCTCCCCGAGGGCGCGCTGCAGCTCGTGTGCGGCAGCACCGGCGACATGCTCGAGCACCTCGGGCCTCAGGACCTGCTCGCCTTCACGGGCTCGGGCACGACCGGGGCGCTCCTGCGCGGCCTGCGCAACGTCGTCGACCGATCGGTGCGCGTCAACGTGGAGGCCGACAGTCTCAACGCCGCCGTGCTCGCACCCGACGTCGAGCCCCAGAGCGACGTCTGGGCCATGTTCGTGCGCGACGTCGTCAAGGAGATGACCCAGAAGACGGGCCAGAAGTGCACGGCGACCCGCCGCATCCTGGTGCCGGCGGCCCTCGCCGATCGCGTGCAGGAAGCCCTCGCGGAGGAGCTCGCGCGCATCAAGGTCGGCGACCCGTCGCTCGACGAGGTGCGCATCGGGCCGCTCGCCAGCGCGCAGCAGCTCCGCGACGTGCGCGATGGGGTGGCACGCCTCGTCGCCTCGGGCGCGCGCGTCGTGTGGGGCGACCCGGAGCGCATGGAGCCCATCGGTGTGCCGGCCGGCAAGGGCTTCTTCTTCGCGCCGCTCCTGCTCCGCGCCGACGCGCCCTTCGAGGCGATGGCCGTGCACGAGCACGAGGTCTTCGGGCCGGTGGCGACGCTTCTGCCCTACGCCGATCTGGATGAAGCGGTGCGCCTCGTGGCCCTCGGCGAAGGCAGCCTCGTCACGTCGGTCTACGGCGACGACCGGGCGACCCTCGAGCGGCTCGTGCTCGGGGTCGCGCCGGTGAGCGGGCGCGTGCTGGTCGGTAGCCGCAAGGTGGCCGACCAGGCGATCGCGCCGGGCATGGTGCTTCCGTCCTGCGTGCATGGAGGGCCGGGCCGCGCCGGTGGAGGCGAGGAGCTCGGTGGCCTCCGGGGGCTCGCGTTCTACATGCAGCGCACCGCGGTGCAGGGCGACCGGGCGCTGCTCGACCGTGTGCTGGACGTCGCGGGTTCCTGACCGGACAACCCACGAACGGACGCGAGGGGTCGAGCGTCAGGGCGCGTCCGCGTCCGCGTCGTGGCCCGACTTGATGATGATGGCGGGCAGCTCGAGCTTGTGGGTCTGACCCGCGCCTTCGCCCTGCTCGGAGGGCGCGGCAGAGGGCGGAGCGGGTGACCGGACGGCGGCCTGCGCGCGGGGGGTCGACGGACCCTTGAGCACGAAGTGCGAGAGCACGAGGGCGAGACCGATGCCCGCGATCACGACGCCGACGAGGGCCGCCATGAACAGGGGTGTCATGGTGCGGCTGCGCGGCGGGAGGGGAGGCGGCTTGGTCGAATAGGAGGCCGACGCGCCTTCGTCTCCTGCGCCCTCGTCGAGGGGGCCCACGTCCTCGGCTTCGTCCGTGACCTCCTCGAAGACGTCGTCGGACATCGCGTCGAGCTGCATCGTGCGGTTGTCCCCCGGCGGCCGCTCGCCCCCGCCCTGCTCCTCGTCACCGGCCACCATGGACCTCCATAGGCTCAAGGGTCCGACGATCGGCGACGAAGCACAAGCATTGTCCGGTGCTAGAGTGGGAGGGTGACCGCTGCTCGTCCGTCCGACCCCGCAGAACCGGTGCCGCCGCGCCTCGTGCTCTTCGACGGGTACTGCGGTCTTTGCGACCGGACGGTGCAGTGGTTGCTCCGGCACGACTCGGAGGGGCGGCTTCGCTTCGCGCCCTTGCAGGGCGACACCGCCGCCCTCGTGCGCGCGCGCCATCCGGAGATCCCCACCGAGCTCGACAGCCTGCTCTACGTCGAGCGCGAGGACGGGGTCGAGCAGGTACTGTGGCGCTCGCGCGCCGTCTTCCGCATCGCGCGGCAGCTCCCGGGGGCGGTGCGGCTCCTCTCGTGGCTGTGCATCCTACCGCGCTTCCTCACGGATCTCGGCTACCGTCTCGTGGCGCGCATGCGGCATCGGCTCTGGGGACGGCTCGAGGCTTGCCGTGTTCCCGGTCCCGGCGAACGCGCGCGCTTCCTGCCTTGACCCGGGGCGCGGTTGCTCGCCTGCAACGACGCCTTCCCAGGATGTCCCTGGGCCGGCTTTCGTCCTCGCGCCGGCTCGTCACGTACGGCGTGTACGCTCCTCGCCGGCGCTGTGGGCGCGCTCGCCCCAGGACCATCCTGGGAAGGCGGCTGGACCCGAGAGTGGGGCGCGGTTGCTCGCCTGGGACGACGCCTTCCCAGGATGCTGCTGGGCCGGCTTTCGTCCTCGCGCCGGCTCGTCACGTACGGCGTGTACGCTCCCCTCGGTCGGCATCGCAGCCAATCTCGGCCGCGATCCTCGGTCGGCGTGTTTGAGACGCGCTCTAGCCGAGGAAGGGGTAGCGCCAGTCGGTCGGCGGGACGAAGGTCTCCTTGATCGCGCGCGGGGACGTCCAGCGGATGAGGTTCCAGAGGCTGCCCGCCTTGTCGTTGGTGCCGCTCGCGCGTGCGCCGCCGAAGGGCTGCTGGCCGACGACGGCGCCGGTCGGCTTGTCGTTGACGTAGAAGTTGCCGGCCGCGTTGCGCAGGCGGCGCTGGGCTTCCATCACCGCCGCCCGATCGCGCGAGAACACGCCGCCGGTCAGGGCGTAGGGCGAGGTGGAGTCGACCAGGTCGAGGGTCTCGCTCCACTTCTTGTCGTCGTAGACGAAGGCCGTCACCACCGGGCCGAAGATCTCCTCTTGCATGAGCCGGTGCTTCGGGTCGTCCACCTCGACGAAGGTCGGCTCGATGAAGAAGCCCTTGCTCCGGTCGCTCGTGCCGCCGGCGAGCACGCGCGCGCTGTCTCGCGCGAGCTTCAGGTAGCCGTCGATCTTGTCGAAGGAGCGCTGGTCGATGACCGCACCCATGAAGCTCGAGAAGTCGCGCACGTCGCCGACCTTCACGTGGCCGAGATCGGCTACGACTTTCTCGCTCACCCGGTTCCACAATGAGCGAGGCAGGTAGATGCGCGAGGCGGCCGAGCACTTCTGGCCCTGGTACTCGAAGCCGCCGCGCACGATGGCCGTGGCGACCGCGTCCACGTCCGCGCTCTCATGCACGAGGATGAAGTCCTTGCCGCCCGTCTCGCCGACGATGCGCGGCAGGGTGCGGTAACGGTCGAGGCGCTCGCCCACGCCGCGCCACAGGGCGTGGAAGGTGCGCGTCGACCCCGTGAAGTGGATGCCCGCGAGATGCTCGCTGTCGAGCGCAGCCTCGCCCTGGGTGGGGCCGTCGCCGGGCAGGAACGAGATGACGCCGTCGGGCAGGCCCGCCTCGCGTAGCATCTGCAGGGTGAGCCAGGCGGCCGGCGTCGTCTGGTTGGCGGGCTTCCACAGGACGACGTTGCCGAGGAGGGCGGGGGCCGTCGGAAGGTTCACGGCTATCGACAGGAAGTTGAAGGGCGTGACGGCGAGGACGAAGCCCTCGAGGGGCCGGTAGTCCACCCGGTTCCAGACGCCGGGCGGCGAGATGGGCTGCTCGTGCATCAGGCGCTCGGCGTAGCTCACGTTGAAGCGCAGGAAGTCGATGAGCTCGCACGCCGCGTCGATCTCCGCCTGGTGCGCCGTCTTGCTCTGGCAGAGCATGGAGGCGGCGTTGATGCGCATGCGCCACGGACCGGCGAGCAGCTCGGCGGCGCGCAGGAAGATCGCGGCACGCTGCTCGAAGGGCATGGCGGCCCAGGCGGGCGCGACGCGGAGGGCACCCTCGATGGCGGCGCCCACGTCCTCGCGGCGCGCCTGGTGCACCTCGGCCAGCACATGTCCGTGGTCGTGGGGCATGGCGACACGGGTCACGTCGCCCGTGCGCACTTCACGGCCGCCCGCCACCGTCGGGATCTCGATCTTCTCGGCCGCCGCCCGATCGAGGGCCTCGGTGAGGGTGTGGCGCTCGGGGCTGCCCGGCGCGAAGCCCAGGACGGGCTCGTTGCGCGGTGTCGGAACCTTCGAACCATACCCTTCTGCCATCGTCGCCTCCGCGGTGGGGCTCCCACTCTAGCCCCTCGTCACTGCGTGCCGACCACCCGGGTGCGATATCTCACGGCTCCCTGCGATGATGCGGAGGGCGGTGTGATCCGCCGCCGAGCCCGGGACGTAGACGATCCTCGTCCGCTGGGACCGCCATTGGCAGTTGTCGAGTCGGGCGCCACGCGGGACTGTGATACCGTTCTCGCGGGGAAGCGGAAGGTGCCGATGTCGCGGCTTCGTACGATCTCATCCGCCGTGTGGCTCTCGAGCATGGCGGTGCTGGGGGCCGGTTGCTCGGGCCATCCGGAGCTGGTCGTCGGCCTCGAGACGGACTTCGTGCCGGGTGTCGACTTCACACAGGTCGAGACGCGGGTGGCGGGCGCCTCGCCCGTGGTGGTGCAGGCCACCTACCGCGAGGACTATTTCGCGGGCCGGCAGGTCGCCGACGTGACCGGGATCAAGGGCGGTCGGACCGACGTTCTCATGCGCCTGCTCGACCAGGGCGGGGACGTGGTCGTCCAGCGGCGGACGGTCGTCGAGGTGTCGGGGCGGTTCGCCGTGACGGTGATCATCACACGCGACTGCCGGTCGGTGAGCTGCCCGACCGCGGGAGGCGATCCGAATGCGACGGAGTGCCTCGACGGCCGCTGCGTGCCGCCCGAGTGCTCGCCCTACAAGCCGTCCGCCTGCGGCACGCCGGCGTGCTCGACCGCGGCGGACTGCCCTGCGCCGGCCGCGGCCTGCGCAGCGGCCCGCTGCGACCCGATCCTCGGGGCCTGCCTCGCCGTCCCGGGCAGCAGCGGATGCGCCTCGGGCATGTTCTGCGATCCCCAGCTCGGGTGCAGTCCGCTGCCCGACGAGGACGCCGGCGTTTCTGGGGATGCCGGTGCGGTGGATGGTGGCTGCGTCAGCGGCACGCCCTGCGATTCCGGCAACCCCTGCCAGCGCGGCATGATCGACTGCTCGGGTGGCAGACCCGTGTGCGTGTCGGCTGGACCCGCGCCGGCCGGCACCGAGTGTCGCGCCGCGGCGGGACCCTGTGACGTCGCCGAGATCTGCGACGGCACCAGCCCGACCTGCCCTCCCGACGCCTTCGCCGACACGAGCGCGGTCTGCCGCCCCGCAAGCGGACCCTGCGACGTCGCCGAAACGTGCGCCGGCACTAGCAGCACTTGCCCTCCCGACGCCTTCGCCGACACGAGCACGGTCTGCCGCCCCGCAGCCGGGCCCTGCGACGTCGCCGAAAGGTGCGACGGTGCGAGCGCCGCCTGCCCTTCGGATGCCTTCGCCGGCCCGAGCTTCCGTCTGCCGCCCCGCGGCGGGGCCCTGCGACGTCGCAGAGCACTGCACGGGCACCGGGGTCACATGCCTGATCGACGGCTTCGCGCCGACGGGGACCGATTGCTCGGGCGGGAGCTGCAACGGGCTCGGGACCTGCGTCGTGGGATGCACGCAGGGCGCGCCCTGCGGCACGGGCAACCCGTGCCAGCTCGGCACCATGAACTGCGGCGGCACCGCTGGCCCGACGTGCGAGCCGGGCGGTCCCGCACCCGCCGGGGTGGTGTGCCGTGCATCGGCGGGCACCTGCGACTCGGAGGAGACCTGCGACGGTTCGAGCACCACGTGCCCCGCCGACACCTTCCTCTCGAGCTCCACCATTTGCAGAGCTTCGACCGGACCCTGCGACGGCGCCGAGTACTGCACGGGATCGAGCGTCGCGTGCCCCGCCGACACGTTCCTCTCGAGCTCCATCATCTGCCGAGCCTCGACCGGCGACTGCGACGTGGCCGAGCAGTGCACGGGCTCGTCCGCGAGCTGTCCCGGCGACTCGTTCAGACGCGATGGTACGACCTGCTCGGGGAGCGCAGCGCATAGAGGAGGCACCGGCACCTGCTCCTTGGGCCAGTGCTACGACTGCAGCCCTTGCGCGGTCCCGAACTGCACCACGAGGACGAATCCCGGCTGCAATGACGGCAGTGGCTGTGTCGCCTGCAGCCTCCTCTGAGTCCTACAGCGGTTCGCGCCCCGACGGTCCGCCGGGCGCCGACCCTCGACCTCCTTCTTGAGCTCCGGTGTGAACGTCCTTCTCTTCCTCTTCGCGACTGAGCTAGAAGGGGTGTATGGACCGCGCCACGCTCACCGCCTACGACACCGCCGCCGCCGACTACGCCAAGGATTGGCACGAGCAGCCGCCGCCGGCCAATCTGCATGCGCTGGTGCGGCGCTTCTTCATCGAGGGCGCGACCGCCGATATCGGCTGCGGCAGCGGCCGAGAGGTCGCCTGGCTGAATGCCAATGGCTATCCGGCGGTCGGTTACGATGCCTCACAGGGGCTCTTGGCCGAGGCACGCCGCCGCCATCCCGACGCGCAGCTTTCATTCGCCGCCTTGCCGGCGCTCGACGGCGTCGCCACGGCGTCGTTCGACAACGTGTTGTGTGAAACGGTGATCATGCATCTGCCGGTGGCCGAAATTGCGCCGTCGGTGCGGCGGCTCACCGACATCGTCAAGCCCGGGGGCACTCTCTATTTGAGTTGGCGCGTTACCAAGGATGCCGACCAGCGCGACAAGAACCAGCGACTCTATGCGGCCTTCGATGCCGGTCTCGTGCGGCGCACCTTGACCGGCATGACACTGTTGCTCGACGAGGAAGTCGTCAGCGAGTCGTCGGGCAAGGTCATTCATCGCTTGGTGGCGCGCAGGTAGGAGCGTCGTCCGCCGCGTCAGCGCCGTCGTTGCCCCCGACACGATGATTCGGGGCGCGGTCACGGCCACGAAGCGTGTTCACGGCGCGTGCCGAAAACGTGGCCGAGTCACTCCGCGCACTTGCGCGCGCCATCTGGCGGAGTCTGCCGCCAACCGCCGGCGGCCGCCACTCACGTGGCAGTCCAAGCCGGACATCATTACGCGAACATCGGAGCGTTCCTTCCGTTGTTCTATCTTTGACTGGGCGAGCCGGATGAGCCATCCCGCGGCTCTCTCAATCGCCCCAGGGCTTGCTGCACATCGAGCCATTGCTTGCCAAGAACCTGGGCGGCCGCCGCGGGCTCGACGAGCGCATCGAGGAGCGCGAAGCTACTCGCTGGCCCCCACGTCTCCTCCCCAGACGCCGCCTCGACGCGGGTACGCTGGTCCGAGTGCCAGCGACGCAAGGGGGGGCGAGGGTCGTGTTCGAAGCGATGCTCGAGCGCCTGCAGCGCTAGATCGATCTCGCCAATTGGGAGCCGCCTCTGGAAAAGCTCGGCCCAGCGGACCAAGAAGGCCAGACCACGCAGAGCGTCGTATTCGTAGAACCGCGGCAGTGACGGCTCCAACCAATCCTGACGAAGGACATGGCCAGAACGGGCCGAGCAGACGAGCCGGTGCCGTAGAAGATACGCGGCGCCGTGATCGAGAACCGAGATCTCTTCGGCAGCGAGCGGGCGGCGGTCGTTCAGGGCGAGCAAGTACTCGAGCGGAGGGAGTGTCGAGACGATGGAGCTCTTGGGCTGGTCCCGCGTGTAGGCCTTCTCGTCACAGTTGAAACCGCCATCTGGAAGCTGGTAACGGACAAACCATCCCTTCGACCAAGGGATGCCATCCTCGACATCGAGTCCGCAGGCGAGGAGCACGCGCAGGAGCGAGCCCAGGCCACAGTGGCAGATCACGCGGCGATACCAATCCTCGCCGGCGGGCATCTCTGATGCGCGCGTCGGAAAGAACGGCAAGTAGAAGCTGCTCGCCGACTTCATCAGCGCCTCGGCGATGTCGGCGGGGATGGCGTCGGTCGCGCCCGCCTCTTCGAGCGCAAGGACGTGCCACCAGGGGGAGTTCCATTTCGGCCAGTACGGGTCGCGCGCAAGACTCGCTCGCGCTTCGGGAGTCTGGAGATAGGCAACTGACTCTGCCACCGACGAGCGATCGCAGCCATCGTCCATCATGCATCTCCTTGCCCGAGGCACGCGCTGTGCTTTTGCGATATTCGCGCACCGGCATGTTACCCCCGGACCAGCGCGACTGGTCAGACGCTGATCGGCCACGGCATGGGCGCGAGCTTGCCGCGGAGGGCGGCGAGGCCGTCGCGCATCGCGGCGATGGGCAGGCGTGCGGCCGGGTCGCGCCGGAGGCCGCGCTCGAGCAATGCGCCGAGCTCCGCCGTTCGGGAGTCGTCGAGGAGTGCTTGGACGCCCGGCGGCCTTCCGTCGTGCGAGAGGTGTGTCGTGAGCAGCGCGATCTCGTTGGGCCCCGCGATGAGCTGTCGCCCCGTCAGCACCTCGTAGGTCAGGCACGCGAAGGCGTAGATGTCCGTGGGCGTCGGGCCGGCGCCGTGGTCCGGCTGCCCCCACACCTCGGGGGCCGCGTACTCGGCGGTGCCGCAACCGGGGCGTACTTGCCGCCCCGCGAGGCCGAAGTCGACGAGCACGGGCTCGGACGGCGCACCCGGCGACGCGCTCCCGTCCGGATCGCGCAGGATGACGTTCGAGGCCTTGATGTCCAGGTGGGCGATTCCCGCGCGATGCATCGTCTCGAGCCCGTCGGCGATCCCCACCAGCACCTCGAGGGCGCGCTCGATGTGAACTTCGTTCGTCTCGAGCACGCGCTCCAGGGTCGGCCCTTCCACCAGCTCCATGACGAGGATGGGCTTGGGCCAAGCGCCCGCGTCGAAGGTCACGAAGCCTGCGAGGTTCGGGTGGTGGGGCAAGGAAAGGAGCGCCCCCGCCTCCTCGCGAAAGAGCTGCAGGAACTCGGCCTCCGACAGGGTGCGGGCGGCGGTGCCGTCGTACTCGGGTACCTTGAGGGCGAACTGCTCGGCCCCCGGGTCGTGGCGAGTCTCGGTGCGCGTCGCGACGAAGACCGACCCGACCGCCCCCGCCCCGAGAGGACGGAGCACGTAGAAGCCGCCGAGGGTCCGGCTCGGTGGCAGCCAGGGCGGCAGCGGCGCCTCCTTCGGGGGCGCGGGCAAGAAGCTCGAACGGGGTCGGCGCTGCGCCTCGTCCGGCAACGTCGCGATGCGCCGCAGCACCGTCGTGACCGCCTCGGCGAGCACGGTCGGCAGCTCGAATCGCAGCGTTTCGGCCGCCGACTCGATCGCGTCGCCGAGCACGTCGCGCCGGCCGCCGATCGCTCGCTCCAGACAGACGGCGACGAGGCGGATCGCGGACCCGCTGGTCGGCGCCTCGTCGTCGGTCGACAGGGCCAGGCGACGCCGGGCGCCCGAGACGAGACGCGAGAGAGACTGCACCGCGCTTTCGAGGGGCAAGAGGGGAGCGCCCTCGCTGCCCTCCGTGAGCTCGGCGATCGATCCGCGTGCCGCCACGTCTTCGAGCGCGCGACTGAGCCCGAGCAGCGTCGCGCGCAGCGCCTCGACCCGGGGCGAGGTCGCCACCGGCAGCTCCCGTGCGAGCCGGTCCAGGGCGTCGAGGGTCGCGCGCAGACCGCGCCCCGACAGGGGAGCGCCCTCGACCGCCGGCAACAGCCGCACGTACGCCGACACCGCGGCCTCGATGTCCGGAACCATCGACGCCTCGGCAATCGTCTTCAGGTCCTGTTCGGACGTCAGGTGCGTGGCGACGGCAATCAACACGTCGGACACTTCGGCCAGCTCCTCTCGGACGAGAGCGTCGCAGGCGCGTGCCCCTGCCGCGCACACCGTGCGGCGGAGCGGCGACGGCGCGTCCTCGTGCGCGCGCTCCAAGAGGACGCCCGTGGTGCGAAGACGCCGTTCGCGCAACAACGAGAGTCGGTCGTCACCATAGCTGCCGTCCGCGTCCACCATGTGCAGCATGGTCCGCAGTCGACGCAGACGAATGGTGAGATGAGGCACTTCCGTGCCGTGGGGCACGGGGGTTCGCTCGCGCTCGACGAGCCAGTCGGCCACACGATCGAAGAGGTCGCCGAGGGGGCGCCCGGGGGCGCTCAGGTCGTCGCGGACGCCGAGCGCGAGGAGGTCACCGAGGGCGTCGGTCTCGAAGAGCGCGAGATCGATCTCGCGCAGGGCCCGGAAGCCGCGCTGCCGGCCTTCCGCGTCCTGGTCGCTGCACTTCTCGAGCGTCGTGACCCGGGCCTCGGCGGTCTCGAGCACCCGTCCCGCCTCGAGGCGCGCCTCGTTCGCGTCTTTCGACGCGAAGGTGGCGATGGCGTTGCTGAGGCGCTCGCGGAGCGTCGGCTCGCGCTCGGCACCCTCCTCGTCGAGCTCGTCGTCGAGGGCGTCGATGAGGGCGATGCGCCCGTCGTCGCCTGTCGCCTTCGCGCGCGCATCGCGCAGGGTGGCCCGTGCGATGCGAGCCGCCGACACGGTCAGCTCGCCGGCGAGTCGCTCGCGCCTGAGCTCCACAAGTGCCTCGGCCGCATCGAGCCCACCGATACGCGCGAGCTGCTCGAGCAATGCTCCGGCCGCCCCGGGCTCAGCCTCTGCCGCCCGCGGCAGACCGAAGATCATCGCGGCGGCGATGCCGGGGTCGCGCTGCATCACCGGCGACATGAGCAGGCCGTGGGCGTGCCGGGCAGCGGCTTCGGGATCGACCGCGATGCGCGCGGCGAGGGAAGCGGCCGCGCGTCGCCACTCGGTGGGCGTCAGGTGCGAGGCGAGGTCCCGCTCGATCTCGCCGGCTAGAGCCGGGACGACCGCGGAGAGCAGACCCCGGGCAGTCGCCACGTGCCGCCACACGAGCGACTCGCGCTCTGCGAGCAAGCGAGCCCACGCTGCCTGCACCGCCGGGGTCTCGAACACGTGCACTCCGCTGTCGTCGCCCTCCGCCGTCCGGCGTACAGCCTCGCGCGCCGCCCGCTCGAGCAGCCGTGCGGCCAGACGGCGTGAGGGCAGGGCGCCCGTCGAGGGGATGGTGAGCCACTCCCGCTCGAGCTCACGCCGCGAGATGAGGGCGAGGGCGAGGGCGTCGGCGCGCGTGCCGGTGCCGAAGGGCAGGTCGAGGGCGAGGGCGACACGGGCGCGGACGGCGGTCCCGCTCAGGGAGCGCTGGGAGCCGAGGGCGAGCTGGGTAGCCAGGGCGATGAAGGTCGCCGCGTCCCCCCCGAGCAACCGCCGCAAGACCCGCCGGCCAATCTCGCGACGCTCTTCCGAGGTTGCCGGTAGCGCGGCCCCGAGCTCGTAGAGCGCGGCCGCCGCCGCGGGCGGTGAGAGCCAGTCCAGGTCGTCGATCAGGTGGGTCTCGAGGGCGGTCGCGACGCTCCGCCGGAGCTGCTCCGGTGGGTAGCCCTCGAGCGGGACCGTGCGCCGGTCGTTTGCGACGACGGCGGCCAGGGTGGCCAGGCTCTGGCGCCACGTCGACCGCTGCTCTTCCGGGTCCCGAAGGCGATGGATGCGAACGATGCCATCGAGGTAGTCACGCGGTCCGCGCATCGGCACTCCCTGTCCAGCCGTGCATGCCGCGACGGCGCTGCTTTGGATGGTAGCCCAGCGCTCCGCCCCGCGGGAATGTCATTTCGATGCCACCTCGGGTGACACGCCGTCGTCCTGGTCCGGGACGTCGACCCCCGCCAGTCGGAGCAGATGCAGGGCGTTGCTCGTGCGCACGACCCCCGGCCGAAGCTGGTAGTCGAAGGTCATCTCCCCGTCGACGATCACGTCGGTGAAGTGGGCGTTGTCGACGCGATCGCCCATTTCCTGTTCGAGGGACGCGAGGGCCACGTCGTGGGTCGCGACCAGACCGGTCGCGTGTCGCGCGAGCAAATGCAGGACGACGGCCCGCGCGCCGAGGTGGCGAGCCCGCGCGTTGGTGCCGCGCAGCAGCTCGTCGAGCAGGAAGAACACGGGCGGCTCACCGTCGGCGTCGATGATCACGGTGCGCAGCTTGGTGAGCTCGGCGTGGAAGTAGCTGGCGCCATGCGCGAGGGAGTCCTCGGCGCGCATGCTCGCGCGCAGTCGCACGGGCGACAGGCGCATCCGCGTGGCGCACACCGGCCCCCCCGCCAGGGCGAGGGCGACGTCGAGGCCCACCGCCCGGAGCAGCGTGCTCTTGCCGGCCATGTTGGAGCCCGTGACGATGAGCGCGGTGCCCGGACCGCCAAGCGCCAGGTCGTTGGCGACGCGGATCGCGGGCATGAGGAGCGGGTGGGCGACCGCCTCCGCCTCGAAGGGCGTTCCGGGCTCCGCAATCTCGGGGAACGTGGTCGAGGGATCGCCGTGGGCGAGGGCCGCGAGGGAGCACAGGGCCTCGAGCTCGCCGAGGGCCTCGAAGACCTGCGCGAGGTCGGCGCTCACGTCGGCCTTGAAGCGCTCGAGGTGCAACAGCACGTGCAAATCCCAGAGCACGAAGAAGTTGACGAAGAAGTGGACCAGGCCCTGGGTGCGCAGCTCGGCCATGTTCGCCCAGCGATCGAGGCGCGCCAGATAGGACGAGGGGGGACGGCCGCCCGACGTGACGCGATCGCCGATGCGGCGGAGCAGCGCCGCCTCGAAGCGCGTCCGCTCCACGAGCACGAGCATCCGCTGGAACGCCTCCACGTGGCCGCGCCGCGCACCGACGCGGTCGAAGGCGTCGTGCGCGGTGCCGCCGGTCTGGAGCACGAGCAGCACCGAGAGCGCGAGGGGCACGAGCCAGCTCCACAGCGGAAGCGGTCCCCACTGCCAACCTGCCCACAGGCCGACGGTCGCCACCGGAAGGACATGGATGAGGACGACGAGCCACGGCTTGCCGTCGAAGAGCCCGTCGCCGCCCAGGAAGTCGAGGAAGGGTGTCGGGTCCATCTTGACCGCGCCCTGGTCCTCGCCGGCGGCGGCCTCGATCTCTTCCCGGAAGTCGAGGTCCGGGGCGAGCTCGCGCACGGCCTGTTGGCGCTCCGCGACGGCCTCGGCGGCGGCCGATGCACCGAGCCAGGCCGCGAGGGTGCGCGCACCGTGGATCGTGTGCGTCACGTCGATGCGCTGAAAGAGGGAGCCGGGCCCGACGAGATCGATGTCGTGGGCGTAGGGGTGGTCGCTCGGCAGCAGGGCCGCGCCGTTGTAGGGGAGCTCGGCGGCGCGCCCCGAGAGTCGGAGGATGTGCCGCTCGTGGACGGCTTGACGCAGGTGTTGGAGCTCGCCGCGGCTCAGGACGCGGACGTGGAGGACGACGAGCACAGCGAAGGCCGCGAGGCAGGCGCCACCACCGGCGAGCATGGGCACCGAGCCCGCGTGGATGCCGGCGATGCCGAGGACGAGGGCCGCCACCGCCGTGACCAGTCGGCCCAGGGAGATGCGGTTCGCGAGGGACTCGAGGCGCGCTGCAGCATCGCGCCGGGCCGCGGCGCGGGCGCGGTGCTCGGCGAGGGGCGACGCGGAGGGCGTGCCGGGGGGTGCGTCCGCAGCCCGTGGGTCCTCGGGGGACCCCCCATCGCGCATCGGACCTCGGGTGGCGGCGGTCACGGCCGGGGACGGTACGGGGAGGCAGGGCGAGGCGCAATCCTGCTATATGCCGGTGGGGTGCTCGCTCGGGCGCGCGCCGCGAGGACCAGGAGCCCATGGAAGGTCGAGACAAGGCGTTGATCGGAGTGGCCGTAGGCTGTGGCATGCTCGCCCTCGGGGCGGTGTGCGTCGGCACGGGGCTCGCGCTCGTCATGGCGACGCGCGGGAGTGACCACGGCCCGCCGCCCTCCTTGCCGCCCGGGATCGGTGGCGGCGCGTCGCCGGACGGCGGGCCCTCGCCCTTCGTGCCGGGCAATCCGCCGGTCCTTCCGCCGCCGCCCGGGACGAACGGGCCCTCGGCTGCGCCGCCGCGGGTCATCACGGCGACGGTCACCCACGTGACCGGAACCAAGCCCGTCGCCGAGGGTGCCCTGTGCGCCTTCACGGTCGAGCAGGCCACGGTCAACGGCGCCCCCGGCTGTCACGCGCAGATCACCTGCGGCGGGCGGTCTGCTCTACGGCGGCGGCAGCTCGGGCTACTTCCCGTGCACCGTCTACGAGCGGCCGCGCCGTGACGTGGTCGGTCACGACGACCAGACGACGGGCCAAGACGGGGACGCCGCCATGACCCTCGACACGCGCCAGGGGACCCTGAAATCCGCGACGACCAGAGCGGCGCCTACGGGACCTACACGCTCGACGCGCACGTCACCGACGTGCATTGACCTTTCGTCTTCACGCCCGCGGTCAGGGCACGGTCACGCCGACGGCCGACGGCTTGAGCATGCTGCCGATGTTGTTCACCACCGCGTCGCGCCCCCCGAGGGTCCCCACGGCTGACGGGCCGACGAAGAGGAACTCGAGAAAGCGCACGATGGACGAGTGCTCCATCTGTACGTGGGAGACGGTGCCGACGCGAGCGAAGCGGCCGATCGCCAGCATGGGCACACGCGTGCCGTAAGGGATGGGCGCGCCCGCCATGCTCGGCGAGCTCGGGTCATCGGACGGGTAGGTCTCGACGGAGGCGG
Organism: uncultured delta proteobacterium; assembly: GCA_963830115.1. Lineage (GTDB taxonomy): Bacteria > Myxococcota_A > Polyangia > Polyangiales > CAWHLB01 > CAWHLB01. The sequence goes on from CAWHLB010000020.1 coordinate 106,884, forward strand.
GCGGTGCGACGTGATCGTAGAAGCCGCCGCCCTCGTCCCAGGTCAAGAGGATGAGCGTGTTGTCGCGGTAGATCGGCGAGCCCTCGATCGCGCTCACGACCTGGTCGACCCACCCCTCACCGTCGCTGATGTAGCTCCAGTTCGGGTGCTCGTTGCGTGATGTACGGAACTTCACATACGCGAAGTCGGGCAGGCGGCCCGCGTCGACGTCGTCGAGGAAGTGGCTCTCGTAGTCGAGCATCGTGTGCGGGTCGTCCTGGAAGCGCCGGTAGTACTCGAAGGGGACGTCGGCGGCGTCGTAGAGGCACGCCGTCTCGTACAGGTAGGACTCGCGGCAGTCCGAGGCGTAGGTGGTCGCGCACGCACAGCTCGAGTGCATCGCGTCGGTGCAGCTCGCGGCGGCGTCGACCGCGTCGCCGTAGCCATCGGCGTAGGTGGCGAAGGTCACGCCCCGGTCGAGGAGGACGTCGGCGATCGTGCGGCCCGGCAGCTCGGTGTAGCCCCCCGGTGGATGGGTGACGCGGTCGGTCTCGCAGTTGCTTCCGTAGGCGTCGGGCATGACATCGTTGTCGCGGAACTCGTAGTGCGCGACGGCCAGGTACATGTCGTTCGACGCGGTGCCGCCCACGATGGGCTGGAAGTAGCGGTCGGCGAGGGCGCCGTTGTCGGCGTAGTTCCAGTAGGTGTCGAGCGTCGGCGCGTCGGCCACGGCGAACGTGTAACTGCTCGAGCAGGCGGCGCTCGGTGGCAAGAGCGAAGAGCCGCCCGGGCAGCCGCCGGTGACGAACTTGTCCATGGCGCCGCCGTCGATCTGGCAGATCTCGCAGGCGTATTCGTGATGCCGATCGCGGGCGTAGTTCGCGCTGTCGGTGAGCGAGAGCGGGGCGACGCCCGAGACCGTGGCGGGGGCTGCCTCACAGCAGCTCGGCCCGCGCGTGCACGTGGGATTGCTGCCCGCCGCAGCCGTGCAGTAGTGGCCGAAGTAGGAGTCGAAGGTGTGGTTCTCCTGCACGAGGAGGACGACGTGCTGGATGTTGGCGGGGTGGCAGCGGCCGGCGGTCGGGTGGGCCGGGTCGTAGCCGCTCTCGCAGTAGTAGTTGGCGGGGCAGCTGTGGGCGCCGTCGTTGCAGTCGATCGGCGCGCAGTAGCCGTCGGTGAAGGCGTCGGTCGGTCGGGGGCCGTGCTTGCATGCGTAGCCCTCGCGGCAGTCGGCGTCGGTCCTGCACTCGGGCGTGCAAGTGCCGAGGTCGCCCACCGTGACGGGCACTTCGGTCGGCACACAGACGCTGCCGCTCGGGCAGGCGCTCGGGGGGAAGCTCGAGAGCGGCCCCCCCCACTCGGGACCGACGCTGCAGTAGGACTGGCAGGTCCCGTCCACGTAGCCTGTCGGCGTGCTGGTTCCGTCGGGCGCGTGGGCCCACGCCGGATCGCAGGTGCCACGGCAGTTCGACGTGCCGTCGGGCGCTTGATCGCAGGGCGCGCCGTCGTCGGCGCCGGGGTCGGAGGGCGAAGGGCGGCTCGTCTGGCAGAAGCCCGTCCACACGTTGCAGTAAGCGCCGTCGCCGCACTGGGCGTCCGTCGCGCAGACCGGCATGCACACCGCGCCCGCGCCCGGCTGCGGCAGGCAGCTGTAGCCGGCGCGGCAGTCGGTCCCGCGGTCGCACGTGGGCACGCAGTAGTGGTCGGTGCCGACCGCCACGCAGTCCGCTCCGTCCCCGCAGTCGGCTCCGGTCGTGCACGCCGTCGTGCACAGGCCCCCAGGCAGCCCGGTCGTGTCGCCGTGGGTGGGGCCCACGCACAGGCCGCCGGGCACCGCGTTGCAGTCCGTGTTGGCGGTGCATGCACCGAAGAGGCCGCCCTGACATGTGCCCGACACGCAGGTGCCGCCCGTGCCACAGGCGATGGTGCAGGAGCCACAGTGGGCGTCGTCGCTCGTCGTGTCGATGCACGTGCCGTTGCACACCGTGAGCCCCGCGCCGCACGTGGGCCCACCGCCCGCATCGCCGGTGGTCGCGTCCATGCCCACGGGGGCGTCCGGCGGGGGGACGGCCGTGTCCGCGGAGCCGGCGTCGGTCGGGGCGGGGGACATGCCGCGCCCGCAGGCCGACGCGAGCAGCGTCGTGCCACACACCAAAGCCAGCAAGGGCAAGGGAGGCCGGGCGTTCACCTCGAAACGAGGGTCGAGCGGCGACGCGGAAAAGTCAATGACACGTCACGTTCGTGACATGCGGGTGACGCTCGACGCGCTCGGTCCACGGACGACGTGCACCACCTCGCAGGCGCCTCGCCGCGCAGCGCAGCGGAGCGGGGGTGAGACCTGGCTCGATGACGTGGCGGTGCAGGCGACCGCTCAGGTCCCGAAGCGGGCGACCAGGGCCTCGACGCGCTCGATGAAGGCCGCGCGGTAGTGTCGCTCGAACTCGTTCCAGGTGCAGAGCGTCCTCGTGTCCTCGACGCGGTCCACGAACAGCGTGCCGTCGAGGTGGTCGACCTCGTGTTGGAAGGTGCCGGCCGACAGCCCCCACACCTCCCGGTCGATGGGCGCGCCGTGCCGATCCCGGGCGCGCACTCGGACGCCGACGGGGCGGGCCACGACCCCGCGCAGGTCCGGCACGCTGAGGCACCCCTCGTAGTTGTCGAAGGTCTCCTCGGTGAGTGGCTCGATCTCGGGGTTGACCAGGACCGTGAGGGGGATGGGCGGCTTGTAGGGATAACGCGGGTTGTCCCCCACCTCGATCGCGCAGATGCGAACGGGCTCGGCGACCTGGTTGGCGGCCAGCCCCGCGCCCCGCGCGTGACGCATGGTCTCGATCAGGTCGTCGATGAAGCCCTGGGTCGCGGGCGAGGCGAGCTCGTCCGCGGCGACCGGGCGGGCGGGGCGCCGGAGCACGGGGTGGCCAATCTGTACGACGTCGCGAACGGTCATGGTGAGGGTCAGGGAGTGATGGACACGTCGTCGAGGCCGAAGCCGTCGTTGGTGACGCTTAGGTCGCTGTGCAGGACGTGGCGGATGCGCACCCGCGTGAAGCCCGCCGTGCCCGTGAGCACGTGGGACGCCGTCTGCCAGGCTCCGCTTCCGCCCGAGCTGGCGTTCCAGTAGCCCGAGGACGAGTCGTACCAGTGGGTGCCCTCGCCCATGGCGCCGAGCTTCGTCCAGGTGGCGCCGCCGTCGAGGGAGACCTCGAATCCACCCTTCGTCGCAGCAGCTCTCGGTGTCGTAGATGTGCGAGAAGGAGAGGGTGGGGTCGCCGGACAGCCCCGACATGTCGAAACAGGGCGACTCGACCCAGGACTGCTCGTCGTTGTCGTAGCTGCCCGTGAGGTTGGTCACCCACGCCCCGGTGCCGCTCGCCGCCGCGGTGATGAAGGAGCCTGCCGGCGTGCCCCAGGCCCAGGTCGAGCTCATGCCGCCGGTGGTCCAGCCGCCGTCGCCCGCCTCGAAGTCCTCGCTGTAGGGGCCGCTGGCGAGGTGGTAGGTGGGCACGGCGCTGACCACCTTGGTGATGGAGTCGTCGCCCGGGACGGTGTCCCGAGCGTTGGTCACCGTGGCGCGCACGACGTGGAGGCCCGGTGTCGAGAGATCTGCGAGCGTCGTGAACGTGTGCCGTAGCGTCGCGCCCGGCAGGAGCGGACGGCTCACCGTCTCGGTGACGGTGCTTCCGGAGCCCACCACCGTGTAGGACACGTCGAAGCTCGGGACGCGCGTGACACCGACGTTCTGGACCGTGACCGTGATGGGCTGGGCAGCGCTCGCACAGACGCTGTCCGACGTGTCGACGCTGGCCACGGTCAAGTCGATGAGGTCGTTGCTGATGGAGACGTCGTCGATGCCGATGCCCTCGTAGCTGACGCTTCCGTCGCTGGAGAAGGCGAAGCGCACTCGGACGTCGGCGTGGCCCGCCGCGCCTGTCAGGATGTGGTTCGCGGTGACCCACGTCCCCGCGCTCGAGTCCGACGTCGCGCTCCCCTCCCAGGCGTCGCCGCTCCCATTGTACCAGTTGGTCCCTTCGCCCGTGGTGCCGACCTTCGTCCAGGTCGCGCCGCCGTCCACCGACATCTCCACCCAGCCCGAGTCGAAGAAGGACTCGGTGTCGTAGAGCAGGCTGAGCTGCAGCAGCGGGTCGTTCAGGGTGCCGCTGAGAATCCATGGACGGCGATGTGAGGTACGACATCTCGTCGAAGTTGTAGCTCCCGGACAGGTTGGTGACCCAGGCGTGGGTCCCGCTGGCGGCCGAGGCGATGTAGGTCGCGCTCGGCGTGCCCCAGGCCCAGGACGAGCTTGCCCCGGATGTGGTCCAGCCGCCGTCGCCCGACTCGAAGTCCTCGCGGTAGCTGAACCCTCCGCCCGGGCACAGCCCGTAGCTGTCGGGGTAGACCGAGGGATCCGAGTCGTCGCAGTCCACGTTGCACGCGTAGCCGTCGCCGTCGGCGTCGAAGATGTCGGGCGTGGTGGGGTCGCAGTCGTTGTCGATGCCGTCGCCGCAGATCTCGACCGCGCCCGGGTGGACGGCCGGGTCCGCGTCGTTGCAGTCGACGTCGCAGGCGTAGCCGTCGCCGTCGTTGTCTCCGTCGTCGAGGGTGGCGGGGTTACAGTCGTTGTCGATGCCGTCGCCGCAGATCTCGGTGAAGCTCGGCGAGCGCCTCGGGTCCGAGTCGTCGCAGTCGACGTCGCAGGTCGCACCGTCACCGTCGGCGTCGAAGAGGTCGGGCGTGGCGGGGTTGCAGTCGTTGTCGATGCCGTCGCCGCAGATCTCGGTCGCGCCGGGGTGGACGGCGGGGTCCGCGTCGTTGCAATCGACGTCGCAGGTGTAGCCGTCGCCGTCGACGTCCTGCCGGTCCGGGGTGGTCGGATCGCAGTCGTCGTCGACGCCGTTGCCGCAGATCTCGGTCTCTCCCGGGTTGATCGTGGGGTCCGCGTCGTTGCAGTCGGCGCCGCAAGCGTACCCGTCGCCGTCCGCGTCGACGAGGTCGGGCGTGCTAGGGTCGCAGTCGTCGTCGACGCCATTGCACGCGATCTCGGTGGCGCCCGGGTGGATGTGCGCGTTCGTGTCGTCGCAGTCGTCGCCTCCGCAGGCGGCGTCCTCGTGGCCGTCGCCGTCGGCGTCTGCGCAGGTCGAGCACATGGGCGTGCCTCCGCAGTCGGCCGCGCAGCTATCGCACCCCTCGCCGGCCGACGTATCGCAGACGCCGTCGCCGCAGGCCGTCCCCTCGGTCCGGCAGGCCGCCGAGCATCCGTCGCCGTTGACGTGGTTGCCGTCGTCACACTGCTCGCCGTGCTCGACCATGCCGTTGCCGCAGACGGCTTGTGGGGGTGGTCCGATGCACACGCTCGGCGCTCCGTGGCAGCTGAAGCCGTGCTCGATGGCACACGTTCCAGAGCATCCGTCGCCGTCGAACGTGTTCCCGTCGTCGCATCCCTCCGACGGGGCGATGATCCCGTCGCCGCAGACCGCGGGCGCTCGGCGGGGCCGGTTGGTGCAGCCGGCGGCACCGGCGACCGACAGGCCGGCGACGAAGAAGAGGAACAAGCGAGCGCGGATGCGAAGCAAAGGCATGAACGACCTCGGAAGATTCACCGCGACGCGGCGACGACACGCTCGACCTCGTCGGGGGCCTTGGGGATCGCGGTGGTCAGGACCTCGTGGCCCGCCTCGGTGACGAGCACGTCGTCCTCGATGCGGATCCCGCGCACGCCGGAAAAGCGCTCGAGGGCGCCACGCACGAGCCGGTCGCCGGCGACGGCGGTGCGCGCGGGGTCGTTCAGGATGGCCGGCACCTGGTAGAAGCCCGGCTCGATCGTCACGGCCATGCCGGGCAAAAGGTCCCGGTCGAGGCGCAGGGTGCAGAGGCCGAAGGCGTCGCTCCGCGTGCGCCCCGGCGCGTAGCCCGCCCGGTCGCCCAGGTCTTCCATGTCGTGGACGTCGAGGCCGAGCAGGTGGCCGACGCCGTGGGGGAAGAAGAGGGCGTGGACGCCGTCCGCGACCAGCTCGTCCGGGTCGCCTCGAAGGACGCCGAGCTCGACCAGGCCCGCGGCCATCGTGCGTGCCGCGACCCGATGCACGTCCCGGTAGCGCGCACCCGGGCGGACCGCCTCGATGGCGGCGCGCTGGGACGCGAGCACCAGCGTGTAGGCGTCGCGCTGGGCGCCGGTGAAGCCACCCGACACGGGCCATGTACGCGTCACGTCGCCTGCCCATCCGTCCGGCGTCTCGGCGCCGACGTCGGCACAAGAGCGAGATCGCCGACTTCGAGGCGGTGGTGGTACTCGACGTTGTGCAGCACCTCGCCATGCACGGTGACGATCGAGCCGTAGGCGGTGCCGCACCCGCGCGCGAACAGCGCCTGCTCCATGGCCGCGCACACCTCGCGCTCGTGAAGACCGGGGCGCGTCGCGACCATGCCCGCCCGGTGCGCCGCGGCGGTCGCCTCGGCTGCGCGCCGGAGGGCACCCTGGGCCGCGTCGTCGTGGACCAGGCGCAGGGCGATCACCGCGTCGGCGAGCCCGAGGTCGTTCTCGTTCTTCGCGTCGAGGCCGATCGTTCGCCCGAGCAGCGTCTCCTGCGCGGCACGCGTGGCGAGGTCGGGGGCTGGCAGGGTGGCGACCGGGCGTCCGGCGATGGCGGCGGGCAGCGCCTCGAGGGCCTTCACCTCGCAGCCGGCGATCTCCGCGAGCTCGGGCAGCGTCGGCAGGGGCCCGTGCCACAGGGCGTCGTCGGCGTTCGGCGCGTGGACGAAGAGCACGCACCGCTCGCCTTCGAGCAGCGCCATCGCACCGGGCAAGGGCAGGCCGACGAGATAGAGGAAGTGGCTCGCCGCGCGGAAGGGGTAGGGGTTGCCCGCGTAGTTGCGCGGAACGAGCCCGCCGGCCGCGATGAGAGCCGGCGTTTCGCCGAGGGCCGCGGCCAGGCGGGCACGGCGCGCGCGATGGACGGCCGGGTCGAAGAAAGCGAGGTCCATGGGGAAGTCTTAGCACGGCCGCGCGGGGCTGCCCGCGGGCCGGCGGGATCCCGTAGATAGTCACTCGGTGGTCCACGGTCGAGCCGTGGCGCGGAGATGGAGATCCGGGGGCGCGGGCGGCTACGGACTGCTGAGGTCCGGCATGAACATGGACGGCTGCGGGACCGGCAGCGTGGTCGAGTCGAGGGGCGTCTGGTTGTTCACGTAGCGCACCTCGTCCATGAGCCGGTTCAGGTCGAACCCATCGACCTCCACGTTGACTCCGATGAGGTTGTCGGCGATGACGCCGTCGTGCAGGTCGATGCTGGTGGCGTCGGCAGTCGGGGGCGACATGGCGGACGGGTCGGGGGCGACCTGCACTCCGCACAGGACACTGCCCCGGATTTCGAAGTGGGTTGCCTCGATTGTGCCCTGGCCGATGGCGTCGAGCCCGGTACCGGCGCCCATGCCCGGACAGACGCCGGTCGACGCACACTCGCGTGGCTGCGTGTCGAGCACCCGAACGTCCGTGAGCTTCACGTCTGAGCCCAGCAAGTAGGATTCCACCGATGCCTCGTGGTTGCCCTCGAACCGGGCGCGGGTCACCTCCGCCGTCGCCCCACCGTAGGCCATGAGGGCCTCCCCGTAGAAGCCGTCCACCCCCATCTTGGTAGCGCCGAGCGTGTTCTTCACGACCACGTCCTCGAAGGTGCCGTGGGTCATGGGAGAGATCAGGTAGAGCCCGCACTCGTGGTTGTCTTCGAAGGATGCACGGGTGACATCGACCGTGGCGCCATTCTGGGCTTGTAGCCCATGCCCGGCGCGGCCGTCCGTGCTCTCCTGTCGGGTGCCGTTGACCACCAGGTCCTCGAAGTGGACCGTGGCCCCGTCGGCGCCGACGCCGAGCACCTCGCAGTCCTCCACCACCGCGCGCTTCACCGTGAGGTCCGCACCCAAGGCCGCGCTGATCCCCTGGCCGAAGTGGCCGTCGCTCGGGCGCGGGTGCACGGTGTGCACCGTCACGTCGTTCGCCATGACCACGGTGCCGTCCTGGCCCGCGCTGAGGCCGGTGCCGTGCGTGTCCTCGATGAGCGCCCGGTCGATTTGCATCTGGACCCCGCCCTGGGCCTGGATGCCGCTGCCGTCGGACGTCCTCTGCACCGTGATGTCGCTGAGGTGCATCGTGCCGCTGCCCCCGAGGGCGCCGCTCAGGACGTTGTCGGCGAGGGAGCCGCGCGTGAGCGTCACGTCTCCGCCGAGCTGGCCGATGAAGAGCCCGTCGCCCGAAATCCCCGGGTCCGGTCCCGTGGTCTGGCTGGCGTCGAGCTCGGTCAGGTCGGTGAGGTCGAGGGAGCCCGCGTTGGCCGCGGCGGCAATGCCCGGAATGTGGGCGATCATCACGCGCGTGGCCGTCACGACGGCGCGCTGCTGGGAGACGATGCCGTAGCCGTTCGTCCGGGATGCGCCCGGGCTCGACGGGATGGAATTCCGCACGACCACGTCGCTCAGATCCACCATCGTGGGCGTGGTGACCGTCGAGACCGAGGTGCTGGCGAGCAGCCCGATGTTGGTGGTCTGGTCGACCAGCGTCCGGGTCAGGGACGCCTGTCCGCCGTTGTCGATGTAGATCCCCTGCCCGGTGCCCGACGTGCCCACGAGGGTGCCCCGGACGACGAGGTCGTTGGCGACGAGCATCGTGCCCGGGTCGTTGACGTGGATCCCTTGCTCGTGCGGCGTTCTCGATGACGACGCCCTCGAGGTCGACCGAAGCCTGGATGTCCGAGACGCCGAAGCCTTCCTGCCCATCGCTGCTGCGCGGCATCGGGTCGAGGAGGGCCGCGTCCTCGAGGTGGAGGCTGGTTCCCGTGCCGATGGCGGCGGCCGCCGACTCCTGGCAGCGCTCGAGCACCGCGTGGGTGACGGTGGCCGTCGAGCCCATCTCCACGTCGACGCAGCGCCCGATCCGTCCGTCGCTCGAGGCTCTGTACGTCTCGCACCACCAGGCCGTTCGCCGAGAGCATGCCTCGTTGGGCGACGTAGACGCCGGTGGCGAGCGGCGTGTCGACGAGGACGTCGTCGAGCTCGATGCTGCGGCCGGCACCAACCGCTTCGGCGCCGTTGGCGTTGCCCGTGATCTGCAGGTTGCGCAGCACCACGTCGCTTCCGTTCGGGGTGACGACCGAGTGCAGCTCGTCCGGGGCGCCCGAGTAGGTGAGGATCGTCCCGGCGACCGAAGCGCCCCAGAGGGTCACCCCTGGCGAGACCGTGATGCGCCCGTCGTAGGTGCCGTTGGCGAGGGCGATGATGGTGCCGACGTGCGCATGGATCATGGCGTCGCCGATGGCCTGATAGGGCATGGCCGCGCTTCCGTCGCCGCCCGCCGCGGCGGTCGCCGAGACGTAGAGCACGGTGGCCCCCGCGGGGAGGCCGTCGGCAAACTCGCCCGTCGCGTCGGTGCCGATGGGGGCGCACGCGTCCGAGCCGGGGAAGGCGGCGGTGGCGCCGGTGCAGGTCGGCCGGCCCGAGGCGGGCCAGGGGTCACAGGTCGTGACGCCGTCCGCGTCGACGGCGTGCCATCCGGCGGGGCAAGGCGTCAGGACCGGAGGGGCGGGCGCGGCCGGCATGGCCGGGGGAGCCGGCGGTGTCGGGTCGGGGATGCCGTCCTCGGCGTCCGGCCCGACCGCCGCGTCGAACATGATCGGCCCTGCGTCTGCGCTGCCGCCTCCCCCGCCGCAGCCGCCGGCGAGCGCCGCGATCGCGAGCGTCAGAGCCGTCCCCGCCGCCGTGCTTCCCCTGCCCACCAAACAAAGCGTACACCCGTGGAGCCCCACCCGTCTCGCCCGGGGGCGCTGCTGCGCTCGTCGACCTGGTTGCGCGGGTCGAGCCGCCCCAGCTCACCCGACGAACAGCCCCGCCAGGCCGATGAGCACGCCGGCCAGGCCGATGAACGATCCGATGGCCCAGAAGACGCGCTTCTTCGTCAGCAACGTGATCGAGCAGATCACGAGCGCCGCCTCGAGCAACACCTCGGCGAGGTCGAAGCGGTTCGCGCGCCGCTCCGCGATCTCCACCTCGTGCTCGGCGGCCCGGGCTTCGGCCTGGATCTCTCGCTCTTCGTGGCGATAGCGCGCCACCTGCTTGCCGTACTTGTCCCGGATGCCGGCCGCTGCGTCGCTGCTCCGGAGCGAGAACACCGACAGCTCGTCCAGGAACAGCTCGTAGCTGTGCCGTCGGATGTCCTTGGCCTGGTAGTAGGCCCACTGGTCCGTCGACCGGGTCTGGGAGAGGAGCTCCTCCGTGTGGGCGCGGTGGCCCAGCAGGGACGCGGCTGCGACCAGCACGGCGAGGACCGCCATGGTGACGGTGACCTGTGCGAGATTGTGGTGCGCGGCCTCTTCGGCGTGCTCGTGCAGCTCGTGAATTTCTTCCGCCATTGCGACCTCGTCTTGGACACGGGGGAGCGGCGTTTCGCGGGGCGCGCGACAGTAGCAGAGTCCCCGGTCCGGGGTCGTCATACGTTGGTGCGGCGCGTTCCTTCCCGGGCGAGCGCTCCCTACGTGACCCGGGGCCGAGCGCCGTGCGATAACTGGCCCGTGCACCGACCCCCGCGCCGCGCGTTCCACGCCCTCGTCACGGTGCTGTCCATCGCAATCGCGGTCGGCTTCGCTGCCGCGCCGGCCGCCGCCGAGCTCCACAGCGGCGAGCGCGGCGTCGTCATCGCTGGAAGCTTCGGTAGCAGCCAGGTGGGCGATGCCCTGCTCGGGGAGCTGGGTGGCCAGTGGGGCGAGATTCGAGTTCGTCGACCATGGCCGATGGTTGCTCCAGTGGGACGGCCTGCTCACCTTCAAGGCAGGCGTGCTCGGCCAGACCCATCCTTACACGCCCATGATTGGCGGCCAGGCCTCCGGCTTCGGCGAAGCTGGCTATCGGTTCGAGCACGACAGCCCTGTCAGCCTCTACGGCGGCTTGCGCCTCGCGGCCGCGATGCAGGTCATGGCGCCCTGGGGCGTGAGCCTGTCGGCCCTGCGCACGGTCAACAGCGTGGCCGGTGTTGGCGGCGTCAACCTCGGGGGCCTTTTGCGCGGCGTCGTGGGCGCTTCCTGGCTGACGGGAAACCGCTCCCTGCTCCTGACCGCCTTCGTGCAGGAGTCGGGACGGCTCGGTCAGCCGAATCGGCCCGGAGCCGCCTTCACGGACGTGGGCGTGGCGGCGCGCTTCGATGTGGCGCGCTCGCTCATGCTCTCCGCCGAAGGCTTTTGGGGCGTCGCGCCGAGCACCACCGACGCGGCCCTCGGGAGCCGTGACCAGACCACGCACATCGGCCTCGCCGCGGACGTCCGCAAGATCTTCGCGAACGGCATGTGGCTCGGGCTCAGGTCGAGCTACGAGGTCGAATCGGATGCCACGAGCTATTCGGTGAGCGGTGCCGCCTACCACACGACCGACGCGCCGTGGCTCACCATCGCCCTCTCCTACGGCTATCCCCTGGGAGGTCCGCCATGACGCCGGTCTCGACCACGCGGCGCTCCCGACTCGCCGGTGCAACCCTGTGCGCGCTGGCCGCCGTGCTCGCCGCGGCATCGACGGGCTGTGACCTGCAGAAGGCCGACTGGGGCTTTCAAGGCATCGATCAGCTGCCCACGCCCCCCGACGATCCGTCGCTCGGCTGCGGCGTGGCCCTACCGGCCGACACGTTGGCGACGCAGCGAGCGAGCTGTGCCTTCGGGCGCGGCGCCTTGCCCGAGCAAACCCTCGGCATCGCACCGGCCGAGGCAGCCCAGATCCCGATCCGGCACGTCCTCGTCGTGATGAAGGAGAACCGCAGCTTCGATCATCTCCTGGGCGCCCTGCACGACGCGGGGCAGCCCGACGTCGAGGCGATCCCGGCCGACTTCTCGAACCCCGACGCCCAGGGCCAGCCGGTGCACTTCTTTCGCCAGTCGAACACGTGCCTCGCTCACGACCCCGGCCATCAGGGCGCGTCGATCGCCGCCTGCGTGGACGGCGGCAGGATGGACGGCTTCGTGAAGAGCGCGGCCGACACCACCGACACCGACGGCCACTTCGTCATGAGCTTCTACGACGCGAGCGAGCTGCCCTTCGACTACTTCCTCGCCAGCACCTTCGCGGTGAGCGACCGGCACTTCGCGCCCATGGAGAGCGGCACCTTCGGCAACCGGAACTTCCTGCTCTTCGGCAGCAACGTGGGCGTGGTCGACACGGGCATCGTCTACCCGCCGCCCAACACGCCGTCGATCCTGCAGCTCTTGATGAACGCCAAGGTCACCTGGGGGGCCTACACGGACGATGCGCCCCTGAGCGGCTCCCTCGGCTGGACCGCCAGCGACCCCGGCGTCCACCCGCTCGCCGACATCTACGCCGCCCTCGATGCGGGCACCCTGCCCAACGTGGCCTTCGTCGACGGCACCGAGTCGGTCGACGACGATCATCCCGACGCCGATCTGCAGAAGGGGGAGGCGTGGCTGCGCACCCTCTACGAGCACGCGGTGACGAGCCCCGAGTGGCCGCGGCTCGCTCTCGTCTGGACCTACGACGAGGGCGGCGGGTTCGCCGATCACGTGCCCCCGCCGCCTGCGTGCGCTGCCGAGCCCGACTCGCCCTTCACGCGCATGGGGCCGCGGGTGCCGCTGGTCGTCATCTCGCCCTGGGCCAAGCGCAACTACGCGTCGCACGTGGTCCACGACCACACGGCGATCACGCGCCTCATCGAGCTCCTGTTCCACCTGCCGGCCCTGACGGCGCGCGACGCCAACTCGGACGCGCTGCTCGACATGTTCGACTTCTCCTGTGGCCGTGACCTGAGCGTGCCGCCGGCCCCCCAGGCGGGCACCGGCGACTGCACCGATCCGGCACCGCCGGGCACCGACTGAAGGAGCTCTCCGCCGCCGTCTTCGCGATCAGTGCGCGCCGTGGCCCTGGGTGGCGCGCTCCACGCCTTGCATCAAGGCGCCGTAGTCGGGCTCGTGGCTCTCGTCGGCGACCAGCTCCCGGTAGGCGACGCGGCCATGGGCGTCCACGACCCAGACGCTGCGCGCGAGCAGTCGGCTCTTCTTCATCAGCACACCGAGCGTCTCGCCGAAGGCGCCGGTCTGGAAGTCCGAGGCTGCTTTCATGGTGAGGTGCGCGCCCTCGAGGAAGCGGCGCTGGGCGAAGGGTGTGTCACGGCTCACGGTGAGCAGCTCGGTTCCCTTGGGCAGCCGCGGCTCGAGGGCGGCGAGGTGCTCGGTCTGCGACTCACACACGGGCGTATCGAGCGAGGGGACCACCGAGAGGACGAGCGTGTGTCCCGCGAAGTCCGCGCTCTGGACGGGCTTCATGTCCAGGCCGAGCAAGGTGAAGTGCGGCAGCGCGTCACCGACCTTCACGTCTGGCCCGAGGAGCGTCACCGGCTTGCCGCGCATCGTGACGACGCCCGTCCGCTCGGGCGGCGGCTTCGGGGCGAAGCGCGCGAGCAGGTGCGCGCGGGCGGGGGCCGGCAGCGCTGCGATCGCGCGCGCCACGTCGGCCTCGCTCGACGCGTGCTGCCCACAACCCGCGAGCGCGAGGAGCGTGGCGAGCGCCAGGGCGCGGGTGCCGAGGCGTACGAAGAGAGGAGGCATCGCCCCGTGGTAGCGCGGGACCCGATGGATGGCCAGCCGCGCCGGAGACGCGCTCCCGAAAGGCCGAGGACGCTTCCTCGTCTCCGACCGGGCCGCGCGCATCGAGCGGACGCGACCGGAACATCAACGGGGAATGTCCCACGTCGCTTTGCCATGCGGCCGTGCCCTCCGCGCGCTATCGTCGGTGTGTCAGGGGCACGCTGCATCGGACGCTTTCTTTCGTTCCGACGAGCCCGCGGCGGGCGCGCGCAAACGGCCCCGGGGCTTGCCCTCACGCCCGTCGCTCGCTCGACAGCGGCCCGTAGAAAGATCTACCGATGGCGATTTTCGGCATCCGCCGGTGGCGCGGTCTCAAGGCTCTCGTGCACGACGCGATCGACAGCACGACGGACCTCGTCGACCTCGGCCACGAGTCCACGATGCGTGCGATCACGCGCGTCACCGACGAGATCGAGCCGCTCCGGGAGCCAGTCCGCGTCATCGACGACGTGCGTCGCCTCTCGACGCGCGGTGTGCTCGGCACCGTCCGGCTCGTCAACAGGGCGATCGAAGTCGCGACCGACGCGGCGCTGGACGTCGCCGAGCACGCGGACGACGTGCCGCTCGCCACCGGATCCGTCGAGGCGCTGCCCATGCGTTCCGACGCGGCGGGAACGCGGGCATGGCTCGGTGACGCAGCGCTCGGTGTGGTCAACGCGGCCGTGGGCGATCACCTGAGCGCGCGCCGAAACGGCCTCGACCTGTCGATGGCTTTCCGGCTCCGGGACCGCTACGTGTCGCTCGACCGACCGACGCTTGGTGACGTCGTCCCGGAGGCGACATCGAAGGTCGCGATCTTCGTTCACGGGCTCGGCACGACGGAATGGTCGTGGTGCCTCGAAGCGGAGGCATATCACGGTGATCCGGCGCTCAGCTTCGGCGCGCTCCTCGAGCGTGACCTCGGCTTCACGCCCGTCTTCGTGCGCTACAACACGGGGCGCCACGTCTCCGAGAACGGCCGCCGCCTCGCGCACGAGCTCGCGCGCTTCGTCGACGCGTACCCGGTTCCGATCGACGACCTCACCCTGATCGGCCACAGCATGGGCGGCCTGGTGGTCCGGAGCGCGTGTCACTACGCCGAGGAGGCGGGCCTCGAGTGGACCACGCGCGTGCGGCGCCTCTTCTACATCGGCGCTCCCCACCGCGGTGCGCCCCTCGCGAAGATCAGCGACACGCTCTCTCGCGCGCTCGACCGCATCGACCTCCCCGCTCCACAGATCATGGCCCGCGTCGTGGCGGCGCGGAGCGCGGGCATCAAGGACCTGCGTCACGGCGCCGTCGTCGACGAAGACTGGCTCGCGGCAGCGCCACCAGACGACGCGGTGCTCGCGGAGCAGCTCCTGCCGACGGCGCGGCACTACTTCCTCGCTGCCACGGTCACCGACGACCCCGAGCACGCGGTGGGCCGGCTCGTCGGCGACCTCATGGTGCGCGCGCCGAGCGCCGCGGGCCCCACCACCACCGCGTCGCACCTCAGCATCGAGACGAACCGCCACGGCGGCGTCCTGCATCACCAGCTCCAGAACCACCCCACCGTCTACGCGATGATCCTGCGCGCGTGCAGCGCCGCGACCCCTGCGGGTGAGTGAAGCCAAGCCATCCCGTGTCGCCCTCGTTCGTCCGCTCCGCGAGGGCGTGATCCGGTGCGAAGCCGGGGGACAGGCGGACCCTTCCGTAGCTCGTGACGTCGAGGAGGGAAGGAATGGACTCGTAGTCTGGCTCGTCGGTGATGCCGAGCGTGCCCAAGGCGAGGCAGCAACATCGTGGTCACGCCCGCGGCCGGTGTATTGTCTCTGACCGAAGGAAGGAGACGATGCGCTACCGTTCCATCTGGTCGTTCCTGTTCCCGTTCCTGTTCCTGTTCCTGGTCGCTTGCGGTCCAGCGGCGCGCCCGGCCGAGGGTCCACCGCATGCCGCCCCGCCACCCGTTCACGCGAGCGCAGCGCGGGCGGCCGCGGCGTCCAGGCAGCCCACGGGCGCCATCTCGGCGTATCAGGCGTGGACCGTCGCCAGCATGCTCGGCGATGCCGACGCCTTCTATGGGAGCTTCGCCGACTCGGTGACCTGCTTCGACGGCGCCCACGGCCCGGTGCCCTCCTTCCGCCACCCCCGCGCCCCCGTCCTCGGTGCCCAGTACGCCATCCACGTGGTGTCGACTAGCGGCGACCGCGTGGAGCTGACCGCATGGCACGCCAGCGCCTTCCCCGACGCCGACGCCGACAACCACTCTCCGCACGAGGGCATCGCCCTCCGGCGCTCGGTCCTCGTCCGGACGGGAGGCCGATGGCGCATCGTCTCCTCGATCTCGAAGGGGCGAACCTGCGGTGCGGTCCTGGGGTCGGCGCCCCCTGCGCCCGCGCCGATCCCATCGTGCGCGCGAGACCTCCGGCACTGCATGGGCACCGTGGACCAGGAAGTCGCGGAGGACCAGCAATGGGGCAACGGCACCATGACGGAGGCGACCGAGTGCCAGACCGACTTCGATGCCTGCATGGGCCTCGACAGTCAGTCCGACGACGAGCCCGATGACGACCACGGGCCGCTTCAGCCTTCCTCTCCGGCTGCAGACCTCGTCTCGCACGGACCTCGGTGCTCGGACGACGGCTGGTGCGTGCTGCAGCCCGGGGGGCCCCGCTTCACCGTGACCGCGCTCGCGGGAAACCCGGCGGATCCGCGTGTCGGCCTCTTCGCGACCTCTCTCCGCGGGCTCTTGTTGCTGCTGCCGGAGGCAGGCGGGGCACAGGGCCGGCTGGTGGCACCCCGTCCCCATCCGCTGTGGGACGTCGACGTCGGTCCCGACAGGACCATGGCCGCCGTGGGCGAAGGCGGCGCGGTGGCGATCGCGCGGGCGAATGATCGGCACGTCGCGTGGCTCCCCGGCCTCCACGGAAACCTCTACGGCGTCGTGGTGCACGGCGCGAACGACCTATGGGTCGTGGGCGACGAGGGGACGATTGCCCACTACGACGGACACCGGTGGAAGCGTGCTCCGCGCGTCACGAGCAGCACCCTCTTGGCTCTGTGCGCCTTCGAGGACGGCACGATGGTGGCCGCCGGCGACTTCGGCGCGGTCGTGCGCTTCGACGGGGCGTACTGGACCGCACGTCAACTGAACGGGACGGTTCTCGTCGATGCAGCCTGCGGCGCGGACGACGCGGTGTTCGTCGGAAACGACCGTCACGGCCACGGCGTCGTGGCTCGCGTGGATCACACGGGCGAGGTGCGCTTCGACGCCCATCCGCCGCCGGTCGAGCTCTGGGGCGTCGCGCGGAGCTCTCGGGGCGCGATCGCCACGGGGGACCAGGGCATCCTCTGGCGTGAGAACGGGAATGGATGGGTGCCCGACCCGAGCCCGAGCGCCGCCCGTCTGACCGCCGTCATGACCGACGGCCAACACGTGCTGCTCGGTTCCGAGGCGGGCCTCCTCGCCAAGTCGCACGGGAGCTGGTCTCCGCCGCCGACGGTCATCGCCCGTGGCCTCGAGGACGGCTTCGCACGATCGCCCGACGACGTGTGGGTGGTCTCGACGGGTGCGCTCCTGCACTACGATGGGCACCGCTTCAGCGTGGTGGCTCGCTCCGAGGACCGCATGAACAGTCTGGCGGTCGTCGGCGATCAGATTCGACGTCTTCGGCGACCAGGCAGGTGGGCGCCTCGTCGGAGGAGCGATCCACGCCGTCCCCTCGACCTGGCTCCGCCCCCCCGGGGCGCCGCAGGTGGTTCATGGCGAGGTGCTCGCCTGGGGGGGAGGGCGCGATACGCAGGGCCACGTGCAAGCGGGCGTCCTGCGCTTCGACGACGCTGGGTGGCAGATGTCGATGGCGGTCTCGGGCTCGTTGGTCCGGCCCCATGTGCTCGGTCCCCGCTCGGTGATCGGCTTCCGCTTCGCTGGCCACGATTGGCAACTCGTCCGCATCGACGACGGTCGAACGCAGCCCTTCGGCGTGCCGGTCACGCACCAGGTCCCCTACTGGACCGACGGCCACGCGCTGCTCGCGGTGAGCCGTGATCAGGGGATCGTCTACGACGGGCACCACGCGTCGACCGTGGCGGGACCGGGGGAGTCGGTCGAGGGACTGTGGGCCCGCGCTCCCGACGACGCCTACGTCCAGCTCTCAGGTGGGGCCGGGCCGACCCCCCTACGGCACTTCGACGGCCAGCACTTCACGCCCGTCGCGCTCCCGATCGATGCGCGGATCCGAAAGATCTTCTGGGCCGGACAGAACGTGGTGTACGCGCTCTGCAACAAGGGCGTCATCCTCGTTCACCACACGAACCCGACGAGCGCGACGAACGGGACGCACGCCGACCCCGTGCCTCCGACGCGACCCTGAGCACCCCCTCGCAATCCCTCGTCATGGGCAGCGAGGATCGCTCCGGCCCTTCGATGGGCCACGGCGCTACGGCGAGGTCCTAGGCGGGCGCCGCTTCCAGCGCCTTCGCGTCACCACGAGCGCGACCACGCCGACGAGCGCGAAGACCCAGCCCGTCCCCTCGTGGCCTTCGGACGCGACCCTGCAGCCGCAGCCGCCCGCCGAGGCGCTGGAGGCCATCCCGCCGTCCGACCCGCCGTCCGTTCCTCCACCGCCCCCGTCGGCTCCTCCCATCATGCCGGCGTCCGTCATCACGCCGGCGTCCGGGCTGCCTGCCCCGCCGTCCGTCACGCCACCGTCGCTCGGCGGCGGAACCGTGCCGTACTCGTAGGCGCCGACGTCAATCATGCCGTCGGACGGCCGCGCTTGGGAGTCGGTCGGGTGCACGTACTGGAAGGTCGGCACGAGCGACATGCCGTTCGCCATGCCCGGATCACTGCCCTGGTCGATGGCGGGGGAGCTCGACGTCAGGTGGTAGTCGTAGTTGGTCTGGTCGACGAAGGCCGGGCTGTCGGTCATCAGGTTCGTCGTCTGCATGGCGGGGCCGTTGACGAGCGCGCCCGGACCGACGAAGAGGTTGTTCACGACGACCGCGTCGGTGGAGGCGTTGTTGTGGATGAACGTCCCCGCCGAGGCGTCGTTCACGAACGTGTTGTTGACGAAATAGACTTGGCTGTTCGGGTTGGATGCGCCCTCGCACGCGAAGCACACCAGGGTGCGGTTCTGGTTGTTTGGGCCTTGCTCGAGCAGGTTGCCGATCACGTAGGACTCGCCGCCATTCGGAAGATCGATGAGGTAGCTCGCGTCGCCGTCTTCGTTCGTGATGCGGTTGTAGAGGATGTAGTTCTTGTAGGCGCGGCTCTTCAGCTCGTGGCCGACGTGCGCGCGGTGCGAGTAGTTGTACTGGAACGTGAACGAGCGGACGTGGTTGATGTACAGGTTGTGCGACCGTCCGTCACCGTACCCGTTGTGCTCGAACTGACTGCGTTCGATGAGGATGTCGCTGGTCGCGTTGTCGGTGGTGAGGATGCCGTCTTCGTTGTCGTGGAAGTAGCAGTGGCGGACCGTGAGGCCCGCGCCCTCCTGCCGGATGCCCGCGCCGTTCTTGTCGGGGACGGTCGCCCCTGAGAACTCGATGTACTCCACCGTGGTGTTGTTGCCGGAGATGACCCAGATGGCCTTGCCACCGTAGGCGTTGCCCTCCGCGATGAGGTGGGCCATGCCGCCGACACCGCGGATGGTGAGGTTGTTCGCAGTCCAGTGGGCGACGTCACCGTGGTAGTCGCCAGCGTCGATCTCGATGGTGTCGCCGTCGTGTGCCGCGGCGGCAGCGTCGCTGGGATTCGCGTAGGTCTTGCCCGGTCCGACCTGCAGCGTGTTGGCGCTCGCGGAGCCCGCAAACGCGAACAGGATGCTCAGAGTCCCAGCCAAGGTCATCAAGATGTGTTTGGGCTGCTCGCTCATGCCTCACCTCCGGGGAAACCCTACGCGAGAAGACAGCGCACAAGAAGGGCGGTGCTGAGAGGTGGCGGGCTGACTGAAACACTGAGCGATATTTCCGATGGGGACGTAGCTCACCCGGGCATGCGTGTCCTGTTAGCGGAAGGTTAAGCGATTCCGATCGCTTACGCGATGCAGTTGCGGAGAAGCCTGCTGCGTGATCCTCTGCGCGCCACGGAGGGCGCGATGCGGGGAGTGGACGTTCGAGAGGTGTTCGAGGCGATTCTCCCGGACGAGGTGTTGATGGACCTCGTCGACACGACGGAGTTCAGCAGCGGGAGCGAAAGCTGGACGCGCTGCTCTTCCTGCGGTCTTCGATCATCGCGGCGTCGCGAGGTGAGGCCGGGCGGCAGGCCGCGATTCTCGACCACTACTTCGACACCGGGGCAGCGCCGGTGGTCCGCGGTGCCGCCTACCGTTGGTTCTCGGAGGCGTACGAAGTTGTGATGGCCAACGTGGCGTACCGTGCGCTTGCGTACGCGGCATCGCAGCCACGTGATCTGCCGGGGTGGCTCGGCGAAGTCGTGAGCGACTGGCATATCGTCGACTCGACGACGGTGAAGCTCGACGATGCCCTGCGCAACGAATATCGCGGTACCGGCGACTACGCGGCGCTCAAGGTCCACAAGCGGTTCAGCGTCGGCGTTGGAACCACCGTTGGCTATCACTTGTCGCCGGCACGCGAGCACGACGCCAAGCATCTCACCATCGACGAGTCGTGGCGTGGACTCGGTCTCCTTGCCGACCTTGGTTACGCCAGCCTGCGCCTGCTCCATGACTGCGAACGCTTCGACGTCCGGTACGTTCTGCGCCTCAAGGAAAGCTGGAAGCCGAAGGTGGACCGCGTCGTTCGTGGCTCGATGGCGGCCCCGCTCACCGCAGGAACCGACCTCGACCTTCTCCTCGACGACGAACATCTATTGCTCGACGGCGGCACCATCGACGCCGATGTGACCGTGGGCAGAGGGGCCGACCCCGTCCGCTGTCGGCTCGTCGGGGTGCGCATCAAAGGCACCTACTGTTACTACCTCACGAACCTGCCTCGGCGGGTCGGGCCGAATCAGGTCCAGCAAGCTCTACCGCGTGCGCTGGGAAATCGAGATGGACAACAAGCTCGATAAGTCTTGTCACCAACTCGACCGCATCGGCGCGAAGAACCCCCACACGGTCCGAGCGCTTGTGCACGCCTCCATGGCGGCATCCATCGCTGTCTGCATGCTCGCCCACAAGCACCGCCTCGAGGAAGGCAGGCCTCCCCGACCGGGCACGCCGCGCACCAAGTCGCCGGTCCACCCGCAGAACATGTCGCGCATGATGGCCGTCGCCTCCATGCGAATCGCCACGGCGATGAGCCTTGACGGCGAGCGGGCCGACGAGGAGTGGGATCGGATCGCCGCCAACCTCATCCACCGCGGCTCCGATCCGAATTGGCGGCGCCGTCCGAGCGTCCTCGATCAGCTTCGCGGATGGCGTGTGCTGCCTGCAAAACCCCGAAAATCCCGCGTGTCACGCGCTAACTGATCACGCATGCTCACCCGGGATCGAGGTCGGCGATGACGTCCTGAAAGTCTTCGTGACATCGCCCCCTGTAATGCAGAGCACCATGGACCCAGTGACATGGTGCCGAGGGTCGAGGTAGGATTGCGGCACCGGAGGGTCCATGACCACGCGCAACGGTGGAGCTGTGGTCGTCTTGGCCTGTCTTGCCGTCGTGATCGCCGGCTGTTCAGGCGGCGGCAGCAAGATGGGCACAGGGGACGGCGGCGTCACGGCCGACGCCGGCGGAAGCGGCACGGACGGTGGCAGCAGTCCCGACAGCGGCCGAGGTGGCGTGGACGCTGGCAGCACGGACGCTGGCAGCATGGACGCGGGCAGCACGGACGCGGGCAGCACGGACGCGGGCAGCACGGACGCGGGCAGCACCGCGACGGGCGTGCCAAGTACCCAACAAGGCTCGAAACTCGTCGGCACGGCTGCCTCGGATCCAGCCAATCAGGGCTATTCAGTTGCCTTGAGTGCGGACGGGAACACGGCATTGATCGGGGCATCTCGTGACAACGCCAATGTCGGCGCGGCGTGGGTGTTTACAAGATCTGGCAGTACATGGTCGCAGCAAGGCCCAAAACTTGTTGGCACGGGTGCCTCAGGTGCAGCCCAACAGGGCTATTCCGTTGCCTTGAGTGGCGATGGGAACACGGCATTGATCGGGGGGTATACGGACAATACCAATGTCGGTGCCGCCTGGGTGTTTAGAAGATCTGGCACGGCATGGTCGCAGCAAGGCTCGAAGCTTGTCGGCACCGGCGCCATAGGCGCAGCCCAGCAGGGCTGGTCAGTCGCAATGAGTGCGGATGGGAACACGGCGTTGATCGGGGGGTATACGGACGATACCTATCACGGAGCGACGTGGGTGTTTACAAGGTCCGGCAGCACATGGTCGCAACAAGGTTCGAAACTTGTCGGTACGGGTGCCATAGGATTTACCTATCAGGGCTATTCCGTTGCATTGAGTGCGGATGGGAATACGGCGTTGATCGGGGGCTATCGTGACGACAGCGACGTCGACCCCGATCTGGGAGCGGCGTGGGTATTTACGAGGTCCGGCGGCGCATGGTCGCAACAAGGCCCAAAACTTCGCGGCACGGGTGCCTCAGATCCAGCCAATCAGGGCTATTCAGTTGCCTTGAGTGGCGATGGTAACACTGCATTGATCGCGGGTTATGTCGACAATCACGGCGTTGGTGCGGTGTGGGTATTTGCGAGATCCGGCGGCGCATGGTCGCAACAAGGCTCGAAGCTTGTCGCCACGGGTTCCTCAGGTATGGCCAATCAGGGCGCTTCAGTTGCCTTGAGTGGCGATGGGAACACGGCGTTGATCGGGGGTCCCTCCGACAATGGCTTTACAGGTGCAACGTGGGTATTTGCAAGGTCCGGCAGCACATGGTCGCAACACGGTTCCAAACTTGTCGGCACGGGTGGCGTAGGCTCCACCGAGCAGGGCACTTCAGTCGCATTGAGTGCGGATGGGAACACGGCATTGATCGGGGGGCCTGGTGACAATCACGGTTCCGGTGCCGTTTGGGTGTTTATGCCTAATTGCGCCATCTAATCCATGGAAGCCACCCGCACCCACCCCCAGTACAACGGCGGAACTTCCAAAGGGACACGACAGGACACCCACCTCCAGCACCCACCTCCAGGGTGAGGGACGACAGGGGGGCGCCGAGAGGTGGCGGGCTGCGTTCGCGTGCCGTTCGTGCGTTCGTGCGGCTGGCCTTCGAGGCGAGGGTGACCGCGCGGTCGAGGGCGGGGAGCGATCGCACGTACGGATCGAGCCGATTGAAACGCTGAGCGATATTTCCGATGGGGACGTAGCTCACCCGGGATCGAGGTCGGCGATGACGTCCTGAAAGTCTTCGTGACATCGCCGCCTGTAATGCAGAGCACCATGGACCCAGTGACATGGTGCCGAGGGTCGAGGTAGGATTGCGGCACCGGAGGGTCCATGAGCACGCGCAACGGTGGAGCTGTGGTCGTCTTGGCCTGTCTTGCCGTCGTGATTGCCGGCTGTTCAGGCGGCGGCAGCAAGATGGGCACAGGGGACGGCGGCGTCACGGCCGACGCCGGCGGAAGCGGCACGGACGGTGGCAGCAGTCCCGACAGCGGCCGAGGTGGCGTGGACGCTGGCACGGGCAGCGACGGCTCCGCGGTCACCTCTCACGTTCACAACGCCCCGGGCTGGCTGCCCGACCACGCCTATGCGCAAGCCACTCCAAAGACGCGCGTGAACAGCGGCTCCGGATGGGATCCCAGCACCGGCACGTGGAATCCCGGTCAACCCCTCGCCGCCTACGAGCTCACATCGAGCGGTACCTGCACGTCCGGTTCGACGAGCCCCACCGGCACCGGCTCCTCCATCCATGACGGCACCTGCACGTGGAAGTACCTCTCGCGGACCGACTACATCTCGCTCACCGGATGGGCCTTCGACAACGAGCCATGGCAGAGCGGATCGACGCACACCTTTCATGACTACGTCGTTTCCGACTCGCCACTGCGCGTGTACGCCCTCATGGACGCCAGCTGCACGAGCACGGTCGCGCCCACGGGGACCGGGGGGACCGGCGACGGTTTCGGCCACTCCTTCACGACGAGTGATGGGTGCGATTGGGATTACATCGCGGACGTGCTGTACACGTCGCAACGATCCCACATTCCGACCATGAAATATGCGACGACGGCCTTGACGGGCGTCGCGACCATCCGGCTGGACGCCAACTACAAAGCCCGCCTTTGGAATGACCGGCCATATGTTGCAGGACAAAACGGCGAGGCCTCGCCCCTTCGCGTGCAAGACCACGATGGCTATTGGGGAGAGGGCGCAAGCTGGTCTGGCGAGTGCTATTCCAATCCCATGCTTTGCTACCACCTGATCATCACGACCGCGCCGGGCGAGAGCTTCGCGGACAACATGACGCCGAGCGATCCGCTCACGGGCATCGACCCGAGCAAGGGCGTGACCCTGTCGACCACCGACCCCTATCAGTGGCCGACGCAGCCCGACGGCTTCTTCATGCACGACAACTACGTCGATCTCATCGGGCTGCAGATCAAGAGCACCCACGGGTCCGCCGTAGGCAGCCTCAGCGCGAGCTACAACAACGCCGAAACGGTCCGCGGCTGCATTCTCGAAGGCGGAAGCGACGACATGTGGACCGAACACGCTGTGGTCACCGTGGATACGTCGTCGGCCGTCGTGAACTCTCTCATTCTCGCGCACTCGAGCATCGGCATCGCGTTCAAGTATCCGGGCTATGCGCTGTACGACACCATCGTCAACCTCGACGGCACGGGCAGCGTCGGCATCGAAACGGGCAACAAGTGGGTGTTCCACGACACGACCGTCGCCAACACCGCGATCTTCGGCTTCGCGCATGCGGGAGCACATAACGAAACCGGCACGGCGTTCAACGCACAGTGCGCCCACAACGTCACCGACGCGCCGATGAGCGACTCCGGCTCTGCGGTGTGGATCAACGGCTCGACGCCGACGACGGTCGACGTCATTCCGGGCACCACGTACGAGTCCCCGATGTCGGCCGCCTTCATGAACGTGGGAAGCGACTTTCGCGCAAAGGCCGGCGGGACGCTTGCAGGAGCGGGCGGCCCCTTCGGCATGTTCGGCTTGTATTGCTCGATCCAACGTGACGGGACGACGAACTGCCCCCATCTCGGCCACTACGATTTCGACAGCCCCGACCTGATCGGCACCGCCCGTCCGCAGAGCGGCAGCTACGACATAGGCGCCTGGCAAGCGCCGTCCCACTGAGTCGCGCATGCCGAGCTCGCCCGACGCCGCAGGAGGAACGTGCCTGACGAGCGCCGATTGCCCAAGCGGAACCAAGCGGAACCGTCCCCGCCAAGCGGAACCGTCCACCCCCAAGCGGAACCGTCCAAGCGGAACCGTCCGATGTGCGCGGTAGCCAAAGCGGAACCGTCCGATGTGCGATGTCCCAAGCCGCGCAAGCGGAACCCAAGCGGAACCGTCCGATGTGCGCGGTAGCCGGAGTGGAGATCGAGGGTCGGCGAGGGGCCCCGGAAGCTGGTTGGCGGAACGGAAGGCAGCCGGAAAGCGGAACCGTCCGATGTGCGCAACCAAAGCGGAACCGTCCGATGTGCGCGGTAGCCGGAGTGGAGATCGAGGGTCGGCGAGGGGCCCCGGAAGCTGGTTGGCGGAACGGAAGGCAGCCGTGCGGTCCGGTTCGGGGAAGGTGAGCGCCCGAAGGAGGCGATCGAGCCCGGAGGTTGCCGTCGGAGATGCAGCGATGCGCCGCTCGGCGTGGATCCGGGCGACGATCGCCTCGAGGGCGTCTGTGTTCAGGCGGGTGGGTCGGAGCCGTGGGTGCCGCCGGGCGGCGGGGGTCTTCCGCGGCGACGGTCGCGCAGGGTGATGAGTCGGCGGGCGGGCTGGGCGGCTTGCGTGTCGAAGCGGTGACGGACGACGACGAGAGCGCGCTCGTCAGGGACGATGTCGTGTTCAGTCTGGGCCGAGGCGTCGATGCTGGACAGCCTTCCGGTGCGCGGCTCCGGTCGGTCGAGCTCGGCGTCTTCGACGATGTCGGCCGCCTCGTCTCGCAGGGCCGCACGCACCTCGTCGACGAGGGGCGCCGCGTCAGCGCTCGCCCCGCGCCCTTCGCGCGCGAGCTCGTCCCGCACCTGCTGGAGCAGCGGCCCCGGCAGCGCGACGAGCGCCCCCGGCGGCGGCGCCGGCTCGACCGGTGCGCCGTGGTACTGCCTCATCGAATAGGACCCAAAGGGGAAGACCGCATCGAAGTCGCCGTCCCGTCGCGCGACCCGCGCCCGCGCATGCTCCTGCCGGAACGCCCGCACCTCCGTCGCCGCCGCGATGCGCTGCTGTCGCGGCACGATCCCGCGCGCCCCGAGCTTGAAGCTCGGCACCCGCCCCCCACCGCTCTCCCGCATCGTGCGCGGCTCGCTCCACGGATGCAGCCCTCGGACCGCCGAGGCCCCCATCACCGGCCGCGTGCGCGCCGCACCGATCGCGCGCAGCCCGTCCTCGCCGAGCCGCCGCATGTGATGGACGAGCCGCTCCATGTTCCCGCCGAACACGCGATACAGAAGCGGCGGCGGCGTCAGCTCGAGCCGCAGCCGCTCGGGCCGGCCCGAATCGAAGTACACCGGCGGCCGCTCGACCTCGATGAAGCCGGTCCTCCACAGCCCGAAGTCGAGCGTGGGCCCCGGCATGTCCTCGGGCCGCTCGACGAGCCCGGCCGCGGGCGGGTTCAGGTACTCGTAAACGAGATGGCTCGCCTGCGCGGCCGCATCGAGCAACCGCATCATGTGCACGGGCCGGTCGTCGAACACCTCGCGCGGCGCGTCGTACCTCTCACCGCACAAGAGCACGTGCACCGCACAGCTCATGTCGCGATGCAGCCGCCGACAGAACTCCGGCAAGTTGTCGTGCGCGGGCGTGACGCTCGTGTGGTGGTGGCTGACGACGAGCACCGAGTGATGCACGGCCACCCCGGTGTGCCGCTGCGCGTCGGCGAGCGCGTACAGCCAGCACTGCGCGACGAGCGGATGCCACGCTCCGAGGAACCCCTTCCTCAAAGTCGTCCTCCGGGTGAGCGCCGTCGTCGCGCCGGCCACCACGATGCGAGGTGCGGTCACGCCCCGCCGCCATCTTCACGCCCCGTGCCGCGAACGTGGTCACGTCATTCCGCGCACTTACGCCGCGAAATCGGCGGACTCGTCCGCCACCCGCCGGCGGACCGCCACCTGCTCGCGCCTGCGTGCGTCTAGCTCTGGCCGGCTGGCGGCGCCGCCCCCGTCCGCCCTCGGCCGTGCGCTCAGGCCCAGATCTGCGCGAGCGACTCGGCGGTGAGAACTCGCTCGATCCAGCGGTCCACGTCGTCGGCAGAGGCCCCCCGGACGCGTGCCGCGGCTTCATCCGGCAGCGGCCCGAACTTCAGCTGGAGGAGCTTCAACAGGACGTCTGCGCGTCCCTCTGCGCGTCCCTCTGCTTTGCCTTGCTGGATGAAATGATCGTACAGCGTCATGGCTTGCTCCCGAACCGGCTCGCTGAGCTGGGCGAGGACGGTGTCGATGACATCGTGCCGGTCTTCGCCGGTGACAAGAGAAAGATACCTGAAGATAGCCCCGAGCGCTTCCGCGCCGTCACGGCTCTTGAGCACCGCGTCGAAGACGTCCCCGAACAGCCCGACGGTCTGGGCGAAGCTGCCACGGCTCGCGTTCTGCAAGGCCCACAGAGCCAGCGCACCGAACCCCGGCAACGCTCTGGCCCGCAGCTCTTCGGGGCCGAGCTGGGTGAGGTCGTCGAGCAGGTAGATGAAGCTGCGGCCGAAGCGCATCGACCTCAGGGCCGAGCGCCGGGGCGGCGTCGATGAGCTCCCCAACGGAGCGGGGCGCGCTCCAGGGTCGGGCGCCGTGGTAGACGACAATCGGAATCACTCTGGGTAGACGTCGCGCGTCGGGATGCTCCCGCATCCACCGTTCCCAGACGCGCGTGAGATAGCGCCATAGCCGCCAGGCCATCATGGGGTCGGACGAGCTCTGATGCTCGACGAGCACGTAGAAGAGCGTCTCGGTGCCCTCGACCTCGGCGGAGAAGAGCAGGTCGCTCTCGAGTGCCCGCAGCTCCGGCTCGAGGTAGCTCCCCTCGCACATCCGGAGGCTGTCCCAATCGACGGCCTCCACGAGCGCAGCCGGTAGCAGCGCCCGAACAGCCCGGCAGCGTTCTGCACCTGCCCGAACGCGTGCCGGAACAAGGCGTCGTGAGGGGAGCTCGGCGTCGCGTCGCTCATGACGGCCGAGCCTCGCACGGCCCCCGCGCCCTGACTACCCGACACCGTTTCGCGGTCTCGCCCGCCGAGCAGGGCTGGAAGTGGACGCACGCGAGCATCGAGCTTCCGGCGGACGACGTCGACCGGGCGGGTCGGCGCGTCGGCTCGACGGACCCTGACGCGGACACGAGCGGCAGCGCCGGGAGCCGTACTTGGCGCTATCTGTACAACAAGGCGGGTGACCTTGTAGGGGTGCGCGACCCGCGCGGCTGCGGGCAGAACTTCTACTACGACCGAGGCGGGCGGCTGCTCGGCGAGGACTACGTCGAGTGCGACGAAGCGCAGGTGTCGGGCGAGACGCCGAGCGAGAGCGTGCCGTCGGGCGCGTTCGGGCTGAACAAGCTGACTGCCGAGCAGACGGTCGACGTCCGTTACTACTTCGACGGCGAGGATCCGGGCTGGAGCGGCTTCAGCCTGCCGAGCTCGTCGGACCTCGGACGGCTGACGGCGACGAGTCGACCGGGCGGAACGCTCCGAGGTCGCGTACGACGCGCGCGGCGAGGTGATCGAGACCCAGCGCCAGGTCGCGATGCTCCCGCCCGCGGCCTGCATCTCGACCACGCTGACCGACCCGCCGACGGTGGACACGGACGACGCCCCGCCGGACCCGGGCACGCACACGTTCGACGAGACGAACACCTACACGATGGTCCACCACTACGACCACGGCGGGCGGCCGACGGGCATGGACCTGCCGGAGGACCCGGACTGGACGGCGATGGGCGGGACGGGTTCGGCGCCTGCCGTCAAGGGCGCCATCACCTACGACGCGCGGGGTCTGCCGTACTCGCTCACGGCGAACATCGACGACACGGACGAGCCGATCATCACGGACATCGACTACGCGGCCGATGGCCAGATGACGGCGATGTCGTTCGGCGACACGCAGGGTGGTGCGCGCACGGCGACGACGGTCAACCGCTACTACGACAGCCGTCGTCGGCCTTCGAGCGAGGTCGTCACACGTGCCCTACCGCGATGGACGACGGGACCGAGCCGCTCGCCGCCGTCGGGGAGCCGTTCGCGGAGAGCTACACCTGGGACGCGGCCGATAACCTCACCGACGATCCAGGACGACCGAATCAAGGGCGAGTGGCCCGACGGCTACCGCCCGGCAAAGGTGGACCATCGGCCACGACGCTCTCTATCGCGTAACCGAGGCGCAGTACTCGTACAAGCAGGATGGTGAACCTGGGGACGCGACGGACGCCGGGACCGACTGGCGCGCCGAGCGCACGCGCACCAACGCGGATGGCTCGAAGCCACCGGGATGCCGACCCGATGCGCGAGGACCCGGCGCCGATGGTGACGACCGTGCCGTCGAGCCGGGTGACCGACCTCGTCTACGCCTACGACTGGCTCGCGAACATGACCGAGTGGACCGACGACAGCGGGTCCTTCTACGAGCGGTCCCTCGGCACGAACATCGGCAACGGGTACGCCGAGAGCGGCAAGCGCCCGAGCGCGCTCTACTTCGCCACGAACCTCCCCGGCACGGACCCCGGGAACAACCCGTCCGCTGACCGCGGCGGCTGGGTGAAGCTAGACTACGGCGACGACGGCAACGTCGTGGCCATGACGGTGCATGCTCAGTGCCACGACACCGCGACCACCGACTGCTACGATCCCGGCGGCACCTTTGACAACCAAGACGCATCGCTGCGCGCGGCCTGCACCTGCGCCGCGGAGCAGCACTACCAGTACCGCTGGGACGAGCTGAACCGCCTGGCCGAAGCGCGCCGCTACGACCGTGCGGGCAGCGGGGACTGGACGCTCGCGGTGCGCCAGCGCTACCGCTACGACGCCGGCAACCAGCGGGTCATCAAGCAGACCTTCGACGACAGCTTCCCGGACCGCACGGCCCTGTACGTCTACCCGGGCGACTACGAGCGGGACGGCCTGGTCGACGGCGTGGACCACTGGGCGGCGGACGGCACGCTCGGCACCGAGACGCAGTACCTCATCGGCGGCGCGCGCATCGTGTGGAAGCACAGTGACCCGAGCCCGACGTACGCGCTCAGCCGCGACGTGCGCATGACGTACGCGCTGTCGAACCTGATCGGGAGCACGTCCGCCGTGCTCGACCTGTATAGCGGCGAGCTGCTCGAGTACGACACGTACTACCCGAACGGCGCGCAGGAAACCGAGCGCTCGCAGGATGCGGTGAGCATGCAGCCGGAGCCGCTCGGGTTTACCGGAAAGGAGGCGGATTCGGAGGTCGGGGTCGCCTATTTTGGCGAGCGGTATTTGATTCCGCGGGTGGGAAGGTGGGCGAGTGCGGACCCGGCGGAGGTGCATGCGGCGGGGGGCGGGGAGACGCTTAATGCGTTTCATTATGTGGCGGGGAATCTGTTGCAGGGGCGGGATCCGACTGGGCTGACCTGCGGCAAGAATGAGAGTTGCGCATCGGGGAATTCACCGGCCCCGCCGCCGTCGGACGCGAGTTTCTCGCAGCCCGACGGCTCGGCGGGCGGGAATCAGACGCCGGCTCAGGCCTCGCCGAACATGACCGGTGCAGACGGGAGTCCAACGGCCGCCGCACCACCCCAGGCGGCAAGCTCGGGAATCCCGTACAGCCTGGAGGGGAACACAGCACCGAGCCAGACGGCTCAGCCGGCAGCGCCGTCGGCGGCCTCCTCGTTCGTCAACGATGTGCAGCAGGCGGCCGGAGGCCTCCTTGCAGGGATGGCTACGCCGTCCCAGCGGGACGCGGAGATGAGGCAGACTCCGATCACCGGTCTGCGGGGGCTGGCTGCCATGCAGGCGATGAACAACCGAATCGGCGCCGACGTAAGCCGGGCGGGTGATCACGCGTCGTTCTGGGCAACGACCGCGGTGACGGTCGTGAACGGAGTGCAGGCTGGCGCCGGAGCTGTCGTCGGTGGCGCGGACACTTTGACGTCGGATCTGCCGCCTCCTGACATGTCGTCTGTTGACGAACCCCCCCCGCCTCGGATCTCGCCCGGATCCCTGCCACCCGATGAGGAAGCATCGGTGCTTGACACTTTGGGCCACATCGACTCGGGAACCGTCCCGAGCGGGCCGACCGCAAAGAACTGGGGAACGCAGTTCAAGAACTGGGGGGGCGATTTGCCGGGGGCGAGCGGTCCCTCCTCGCCCTACCAGGAGTTCCGCGTCGCGCCTCCGCCTGGAACGAAGGGAGGCGGGCCCTTGCGTGTCGTGGTAAATCAGGAGACAGGTGCTGCCTACTACACCTGGACGCACTACGGCGATAGCGGCGACCCTGCATTCGTTCAGATCCGGTGATTTTGACATGGACAGGTTCAAGCGGGGACTCCGGCGAGTCGAAGCGTTGGATGTGGCATCAGCGCGACGCGAATTGGAGGAGGCAGGATGTACGGTATTCGTCCTCCCCGGGACGGGTATCGTTGACCGAGGCTCCTTTTGCCACGCGGTCCGGGTGACCGTTCCGGTGGATCCTCCCCTCGTGAGCTGTCGTAGTTGGGATGCCATATATGACTCCTTGCGGGGAGGCCTGGACATGCATCGTGCGCGACGCATCGCTATCATCTGGCCCGGCGCGCACCACATGGCCCACTCCTCGTCGTCTGATTTCAAGATTGCGCTGGCGGTGTTGGCAGACACCGCTGACGTGCTGGCTGATCCTGGTGCAACGTGTGGCAATCCCAAGGAGATTGCAATCCTAGTCGAACTGGCGTCGCCGTTCGACGAGCCGCGTTGCTAGCCGGGGGTGGAAGGGGGAACCGCAGGGGGGAGGTGGGAACCGTCCGTGCTGGGGAGGAACCCTCCGATGTACGCGGTGGCTGAGAGCAGCGGGGAGGGCCCGCGAGGGGGCTGGCGGAGCGATCGGAGGAGGAGTGCCGGTCGTTGAGCCGTCGAGGCAGGCTTGCGGAGTGCGTCGGTGGCGTGTTGGAGGTCTCGCACGCCGCAGTGGATGCACCGGTGCGTCGCCCGGTGAAGATCCGAGCGCGGAAACGCCTCGAGGGCAGCCTGTGATCAGGCAGGTGGGTCGGAGCCGTGGGTGCCGCTGCCGGGCGGGGGCCTTCCGC
The DNA here is from genome assembly GCA_963830115.1 of uncultured delta proteobacterium. Taxonomy (GTDB): domain Bacteria; phylum Myxococcota_A; class Polyangia; order Polyangiales; family CAWHLB01; genus CAWHLB01. The sequence goes on from CAWHLB010000020.1 coordinate 138,767, forward strand.
GACGACGGTCGCGCAGGGTGATGAGGCGGCCCGCCATCGGAGGAACCCTCCGATGTACGCGGTGGCTGAGAGCAGCGGGGAGGGCCCGGGAGGGGGCTGTCGGAGCGATCGGAGGAGGAGTGCCGGTCGTTGCGCCGTCGAGGCAGGCTTGCGGAGTGCGTCGGTGGCGTGTTGGAGGTTTCACACGCCGCATTGGATGCACCGGTGCGTCGCCCGGTGAAGATCCGAGCGACGAAACGCCCCGAGGGCGGCCTGTGATCAGGCAGGTGGGTCGGAGCCGTGGGTGCCGCTGCCGGGCGGGGGCCTTCCGCGACGACGGTCGCGCAGGGTGACGAGGCGGCGGGCGTGTAGCGAGGCGTCCTTGTCGAAGCGATGACGGATGACGGCCGGGGGGCGTTCGGTGGGAGCGCCGTCGGCCTCGGCCGCCGCGTCGTCGCGGGTGGTGTCGACGTTCGGCACGATGCCGCTCCGCGGCTCGGGGCGGTCGAGCTCGGCGTCTTCGACGATATCTGCGGCCTCGTCGTGCAGCACGCCGCGCACTTCGTCGACGACCGCCGCAGCGTCGTCCTTCGCCGCGCTCTCACCTCGCTCGAGCGCTCCGCGCACCTCGTCGAGCAGCGGACCGGGCTGGGCGACGATGGCGCCCGGCGGTGGCGCCGGCTCGACGGGCGCCCCGCGGTACTCCCGCATCGCGTACGTCCCAAACGGAAAGCGCGCGTCGAAGTCCCCATCGCGTCGCGCCACGCGCGCCCGCTCGTGCTCCTGCCGAAACGCCCGCACCTCCGTCGCGGCAGCAATGCGCTGCTGTCGCGGCACGATGCCGCGCGCACCAATCTTGAAGCTCGGCACACGCCCCCCGCCCGACTCCCGCATCGTCCGCGGCTCGCTCCACGGATGCATCCGCCTGAGCGCCTCCGCCCCCATCACCGGCCGCGTCCCCGCGGCACGAATCGCCCGCAGCCCATCCTCGGCGAGCCGCCCCATGTGATGAACGAGCCGGTCCATGTCCCCGCCGAACGCGCGGTACAGAAGCGGCGGCGGCGTCAGCCTCAACCGAAGCCGCTCGGGCCGACTCGGATCGAAGTACACGGGCGGCCGCTCGACGTCGATGAAGCCGGTCTTCCACATCGCGAAGTCGAGCGTGCGCCCCGGCATGTCCTCCGGCCGGTCGACGAGCCCGGCCGCCGGCGGGTTGAGGTACTCGTAGACGAGGTGGCTCGCCTGCGCGGCCGCATCGAGCAGCCGCATCATGTGCACGGGCCGGTCGTCGAAGAGCTCGCGCGGCGCGTCGTACTTGTCACCGCACAGGAGCACGTGCACGGCGCAGCTCATGTCGCGATGCACGCGCCGGCAGAACTCGGGCAAGTTGTCGCGAGAGGGCGTGACGCTCGTGTGGTGATGGCTCACCACGAGCACCGAGTGGTGCACGGCCACCCCGGTGTGCCGCTGCGCATCGGCGAGCGCGTACAGCCAGCACTGCGAGACGAGCGGGTGCCACGCCCCGAGGAAACCCTTCCTGAAGGACGTCCGCCGAGTGAGCGCGGTCGTCGCGCCGGCCACCACGATGCGAGGTGCGGTCACGCCCGGCAGGCATCTTCACGCGCCGTGCCGCGAACGTGGCGACGTCATTCCGCACACTTGCGCCCCGAATTCGGCGGACTCCGCCGCCACCCGCCGGCGGACCGCCACCTCGCGGACCAGAGAAGGTGGCGCCAAGGACAAGGCGGGTCGGCTATCCGAGGCGGTCTTTCCAGTAACCAGGCTCTCGGCGATCGGCCGCGACAGCGATGATCGTCTGCTCTCCGTCGATTTCGGTGATGATGAGAGAGAACGGGAACTGGCGCAGGACGTGACGATAGACATCGCGGTCGAGTGCCGGGTCTTCGATCCGGGTCGCAAGCCCCGAGTGTACGCCGAGGTACTCCGCGGACTCGAGGACCCGGTCGATCGAATCTCACTCCCCAGCCGGGTCGCTCCGACTCCAGGTGTGCCGCCTCGCTCCAGAGCTCCTGCTCCGCGACCTCGGAGAGTCGAAGGGCCATCAGCCCTTTTGCAGGCGAGCGCGCAGACGCACGAGAGCTTCGTCCGCCGGGACGGTCTTGACGTTGCCGCTCTCGATCTCCTCGACGCGGCGCTTGATCTCCGGGATCCACGCCGGGTGGAGCGCGAGGCCCTGCTCGTCATCGTCGAGGCTCTCGAGGAGCGCAAGGCCGAGTCGGCGCCGATCTTCGCGCGGCAGCGCGAGCGCCTGCTCCATCAGCTTCTTGGCGGCGTCGGTCACGAAGAAATCGTAAATCGCGCGGCACGGAAGCGCCAGCCGAATGGAGTGCACCGTCATCCGCCGGCGACCGCCACCCGGTGGCGGCCCGCCCTCACCCCGCGCCGCTGCTCAGCCCCAATCCGCTCGAGCGACTCGGCCGTCAGCACCCGTTCGATCCAGCGGTCGACCTGTTCCACGGAGCCTCCGTGGATGCGCGCAGCAGCCTGCTCCGGCAGGGACAGCCCGAGCAGGCATCCGCCCGGGCCGCCCACACGCACGGACCCGCCGACGGTCGACACGGACGATGCGCCGGGGACGGGGACGCAGACGTTCGACGAGACGCACACGTACACGCTGACCCATCACTACGACCACGGCGGCCGGCCGACGAGCATGGACCTGCCGACGGACCCGGACTGGACGCTGATGGGCGGGACCGGCTCGGCGCCGCCCGTGGAAGGCGACATCACGTACGACGCGCGCGGGCTGCCGTACTCGCTGAAGGCGAACATCGACGGCACCGACGAGCCGATCATCCACGACATCAGCTACGCGGCCGACGGTCAGATGACCGGGATGGCGCTCGGGGACACGCAGGGGAACGCGCGCAGCGCAACCACCGTCGCGCGCTACTACGATTCGCGCCGTCGTCCTTCGAGCGAGGTCGTGACGCGCGAGGCGACAGCGATGGAAGATCCCATGACTCGCCCGCTGGGCGCGGTCACGGAGCCATTCGCCGAGAGCTACACGTGGGACGCGGCCGATAACCTCATCGGCATCCAGGACGATCGGCTCGAGGGCGAGTGGCCCGACGGCTACCGCCCGGCGAAGATCACCATCGGGCACGACGCCCTCTACCGGGTGACGCACGCGGAGTACTCGTACAAGCAGGATGACGGCTCCTGGGGCGTGAGTGCGTCCAATATCGGCACCGACTGGCGCGCCGAGCGCACGCGCACGAATGCGGACAGCTCGACGCACCAGCAGGCCGACCCGATGCGCGAGGACCCAGCGCCGATGGCCGCGACGCTCCCCTCGAGCCGTGTCGTCGACCTGACTTACGCCTACGACTGGCTCGCGAACATGACCGAGTGGACGGACGACTCGCAGTCGTTCTACGAGCGGTCCCTCGGCACGAACATCGGCAACGGCCAAGCCGAGACCGGCAAGCGCCCGAGCGCGTTGTACTTCGCCACCAACATCGACAGCTCCAGTCACACCATCAACACGACAGCCGATCGGGGCGGTTGGGTAAAGCTCGACTACGGCGACGACGGCAACGTCGTGGCCATGACGGTGCGCGCCCAGTGCCACGACACCACGACGACGGCTTGCTACGATCCCGGCGGCACCTTTGACAACCAAGACGCATCGCTGCGCGCGTCCTGCACCTGCGCCGTGGAGCAGCACTACCAGTACCGCTGGGACGAGCTGAACCGCCTGGCCGAAGCGCGCCGCTACGACCGTGCGGGCAGCGGCAACTGGACGCTCGCGGTGCGCCAGCGCTACCGCTACGACGCCGGCAACCAGCGGGTCATCAAGCAGACCTGGGGCGACAGCTTCCCGGACCGCACGGCCCTGTACGTCTACCCGGGCGACTACGAGCGGGACGGCCTGGTCGACGGCGTGGACCACTGGGCGGCGGACGGCACGCTCGGCACCGAGACGCAGTACCTCATCGGCGGCGCGCGCATCGTGTGGAAGCACCACGACCCGAGCCCGACGTACGCGCTAGCGCGCGACGTGCGCATGACGTACGCGCTGTCGAACCTGATCGGGAGCACGTCCGCCGTGCTCGACCTGTATAGCGGCGAGCTGCTCGAGTACGACACGTACTACCCGAACGGCGCGCAGGAAACCGAGCGCGACCAGAGCGCGGTGAGCATGCAGCCGGAGCCGCTGGGGTTTACCGGGAAGGAGGCGGACAGCGAGGTTGGGGTCGCGTACTTCGGGGAGCGGTATTTGATTCCGCGGGTCGGGAGGTGGGCGAGTACCCCGGCCCGAAGTTCGATCCGGGTTTGGTGAATATCTGCGGGCTAGCGTCGATCCGATCGACGTGGCGCGAGGTCCAGCACCCGAGCCGCTGCGGATGTCGCGGCGGGTCCGTCGCGAGCTGAAGAAGCTCGTCCGGCGACATCGAGCGCCGTTCGTGACGGTGCAGCGGGCGCAGGCATTGTTGCTGGCGCGGGCGGGGATGGGCACGACGGCGATCGCGCGGCATCTCGGCTGGTCGGCTCGCAGTGTGCGCAAATGGAAGGCGAGGTTTCGTGCAAACCCGACGATCGCCGCGCTGGACGACGCGACGCGGTCCGGCCGTCCGGCGAGGGTGCCGACTTGGGTTCGCTGCCGGCTGGTTCAGATCGCGTGCGACCGGCCTGACGGCGTCTTCACTCCGTTCCGCGAGGTGTGGACGCGCGACGCGCTGGCCGAACACGTGGAGCGGCTGACCGGTCATCGGCTCAGCGTGAGCGAGGTCGGACGGATTCTCCGCAACGCAGAGCTTCGCCCTCACCGAATACGGCAGTGGCTGCACAGCCCCGATCCCGACTTCGACAAGAAGGCCAAGAGGGTCTGCCAGCTGTACCTCGAGCCGCCCCCGGGCGCCGTGGTCCTGTGCGTCGACGAGAAGCCGATGCAGGTCCTCGAGCGACTCGACCCCAACCACGTGGACCATCGCGATGGCGCTCTGCGACAGGAGTTCGAGTACAAGCGACACGGCGTGCAGCAACTGATCGCGGCCTTCGATATCCGCAGCGGGCGCGTCGTCGGCCGGGTCGTGCCCAAGCGAACGGCGAAGGCGACCCTGTCGTTCATGAGCGAGATCGCACGACGGTACCGCGGTCGAGAGGTCTACGTGGTGTGGGACAACCTCAACACGCACTGCGACAGCAAGAGCGAACAGCGCTGGGCGCGCTTCAACGAGCAGCATGGAGGCCGGTTCCACTTCGTCTACACGCCCAAGCACGCCTCGTGGATGAACCAGGTCGAGATCTGGTTCTCCATCCTCCACCGTCGCATCCTGCAGCACGGCGACTTCGGGACGAAAGAGCGCCAACGTCAGGCCGTCAACGCGTTCATTCGCTACTGGAACGACGTGGAACGCCATCCCTTTCGGTGGACGTGGCGTGTTCAGCCGAGGCAACATCGTCGGGCCGCCTGAAAGCCCGATGCCCCGCTTCCACGCCGAAACTTGGGACCCGCCCGCGGTCGAACAGCGCCTGCACAATCGCGGGCTGACGCACCTACGTGCTCGCAAGCACGGCGCATCGGTCATCGTCGAATCCGGCCCCGAAGACGCCCCCTACAAGCACTTCCGCCTTCGGCGCGACACCGTCCACCTCTGGTGGCTCGACATGGCCGGCCACGGCTCGCGCTGGGAGAAGACCCCCTTCCGCGACCAGCGCGACAAGCTCGTCGACATGGTCATCGACCAGTTTCCATGGACCCTCGTCGACCTCCACGGAAACCCGGAGCGGACTTAGGATCGCCGCTACTAGTCCGGACCCGGCGGAGGTGCATGCCGCGGGGGGCGGGGAGACGCTTAATGCGTTTCATTATGTGGCGGGGAATTTGCTGCAGGGGAGAGATCCGCTCGGGCTCGATTGCGGCTCCAACCAGACCTGCCCGCAGCACAACGCCCCGGCCGACGCGAACTTCTCGCAGCCAGACGGCTCCGCCGGGGGGAACCAGACGCCCGCCCAGGCACCGCCGGAGACGCCCGCCCAGGCACCGCCGAACATGACCGGCGCGAATGGGCAGCCCACAGCAGCACCTCCGCCGATGCAGCCCAGCAACTCCGGGACAATCGGGGCGGGGTCCGTTGACGAGCCGCGGGCCCCGGATCCATCATCTGACACCGCCTACCGTGACGGCACGCTTCAGGCGTACTCAAGCCAGGACTCCGGCGTCCGTGATGTTGCCTACGGTATGGCAAATGGGGTCTATCAGCTTTCGCAGGTACTCATCGAGCATCCCTTCTTCGGGCGTCCTTATTCGGACCTCGCTGGGGATTTGGAGAAGAACGGCCATCACGTCGACGTTGATCGGCACTCGCTTGAGTATGGCCTATTCACGCACGGTCCCAATCTCCAAGTTGCCGCCGGTATCGCGCTCGGGCCAGCAATGGGGGCTGGTGGTGGCGACGCCCTTGCGGGCTCAGACGAAGGGGCTGTACAGGAAGGCCAAACCGTCTATCGTGTTTGGGGCGATGAGGCCGGCCCGAACGGGCACTACTGGACACGCACCGATCCGGGTTTAGTCGAGAACTATCGCGACGTCGCTGGGTTGCCGGCCAACAACAGCGGCAGATTCGTCAGCGAGGGACGCCTGACGGACACGCAAGGCGTAGAGGTGACACCGGGCGGGGCAACACCGCTGCAAGGAAACAGTGGCGGCATCGACGAAGTTAAAATCCCGAACCCAGAGTCCCAGGTAGAGCTCACCCGCGTGTCGGGAGCGAATCCGGAGCTATAATGGCTACCTCCAGATACAGGCCCTCAGTGGGCGATGATTTGCGGCTTTCCTCGTCGGACAGTAGAAACTTTGCTGGTCCCTTCAAAGCCACCGTGATCGAAATTGTGACGCTTGCGAATGGCAAGACGGGGCTGATTGTGGAGATCCACCCGCCAGCATATTATGGAGCTGAGCCGCTTGGAATGCGAGAGGCCGACAAGTTCCTCCTTGTTGCCCGAGCCGGTCACGAGTCGCTGGCGAACATGCCAGCGGGTCGGGAGGTCTCCGTTCACATTGCGGAGTGCAGCGACTGGCAGTCCGTGCACGGGGATCGCGTAGACCCCAAGGTCCTCAAGGTGCTGGCGTGGGGAGAAGTAACATCGTAGGGGGGATCCCTCCATGCCCGGAGGAATCCCTCCGATGTGTGCGCCAGGAGAAGCCTGGGTGAGGGGGAAGCATGAGCTAAAAGCGAAGCGGAAACTTCACGAAGCAGCCCAGCAGGTTGAAGTCCTGCCCCGGAAGGTTGGCCGCCACCGGGAAGCGAGTCTTGCGTGCCGTCCGGGCAACGGGCGGTGCGAAGCGTAGACAGCGAGCACGCGGGCCGCGTGATGGAGCCCCGAAAGCGGTTACGTGGTGGGAGCCGACCTTGTACATCGTGGGGAAGGCGACGCGGACGTGGCGCAAAGGCAAGTCACGGACGTCCCACCGGGGTCTGGTGAGAGCGGGGCACGCGTGCGAGGGCTGCCCAGGAACCTGGGAGGCCCGCAGGTCTCCAGCACGAGCGGGAATGGGCCACCCGATGACGGTCCAGCGAGCCGACGTCTCCGCGCCTCACGGCGCGCTCGGCGAAGGAAGAAGGGGCGCGGGTGCTGGTAGCGCGGACGCGAGGGGAGACCGGAGCGTTGGCGCGATGGACTGCGGGAGTCGGAGCAGCCTCGTAGTACCGATGAAGCCGGGGAACCGAACCCGAGGGACCCGGTGGAGGGAAGGGGGCGCCGGAGTCATGGAACCGTGGAGGGAAAGATGGCCGGGACACCGAAGCTCGGAGAACATCTCCACGAAACTACGAGCGGATAGCGGAGCTGGCGAGGCAGGATCGGGAGACTGGTGTTCAACGTCGCTGCTCACATCATCGACTTGGGGTGGCTCCGCGAGGCGTACGGAGCACGCGCAAGGACGGAGCGACGGGAGTGGACGGGCAGACGGCGGCGCGAGTACGCGGAGAGACCTGGATGGGCAATCTCCCGTCGCTGCTCGACCGGTTGAAGTCCGGACGCTACAGGGCCCCGCCGGTGCGGCGCGTGCACATCCCGAAGGGCGAGCGGAGGAACCCGCCGATGGGGATACCGACGTTCGAGGACAAGGTCCTCCAGCGGGCGGTGGTCCTGTTCTGGAAGCGATCTACGAGCAGGACTTCCTGGACTGCTCGTATGGCTTCCGGCCCGGCCGGAGTGCGCACGAGGCGATCGGAAGCGCCTGTGGAAGGACCTCAGGGACATGGGCGGGGGCTGGGTCGTGGAGGTCGACATCGAGTCGTTCTTCGACACGGTCGACCACTCGCATCTAGGACATTCTCGACCAGCGGGTGTCGTGACGGCGTGCTGCGACGCACGATCGACAAGTGGCTCAAGGCAGGGGTGATGGAGACGGGGCGTACTGACATACCCGCGAGCGGCACCCCGCAGGGCGGGGTCATCTCACCGCTCCTCGCGAACGTCTATCTCCATCACGTGCTAGACGAATGGTTCGATGCGGGGTGAGGCCACGGCTGAGAGCCGTGCGCGGCTGCATCCGCTATGCGGACGACTTCGTGATCGTGCCTGCGCGGCAAGAGGATGCGCGCCGAGTATGGCCGTCCTCCCGAAGCGATTCGGGAAGTACGGCCTGCGCGTCCACCCCAGCAGCGGAACCCAGCGGAACCGTCCGATGTGCGCGGTAGCCGGAGTGGAGATCGAGGGTCGGCGAGGGGCCCCGGAAGCTGGTTGGTGGAACGGAACCCAGTCCTGCGGTCCGGCTCGGGGAAGGTGAGCGCCCGACGGAGGCGATCGAGCGCGGATGTTGGCGTCGAGGATGCACCGATGCGCCGCTCGGCGTGGATCCGGGCGACGATCGCCTCGAGGGCGTCTGTGTTCAGGCGGGTGGGTCGGAGCCGTGGGTGCCGCCGGGCGGCGGGGGTCTTCCGCGGCGACGGTCGCGCAGGGTGATGAGTCGGCGGGCGGGCTGGGCGGCTTGCGTGTCGAAGCGGTGACGGACGACGACGAGAGCGCCCTCGACGGTGTCGCGCTCAGTCTGCGCCGAGGTGTCGATGCTGGACAGCCTTCCGGTGCGCGGCTCCGGGCGATCGAGCTCGGCGTCTTCGACGATGTCGGCCGCCTCGTCCCGCAGGGCCGCACGGACCTCGTCGACGAGGGGCGCCGCGTCAGCGCTCGCCCCGCGCCCTTCGCGCGCGAGCTCGTCCCGCACCTGCTCGAGCAGCGGCCCCGGCAGCGCGACGAGCGCCCCCGGCGGCGGCGCCGGCTCGACCGGCGCCCCACGGTACGCCCGCATCGCATAGGTCCCGAAGGGGAAGCGTGCCTCGAAGTCGCCGTCCCGCCGCGCAATCCGCTGCGCCTCGTGCTCGCGCCGAAAGTCGCACACCTCCATGGCCGCCGCGATGCGCTGCTCCCGCGGCACGATACCGCGCGCACCGATCTTGAAGCTCGGCACGCGCCCTCCGCCGCTCTCCCGCATGGTCCGCGGCTCGCTCCACGGATGCAGCCGCCGCAGTGCCTCCGCCCCCATCACCGGCCGCGTGCGCGCCGCGCGAATCGCGCGCAGCCCGTCCTCGCCGAGCCGTCGCATGTGATGGACGAGCCGGTCCATGTCCCCACCGAACGCCCGGTACAGAAGCGGCGGCGGCGTCAAGTACAGCCGCAGCCGCTCGGGCCGACTCGCATCGAAGAACACCGGCGGCCGCTCGACCTCGATGTACCCGGTCTTCCATATCCCGAAGTCCAGCGTGCGCCCCGGCATGTCCTCCGGCCGCTCGACGAGGCCGGCCGCGGGCGGGTTCAGGTACTCGTAGACCAGGTGGCTCGCCTGCGCAGCTGCATCGAGCAGCCGCATCATGTGCACCGACCGGTCGTCGAAGAGCTCCCGCGGCGCGTCGTACTTCTCCTTACACAAGAGCACGTGCACGGCGCAGCTCATGTCGCGGTGAAGGCGCTGGCAGAAATCGGGCAGGTTGTCGCGCGCGGGCGTCACGCTCGTGTGGTGGTGGCTCACGACGAGCACCGAGTGATGCACGGCCACGTCGGTGTGCCGCTGCGCGTCGGCGAGCGCGTACAGCCAGCACTGCGAGACGAGCGGGTGCCACCCCCCGAGGAAACCCTTCCTGAGCGTCGTCCGCCGACTGAGCGCGGTCGTCGCCCCGGACACCACGATGCGAGGTGCGGTCACACCCGGAAGCCATCTTCACGCCCCATGCCGCACACGTGGTCACGTCATTCCGCGCACTTACGCCCGTGAATTGCCGGACCCCGCCGCCACCCGCCGGCGGCCGCCACCTGGCGACCGGAACCAGGCCGCCGGCCTCGCCGTCCGCTCGGCCCCAAACCTGGCCCGGTTCTGGCTGGCGAGCACAAGTCGAAGACGTCCCGCGCCGCCGCCGCCTCGTGAGCGCAGAGGTGGAACCCGTTCGCGGCGACGTCCGGGAGCGCCGGAACACCGTCGCCAAAACGAGGGCCGAGCTTCACGTCCGTCGCCGGGGCTTCGTGGCCCTCGAGCACGGATTGTTTGGGGTCTATCGGGGGAGAAATGGTCCCTGGATTATGGTGCGTTCTCGAGCGCAGTCACTCGGCTGCTCGTGCGCGCGCATAATGCGCCCGCGTACGCGCGCGCGAGGGCACTGCCTTGTTATGAGTCCTGTGCGCTTTTTTGAGCGGCCCCCTTTCGGTAGCCCAAAGCGCGTCGCGACGGTCGGGCGAAGAGGCCGCTTCGGGCTGCGGGCATGTCCGCCCGGAGGAGCCCATCCAGGAGGCTCCAGAAGGCGCTCTCGCCCGTCGTCGGTCCGGTCGACCCTCCCCATGAGCCGGTACGGTTCGGGGCCCCGAGCGCCCACCTCGCCGCTCTGGCGATGATTCGCCGACCGACGTCGGGGCTTGGCCCGCCGCAGCCGCCCCGCCTCTCGCTACGCGTAGCCGTCGCCCTCGTCCTCTTCGCTCCAATCGTCGTTCGGCTCGATCGGCGGCGGGCTCGCACGCGCTTGGAGATCGCGCGAGATCGCGCAAAGGCCATTCGAGAGCAGCTACGCCAGGACGCGGTCGCGCCGGCTGCGACAAGGGAGCGGCTTCGTCTTCGGGACTTCGCGGAGTCGTGGCTGCGTTCCAAGCTGGCAGGGCTAAAGGCGTCGACCGCTAGGCGGTATGCGGAGGCGCTCGACCTCCACATTCTGCCTGCCCTCGGTGACCATTACGTTGACGCCATCGAGGCGCAGGATCTGATCGCTTGGCGCGACGCGCAGGCGGCGTCGCGCACGGTGACGACCGCCTCCGGCGAGCGGCGGACCATCAAGACCGCGGCCGAGACCGTGAACCATCGTCTGCGGGTGCTGAAGACCGTGCTGCGAGAGGCCGTCGAACAGCTCGACATGCCGCGCGACCCGACCGCTCGTGTCAAGGCGTTGCCCAAGCGCTCGGCGGGCGCGGAAGAGGAACGACGGAGCCTCAACGCCGACGAGCTCCGAAGAGTGCTCCAGCAGGTGCGCGCGCGGTACCCCCAGTGGTACCCGTTGATTCTGACGCTCGCGCTGACCGGCCTACGCTTCGGCGAGGCGACGGCCCTGAAGTGGTCCGACCTCGATTTCGACAAGGGGCTGCTTCGCGTGCGACGCGCGCAATGGAACGGCCACATCGACGCGCCGAAGACCCGCAGCTCGCGCCGCACCGTCGCTCTCGCCTCCGAGCTCGCCGATGTACTGCGGGAGCACCGGCGCGCCATGGTGGCTGCGCAGGTCCCGGGGCTCGACGAGGGATGGGTGTTCATCTCGACGGCCGGAACGCTGCTCACGTCGGGAGTTCTCATGAAGCCGGTTCGGAACGCCCTCGAGGCGGCAGGGATCACCCGACCGTTCAAGGCCGCCCACGGCTTCCGCCACACCTTCAACAACCTCGCGCGCCAGGTCGCCGAGGCCGAGGTAGTGCGCGCGATGACAGGCCACGTGACCGAACAGATGACGGAGCACTACTCGTGGGTCGAGCTCGGCGAGAAGAGCGAGGCCGTCGCAAGGGTGGCCCAACTCGTCGTCGGCCCCGTCAGCCCCCAACGTGCATGACCTTCGTGCGTCGTTCGCCCGGGGCAGCGCGAAACCGGGGATCAAACCGGAGATCCCGTCGCCCGCATCGAAACGGCCGGTGCGAGCCATCCTCGCAACCGGCCGTGATTACTGCGGGAATCTGGGAGCGGGCAATGGGACTCGAACCCACGACTTGCAGCTTGGGAAGCTGCCACTCTACCAACTGAGTTATGCCCGCAGGGAGGCGCGATCTCTACTCGTAGGCCCCTGACCCGTCAAGTGGGGCGGTCTGCCCACCCGTCCGGCCATCCCGATCTCTCGGGCCTGCCGATCGCCACTTGGCCCGAGGCCGATCGCTAGCGTTCGGGCATGCCCGGCCGCCTACTCGGAGCCGCCCCCCTCGAGGTCGTCCTCGACGCACACGGGGCGGGGGGCTTCGCGCACGTACGCCGCCGAAACACCGGCGGCGGACGCTTGCGCCTCGTGCTCGCCTTCGGGCTCGTCCGAGAACGGATACACGAACCAGTCTGCGAAAAACCAACCCACGGAATACCCCCCTCACCAGCGCGCCCCTTCCCGTTAACCACGCTCCCATCGGCCGCAACCTTGACGGATGGCCGCTGGCGCTCCGGGGGGCATCACCGGCACGCCGCGCGCTCGATGACCCGGCGCTCCTCGGACCGCGCGCGATGCGATCGATTGCGAAAAGATGTCGAGGACCCGTGAAGGGCCGCCGCTCGGCTGGCTCGGCGCCGCACGCGTAGGTCACCTAGGGCGCCAGACCGTTCGCGGATGCCGCGCTCAGAGCGCTTCTAGTTAGTCGCCGTCGCCCATCAGGTCGTCGAACGCGCGGTCCACCTCGTCCATCGACGGCGCCGGCGCCTGGGACGAGCCCTCGGCCTGCGGCTCGGTGAGCGCCCGGATCTTGTCGCCGACGGCGCGGAAGCTCGGCTCGCGCTTCTGCACCTTCTGGTAGTAGTAGAGCGCTTCCTTCGGGTCGTGCAGAAGCTCGTAGGCGGTGCCCAGCTCGAAGTACAAGCCGAGCTCCTCGCCATCGGTCTTGTGCTCGGCGTAGAGCCCCTTCTTGAAGTGGCTGATCGCGTCCGCGATGGCGCCCTTCTCGACGAAGCAGAGCCCGATCATCGTGTGGGCGATGCACTCCTTGGGCGCGTTCGCCATGGCCAGCTCGAACTCGTGCACCGCGTCGTCGAGCAGGCCCATCTCCTTGTAGGCGATGCCCAGGTCGAAATGGGTGTCGCTGTCCTCGAGCCCGACCTGCTCTTCGACGCCCTTCTTGAACTGCGCGAAGACCGCCTCCACGTCGAGCACGTCGCTGCCCGCCTCGGTGGAGTCGTCCATCGGACCGAGCTCTTCGGCGAGCTTCTCCGCCAGGAGGAAGCTCTCGTCCTCGATCTCGAGGACCGGCCCTTCGCTCGCCATGTCATTGGGCCCCGCCCCACCCGGAGCCACCAGATCCACCTCTTCGAGCTTCTCCCGGATGAGCGGGTGATCGGGATGGCTCGCAAGCGAATCGCGCAGCGTCGCACGCGCCTCCTCGAAGAGGCCCTGCGCCAGGAAGAACTCGGCCTCGTCGAGCACCTCCTCGATCTCGCCCGGCGGCATGGAAGCGCGGTGCACCGCCGCCGCCTGCTCGCCCGGGCTGCTCGGCCGGAGCGGAGCCGCCTCGAACTCCTCGGGTGAGATGGGCGCGAGCGCCGCCTGGATGTTCGGGGCCGCACCGGTCGCGGTCGGCACACCCGTCATCGAGCTGGCCCGGCTCCGTGTACCCGTCGTCGCTGTCGACGATCAGCACCTCTCCGGTGTCGCCGATCGACGCCGGAAGAGGCGCCTGGGCGGAGAGGGTCCCCGTGCGGTCGATGAAGGTCCTCTCCTCGTCCTCGACGAAGAGCACGTCGTCCTCGGGCGGCGCCGACTCCGGCGCGTCCGGCAACCGCGCTTGCACCGCCTCGTTCGACGGGTCGAGCTCCTGCGCCTGGCGCAGATACAGGTCGGCGACCTGCGGCCTGTCGACGAAGAGGTCGGCCAGAGACATGAGTTGCTCGATCGCTTCGCCGATGCGACCCGCCTCGACGAAAGCATCCTTGAGGCGTTCGTGCGCTTCGACGTGCGAGGGATCGATGGACAGGATCCGGTTGAGCTGCTCGATCACCTTGTTGCGCAGGCCGTACCGCGCGAAGACGTCGCACTCGGTGAGCAGCCGTGTGATCTGCGCCTCGGGCGACAGCTCCGAGATGCTCCCCTCGGGCCGTGGGAAGGCAACCGACCTGCTAGTGCTCGAGGGGTCCGCCTCCTCGATGTGTCGTCGGGCTCGCCGCCGCCCGCCTCGCTCGCGTCCACCTCATCGGTGCGGTCGCTCGTCGGCGCGGCCACCTGTGCAGCCTCGCCCGCCAAGGCCGCCTCGGCGATGTCGAGCTCTCGGCCTCGTCGAGGATGACCACGTCCGCGTCGTCGGTGAGCAGCTCGACCTCGGGCTCGTCGGAATCGTCCTCCTCGAGCATCGGCGAGACGCTCGAGTCCACCACCGCACCGGGCGGCATGCAATCGGGGGCGACCGACTTGGGCCGGGGTTCCGGAGCTGGGGCGGCGGGCTGCATGGCCGACAGCGCCTGGCGGGCGTCGGCGTCGTTCGGATCGAGCTCGAGGATCGCGAGAGGATGCGGGCGCGCTCCTCGGTGCGGCCCGCCTCCTGGTGAAGGCGGGTGATCTCGCGTGTACACGCTGATCGTCTTGGGCGTCTGGCCGAGGATGTGGAAGGCGCGCGCGAGCAGCTCGAGCGTCTCGATGTCCTTCGGGTCTGCCTTGAAGCAGAGCTGCAGCTTCGACAGGGCGCGCTTGGGGTCTTTGCGGTCGAGGTAGACCTCCGCCAGCTCACGGGCGACCGCCGCGTCGTCGGGGCGGTGGAAGAGGAGGCGCTCGCCTACCTTGACGAAGTCGTCGATGCGCCCCTGCGCCTTGAGCAGGCCGGCGCCGACGCGCGAAGGACTCGGCCGCCTCCTTGGTACGCCCGACCTTGGACAGGGCCTCGGCGTACTTGATGCGGACAGGGATGTTGTCCGGATCCAAATCGCACATCCGCCCCAGGGTCGACAGGGCGCGGTCGCATGTCGCCCTGTCGCGCGTACGCGGTGGCGACCTGCTCGTAGGTGACCAGGGCGTCGTTGACGAGCTGCAGCTGCTCGTACATGGCGGCGATCTCGAGCGACACGTCGAGGCGCGTCGGGTCGAGCTTGAGGATCTGCATGTAGACCGCCAGGGCGTTCCGGAAGAAGCCCTGCTCGGCGTAGGTCGTTGCGACCTGAGTGTACGTTTCGACCGCTTCCTTGCGCGCGCCCTTGCGGGTGTAGGCGTCGCCAATCTTCAGCAACGTCCGCACGTCTTTGGGATCCTCGAGAACGAGCTTGCGCAGCTCGGCGATGGCCTTGTCGTAGTTGCCCTTCGCCAG
The DNA here is from genome assembly GCA_963830115.1 of uncultured delta proteobacterium. GTDB lineage: Bacteria > Myxococcota_A > Polyangia > Polyangiales > CAWHLB01 > CAWHLB01. The sequence goes on from CAWHLB010000020.1 coordinate 154,214, forward strand.
CTGCTTCTGGGCTGTCTCGAGATCTTGGGTCGGTCGAGGCTCACCGGGCGTCCGATGACTGTCGCCCCTCTGTGAGCAATCCCGCGTGGCCCGGGGCATAGGGCGCGGGAGTACCGCGGGGACAAGACTCCTCGCGAGACACGGCGAAGTGTACGAGCGGGTAGGCCACGGGTCAAGGTCGCTGGTGGGGGCTCAGGCCCCACGCCGCTCATGCGTCCGTACGGATTTCGGCCACTTGGCCTCCCGACGCCCCCCAGGAGGGTCCCCGGCTCAGGACGGTGCCCGGCCTTGGCGCATTCGCTCGAGGAAGCGGGTCGAAAGGCGTCCGGCGGCGAAATCCGGGTGGGCCAGGATCTGCTGGTGGAGGGGGATGTTCGTGCGGATTCCGGTCACGATGAACTCGTCCAGGGCCCGCCGCATGCGCGCCGATGGCCTCGTCGCGCGTCCTGGCCGTGGGCGATGAGCTTGGCGATCAGCGAGTCGTAGTAGGGCGGCACCCGGTAGCCGCCGTAGACGCCGCTGTCGACGCGCACGCCGGCGCCGCCGGGCGGGTGGTACTCGGTGATCAGGCCCGGCCACGGCGCGAACGGTCTGCCGGGTCCTCGGCGTTGATGCGGCACTCGATGGCGTGCCCGCGCGAGCTCGACGGTCCGTCTCGGGAAGGTCGAGCGGCTCGCCCGCGGCGATGCGGATCTGCTCCTTCACGCAGGTCGATGCCGGTCACCATCTCGGTCACCGGGTGCTCGACCTGGATGCGCGTGTTCATCTCCATGAAGTAGAGGTTGCCGTCCTCGTCGATCAGGAACTCGAGCGTGCCGGCGCGCGACGTAGTCGATCGTCTGCGATGGCCCTGCGCGACGATCTCGCCCATGTCGCTCGCGCAGCTCGGCGCTCACCGCGGCGTCGGGGCCTCCTCGATCAGCTTCTGGTGGCGGCGCTGGATGCGAGCAGTCGCGCTCGCCGAGGTGCACGCACGCTGCCGTGCGGTCGGCCAGGATCTGCAACTCGATGTGCCGCGGCTGCTCGATGTACCGCTCGAGGTAGACGTCGGCGTTCTTGAAGCGCGGCCTCCGCCTCGGCGCTGGCCGCGGTGAAGAGCGCGCGCAGCATGTCCTCGGCGTCGCGGACGATGCTGCATGCCGCGTCCGCCGCCGCCGGCCGACGCCTTGATGATCACCGGGTAGCCGATCTCGTTCGGCCATCTCGACGGCCTCGTCGGCGTCTGCCGAGCACGCTCGCTGCCCGGGCAGAGCGGCAGGCCGGCCTCTTCGCCATCGCGCGCGCGCCGCGACCTTGTCGCCCATCTGCCGGATGATCGTCGGGCGGCGGGCCGATGAAGGTCGAGGCCGCACTGCTCGCAGATCTCGGCGAACTCGGCGTTCTCGGCCAGGAAGCCGTAGCCCGGGTGGATGGCGTCGGCGCCGGTGATCTCGGCGGCCGCGATGATGGCCGGGATGTTGAGGTAGCTCTGCCGTGGCGGCGGCCGGGCCGATGCAGACCGCCTCGTCGGCGAAGCGCACGTGCAGCGCGTCGGCGTCGGCCGTCGCGAGTGGACCGCGACCGTGCGCGATGCCGAGCTCCCGGCAGGCGCGGATGATGCGCAGGGCGATCTCGCCGCGGTTGGCGATGAGGACCTTCTGAACATCGCGGTCGCGCTCAGCCCGCTTGCTTCGACCTTGAAGAGCGGCTGGCCGTACTCGACCGGCTGGCCGTTCTCGACGAGGATCTCGACGATCGTCCCGTCGAGCTCGGCCTCGATCTCGTTCATGAGCTTCATCGCCTCGACGATGCAGAGCGCCTGACCCTTCTTGATCGCCGCGCCCACGTCGACGAACGCGACGCGTCGGGCGACGGCGACCGGTAGAAGGTGCCGACGAAGGGCGAGGTGATGTAGGCGATGCTCGCGTCCTCCTCGTCGGCGGCCTTCGCGGCCGCGGGCGGCGCGTCGGGCGTGGCGTGTGGCGGCGCCACCGCGGGCGGAGCGGTCAGGGGCACCCCCGCCGCGGGGGCCACCGCAAGCGCGGAGCGGCGGCGCAGGAAGATGCGCTCGTCGCCACGCTCGAATCTCGAGCTCGCCCACGTCGAACTGCTTGAGGGCACGCATGAGCTCGCGGAGCTGCTTCAGGTCGATGTCCATCGAGCGTCCTCGGCAAGAAGTACGCGGTGCTGTGACGCGCCGCGTCGAAACAAGTCACCCGCGGGGATCCGGGGGGAGCTCCGCGACAGAGTCATCGCGCGCTCTCAGATAGTCGATGAGGCCGCGCAAGCCAAGGGCATAGCTCGCGGGGCCGAAGCCGGCAATCGTGGCCACACACACCGGGGCGACGTGGGAGTGCCGCCGAAACCCCTCGCGCGCATGGATGTTGGTGAGGTGGACCTCAACGCAGGGCAGGCCGACTGCGGCGATCGCATCGCGCAGGGCGATCGAGGTGTGGGTGTAGGCCGCCGGATTCATCAGCACGCCGTCGAATGCCTCGCGCGTGTCGTTGAGCCAGTCGACCAGATCGCCCTCGTGGTTCGACTGCCGGCAGTCGACCGTCGCGTGGAGCTCGGCTGCCAGCGTCGCGAGGCTTTGGTCAATCTCGGCGAGCGTCGCGCGTCCGTAGAGGTCCGGCTCACGCGTGCCGAGCAGGCCGAGGTTGGGTCCGTGCAGCACGAGGACGCGCAGCGTCGCAGCGCTGTCGTCCGCCATCACTACTCGGAATCGCTCAGGAGCTTCGGGGCATGCAGGCGGAGGAGGTACCGCGCCTTGCCGAAGTTGCCGTCGGGGCGGACGGTGATGGCGACGAAGTACTCGTCGTTGAGCAGGCGGATGATCGTCGTCACGCGCTCGGCGCGCACGGCGACCTCACGGGCGCTTCCGGCGTCGAGCATCTCGGCGGCCTTGCGGATCTCCTTCAGGATCACGCTGTACTCCATGCCGATCGTCTCGAACGTCGATCGCCTCGTCGTTGCGGATGTATTGCTCGACGGGGATCCCATCGTAGCCCATCAAGAGGGCGGCGATGCCGCCCTCGGTCCCGTCGACCACCATCTCGAGCACGTCCTTGAACATGGGACCTCCGCCTGTCCGTGGGCGAAATCAGGGCACGAGGCTCGCCTGCCGTCAAGTATGGGTCGAGCCCCGGTCACGCTCGTCGAGCCGTCCGGCGATCACGATGACGGCCAGGGCCGCTGCGAAGAAGAGGAGCCAGGACGCAGCCACGGCGTCGAATCTTGCGCCGGCCCTGGTCCCCTGCCCAAGAAAATTCCGGACGCTGGCGTCGCCGGGCAACAAGGCGCGGGGCAACCCTTGACAAGTCGGCGGCGGCCGGTAGCTTTCGCGGCTCGAAACGGTTCCTCGCGGACGTGGCGGAACTGGCAGACGCGCTAGACTAAGGATTCTAGTGGGCTAACCCCCGTGGAGGTTCGAGTCCTCTCGTCCGCACCGGGCCCGTATCGCAACGCGCGATACGGGCCCTTTCTGTTGGTGCCCTCGCTGCGCTCGGGGTCCCGCTGCACGTTCGACGGTGCCTGCGCTTCGGTCACCAGGTTCCGCACGGGAGGCTGTCTGGCGTGCGTGCGGTCAGTTGACCGACATCACGCGCGTGAGGCGGAGCAGCAACGGGATGTTCGGCCACATGCCGTAGATGCGGATCTGGCCCTGCTTCTGCGCCTCGAGCATGGTGCGCGTCGCCTCGCCGCGCGGGTCGGGCAGGCGCAGACGCCCACGCAGCTCCACCAGCGACATGTTCATCAGCTGGTCGATCGTGGTCCGCACGGTCACGTCCGGGATGCCCACGATGCCGCCGTGGACCCGCAGCTGCCCACCTTCGAACATCAGCGTCGCCGACACGTTGCTGTCCTGGGCGACGATGCTCACGCGCCCGGTGAGCCGCGCGAAGTCGCGCCGCTTCTCGGGGTGGTCGTCCAGGTTCTGGCGGATCAGCTCCGCCAGCATCGTCGCCAGGCCGTTGTCCTCCGCGCCCGGCGCGAGCTGCGATCCGCGGCTCGCTCACGCGATGAACTCCGTCGGGACCTTCGTCGCGCTCACCACGAGCTGGCGAGAGGACTCGACGAAGCGGATCATCGTGGGCAGGTGGCCCTTCACCAGCTTGAGCTTGCCCTCCATCATCGCCTTGATCGGATCGTGCTTGCCCTGCACGACCTCCTTCCAGCGCGAGTAGGGAGCCACGATGATGAACGGCGCGTCCTGCACCGAGGCCATGCCCGAGACGTAGCGCGTGCCGCGGCACTGGCCCTCGTGCACGTCGAGCACCATGCCCATGTCGTCCTCGATGCCGATGGACGGGTCGGCCTTGATGACCATCGCCACCGAGCCGAAGGTCCACGGCTTGCCGGCCTTGCGGTAGGCCTCGTTCGCGTTGACCGCGTCCTTGTAGGCCTCGGTCCACTCCTGTGAGGGGAACGTATACGTCATCCGGTCAGTGCCTCCGAGCGAGCGGAACCTATCTGCAACGCGGCCCCCTTGCAACGCGCGGCGCAAGCCGCCAAGAGTGTGCCGTGGCCGACGTCCTTCGCTCCGAGCTGCTCGCCGAGCACGGCTTTGCCCATGGCTTCTCCCTGCGCACCGGCGGCGTGAGCGCACCCCCCTACGACACCCTCAACCTCGCCCGCACCGTCGGCGACGCCCCCGAGGCGGTCGAGCAGAACCACGCCGCCTTCGCCGCCGCCGTGGGCTATGCGCCCGCCGCCCTCTACGAGCTGAGCCAGGTCCACGGGGCTCTGGTGCGGGTGCCCCACGCCGGTGAGCCCCCCGAACGGCTGCGCGCCGAAGAGGGGGACGCCCTCGTCGCGGTGCGGAGTGGCGTCGCCGTGGCCGTGCGGGTGGCCGACTGCGTTCCGGTGCTCATCGCCGATTCCGCGCACGGGCACCGCGGCAGCCGTGCACGCCGGGTGGCGCGGGACGGTGGCCGGGGTGATCGCAGCGGCGGTGGCGACCCTGGAGCAGGCCGCCGAGGTCCGGCGGCGCGACCTGCTCGTCGCCCTCGGCCCGCACATCCGTGTCGGTGCCTTCGAGGTCGGCGACGACGTGGCCACGCGCATCGCGGCGGCGGCGCCAGGCGTGCAACGCGACGAGGTCGTGCAAGCCCGCCGCCCACGGTCCCACGTGGACCTCGGGAGGGTGCTCTCGGCGCAGCTCTCAGCGCTCGGGATCCGCGCCGACCGCGTCGACGACGTGGGCGGATGCACCTTCGAGGAGCCCGCGCGCTTCTTCTCGTTTCGCCGGGACGGGCGCGCCTCCGGACGTCACCTCGCGGCGATCATCGCCCGTTCCCGCGGCTGAGCGCCGATCAGGGCCCGGTCTCGCCGCCGTGACCGCGCTCGGGCGGCCGCTGGGTGCTGGTGCGCGGCTGCGTCGGGCCGTCGGTCCGGAGCCCCTGCTGGGGCGGCGCCACCGCCCGGTCGGTGGGCGTGATCATGCCCCGCTCCTCGGCCGTGCTCGACGCGCAGCCCACGGCGACAGAACCCAGCAGCAGACCGACCAACACTACGACGATGGGTTTCACGCCTACGTAGGTGTACACGCCCCACCGCCACGCAAGCGCCCGCGCACATTGCACTTTTGCTCTGGGGCGTGGCGGCCCCACTAGCCACCCCGGGGACCTTCGACCCCAGACGTCCTGTCCCATTCCCCACCGTCGAGGCGCCTCGATGGCCGATTCCTCTACCAATTTCGGCCCGCCCGCCGCCGGTATGGGCGTTGCAGCACGGACCGTCGAGGTTGATGATGCCCAGCCGAACTTCCTGCCGTTTCTTGGGCGCGCTCCTTCTACTCGGAGGCTGCGCTGCGCCGCTTCCGCCCGCCGACGGTGCCGCCGGAAACGCGGAGGCACCGATCATCGCGGCCCTGTCGACGAACCAGGCTGCGGTCGGAGACGAGGTTCGCCTGTCCGGCTCGGGCTTCCCGTCCTTGAACGACGGCTGGGTCGACGTGACCTTCAGCGGGACCTTCCAGCCCGACGGCGGCGGCCCCACCGAGCCCGTCGACCTGACCATCCCGCTTCAGGCCGATTCGTCCGGTGACCTGGTCTGGCAGAGCTTCGGCGCCTACCGCGTGCCCTTCTCCCAGACCGGCGACCAGATCGGCGTGTTCCACGGCACCGTGAGCGCCAAAAACCGCTACTTCGACGGCAGGTCGCTTTCGACGCCTGCCGGTGAGGAGCTGCCCCTCACCTTCACGGTGCAGCCGTCGCTGGTGGTCAAGGACTTCCGCGCCGAGGACACGACCTGGGTGGCCGACTGCGCCGTGCCCGCCGCCAACGCCATCAACCTCGTGCCCTACGGCATGCGCGTCGCGGCGGTGGGCTTCGAGCCCTACGACTTCGAGTACTTCATCTCCGAGGGGCTCATCGTCGACGGCAACGTTGCCCAGGGCGTGACCCACATCCGCTACCCCACCGAGCCGGGCGAGAACCAGCACGCCACGCTCATGCAGTTCGCGCCTGTCCCGGCCAACGTCGACGGCTACGCGGTCGGCATCCGCGTCCGGGCCGAGGGCCTCGACGGCGTGACCCGCGAGATCACCTACCCCTTCACGGTGCGGCGCCCGCTGCAGGTCTACTTCACCGGGCCCGAGAAGATCGCCAAGATCTACCCGCCCGAGCCGGTGAGCGGTTGCATCCCGGGCGGCCCGAGCAGTGTCGAGGTGGCCTACAGCGAGTCCCACTCCGAGACGCGCTCGCGCAGCATCCAGCACACCGTCAACCAGGGCTGGGAGAACACCTACACGCAGCAGACGACCGCCATGAACGGCGGCAGCACGATGGAGGGCGACACCTCCACCCGCTCGAGCAACGTGACCCAGACCGACACCCGTTCGAGCGGCCTCGACACCAACACCACGAACAGCTTCTCGGCGACCGACGGCCGCACGCGCGTCAACAACATCCAGTTCACCCAGTCCGACAGCAACAGCTACGGCTGGAGCGTGAACGACACGACCTCCACCCAGCTGTCGCAGGAGTCCGGCTTGAACGTCGAGACGGGCGCCTCGGGCACCGTCGGGGGGAGCATCCTGGTGGCGGATGCTTCGGCCACCGCCCACCTGAACGTCGCGAACGAGGCCAAGACCGGCTTCGTGAACGGCTCCGAGCAGGCCCAGGGCTCGAACGGCAGCCAGATGGTGGACAAGACTTCGTCGAGCGGCGCGACGAACGGCCAGACCCAGGCCCAGACGGAGGCCCAGGCGCGCGCCGAGGGCCACCACTGGGACCTCACCCAGAGCTACGCCGAGCAGAACGGGTACAGCGACGCCCAGACCTTTCAGCAGGGCCGCTCCTGGAGCGAGGCCGAGAGCCAGAGCCAGGCCATCGCCGCGACCATGGGCACGAGCGACACCGAGCTGCTCAGCGTGTCGACGACCGACTCCCACAGCCTGAACACCACGGCCCACGTCTGGGCCGGCCAGTACGGCGTGTGGTACCGGCAGACCACGCGGCTGGTGCGGCAGGCCGACCTCGTAGCCTACGACCTGTGCGGGAACGCCGCCAAGGTCGGCACCATGTCCCTCGACGACTGGGCCTGGGCGCCGGACCTGGCCCTAGGCAGCTCCTGCCCGCCCCCCTCGAACCTGCCGCCTGCCGAGTGCCGCATCTCCCCGTGCTCCGGTGGCGGCTGAGACGTCGTCGCCTCCATCTGTGCCCGGAGGTTTCCGCCGTCCGGCCGTACCTGTACAATGGTCACCATGCACGCCAACCGTCTTCCCTCTTCCTTTGCCCCCTTTCTTCCCCGCGCAGTCCTGTTTGCCGCCTTCGCCCTGTTGGCGGGGGGTTGCGCCAGTGCCGGAGTGAACCCGATCGACGGCGGTCGGAGCCCCGTGGACGCGCGGTATGGGCCGGACTCGGGCGGCGGCCATCCGGACGGCGGTGGCGGGCCCTGCGGCAACGTGGGCCAGTCCTGCTGCTTCGGCGCTGCCCGATGCTCCACCGGCGCGATCTGCGGACCGGACGGCAAGTGCTGCGGCACCCCCCGGGGCGCGTCCTGTACGACTCCGTCCGACTGCTGCGGCTCCTTGGACTGCGCTGGCGGATCGTGCTGCGGGCCGACGGGCTCGGCGTGCCGCTCGTCCAGCGAGTGCTGCGGTAGCCTGGCGTGCGATAGCACCGGCCACTGCGCCATGCCCGCGACCGATTGCGGGATGATGGGCGGGGCCTGCTGCATGGGCGACACCTGCAGGAGCGGGCTCGTCTGCGCCGGCGGCTCGTGCACGCCCTGCGGTGCGATGGACCAGGTCTGCTGCAAGCCGCCCGACACCTGCAATGCGGGGCTCGTCTGCGGCTCGGACGGCCACTGCGCGACCGGCGCGGCGGACTGCGGCGGCACCGGGCAGCCGTGCTGCGCCGGCGCTACGTGCACCGGCGCCCTGACCTGCTCCGGTGGCACCTGCGGCACCGCGCCCACCGATACGTGCGGCTACTCGAACTGCGCCGACTGCACCTCGCACTATCCGTGCGGCTACTGCGCCGACGGCAGCGGCAGCTGCAAGTCGGGCTCGAGCACGGGACCGATGAGCGGGAGCTGCAGCTCCTGGAAGTGGCTCGGCAGCGAGTGCGGCGGTGGAACGCCCGACGCCGGCACCGGCCACACGTGCAGTGCCAGCAGCTGCGGAAGCTGCACTGGGATGTCGGGCTGCGGGTACTGCGCCAGCTCGAGCACCTGCGAGCCGGGGAGCTCGAGCGGCCCGACGTCGGGCTCCTGCAGCAGCTGGAAGTGGACGGTCTCCTCGTGCAGCAGCAGTCCTGACGCCGGCACCGGCTGCGGCAGCGCAAGCACCTGCGGCGGCTGCACGGGCATGGCGGGCTGCGGGTACTGCGCCAGCTCGAGCAGCTGCGAGTCGGGCAGCTCGACCGGCCCGACGTCGGGGTTCTGCAGCGACTGGAAGTGGACGACGTCCGACTGCAGCACCGACGCCGGCACAGACCCCTGCGGCAGCGCGAGCACCTGCGGCGGTTGCACCGGGATGTCGGGCTGCGGGTACTGCGCCAGCTCGAGCAGCTGCGAGTCGGGCAGCTCGACCGGCCCGACGTCGGGGTTCTGCAGCGACTGGAAGTGGACGACGTCCGACTGCAGCACGAGCACGGACGCCGGCACCGGAAGCGGCTGCGGTGCCGACACCACGTGCAACGGTTGCACAGGGGACAGCCTCGGCAACTGCGGCTACTGCGCCACCACCAACACCTGCATGGCCGGCACCTCGACGGGGCCGAGCTCGGGGTTCTGCAGCTCCTGGAAGTGGCTGGTCGCCGACTGCAGCAGCGGTACCCCCGACGGTGGCACCGATTCCTGCTCCGCCTACGCGGCCTGCGGTACCTGTACGACGCATTACCCGTGCGGCTACTGCGGCGACGGCAGCGGCACCTGCGAGTCGGGCAGCTCCACCGGGCCGAACAGCGGCTTCTGCTCGAGCTGGAACTGGACCACCACCGACTGCAGCGCGAGCGATACCTGCAACGCGCACGCCTCCTGCGGCGACTGCACCTCCTATGCGGGCTGCGGCTGGTGCGGGAGCAGCTCGACGTGTGAGAGCGGCTCCACGTCGGGGCCGAGCTCGGGGAGCTGCAGCGACTGGCAGTACATCTCGGTCGACTGCTCGAGCAGCTGCTCGATGGTCCAGGGCACGTGCTCGACGGGCCTCGACTGCTGCGGCGCCCTGTCCTGCCGCATGGGCGTGACCTTCGGGACGCGCTGCTGCGCCGAGGCCAATCAGAGCTGCGGCAGCGGTGGCGACTGCTGCGGCTACATGGACTGCGTGGGCGGGACGTGTGCGTGCCGGGCCGCGGGCCGGGGTTGCCTCGGCGACGGGGATTGTTGCTCCGGCACCTGCACCGGCGGCATCTGCGGCTGACGGGCTGCGCGCCGTGGGGGTTCATGGTATCGGGTGAGCCCCCATGGCCTGGTTCGTCAAGGGAAAGCCGGCGGTCGACGCCTCTGAGAAGCGGACGCTCGGCCAGGGCGTGTTCCGCCGGTGCGACAGTTGCACCGAGACGCTGCTGGCCGAGGAGTTCACCAGCAACCTCGAGGTGTGTCCCGCCTGCGGTCACCACTACCCGCTGAGCGGGGAGGCCTGGATCGAGCTGCTCCTCGATCCCGCCTCCTTCAGCGAGCACGACGTGGGCCTGGTGTCGGGCGACCCTCTGGGGTTCAAGGACTCCAAGCGCTACGTCGATCGGGCGCGCGCGTCCCGGAAGAAGACGGGCCTCGACGACGCGTTCCTCGCCGGAGACGGGACGATTGAGGGGCGCCCCGTGCAGCTCGGCGTCTTCATGTTTCGCTACATGGGCGGCTCGATGGGGTCGGTCGTGGGCGAGAAGATCACCCGCATGTTCGAGCGTGGGGCCGAGCGTCGCCAGCCGGTCGTGCTCCTGTCGGCTTCGGGCGGCGCGCGCATGCAGGAGGGCGTCCTGTCGCTCATGCAGATGGCCAAGACGGTGGGCGCCCTCGGACGACTCCGCGATGTGAACGCTCCCTTCATCAGCGTGCTGCTTCACCCCACCACCGGTGGCGTCACCGCGAGCTTCGCCCTGCTAGGCGACGTCAACATCGCCGAGCCCAAGGCGCTCATCGGCTTCGCCGGGCAGCGGGTGATCGAGTCGACGATTCGGCAGAAGCTCCCCGAGGGCTTCCAGCGCTCGGAGTTCCTGCTGGAGCACGGGATGGTCGACATCATCGCGGAGCGGCACGCGATGCGCGCCACCATCGCGCGCGTGCTGGCGCTGCTGCTCGAGTGACACGCGTCGGGTAGAGACGCGCGGCGCAGGGCGAAGGAAGGCGGCACATGAAGAGCGGCCGGCACGCCGACTACCGGGAGGCGGTGCGCTACCTCTACGGGCTCGAGCCCCGCGGGATTCGCCTCGAGCTCGACCGGGTGCGCGCGGCCCTCGCCCTGCGCGGCGATCCCCATCGGGGCTGTCGCTTCGTGCACGTGGCGGGGACCAACGGCAAGGGCAGCGTGGCGGCGATGACGGAGGCTGCCCTGCGCGCAGCCGGCCTGCGGACGGGCCTGTACACGTCGCCACACCTGCACCGCTTCGTCGAGCGCATCCGCATCGACGGCAGGCCCGTGAGCGAGGCGTCGGTCGCGCGGCGGGTCGCGGACCTGCGCGCTGCCCTGGCGGTGCCCGGGGCACCCGAGCTCACGTTCTTCGAGACGGCGACGCTGCTCGCCTTCGAGTGCTTCCGCGACGCGCAGTGCGACGTGGTCGTGCTCGAGGTGGGGCTCGGCGGCCGGCTCGACGCGACGAACGTCATCGAGCCGGCGCTCAGCGTGATCACGCGCATCGCCCTCGACCACCAGGGGCGGCTCGGCAACACCCTCGGCGCGATCGCCGCCGAGAAGGCGGGCATCCTGAAGCGCGGCGTGCCGGCGGTCGTCGGGGTGCGCGAGCCCGAGGCGCGTGAGGTGATCGCGGCGCGCGCCCGGGCGCTTCGCGTACCGGTGTGGTGGATCGACCGGGACTTCGCCGCGCGGGACGAGGGGCGCGGGCGGTTGTCGGTGAGGGTGGGGGGCGAGTGGATCTCGGGGCTCCGGTCGAGGCTCGCCGGAGCCCACCAGCGTGACAACGCGGCGGTCGTGGTGGCCGCGCTCCGAAGGCTTTCGGCGCAGGGGCTCGTCGATGTGCCCGAGGAGGCCATCCGACGCGGGCTCGGGGCGGTGCGGTGGCCGGGCCGCCTCGAGCGCATCGGCAGGGCGCCGACGTTCCTGCTCGATGCCGCCCACAACCCGGACGGCTGCACCGCGCTCGCCGCCCACCTCGACGGCCTGCCACGGCGGGGGCCGCGCGTGCTCGTCTTCGGGGCCATGGCCGACAAGGACCTGGCCGCCATGCTCGCGGCCTTCGACGGGCGCGTCGACGAGCGCATCTACGCCGAGCCAAAGATGGCGCGCGCGACGGCGGTGGCGACGCTTGCGGCGATCCGCCCGGGCCGCCTCGCCCGGAGCACCGCCGATGCCCTGGCGCGTGCGCGCCGGAGGGCGGGGCCCGAGGGCTTGGTGGTAGTCGCGGGCAGCATCTTCCTCATGGCCGAGGCCCGCGCCCGCCTGCGCGGCGTGCCGACCGAGCCCCCCCTCCGCATGTGACCCCCGCCCGACGCTCCCCTCCGCCGGAGCGGGTCGGGGCTCCGTCAGTGAAGCCCGTCTCCCCCTCCCGCCCGAGCAGGAGGGGGTCGGGGGGAGGGCTCCGTTGTGGGTGGCTCCGCCGAGTCTCCGCGCGACCTGCTACGCTCCGCCCCGATGAGCGTCTTCCTGCGCGCCTGCCGCCGCGAGCCGACCGAGCACACCCCCGTCTGGTTCATGCGCCAGGCCGGTCGTTACCAGCCCGAGTACCGCGCGATCCGCGAGCGCGTGAGCTTCATCGAGCTCTGCCGCACGCCCGAGCTCGCCGCCGACGTCACGGTGTTGCCGGTCGAGCAGCTCGGGGTCGACGCGGCCATCCTCTTCGCCGACATCCTGCTCGTGCTCGAGCCCCTCGGCATCGGATTCAGCTTCGACCGGGGCGAGGGGCCGCGCATCCACGAGCCCATCCGCACCGCCAAGCAGATCGACGCCGTCGCCGAGCGCATCGACGCCGAAGAGTCCCTCGGCTACGTGCTCGAGACGGTGCGCATCGTGCGCCAGCGGCTCGCCGGGCGCGTGCCCCTCATCGGTTTCGCCGGCGCGCCCTTCACGCTCGCGTCGTACGTCATCGAGGGCGGCGGCTCGCGCAACTACTACGAGACGAAGAAGCTCATGTACGCGGACGAAGGCGCGTGGCACGCGCTCATGGAGCGGCTCGTCTCCGCGGTCGCCGCGTACCTGAACGCGCAGATCGGCGCGGGCGCTCAAGCCGTGCAGCTCTTCGACAGCTGGGTCGGCTGCCTCTCGCCCGCGGACTACGTCCGCTACGTGCAGCCCCACATGACGCGCCTCTTCGCGGCCCTCGATCGCTCAGTGCCGTCCATCCACTTCGGCACCGGCAACCCGGAGCTGCTCCCGGCCATGCGCGCGGCGGGCGGCGACGTCCTCGGCGCCGACTGGCGCATCGACCTCGGCGCGGCCTGGGACGCGGTCGGCCACGACGTGGCGATCATGGGCAACCTGGACCCGGCCTCGGTGCTGGCCCCCCGCGACGTGATGAACGCGCGCGCCGACGAGGTGCTGGCCACCGCGGCCGGCCGCCCCGGCCACATCTTCAACCTCGGCCACGGCCTGATGCCCGAGGCCGACGTCGCCCAAGTCCGCGCCCTCGTCGACCACGTCCACGAAGCGAGCGCCAAGCGATTCGTGAGCTCGCCCCGCCGATGACCGTCGCACGAAGAGATCGACCCGAAGGCGAGCCGCGAGGGCGATGACGACCCGCGTCGTGGTGGTCGGCGGCGGCATCAGCGGGCTCGCCGCGGCGCTTCGCCTCATGGAGGCGGGCGCGGACGTGCGCGTGCTCGAAGCCGGGTCGCGCGCCGGCGGCATCCTCGCGACCGAACGCACCGACGACGGCTTCGTGATCGAGCGCGGCCCGGACTCGATCCTCGTGTCGAAGCCCGCGGGGGTGAAACTCGCGGAGCGCGTGGGGCTCGCGTCCGACATGGTCGGGACGCGCCCCTCGCCGCGCGGCGCCTACATCGTCGCCCACGGCCGTCTCGAGCGCGTGCCCGAAGGCTTCTCGCTGCTCGCGCCGACGCGCCTGCGCCCGTTCCTCCTGTCGCCGATCCTGTCGGTGCGCGGCAAGGCACGCGCGGCTCTCGACCTCGTGCTTCCGCGCGGCCCTTCGCAAGACGACGAGAGCCTCGCGTCCTTCGTGACGCGGCGGTTCGGCGGCGAGCTTCTCGAACGGCTCGCCCAACCACTCGTCGGCGGCATCTACGGCGCCGACCCGGCGCACCTGAGCCTGCGCGCGACCATGCCGCGCTTCCTCGACGTGGAGCGCGCCCACCGGAGCGTGAGCCTCGGTCTGCGCCAGCAAACACGGGCGCGGTCGGCATCCGCGGTGCGAGGCAGTGACCAGCGCGCGAGCGGCGCCCGCTATGGCCTCTTCGTGAGCTTCACCGGCGGCATTCAGATGCTGCCCGACGCCGTCGCCGCGCGCCTCGGCGATCGCGTGCGCACCGGCACACGGGCCACGCACGTCGTGCGACGCGGCAGCGGATGGCGTGTCGGCCTCGACGACGGCAAGGTGGAGGACGCCGACGCGGTCGTGCTTGCCCTGCCTGCGTGGCGCGTGGCCGAGCTTGTCCAGGGCATCGACCCTGGCCTCGGCGCGCTCCTCGGCGCCATCCCCTACGGCTCGGCGGCGACGGCGACCTTCGCCTTCCGGCGCGGAGACATCCCGCACCCCATGGACGGCTTCGGCTTCGTCGTGCCGGACATCGAGCGCCGCGCCATCCTCGCGTGCACCTGGGCGAGCGTGAAGTACGAAGGCCGCGCCCCGAGGGGCAAAGCTTATGCGCGTCTTCTTCGGCGGCTCGGGCCGTGACGATGTCGTCCAGCGCGACGACGCCTCCCTGATCGCGACCGCACGCCACGAGCTTCCGCGCGCTGATGGGCATCGAAGCGCCGCCCCTGCTCGGACGCGTCGAACGTCACGTGCGCGCCATGCCGCGGTACGGCTGCGGCCACCTCGCCCGCGTTGCCCGCATCGAAGAGCGTGCCGCCCTGCACCGCGGCCTCCACCTCGCAGGCAACGCCTACCGAGGCGTCGGCATCCCCGACTCCGTCGCGAGCGGAGAGCGCGCCGCCACCGCCGCCCTCCACGCCCTCGGCGCCTGACCGCCCGCCCTCATTTTCGCGGTCCCACTCCCTCGAGGCGTCTTTCGATTGACGTGCTCCCCGCCCCTGCCTACACGCTGGGCCGATGGGGCTGTTCGACCTGCTCTTCGGCGGGGATCGGCGACGGCGGCGTCAGCGGGCCGAGGCGGCCCTCGCGCGCGCCCAGCATGCCCTCGCCTCGGGGCGGGCGGATGAGGCGTTCCGCATCGGGCGCGAGGCGTTGCTCGACTCGCCGGGCGACCCGCGGCTGCTCGGGCTCGCGCGCGATGCGACGTTGCGGCAGGGCGACCGGCAGGCCGCCGAGCCTTCGGTCGGGCGGCCGACGATCCGGCCGAATCCGCAACGTCTCTTCGAGCTCGGCAGTCACACGCTCGGCCTCGGGGCACCCGACCTGGCCGCCGCGGTCCTGTCTCGCGCCATCGAGCTCCGCGCCCTTCGACGCCGTCGTGCGGAGCAAGCTGGCCCTGGCCCAAGCGCACGCCGGCCGACCGCACGAGGCCGTCGAGACGCTCGCCCTCCATCCCTGCCTCGCCGACGACACGGGCGCGCTCTTCGAGTTCGCCTGGTGCTCGCTGCTCACGGGCGACGTCGATGCGGCGACCGGCGCGCGCGATGCCCTGAGGCGTCACGCCGATGCGGCGCGGCTCCTCGCGCGACTCGATGGCGCCCTCGCGCGCGCGGCCCTCCCACCCGGGGCCGAGCCACCCGATGCACGCGACTACCTCTTCGTCGAGCACGCCGCGGTGCTCCTCGATTGCGCCCCGGGCGGCGGCGGTCGCCACGACACGCTGGACCTGGACGCGGCGGCTGCGGGCCGGCTCGTCGCCCGCGCAATCGCGGTGCTGGACGCCCTCGGCGCGTCGGTGCCCCGGGTGATGGCCGCGGAGCCGGACGCGGCGCCGCTCGCCCAAGCGTTCGGCGAAGTGATCGGTGCACCGGTCGAGCCCCTGGGCCCGGGCGGTGTGCCGGCAGGCTTGCTCGTGTCGCTCCGCGCGCGTGATCTCGTGCCGCTGGCCGAGCGCATCCCGACGGCGTCGCGCGCGACGCGCACCTTCGGCCTGACCCTCGAGTGGAGCCGCCCGGTCGGCTTCGTGCCCGACCTGGTCGGCGCCTTGGCGCGCACCGTGTCCTGGGACGGCCAGCTCGCGCCGAGCGACGCCCCCGACGTGGCCGACGTCCGCGCCTTCGCGGAGGCTCGCCAGACCTGCTCCGCGCCGAGCGCCCGCGCGCGGCCTACGTCCCGGACGCCCCCCTGCCGCGTCCCGTGATCAGAAGTGGAACGAAATGTGGCCGTGGGCGCGGAGCTGTAGGCCGACCGCATCGCCCTTCTGGGAGAGGCTGACCATGGTGGGGTTGCAGGCCATGCTGCCGCAGCCCATGTCGACGCGCTGCCGCGTCAGGTTGAGGAAGGCCGCGTCGACGCCTGCGCCGATCGCCACGACCTTGCCGAGGTAGACGTCGAGGCCGGCGCCGGCCGTGACCACGAGGCCGTAGACCTTCGTGCTGTCCTTCGCGATGGTGACCGCGCCGCTCGTCGTACCCAGGTCCGCGCGCCCGACCCACCCGTAGCCGATGCCCGCGCGCGCATAGGGCTGGAATCGTCGGCAGTGGGATGCGGAGCTGCGCTTCGAGGACGGCCGTGCCGAGGTCGAAGGCCGAGTAGCGCGCGAGGGCCCCCCGCACCCCGAGCATGAGGAACGAGATGCGAAAGCCGGCCGCCAAGCCGCCCGCGTAGCCGCTGCCCTGGAAGTGGTCGATGGTCGGTAGGAGGTTGTTGTTCGAGAACTGGGCGAGGTCGGCGTAGGAGTAGCCGAAGGAGGCCTCGAGCCACAGGACGTCGCTGTCGCGGCCGTCGTCCGTCTGCTGGGGCGCTGGTGCCGGGGGCTGGTCCGGCGGCGCGACCGCCGGCGGTGGCGGCGAGGCGGGCGCGGTCGCTTCGGCCGGGGCCGATTGCGGTGGAGCGGCCGTGCCCTGGGCCGTCACGACCGGTGGCGGCGACGCGGTGCCGGACGTGGTGCTGGTGGTCGTGCTGGCCGTCCCACTGCCACCGGTGCCGTTCGTGCCGGCCGTCCCGGTGTTCGTGCCACCCGTGTTACTCGTGCCGCTCGTCCCGCCACCTCTGGCGGCCGTGTCCTGGGCCGCGGCGGAAGATGTGATCACAAACACAATCGCCAGTCCAAGCAAGCTCGAGCGCATTCACTACCTCCAAAGCATGGGGCCTAGCCGCTGCCGATGTCCCAATCCCAGTCGGGCGGCAGGAAGTCGTCAGCAGGTTCCGAGGGCACGCTGTAGTGCCCGCCGAGCCAGTTGCTCAGGTCGAGCAGCTTGCAGCGCGGCGCGCAGAAGGGAAACGCCGCGTTCTCGGAGGGCGCGGCGACCGGGGCAGCGCAGATGGGGCAACGACGACGGCGTGCCATCGGCTCCCATCATAGCACGTCGCCTCGGACGCCACCGAGGCCACCCGCCCGGGCCCGTCCTCGTGTATCGTCCCGCGCCATGGTCGACAGCGTCGATGCCGGTGGGGGCCCGGCGAGCCGCCGCGAGCGGTTCGCCTGGTGCATGTTCGACTTCGCGAACTCCGCCTTCCCCACCATCGTCCTCACCGCTTTCGGCGGGATCTACTTCGTCGAGGTCCTGGCCCGCTCCGGCATGCAGTTCGGCCCCATGCACCTCGGGCCGTCGGCAGCCTTTGGCGTGGCCATCTCCCTGTCGATGCTGCTCGTCACGCTCACCTCGCCGGTCATGGGCGCCATCGCCGATCGCTCCGGTCGCAAGCGCGCCCTGCTCGGCACCTACGTGGTCCTGTGCGTCGCGGCCACGGCGGGGCTCGCTTTCGTGCCGCCGGGTGCCGCATGGCTCGCCTTCGTGCTCGTCGTCGTGGCCAACTTCGCCTTCGAAGGCGCCTACGTCTTCTACAACGCCTTCTTGCCCGAATCTGACGACGCCCGATCGCATCGGCCGCCTGTCGGGCTACGGGTGGGCCCTCGGCTACGTCGGTGGGCTGCTCGCCCTGATGCTCGCACGGCCCCTGGTCCCGAAGCACTACGTGGCGGCCGGCGCGGGCGGCGCCCGCCTCGTCTTCCTGATCGTGGCCGCCTGGTACCTGGTCTTCAGCCTCCCGGCGCTCCTCTTCCTGCGCGAGCGCAGCACGCGCCGCGGCCTGCCCGAGGGCGGCTATCTGCGCGGTGCCCTGCGCGAGCTCGGCACCACAATCCGTGCCCTCCGCCGCTACCGGGCCGTGGCAATCTTCCTCGTCGCCTTCTTCCTCTACAACGACGGGATCGTGACGGTCATCCAGTTCACCGGCGTCTTCACCCACAAGGTCCTCGGGTTCACGCCGGACAACAACGTCGTGCTCTTCCTCATCCTGAACGTCATCGCCGCACCAGGTGCGCTCCTGTTCGGCTCGCTCGTCGATCGCATCGGCGGCCGGCGCGCCATCTCCTTCAGCCTGGTCGTCTGGATGGGCGTGGTCGTGGGCGCGAGCATGGTCCACACCAAGGCCCAGTTCTGGCCGGTCGCCATCGGCGCGGCGGTCGTCATCGGGGCGACCCAGGCGTCGAGCCGCGCCCTCATGGCGAAGCTGGCGCCGGCGCTCGGACCGGCGAGTTCATGGGCTTCCTCGCGCTCAGCGGAAAGGCCTCCGCCGTCTTCGGGCCGACCCTCTACGGGGCGGTGGCCGAGGCTGCGGCCGTCCCGACCCAATCCCGGTCGCGGGCACCGCGTGGCCATCCTGGCGATCGGAGCCCTCTTCCTCGTCGCCCTCTTCGTGCTCTCACGGGTAGACGAGGCCCAGGGCATTCGTGTGGCGCAGGAGGAGCCGGACGCGTAGCAAGGATGGGGGGAGGACGCGCCGTGACCTACGGAACACTCCGAAACGTCTTCGGGTCGACCCGAGGGTTCGAAGCGCTCGTCGGCGGCAACCGGGTGACCCTGCTGCACGACGGGGTCCAGTGCTTTCCCGCCATGCTCGAGGCGATCGCCGGGGCCAAGCAGGAGATTCTCCTCGAGATGTACTGGTTCGCGTCCGACACGATCGGCCGGCGCTTCGCCGAGGCGATCGCGGACAAGGCGCGGGCGGGCGTGACGGTCAAGGTCATCTACGACGCCGCCGGCAGCTTCGAGGCCGACGACTCCATGTACGAAGGGATGCGCGCGGCGGGCGCCGAGGTGATCGAGTACCACCCGGTGGCGCCGTGGCGAAAGCGCTTCCGCGTCGGCGTGGTCAACAACCGCGATCACCGCAAGATGCTCATCGTCGACGGTCGCATCTGCTTCACGGGCGGCGTGAACATCGGCGATCAGTGGGCGTCGGTGGCCGAGGGCGGCGGGGGCTGGCGGGACGACATGATCCGCGTCGAAGGGCCGGCCGCCACCCAGATGCGCGACGTCTTCCGCTTCAACTTCCGGGACATGACCGGCGAGACGCTCTCGGCCCACGAGGAGGTGATGCCCGACGGGGAACCGGTCGGCGGCGATTCGCCCGTCCGCGTCGTCGCCAACCACTACCTCGGCGAGCGGCGCGCCATCCGTCACATCTACCTCCGGCGCGTCCGTCGAGCCAGGAAGCGCATCTTCATCACCAACAGCTACTTCGTGCCCGACCGCGTCGTCCGCCGGTCGCTGGCCCGCGCAGTGGCCCGAGGCGTCGAGGTGCGCGTGCTCCTGCCCGGCGAGAGCGATCTGCCGGCGGTGTACTACGCCGGTCGCAAGCTCTACCCGTGGCTCGTCGAGCACGGCATCCAGCTCTACGAGTGGTACGGAGCCGCGACCCTTCACGCCAAGAGCGCCGTCATCGACGGCGACTGGTGCACGGTCGGCACCTACAACCTCGACTACCGCTCCTTGCGCTTCAACCTCGAGGTGACGGTCGCGGTCGAGGACGCGAAGGTGGGGGGCGCCATGGAGAGGCGGTTCGAGATGGACCTCGAGCAGGCCCGTCCCTTGAATCTGCACGATTTCGCTTTTCGCCCGCTCGGAGAGCGTTTCTTCGAGAATTTCTTTTACCTCTTCCGTAAGCTGTTGTGATGACGGCTCCGCTTTTCCCGGGAGTCGCTCACGGTCGTCGGAACTTCGTCTGGCAGCACGGTGTCGATTCTCGAGTGCCCGGAAGGCAACAGCGTTTCGCGGCAGAACAGGTGAACCATGACGCACGCGAGATGGCGCTTCGGGGCCGTCGGGTTGCTTTTTGCCTTGCTGTCGGTGAGCTGCGGTGGCTCCTCGAGCGCGCTCGGCGGGCGCTTCATCGCCGTCCACAACGCCATGAGCGCCATGGGCCTGTCCCAGACCGTGCCGATCAGCCAGGGCTCGCTGCCCCAGGGCGCCGACGCCCGCATCGATGTGCGCCTCGTCGGCGGTCAGTGCTACACGTTCATGGCCTTCGGCTCGGACCAGGTACGGGACATCGACCTGCGCGTGGTCGACGAGGGAGGCACCGAGCTCGGCCGTGACGTCACCCACGACCGCGAGGCGGCCGCCCAGGTGTGCCCCGATGACAGCGGCGCCTACCAGGCCATCGTGACCATGAAAGCGGGACAGGGCACGTTCACGGTGACGGGATGGGGCGGCGGGTCGCGCCCCGGGACGGCAGCCGGCTTCGCCACGCACACGATCCACGGCGGTTCGGTCGGCACCTGCGACAACCCGCTCCCGCTCGAGATCGGCCGGCCGGTGCACGGCAACACCCAGACCGGCTCGTCGAACCTCGAGGGCAGCTGTGTCGGCGGCAACAGCCCCGAGCAGGTCTACCGCCTCGCGGTCTCCCAACGTGGGCAGCTTTCCGTTCGGCTCGACTCGACCTACGACGGGGCCCTGTACCTCCTGCAGACCTGTGACCAGGGCGGCCACGAGCTCGCCTGCAACGACGACGCGACCTCGAACGACCGCACCCACTCCGCCCTCGATGTGACCGTCGATCCGGGGACCTACTTCATCGTCGTCGACGGTTACCAGGGCGCTTCGGGGGAGTACGACCTCATCGCATCAGTCGCGCCCCTGCAGCCGGTGGCCGCCGTGTGCGGAGCCGCTCCCCCGATCATCCCCGGGCAGCCCGTCAGTGGCACGACCCAGGGCGCGGCCAACTATTTCCAGGCCACCTGTGCCAACGGCGCCGGATCGGGCGACCGTGTCTACCGGCTCGACGTCCAGAGCCGCTCCCGGCTGCGCCTCTTGCAGGAGAGCGACCACGACGGCGCCCTCTACGTCCGACGGAACTGTCAGGACGCCGCGAGCGAGATCGCGTGCAACGACGACTGGAAGGACCAGCGCCACTCGCTCGTGATGGCGACCGTGGACCCGGGTACCTACTACGTCTACAGCGACGGATTCGGACAGAACGCCGGGGGCCACTTCACCCTCACTGCCGACCTGGCACCGGCCACGGGCGGGGGCGCGACCTCCGACACTTGCTCGGACGCGACGGCCGTCACGCCGGGGCAGGCCTTCGCCGCCGACACCTTCACCGCGCGCGACGACATGACGGGGGAGCTGCGGGGGAGCGGGGGCGCCGGACCTCGTCTATCGCATCGACGTACCACACCGCTCCCGTCTCGAGGTGACGCCGACCGACAGCCAGTTCTCGGGCGTCCTGTACCTGCGTCGGTCTTGCGCCGTCGCCTCTTCCGAGGTGAGCTGCGTCACGTTTGATGTGGCGGGTGGGCAACACCAGAGGCAGAGCGCGCCGCCCCACATCGACACCCTCGTCTCCGCGGGAACCTATTACCTGGTGGTCGACGGGGCGCAGTCGACCACGTCGCAGGCGAGCTCCTTCGGCGCCGTGCAGCTCGACGTCGAGGTGACGGACGCGGCTCCGCTCGAGCAAGCATGCCGCAGGCCGACCCTGCTACGGCCTGGCCATTCGGTGCAGGGCGACACTACGAGCGGGTCGAACGTGTTCGAAGCGTCCTGCGCCGGCGGCGCCCAGAGCAACGACAACGTCTACCGTCTCCACCTCGCGCATCGCTCGGTCGTGCGCCTCACGGTGTCGAGCAGCTACGACGCGGCGCTTTACCTGAGGCGCAGCTGCATCGACGCCTCGACCGAGATCGCCTGCAACGACGACATGGGCAACGACAACCGGCACAGCCGCATCGAGCAGACGCTCGATCCCGGTGACTACTTCGTCTTCGTGGACGGCTTCCGCACCGGCAACAACGGGACCTACACGCTCGAGACCGAGGTCTCGCGCCCCTGAGCGACGCGCCCGGCCCGCCTACCGCTTGGAGGCGGCGTCGAGCTGCAGGGCGGCGGTGCGATCGAGGGCTCGGGCGTCGTCCTCGGGGGCGTCGATGCGGAGCTGGCTCATGGCGCGCAGCGCGGACGCCAACGCCTGCTCGCGTGCCTTGCGCGCTTCCTCGGGTCGTGGAGGCCACATCCCGTAGTCGGCCGGCTCGCCGGGGCCGCTGCGATTGACCCAGTAGGCGCTCTGGTCGCGCACGTCGACGTGGGTGAAGCTGCTGTTCGGGTAGTAGCCCACGCCCGTATCCGTGAGCGTGCGCGCGAACTGGCTGACGCGGTGTCGGGGCACGTTCGTGACCCGGATGTCGAGAGCACGGCCATGGAAGTGGCGGCTCTCGTGGCGCTCGTGGGGACGGTAGCCGGACACGATCTCGATGCGGTCGTGCGGCCAGTGGTCGGCGATTGCCTGGACGCGTCGGAGCAGGCCGGGCGCGAGCCGCAGGATGCCCGGGGCGACGAAGCGGTGGCGCCTTTTCGCGGGCGCATGGCGGGCGAACCGACGCACCTCGCTACGCGTGGGGCGGTCGAGCCCGTGGGGGCGGGCGAGGATGCTCAGGGCATCGAGGGCATCGAGGTTCGGTGTGCCGTCGCAGCGGGTGAGGGCGAGGGGCTCGGCCTCGAGGGGCCGGCCGTAGGCGCGCACCATCACGACGGGCGCGGCCAGACACGGCGCGTGATGGTGGTGGCGGGCACGATGGTGACGGCGGTGGTGGTGGGGGTGGGACGGACGGCGGGACGGTGCTGGCGGCGGGGAGTCGGCTGCTCCGTCCGAGCTGCCCTCGTCCGTCGCGTCCTCGATGGAGTCGTGTTGCGCCGGCCGCTCTGGCGGGATTGGGGGTGGCGAGGGCTGCGAGGGTTGCGGTGGGGTGTGGTGTTGGCGGTGGGGTGTTCGCCCTCGCCGCGGCGGCGACGGTGGTAGACCGTCCCGTGGCGTTCGGCGGGACGGTCGCCTCGGAAGGCGTCGGGATTGGCGGGCTCGCCGCCGCCCGCAGCGGTTGGTGCGTGGCCGACGCGGGCACACCCGAACGCCCGTCCGAATGCAGGGCCGCTCCGGTCGAGGGCGGCTGGTGGGTGGCCGACGCGGCCGGCGTCCCGGGGGTCGTTGGCGCAG
This sequence comes from uncultured delta proteobacterium, assembly GCA_963830115.1. Classification (GTDB taxonomy): domain Bacteria; phylum Myxococcota_A; class Polyangia; order Polyangiales; family CAWHLB01; genus CAWHLB01. Next base: position 177,301 of record CAWHLB010000020.1, read on the forward strand.
GAGCGCTTCGGGCCCGAGGCTCGTGCGCGTGCGTTGCGGCACCGGGGGCAGCAGGGGCGGTCGGCTCCTGCGCGTCCGTCGGGGCATCCGTGGCGGCGCTCGAGGCGGCAGCGGGCCCAAGGCCCCGCGGGGAGGGCGACGACGGCGCGTCGGCCGCGGGTGACGGTCGACCGTCATGCGGACGTTCCGCATTGTTATCATGGTGTTGAGAGCCTGGCGGTGCTTCGGCTCGCGTCTTGGGGGCCGGCCCCCAGAGGAGCATCGCGACACACCCCCCGAGTAGCACCTTCGCCTTCATAGACCTACATCCTCCTACCCCTTTGAGTAGGAGGGAGGCCGCTCCCCTGTCAAAAAAGGGGCGGGCTCACGGACCCCCTTCAGGCGGCATCAGACTAGGCGGCGTCAGACCAGGCTGCGTGCGAACCGGCCCCGCACCATGACCGGTGTTCCGTCGACCCGGACGTCCGGTCGCCGCGACAGGAGCGGCACCTCGATGCTGCACGACCACTTGGCCCCGGTCCGCTCGGGCCAGGTGTGCCCGAGCACGATGTGGAAGCCGGGCATCTTGAGGTCCTGGAGCATGGCGCCGATCGGCGTCAGGACTCCGATGTTCGTTCCGAACCCGACCTGCCCGACGCGCCGCCCGTGAGGCGCGGCGTCGAGGAGCTCGAGCAACGCGGCGCCGTCATCGCCCCCGCCCTCGATGCCGGTCAGCTCGCCGCCCTGGAAGAGCAACACGATGCGCGACGAGCGCGCCATCTCCTGACCATCGGGAAGCCAGATCCCCGCGTCTGCCGTGAGACGCCCGTCGACGCTCCTCGGCGTGGTGAACACCTGGCCGCCCGGCAGGTAGGACCACCCCGGCTCGTGCTGCAGCCCGCTGCCGTTCTCCCACCTGCACGTCGGGTCGCATCGAATCGTCAGGTCGGTGCCGAGGGGCGTGGTGACCTCGATGGTGCTCTCGGGGCCGAACAGGGCGATCAACCTGTCGCCCAGGGCGTGCACCTCGCGGTAGTCCGCGCGCATCGACTGCCGCATCATGGCGCCTGTCACGCCGACCATGTGTGCGTGGCGACGCCGCGCGCCGCCCGCGTTGATCATCCGGTTCCGGAAAGCGGCCGGCACGCCGGTGGCGGAGCACGCAAGGATGGACGCGTCCGCGTCCTCCAGCCGCGTCAAGAGCCGCGCGATGAAGGGCTCGTTGGTCGTTTGCTCCGGCCCCACGAGATAGGGGACCACCTCGGCGCCCGCCTCGGTCGCCGCGCGCAAGAGCGCCGACGCGACCTCGAGGACCGTTCCGTCGGCGACCAGCACGACCTGCTGGCCGGCCTGGACCTCGAGGCACTGCACGATCGCATTCCGCGCGCCTGCCACGAGATCCGGCACCACCGGAAGACCCGCGAGGTACTCGTGTGCCTCGTGGCTGACCGTGATGCTTGCGCGGCGCACGGGCTTGCGCGGTGCTCTCGTGGCGCCGGACACCACCGGACAATAGAATCATCGGAGGCACGTCGCCAGCCCTCTTTTGTGCGCCCGCGGGCCCAGCCGTATCGGCCGATATGCGTCGGGGCGCTGGTCTCCTCGCCCTGACGAACGGGGCGTCGGTCAGCTTGGTGGAACTTTGCAGCGACAGCTGTCGCGAGCCGCCCTTCCGAGCGCTCAGGACGCCGCCCGAGCGCCCGGTGCGGAGGCCACCCGCAAGACCTCCCGAGCCAGCTCCTCGGGCACCTCCTCCTGCAGGAAATGGCCGGCATCCGTCTCCACCACGTGGGCCTGGGGCAGCACCGCGCGGTGCCGCTTCAGCCCCCGTCCCAGGATCGGATCGCGCTGTCCCCACACGAGCCCGGCGGGCCCCTCGAACGACTCGACCCACCCTCCGATCGCATCGAGCAGCGGCACCGAGGGGTGGTCTTCCCGGTCGGGTACCATGCGAGCGAGCGCGAGGGGTGCCGCCCGGTCGCGGACGTGGCGGAGCGGCCAGCGATAGGCGCGGCGCTCGAACCCACCGATGCTCGTCCGGTCCCCCTGCACCCGCGAGAGCACGGGCAGCGGGAAGCCGCCGAAACGGAATGCGATGTCACTCACGATCGGCGCATGGGAGAAACGATGGAAGGGCTTCGGCCGGAAGGGGCGCTTGGGGCGCACGACGCTGGTGTTGGCGAGCACCAGGCCGTGCACCTTCTCTCCGTGCCGCATGGCCGCGCCGCAACCGATGGGTCCACCCCAGTCCTGGCCGACGACCGTGACGTCGCTCAGCTCGAGGGCGTCGACCAGCGCCGCGATCAAGCCCACATGGCGTTCGAGGCTGTGCGCGTGGACCCGTCGCGGCTTGTCGCTGAGGCCGAGGCCCAAGAGGTCGGGCGCGATCACGCGCACGCCCTCGGGCAACAGGCGCGCGATGACCTTGCGCCACAGGAAGCACCACGTCGGGTTCCCGTGCATGAGCAGGACGGGTCGCCCTTCGCCCTCGTCGATGAAGTGGATGCGCGTCCCGTCGATGCGCGCGAGGCGCCGCCGCCAGGGCAGGGTGGGGGCGAGCCAGGAGGGTAGGGGCGGGGGCGGACCGATCTCGACGTTCATGCCCCTGTGCTACACCTCGATCTCGGTGGACGCACGAAGACCGACCCATCGTTACGTCGATCCCCTCGACGCGATCTCGGCAGCACGTCGCGCGCGCGGTGGGCCTCTGCCTCACGCGCTCGTCCGAGGTCTACGCGTCGGTCGACGGAGCCGGCACCCTCGCCCTCGGCACGCCCGAGACCCTCGACCCCGACGACTGCATCGCCCAGATGGTGCTCCACGAGCTCTGCCATTGGCTGGTCGAGGGGCCGGCCTCCTTCGGCTGCGTCGACTGGGGGCTCGACAACGGAAGCGCACGCGACCTGACGCGCGAGCATGCGTGCCTTCGGGTGCAGGCCGCGCTCACGGGCGGCCACGGACTGCGCCGTGTGCTGGCGCCCACCACCGATCATCGGGCGTTCTACGACGGCCTGGGCGCCGACCCGCTCTCGGGCGCCGACCCTTCGGTTCCCCTCGCGCGCGCGGCCCTCTCACGTGCGACCGAGCCGCCCTGGGCGCCCCACCTCGAGCAGGCCCTCCGGGCGACCGCGACCGTCGTGCGTGCGGCGTCCGCGCTCGTCGCAGAGGACGACGCCGAGGGCTTGCCTCCGCTCCTCGCGCTCATCGACTGACGCGTGCAGGGCGAGGCCCGCCGATCAGTCGAGCGCCCGCAAGAGGACTACCTTCAGGTAGTCGCCCTCCGGGAAGGCGAGCAGCCGCGGGTGGTCGGGCGGCGCTCCCCAGCGGTCGAGCACCTGCACGATGCGTCGCGCCCGCTGGGCGCCCGTGCGCAGCGTCCCCTCGAAGGCCGTGCGGTCCACGTGGCTCGAGCACGACGCCGCCAAATACAGACCGCCCGGCGCGAGCAGGGCGAGGCACGCAGCGTGGAGCTTCTCGTAGCTCTCGACGGCTGCGGGCACGGCCGCCTCGTTGGGTGCGAAGCTCGGGGGGTCGGCGACGATCATCTCGAACAGGCCGTGCTCGGCGGCGGTGCGCGCGAGATGGGTGGGGACGTCGTCGGCGATGACGTGATGCGCCTCGGGCGCCAGACCGTTGTTCGCCCAGCCTGACTCCGCCATGGACAGGGCAGCCCTCGCCACGTCGACCGTCGTCACGTCGCGGGCGCCGCCGAGCCCCGCCGCGATCGAGAACCCTCCCGTGTAGCCGTAGAGGTTGAGCACGCGCAGGCCGCGGGCGATTGTGCGCACGCGGTGACGCGATTCGCGGTGGTCGAGGAAGAGGCCCGTTTTCTGTCCTTCGAGCAGGTCGGCTTCCAGGGCCATGCCGTGCTCGCGTACGGCGACCAGGCCCTCCGGGGGCGCCCCGAAGAGCGGCTCGACCCGCCGCTCGGCCCCGCGACCGCTGCGCAGGAGCAGGGTCTCGATTCCGCGGTCGCGCAACGTGGTCTCGAGGGATGACGCGAGCAGGTCTTCGAGGCGCGCCGCCGCTCCGTCGCCGTCGAAGCGCACCACGGCATCGCGGCCATAGACGTCGACCACCACCCCCGGCATGCGGTCGCCCTCGCCGTGGACCAGGCGATAGGCGTCGGTGTCGGCGGGTACCACCGTGTCGCGCAGGCTCGCGGCCCGCCGCATGCGCCGGGCGACGAGGGTGCCGTCGAGGGGCTCGTCGCGCGTCGTCCACAGGCGGACCGCGATGGGTCCGGTGTCGGCGAGGCCGCGCCCGACGAAGCGCCCCCGTCGATCGAGCACGGCGACGGTCGCGCCGGGTCGGGCGTCGTGGCTGTCGAGGGCGTCCCGGTAGACCCAGGGATGGCCTTCGCGCAGGGTGCGCTCGAGGGCCCGGCGGAGCCGGACCCGGATCTCGGTGGGCAGGGTGGACACGGTCGGGCAATTAGCGGGTCAGCGGGCAAAGGGCGAGGGGCGTCCGGGACGGGGCCCGGGATCCACACCGCCACCTCCAGGTCGAGGAGGCCCGGGGGGGCAGCCCGGGCGGGCTCCGGGAGGGCGCACCCCTCGACCCCTGGACCCATCGGTGCTATATCGGCCGCCGCTCCAAAGGAGCCGGAGGCGGCTTCCGCTTCCGAAACCACGCACACCTTCCGGCTCGAACGGCCGGTTCCGGTGCCCGCCCCAAGGGACGGGTCGCCGGCCGCGGAGGGTGGAGGAACAACCGGGAAGGGAAACCGAGCCATGTCCGACACGCCCCAAGAGCCCACGGAGCCTGAGGTGCAGGAAGCCCCCGAGCTCGCTCGCCTCGGCAGCCCCGCAGAGGTCGCCTCGGGCGACCTGCCCATCGGCCTTCGCGCCCTCATCGACGCCGGCGTCCACTTCGGCCACCAGACCAAGCGCTGGAACCCGAAGATGCGCCCCTTCATCTACGGCGCGCGCAACGGCATCCACATCATCGACCTCGATCAGACGGCCCAGCTGTTCAAGCGTGCCTACCAGTTCGTCTCCGACGCGGTCGGCCGCGGCGGTCATGTGCTGTTCGTCGGCACCAAGCGGCAGGCCGCCGAGGTCGTGCAGGAAGAGGCGACCCGCGCCGGGCAGTTCTTCGTCACCGGTCGCTGGCTTGGTGGCACCCTGACCAACTTCCGCACCGTCAAGACGGGCATCGAGCGCCTCCGCGACCTCGAGCGCATGGATGAGGACGGCAGCCTCGATCTGCTCGCCAAGAAGGAGGCCCTGGGCCTCAGGCGCGAGCGCGCGAAGCTCGACAAGTACCTCGGCGGCATCAAGATGATGAACGCCCTGCCGTCGGTGATGTTCATCATCGACCCGCACCACGAGCACATCGCCGTGCGCGAGGGGCGCAAGCTCCGTATCCCGATCGTCGCCCTCACCGACACCAACTGCGACCCCGACCTGGTCGACCTCGTCGTCCCCGGCAACGACGACGCGATCCGCTCGATCAAGCTCGTCACCTCGCGCGTCGCCGACGCCTGCATCGAGGGCGGCCAGCGCCGACGCGAGATGGCCCAGGCCGAGTACGGCTCCGTCGCTTCGGGCGAGGGCGTCCAGGTGGAGTTCTCGCGTGGGCGTCGCGGTCGCGGTGCCGGTCGCGGCGGCGGGCGACAGTCGCAGCCGCCGCCCGGGCGTCCGGCCCCGACGACCGTCGGCACGGGCCACCACGACGGCGGCGCCGGAGGCCCGGCGTCCTGAGCCCGCCACTGTACCGCTTGCATTCAGGAGAGAGACGATGGCCGTCACGGCACAGCAGGTGAAGTCGCTCCGGGACCGTACCGGAGCGGGCATGATGGACTGCAAGAACGCGCTGGTGGAGGCCGCGGGCGACGAGGAGCGCGCGGTCGAGATCATCCAGAAGAAGGGCCTGGCCAAGGCCGCGAAGAGGGCGGGTGCCATCGCGGCCGAGGGCCGGGTGCACGCCTACATCCACCCAGGCAGCCGCATCGGCGTGCTCGTCGAGATCAACTGCCAGACGGACTTCGTGGCGCGCAACGAGGAGTTTGTCGAGCTGGCCGAGGACGTGGCCCTGCAGATCGCCTCCATGTCGCCGCTCTACGTACGTCGCGACGACATCCCCGAAGAGCTCAAGAGCAAGCAGCGGGAGATCTTCAAGGGGCAGCTCGCCGAAGAAGCCGAGAGGACGGGCAAGCAGCGTCCGCCCGAGGCCGTCGAGAAGATCGTCGACGGCAAGCTCAATAAGTGGATGACCGAGTCGTGCCTCGTCGATCAGCCTTCGATCCGCGAGGAGAAGAAGACGGTACAGCAGATTGTCGACGAGCTGTCGGGCCGCATCGGTGAGAAGCTGTCGATCCGCCGCTTCACGCGTTATGAGCTCGGTGAGGGCATCGCGACCACCAAGAAGGACCTCGCGTCCGAGGTCGCCGAGGCGCTCGAGGGTCGCTGAGCAAACATGCCCGCCCGGTCCCCGGGGGTCCGGGGGCCGGTTCACGTGGGCGCCGGGGTGCTGACATGGCCGAGCTCGCATTCAAGCGGATTCTCCTCAAGCTCTCCGGCGAAGCCCTGTGTGGCGTGCCGGGCGGTTTCGGCGTCAACCCCGAGACCCTGAGCGCCATCAGTGCTGAGCTGGCCGAGGTTCACGCCCTCGGGTGCGAGATTGGCATCGTCATCGGGGGCGGTAACATCTTCCGCGGTCTCAAGGGCAGCGCGGCGGGGATGGACCGAGCGAGCGCCGACTACATGGGCATGCTCGCCACCGTCATCAACGGCATCGCCCTGCAGGACAGTCTCGAGAAGCTGGGTGTCGACACGCGCCTGATGAGCGCGCTCGAGATGCGCCAGGTGGCCGAGCCCTACATTCGCAGGCGGGCCGTCCGCCACCTCGAGAAGCACCGCATCATCCTGTGCGCCGCCGGCACGGGCAATCCCTACTTCTCCACGGATACGGCCGCCGCTCTGCGGGCCATGGAGATCCAGGCGAGCCTCTTGTGCAAGGCCACCAAGGTGCAGGGGGTCTATGATAAGGACCCGGTTCACCACGCGGATGCGCAGATGTACCGCCGTCTGAGCTACGACCGCTTCCTGGCCCAGCGCGTCGGCGTGATGGACTCCACGGCCGTCGCCCTGTGCCGCGAGAACGAGCTACCCATCCGAGTGTTCGCCCTCGGGCGGCGCGGGAACATCAAGCGGGTGGTGCTCGGCGAGGACGTGGGTACGCTGGTGACGGAGCAGGACAACGAGTAGAACGCAAAGGCTCGCGCCCACGGAGTGGAGGAGACCATGATCGACGAGACCCTCGAGGAGCTGCAGAGCGGCATCGACAAGGCCCACGAGGCGCTTCGGCGCGAGCTGTCGCGCCTGCGCACGGGTCGGGCGAACGCCGATCTCCTCGACGGGATCCGCATCGACTACTACGGGTCGCCCACGCCCCTCAAGCAGATGGCGACCATCTCGGTGCCCGAGGCGCGCATGCTGACGGTGAAGCCCTTCGACCGCACGCAGATCGCCGTGGTCGAAAAGGCGATCATGCAGGCCGACCTGGGCCTCAACCCGCAGAACGACGGGGAGCTCATCCGCATCCCGATGCCGCCCCTCACCGAGGAGCGCCGCAAGGAGCTGGTGAAGGTCGCACGCAAGAACGGCGAGGACGCGAAGGTCGCGATTCGCAAGGCGCGTCACGACGCCAAGGACATGCTGGACGAGGTCGAGAAGGAAGGTCAGGCGAGCCGGGACGACGTGGAGCGCGGCAAGAAGAAGCTCGAGGAGGCCGTGCAGACCGGGACCACCCGGGTGGACGACATCGTGGCGCGCAAGGAGAAGGACATTACGGAGGTGTGAGGCTTCGAGACCTCCGCGAGATCGTCGTGTCTGCCCGCCCGGGATTTCCTCTGACCACCCGCCCACCACCGCCCGTAGTCCTCGCGCGGGCAGCGCCCCCAAGACCCCCCCGGGGCCCGTCGCTGCGGCTCCGTGCCGGGTTGGCTTCGCTCGCGGCTCCACCCGTGCGCGCAATCCTTGTGGGGGGGCGCCCCGAGACCTCGCGTTCGCTCGACCTCAGGCTTGGGCCGTGTCGTGACGGGTGACCTTGGATTGTTGCCGCGGTTGGCGGCTGCACTCGTGCTCGCGGGGCTGCTCGGCTGGGAGCGGGAGCATCGCCATCGCTCGGCGGGGCTGCGCACACACATGATCGTGGGCATCAGCGGCGCGCTCATCATCGTGCTCGCCGAGATCCTCGTCGACAGCTACGGTCACGCCGGCGGCGGCATCCGCACCGACCCGATCCGCGCCATCCAGGGAACGGTAAGCGGCCTCACGTTGCTTGCCGCCGGGGCGATCTTCATGTCGCGTGGGGAGGCGCGGGTCAAGGGCCTGACCACGGCGGCGTCCCTGCTAGCGACCGCGTGCATCGGGATGGCCTGCGGCCTGGCGCACTACATCCTGGCCACCGGCGCGACGGTCATGCTCCTCATCGTTCTGTGGGTGCTTCGTCTGGTCGAGCCCAAGCACACCAAGCCCGAGCAGGCGCAAGCGACCGAGCCTGCGAGCCTCGACGACGACGATCGCCCCGCGGCCTGATCGCGCGAGCTCCCCCGTCGGTGCCCTCAGAACGGCACGCCGATGTTCGCGTAGAGCTGCGTCAGCCCGTCCTGGCTCACACCGCGGGCCAGACCGACGCGCAGCGTGAAGGGCAGGTAGTAGCCGACCGTGAAGTCCAGCAAGAGCTCGCCGCCCAGACCGAGCCGGAACGAGCCGAGATCGAGGTGACCGAAGAAGGCATCGCCCCAGTCGGCGAAGAGCGTTCCGTAGAGCCGGTCCACGTAGAGCGGCACCGTGCCGAGCCCCACCTCCGGCCGAAAGATCGGGAAGCGGTACTCCGCCTGTAGGAGGTGGTACTGCGTGCCGGAGTGGAAGAAGGGCGCATAGCCCCGGAGCGCTGCACCCCCCAGGATCACGTTGTTGAGCAGCGCGTCCGGGATCGCCACGTCCGGGAAGCCGCCAACCGAGAACAACCCCCGCCGTCCCAGGTCCCCGCCGCTCAGACCGCCCGCGTAGCGCAGCGCCAGCACGTGATAGGGCAGCCAAGGGATCGCGAAGAAGTGGCGCAGGGACCATGTCACGGTGACCGCGCGGTACTGGCTCCCCAGGGCCGGGTGGGCCATCGACACGTCCAGGTTGAGGGAGGTGCCGCTCGAAGGGCTGATGTCGAAGCTCTGGCGCTGCACGTCGGACCAGGACCAGCCGGCGTGGAGGCTCGCGACCAGGCCGAGCTGGGGGAGCTTTGGTGGAGGCGTGTTCGGGTCGAGCCGCCCACCGAAGGGCTCGGCCTTGACCATGTCGCTGAGCGAGTAGCCGATGCGGACCGACTCGCTGTGAAAGGCCGTCGGGAAGGGATAGCTCAGGCTCAGGTCGACGCCGCGTGAGTCCTCGACCCAGGTGCGCGGCTCGCCGCCGACCACGAGCCCACCGCGGGGGCTCACCGCGCGGAATACGTGGAGCGTGATTGGCGTGGCCAGCCGCGAGTAGGTGTAGGCGAGATCCGCGTCGATGTCGCCACGGGACGTGGACACGCCCAGGCGACCCGTGATCGTGTGGTAGCCGACCGCGTCGCTTCCGGTGAAGGTCAGGCCCACCTCGGTGCCGCCGAAGGGATCGCTCCCGACGTTCAGCAGATAGCCACGCGGCGCGAGGGTGCCGAGGGGGTCGTACGGCTCGCTCTCGACGGTGGCGATGTCCGACGCTTCGCTGGGCAGCGGCCGGTCGTCGACGTAGGGCGCCGCGGGCCGGAAGCGGGATGGGTCGAGGCGCAGGGTCCACAGGTCGAACCCGCGCGCCGTGTAGCCGACGTAGACGAGGTGCTTGCCGTCGGGCGAGACCGCCGGCTGGAAGGCACCTCCCAGCACGTTGGTGACCTGTTCGGTGCGACCGCTCGCCACGTCGAAGGCGTAGATGTTGGCGATGCCGGTGCGGTCGGACGAGAAGTACAGGCGCCGCCCGTCCGGCGACCAGGCTGGTCCCGTGTCGATGGCCCGATCCCAGGTGACGTTCTTCCCCTGGTGGGTGTCGAGGTCGAGGATACGGATGTCGCGGTGGCCGCCCCGCATCCAGACGCTGTAGGCCACCTTCCGCCCGTCGGGTGAGAAGCGCGGCGTGTACACCTGCTCGAAGCGTCGACTGCGCACGAGCACGCGCTTGGTGCCTTCGATGTCACGCGTGTCAGCGATCATCAGGTGCCGCGTCCCGGCGCCGTTGATGGTGAACACGATGTGCCGTCCGCTCGGTGACACGTCGGGGGCTTCGGCCCGGAGACCTCGCGTCAGGCGCTCGCGCTCGCCGGTCCGGAGGTCCACCCGGAACAGGTCATCCAGGAAGTAGACGTCCCGGAGCTGGTCGAGACCGTTGTAGTAGAGGCTCCGCCCGTCCGGGTGCACCGACACGTACGTGTTGCCGATGGCGCGGACCACCTCCCGCCCGTCGCCGCCCGGGCGCGCCTCGATCTCGCGGATCTGGCCTTCGTGCCGTCCGTCGTAGACGTAGTAGACGAGGTGGTCGTCATCGATCCAACGCGGCGACAGGGCCGTCTCGCCGTGGAACGTGAGGCGCGTTCCCTCGATGGGGTCGCTCGCCCCGATCCGGTGCGCCACCTCGCGGTAGTGACGGGTCACCTCCCGTTGCCACTCGTCGTAGATCTGGACGAAGGTCTCGCCCGTCACCCGTCGGGCGATCCGGTTGAGGCCGTATGGGATCGCCTGGCTGCCGTACTCGCGCGCGAAGGCCGCGAGCGCCTGCTCGCCCCAGCGGTCTACGATGTACTGCACCACGCGGGAGCCGTAGAGGTACCAGACGTCACCGTGAGGCCAGCGGTCCACTTCGTTCGACAGCTGGTCGAGGCGCACCATGTGTCCGGCCAGGGCGTCCATGCGCATGTACATGTCGAACATGGTCGAACGGATGCGACCTGCCGACGTGTGGCGCGACTCCTCGTGTACGGCGAGGCCCTCGAGCAGCCATCGCGGCAGGACATGGTTGGGCGCGTAGATCTTGCCGAAGATGGTGTCGATGAGCGCCGGGATGCCCCCGATATTGTCGAGGTGCATCACGTGGGAGTCCTCGTGGGTGACGAGGGTGGTCTGCCAGTCGTCGTAGTCGTCGAGGGGGGTGAGGTCCTCGGGCGCGCTCGCGAAGAGGCGGATTCTCGTTGTAGGGCAGGGCGGTCGCCGAGCCGTTGGCCGAGTCGCTCTCGTCGCTCAGGACGAGCTCGGTGCGGGTGCGGGTCTGGTGGTCCAGGTCCACGGAGAGCACCCCGTAGGCGCGCTCGGCCACGGCGGCGATGCGACGGGCGAGCAGACCGAGGGGCTCCTGGTAGTGGATGGCGAAGTGCTGGGTGCGGATGGTCCGCCACACCAGGTGCGGATCCCGCGGCTGGGCAGCGGCGGGTCCCGGGCCCAACGCCGCCGCCAGGCACAGGGCGGCTGCGAGGAGCGCTCGCCCGGTTCGCTTCATCGGACCCCGTTCTAGCACCCGGAGGGGCGGCGATACACGCATCGTTGCCCGCCCCGGCGCCCCGGAACGGGGCCTCGGCGTTTCGGCCCGCCGGCCGGCCTTGCTCGATGCTTGACCACAAGCCGAGCCACCTTCTAACCTAATGAAACCGCGGGGATGTAATCAGGACGTCCGATGGAGCCCCCCATTCCGAAGTTGTCGCCGCCACCGCCAACGCGGCCCGCCATGAGCTACGCTCTCCGCTTCATTTCTGGGAAGTATCAGGGTGGCGAGTTCCCGCTCCCGGAAGAGGGCGAGATCGTCATCGGTCGCTCGAGCGAGCTCGACATGGTCCTGGTCGAGGACATGGTCAGCCGCCGGCACGCCAAGATCACCGTCATGGACGGTCAGATCTTCATCCAGGACCTGGGCTCGACCAACGGCTCCTTCGTCAACGGCGAGAAGGTCAAACGGGCCCGCCTGAGCGAAGGCGATCGCATCCTGATCGGCACGAGCATCATCAAGCTGGTCTCGACCGAGCAGCCCAGCGACCTGGACGCGGCCAAGGCCCACCTGAGCGACGTGGCCCAGGGCAAGCGCACCTCCCAGGTACGCACGATGACCGGCTCCATCAGCGAGGTGCCGCTGCCGGACCTCCTGCAGCTCTTCTCGGCCTCGAAGAAGAGCGGCGTCCTGGTCATCCGCACCGACACGGACACCGGCAAGATCTACCTGGACAAGGGGCTCGTCGTCTTCGCGACGGTCAACGACAACTTCGACGTCCACCCCCTCAAGAGCTTCTATCGCATCCTGACGTGGGAGCACGGCACCTTCGATATGGAGCCGCCCGAGGAGCGTGAGTTCCTCGAACCGATTGAGATGAGCACAGAGGCCCTCCTGATGGAGGCCATGCGGCAGATGGACGAGGTGCATCGGCTCGGCCCCGACATGCCACCGCTCGCGGCCCAGATCTCCCTGACGATGCCGCTCATCCCTCCGCTCCGGGACCTGTCGCCCGCGGAGCTCGACGTGCTGCAGCTGGTCGTCAACTACGGGCACGTCGAGACGGTGCTCAACAAGAGCCTGGCGCCGGACCTGCAGACCAGCGAGATCATCGTGAAGCTGATCAAGGCCGGCTACCTCCGCGTCGACTAGTAGCCGTGGCCTCCTGCGGGCCCGCTGCGACGCCTTCCCAGGATTCCCTGGGTCGGCTTACGTCCTCGGGCCGACTCGTCACGTACGCCAGTACGCTCCTCGCCGGCCCTGTGGGCGCGCTCGTCCCGAAGTGGTCGTGCGTCCCGAGGCGCGGTGGGGACGACGAGGCTGTCAGCGGGCGGGCTTGCGGAGGTGGTCGCTCAGGGCCTGGTAGGCCTTGGTCAAGGACTGGGCGAGCTCGGTGGCGGCCTTGTGCCGTTCCGGGTCGCCGAGGTGCTTGTCGGGGTGGTAGCGGGACATGAGCTCGCGGTAGGACCGGCGCACGTCCTCGAGGCTCGCTCCGGGCTCGAGCTCCAGGTTCGCATAGCACTGGAGCAGCTGGCGCCGCTGGGGCGAGTCGCCCTCCTCGCGCGGCGCGGGTCGCCTCTCCCGGCGGGCCGGCTTCCCTCCGTGCGCGGCCCGCACGCGCCTCCGCCGGAGGAGCTCCTCCTCGAGCTCGCTATCCGACAGCTCCGACAGGGGCATTGCCGACCGGCCAAAGGTCCGCTGGCTCATCTCGTTCAAGCCCGCCCTCGCCATGTCTCCGAGGCGCCGCAGGACACCCAACGCGCCCCTCCGATCACTCGGGCTTGGGCTTGGGTTGCACTGTCAGAAGGCGCTCGATGAGGTGCTGCGAGTACTGGCTGAGCTCGGTGAACACCACGCCCATCCCCGGAGGGTCCTTCTCCACGCGCGCGACCTCGCCGATCCCTTCGATCGTCTCGATGTCGTCCATGATGACGGTGAATCGAAGGTTGACGCGGGTGCCAACGGGCAAGGGCTGCTTGCTCTTCACGAACACGCCCGTGCGGGAGATGTTGGTGACGTACTCGTGGATGAACGCGTCGAAGGACTCGAACTCCTTGTTGATCGTGACGCGCTCGTCCCGACGCTGCTCGTTTTCTTCTTGGTCCGCCGCCATACCCGTCCCCTGTTCCGAGCCGACGTGAGCAGAGCCCGTTCTCACCCGCCCGCCAGATCGAACTGTTCGAGGTGGTAGTCCTTCCGCGGTTGTAACACGATCCGCCGCTGGAAACGCTTGGAAGCCTCTTCGACGGCGTCTCGCTCCTCGCGCTGGAGCATGTCGCAGACCGCGGGGTGGGCGTTGACCACGATCTTGTAGCCAGGCAGCGCGTCCTTCTCGCGGCTCATCTGGCGCAGGATCTCGTGGCAGATGGTCGTCTTCGACTGCAGGTGACCCGTCCCGTCGCAGAAGAAACAGGGCTCGTAGATCGTGCGGCCGAGCGACTCGCGGGTGCGCTTGCGCGTCATCTCCACCAGCCCGAGCTCACTGATGCGCACCGCGGTGGTCTTCGCCTTGTCGTGCTTGAGCACCTCCACCAGCGCCTTGTAGACCTTGTCGCGGTGGGAGGACTTTTCCATGTCGATGAAGTCGAGGACGATGAGCCCGCCGATGTTCCGGAAGCGGAGCTGGTAGGCGATCTCTTTCACGGCCTCCAGGTTCGTCTGGTAGATCGTCTCCTCCACGTCCTTGCCGCGGCCCGTGAAGCGCCCCGTGTTGACGTCGATCGCGGTGAGCGCCTCGGCCTGGTCGATGATGAGGTAGCCGCCTGACGGAAGGGGCACCTTGCGCGAGAGGGCTCGGGCGATCTCGTCCTCGATGCCGTATTCGTCGAAGAGCGGCTCGGCTCCCTCGTAGAACTGCACGTCGGCCGCCCGCTCGGGCAGGAAGGCCTCGAGGAACTCCCTCAGGCGGCGGTACTCGGCCGCCTTGTCGATGACGATCGCCCCGACCTCTTCGGTGAAGAGATCGCGGGCCGTGCGCAGCACGATGTCGAGCTCGCCGTAGACCTCGACAGGCGCCTTCTTCTTCTGCTCAATCCGCTCCCTGGTCTGGTCCCAGACCTTGACGAGGTAGCCGATGTCCGCCTTGAGCTGCTTCTTGGTGAGGCCCGCCGCGACCGTTCGGACGATGACGCCGCCCGTGGGAGGCTTGATTCGATCGATCACCTCCCTGAGTCGCCGCCGCTCCTTGTCGCGTCCGATGCGCTTGGAGACCCCCACGTCGGTCACCGTGGGCATGTAGACGACGTAGCGTCCCGGCAGTGAGATGTGGCTCGTGACGCGGGCGCCCTTGGTGCTGATCGGGCCCTTGGACACCTGGACGACCAGGCTCTGGCCCTCCTTGAGCACGTCGCGGATCGGGGTCTTGCGGCTCAGGCGGCGCGATTTCGCCGCGCCGTCCGTGCCATCCTCCTCCTCGTCGCCGTCCTCGCCGAGCTTGTCGAAGTCGGCGGACGGAATGATGTCCTCCACATGGAGGAAGGCGGCGCGGTCGAGGCCGATGTCGATGAACGCGGCCTGCATGCCGGGGAGCACGCGCGTGACCTTGCCCACGTAGATGTTACCCACGGGGCTCCGGTCGCGCGTGCGCTCCACGTAGAGCTCCGCGAGGATGCCGTCTTCGATGAGCCCCACCCGGGTCTCACCGATGTCGCAGTTGATGAGCAGTGTGTTTGCAGCCATCCCAAGTCTTCGCGTTGGTATGCGAGGCGCAGTCGAGGTCGCGACCGCAATGGGTCCACCGACGCATACCGCAAATCGGGCGGGAGCATAGCGGGTGACCTAGCGGCCTTCAATGCGCGATCCAGATGCGGAAGAGGGTCGCGAGCAGGATTGGGGCGGTGGCGACGATGGTCACGGTGGCCGCGGCCTTCCGGCGTTCCCCGCCCTCGATGCCGAGTAGGGCGCTCGCCCCGAGCCAGCCGGACCAGCCCGTGGCGGCGGCGCCCAGGAGCGTCCAGGCGATCGCGAGGCCCGTCATGGGGATCACGTCGAAGATGCCGCTCGCGAGCACGGGCAGGGCTGCGGCCGATCCGAGGCGGGCCACACGGTCGCGATCCGCCGGGGGCAAGCCGATCGACGCGGGCGGGATCGCGGTCACCAGGACGGCGGCGCCGACGTAGCCGGCCACCGCGGTGAGGCCCTCGATGACCACGCTGCCCACGCTGGCGCCTGCCTCGATGGAGGCGCCGACGAAGGTCGCCACCACCGCGAGTCCCGCGACGGCCGCGGCATGGGCTGCCGGCGATGGTAGCGCCTCCCCCCCGTCAAGGGCCGCCGCCAAACGAGGCCATCCCATCTCGGGCAGTGCGATGAGCCGCGCCGTCAGCCCCACGATCATGACGCCAGGGTCCCTCGCCCCGACCCCCTCCCGCAAGCGCGAGGGGGAGATCGCCCACAACCGAGCGCGCAGCGCGCGGGCGTTTCCAGACGAAACGGGCCCGTGCCCGAAGAGTCGCGAGCCCGGCCGCGAGCGAAGTGAGTGGCCGAGGGGCGGCACGAGGGGGCTCCCCCCGGGAGGGGGGTGGGTCGGATGAAATGAGCCTCCGAGCCCCGACACGAGCCTATGCTCAATTCGTCTCGAAGATCTTCTCGATCTCCTGCTGGACCTTCTCTTCGCTCTTCCGGCGCGCCACGGCGATCTCCTTCACGATGAGCGTGCGCGCCGTCTCGAGCATGCGGCGCTCGCCGAAGGAGAGGGACTTCTCGGCGCGAAGCCGGTAGAGGTCGCGCATGACCTCGGCCACGTCGAACACGGAGCCGGTCTTGATCTTGTCCATGAAGCCGCGGTAGCGGCGGTTCCAGGTCTGATTGTCGAAGGCGATCGTGCGTTCCTTGAGGATCGCGAAGATCTCACGGATGTCCGACTCGGAGATGGGCGGGCGAAGGCCCACGTCCTGGGCCTTCTTGATGGGGACCAGGATCTTGCGATCGGTATCGAGGATGCGGAGGACGTAGAACTTCAAGCGGTTGCCCGCGATGTCCTTCTCCTCGATGGACACCACCTCCGCGACGCCTTGGGCCGGATAGACAGCCTTGTCCCCTACCTTGAATTGGTGCTCACGCGCCTGCATAGGGACTCCTTGTTCCGATTGGCTCCGCCACGGCGCGGGGCGCGCCGGCAGATCATCGGTGCTCGGGTCAACAACGGAGAGGGGGCTCGGTATTCCAAGACCCCGTCTCGCACCCTCCTGCCGGAGCAGAGACTCCGAGCCGGGGGCACATCCTAATCCATCGGGCCTGTGGCGATCAATCCCCCGGGTTCCGCTCCGAAAACGTCCCTTCGAGCATTTCCAGGGCGAGACCGACGCGCACGCCACCGTTCGAGACGAGCAGGTGATTGGCCCCTGCGGCGTCCATTACGGCCTCGACCAGCAGGCCGCCGGCGATGATCGTCTCGGCCCGGTCCGGATGCAGCCCGGGGACCCTCGCCCGTCGGGCGAAGTCGAGACCCTCGAGCCGCCGGGCCACCCGCGCCACCTCGTCTCGACCGAGCGCGGTCCCATGGACGCGCACGGGGTCGAAGGGATCGACTCCCCGGGCCACGGCGGCGAGGGTCGTGACCGTCCCGGCGATCCCGACCAGCGGCATGCTGGAATTCACTCCTGATTCATCGAGCGCGGCCCCCACTGCGTCAAGTACCGCGGCCCGCTCCGCCGGAGCGGGCGGGTCGTGTGCGACGTGACGCTCGGTCAGGCGCACCGTGCCGACGTTCAGGCTGACCGCCGCCTCGATACGCCCCGGTCGCCCGCGCACCACCTCGGTGCTACCGCCACCCACGTCGAAGACGGTCACCGGCTCTGGTCCGAGGGGTGGCAGGCCGACCAGGGCGCCGCGGAACGTCAGCTCCGCCTCGCGCAGACCGGCGATCACCTCGAGGGGCGCGCCGAGGATCGCCTCGGCCTCGCGGAGGAAGGGCCCGCGGTTCCGGGCGTCCCGGAGGGCGCTCGTTCCGACCGCCGCGATGCGCCCGGCTTCCGCCTTGCCCGCCTCCTCGGCATAGCGACGCAGCACGCCGAGGGCAGCTCGAACCCCTTCGTCCGATAGCCGCCCCGTCCGGTCGACGCCGCGCCCGAGCCGCGCGAACTCGCAGCGATCGACCAGAGGGACGATCGACCCTCCGGCCTCTCGCCGTGCCACGTGCAGCAGGACCGCGTGGGTGCCGACGTCGATCGCGGCAACCGTTGTCGGTGTGGGATACACGGGGGCCGCGCTCAGTTGGGCGAGGCGGATGCCCCTCCGCCGGCCGCCGGGCTGTTGCCAGCCGGAGGCGTGCTCGAGGTGCCGGAGCCGCTCGCCCCGCCTTCCAGATCCTGGAGGGAGGAGAGGTCGGGCAGCTCGTTGAGGTTCGGGACCAGGACGATTTCGATGCGCCGGTTCTGGGCCCGGCCATCGGCCGTGTCGTTGTCCGCGACCGGCTGGGTATCGGCGTAGCCCGCCGCCGAGAGACGATCGGCGGTGATGCCCTGGTCGATCAGGTAGCGTGCGACCTCCACCGCCCGGGCGGTCGACAGCTCCCAGTTCGAGGGGAAGCGGTGCGTATGGATCGGGATGTTGTCGGTGTGGCCGGCGATCTGGAACTGCCGGTTCGGGATGCTCGAAAGGACCTGGCCGACCTGACTCAGGGTGGACTTGCCCGAGTCCTTGAGCTTGGCCTTGCCCGAGTCGAAGAGCACCCCCTCGGGCAGCTCCACGACCATTCGGTTGCGCACGACCCGAACGCGGAGCCGGCCCGAGGCGATCATCGACCGGAAGCGGGCCAGGAGGTCGCGGAATGTCTGCAGGCGTGCTTGGGCCTGCTGCTCGCGGGCGCGAAGCTCCGCGAGAGCGCGCTGGGTCTCCTGCAGGCTCGACTGCAGGTTGCTGCGCTCGCCCTGCAGCGCCTCGACGTTCTGGCCGAGGGCCCGGAGGCGGTCGGCCATCTGCTGGTTCTGCCCCTGAAGCGCTTGCAGGTGTCGTTGCAGGGCGTCGCGGGCGTGCTGGGAGTCCTGGAGCTGGGCCTGGAGCTGGCGTCCATGGGCGAGGGCGCGGTCCAGATCCTCCTGGGAGGGCCCACAGCCGATGGCCGCCAGTCCGATCACGAGCAGCAGGCCGACGGCGACCCTGTTCGAGCAGTGGAGTGAGCCCATCCGAAAGCCTCCTGGCCGCGGGGAGCGGCGCGCGAGGGACCGTAGGCCGGGCCACTCGGGGGTGTCAACGGCTGCTCGATCGGAGCCTCTGGATCGCAATCGACGCTTTCTCAAGGGTTCCGGGGACCTTCGTGACCATACGTTTTTTGCCAAGAAAATCGTAGGATTAGCGCAATTGCTGTTCACTTGCAGGTCAAATAGGTCAAAGTTAGGTATAAATTACTGTTCGATATGGGTTGACACGTGGAGTGACGTGACAATACGGTACCAGCCAGTCTGAGGCCCCAAGGAGGAGGTCCGCATGGCTACAGCAAAGAAGAAGGCTTCGAAGAAGGCCAAGAAGGCCACCACCAAAAAGAAGGCTGCGAAGAGGACCACGAAGAAGCGCGCAGCGAAGAAGGCAACCAAGCGCAAGGCACCGAAGCGCAAGGCGGCCAAGAAGAAGGCGCCGAAGCGCAAGGCGGCCAAGAGGAAGGCGCCGAAGCGCAAGGCGGCCAAGAAGAAGGCGACCAAGCGCAAGGCGGCCAAGAAGAAGGCACCGAAGCGCAAGGCGGCCAAGAAGAAGGCGACCAAGCGTAAGGCAGCCAAGAAGAAGGCACCGAAGCGCAAGGCGGCCAAGAAGGCACCGAAGCGCAAGGCGACCAAGAAGAAGGCGGCAAAGCGCAAGTCGCCGCGTCGCCGGGCCGCCAGCAAGAAGGCCGCCACCGAGCCTGCGGCCAGTCCGGTTCTTCCGAATCTCTGAACCGGGTAGGGCCACAGCCGGCTTCCGGTTGTGGCAAGGGTGACAGTCGGCAACGGCCGGCTCGATTGACATGCGGTCCGTGCGATGCCTCCTCTGGAAACCTGGGGGGCATGCACGTCCCCTGTGGGCGCCCCGGCGGTGTTTGTGCACCGTCGGGGCGAGCACTTTTAAGGGCCGAAATCCAAGAGGCCGAGACCCGGGAAGAGGCCTCTTCAGCAGAGCCGCCACAACGCTTGTCCCCCGTTTCTCCAACGTGCGTCCCGCATCGTGCCGCGAGCCGTGGGCACCCCTTTGCTCGAATACGGCAGCCGTCGGCTTCGAAGATCGACCGCCGACAGCCCGTCGACTGTTAAGCGCGTTCGGACGCCCGTGCAGGGACGACCGGTCGCGCGTCGTCGCGATGGGCCTCAGACCCTCTGTTCGGCCGCGAGGAGGCGCGCGAGACGCTTTGGCTCGAGCCGCAGCGCCAGCACCTTCTCCCAATCGACGAGGACCGCGCCGGCAGCAGCGCCGCGTGGCTTGCGGACGTAGCGACGCGCGGTGTGTTGCACTTCCACCAGGGGCTCGCCGCGTGCGTCGCTGTAGTGGGCCGCCAGGTGGGCCGCATCGATCAGGAGATCCGGCGGACAGCTCTCGTTTCGCTCGAGCGGGACAATCACGTGGGCGCCCGTGCGTCCGCGCGCGTGGAGCCACAGGTCCCGAGGGCGCGCGTGCAGAGTCAGGGCGTCGTTGTCGGCGGCGCCGCGGCCGACGAGGATGCGTCCGCCCCAGAGTGCCCACGAAGGTGCGGTAGGGGCGGCGCGCGGGAGGCGACACCCTCCGCCCCGGGGCAGCCTCGGCCGCCGCCTCGCCTGCGCCTCGCACCCCTAGGGCGACCGCCTCACGTGCGATCGCGGCGACGGCCTCATCGTCCTCGCCCGCGCCGTCGAGCCCTGTCAGCAGCGCAGCGATGCGCTCCCGCTCCTGCTCCGCCTCGGCCCGCCGCTCCTTGGCGATCCCCGCACCCCGCTCGAGCCGGCGCGCCTTCCGAAAGAGGGCGTCGGCCTGGGCCTTGGCGCCGAGGCGTGGGTCGATGGCGACCGTGCGCTCGGCGGGTGGGTCGGCCTCCCAGTCGGTCGCGGTCAGGGTGCGATCGCCGGCGCCGAGCCGGTGAAGGTTGGAGACCAGCAGGCTCGCGTCCGCCCTGAGATCCGGGGCCCGCTCGGCCCGCGCCGCATCTCCGCCAATCGCCGCGATCTTCCGCTCTATGCGAGCCCGCGCGGTGCGCAGAACCCGGCCGAGGGCAGCGCGCCGGCGTGAGGACTCGTGGACACGCCAATCGGCCACGAGCCGAGGCCCGGCGGCTCGCAGCGCTTCGAGTGTCGGTGTGCTCCTTGGTGCGGCGGCAGGGGCGGGCGCCGTCCAGGAGTCGCCGATGTGACGGCCGCTGTCGCGCAACGCCTTGGGGTGCAGGGCCAGGGCGATGCGGGCCCGGTCGTCGAGCAGCAGTACCTGTCCCCGCTGTTCGTCCGGCTCGACCACCACCGACCGCCGTTCCCCGCCTCGCCGGACGACGAGCCGGATCGGGCCCTCCCCGTTCTCCTCGGGCATCTCGAGCGACTCGATGGCGCCCCCGGTCAGCTCGGTCCGGAGGCGCCGCACGAAGCCGTTTGCCGGAGCGCCCCTCGGCCGCTCGGGCGACAGGCCCACACCACGCACCGGGCCCTCGAGGGCGAAGAGGAGCACCTCGCGCCCGACCGCCGGGCCGAGCGAGACGGCCAAGAGCCCCGGGCTTGGCAGGTCCACGCGGCGGATCCGCGCGCCGCCTACCGCTTCAGCCACCGCGTGGCCCTGTGCTCGAGCGGGTCGGCAGTGACGGGGCCCCAGGCGTCGTGAGCTCGATCACCGCTCCGGCTCCAGAAGGGCGTCCGGCTCGGGCGGGGTGCTGTCCGGGGCGTCCTCGCCGCTGGCCATCTGCTGCAGGCGTTGGGCTTCGCGCATCGCCCTCGGCGAGGCGATGGCGACGTAGGCCTCCTGTGCCTCGCTCCCGGCGATGCAATCGAGCACGTCGTACAGCAGCCCTTCGCCGAAGCGCCGCCGCTCGCCCATCGAGCGCAGTCGCCCGTAGAGGATGGGGCCGGGGGGCGGCGTGGCCTCGAGGGGATCGAAGCCGTACACGACGCCGAGGCGCTCGGCCTGCCGGGTCGCCGTCGGCGGCTCCCAGAGTCCCGCCGGTGCCCACACCAGTGTCCGCCCCTCCGTTCGAGGAAGCCGTCCGAACCACGCCTCGAGCCGTCCCCAATCCCGCTGCCCGGTCGTGATCTCGGCGCCCGTCGGCACGACGATCGCGCACGCCGATAGGGCGTCGGCGGCATGGACCAACCACTCGAAAGCCGCATCGAGGTCGGGGTCGGGGCGCATGGCGCCTGCCCGCGAGATGAAGGTCGCCCGCGGCGCCACGAGGGCGATGCGAAAGCCGGCAGGCAGCCGCTCGCGCCACTGGGCGAGCGTGGCCCGACGTGGAAAGGGTGGGCGGAGGGCGAGCTCGGCGAAGCCCAGGCTCTCGATGTAGCGTCGTCCGGGAGCGCGCTCGAGCTGGGCGCCGGCGTGAAGGAGGGTCATGGCGGCGCATGGTAGTGGGGCCCGCCGAGGACGCAACGGGGGGCGGAGCAAGAGACTCCCCCACGCCGCTTGGGCCGACGGGTCCATTTTGGTAGAGTACGACCTTCGTGATCCAGGTGTCCTACCTTCGCCTTGCCCTCGTTTGCTCGCTCGCCTTCGCGGCGGGATGCACGGGGGACCCCTCGTTTCCCACACCCGCACGCGACTCGGGCATCCAGTGCAGCCCATCCATCAACGCGACCGGCAGGGACGCGAGCACGGGCGATGCGAGCGTGACCGAGGGCGGCCTGGCCGATGGGGGCACTGCCGACGCGAGCATGAGCATGGCCGATGCGGGCACGACCGCCGAGGCCGGCGGGGGCACGCTGGAGGCAGGCTCCAGCAGCGGAGCCCTCGATCAGGGGTGCCCCACGGGTCAGGTCTGCCTCTCCGGTCACTGCGTCCCTCAGTGCATGAGCGACACGGACTGCAGCATCCGTGAGATGTGCGATTCGCGGGGCGTGTGCGTCGCCCGCACGACACCGCTCCCCGAAGGGGGCGTCGACGCCGGCGGGCCCACCGACCCTTGCACGGGTGTGGTGTGCGACAGCACCATGGGCGGCCCCGTGTGTCACCCCCTCACGGGGACCTGCGTCCAGTGCCAGGACCGCTCCGACTGCGGAGGTGGTGCTCCGATCTGTGATATGGCGTACGGAATGTGCCGCGCTTTTACGGGCACGGTCCCGCCCTGCTCGCCGTGCAACACCGACCTCGACTGCATGAACACGGACGGGTCGGTGGCCGGGACCTGCGTGGCCCGCACCATGCCCTACCTCGAGCAGGTCTGCGTGCCCGACTGCGACTCGGCGGGGGCGTGCCCGCCGGGCATGGCCTGCGACATGGGCACCAACAAGTGCTTCCCGAAGGTGGGCTCCTGCACGGGGTTCCTCTCGGCCCTCAGCATGCGGTCCTGCACGGCCGACGCCGACTGTGTGCCCCTCGGCGCAGCGGCGGCTCCCGGGACCTGCTCGCTTCCCGCAGGCGCGCCGCCCGGGGTCTGTCTCCAGCCCTGCGGGACCCCCAATCAGTGTCCTGCGGGCTTCATCTGCGACGGCTCGTTCTGCCATCCGGCGACTCCCTGAGTCACCGTCGTCCCGAGCCCGTAGCGAACCGACCGAAGAGGAACCTCATGCGCTTTCGTCTTGCCTTCGTGGTGGCCTTCGCCTGGGCTGCCGCCCTCGGGATCCTCGTCCCCGTCGCCCAAGCCCAGAACCCTGCGTGGCCCAATGCGAGCGCGACGCAGGCCGACCTGATGGACCCGGCCAACTGGCCCGACAATCCCAGCTACGGCTACGACATCTCCGGCACCGGGATGAGCTGCACCGCGCCTGGCGGCACGTGCTGGACGGGCGCGAGCGGCGGTCAGTGGAACATGTGGTCCTGGGTGCCGCCCCAGGCGACCCACGTCACCGGCTTCCGCACGGGCGAGACGGCCATGGGCGCGGGGACCTGGACCGACATGGCTTGGCGCGTGACGACCGGCGACAAGCGCGTGGTCATCGCGGTGCTCGACAGCGGCATCGAGTGGGACGATCCCGACCTGACCAATCAGTTCTACATCAACCGGGCCGAGCTCGAGGCGACCGGTCTCGATCCCCTGTGCCTGCCCACACCGCCCCCGGGACACACGGGTGACCCGGTCGATCTCGACGGCGACGGCGTCCTGTCGATGCGTGACTACTTCGTCGGGCTCTCGCCTGCCGACGCCATGACCAAGGCCGCCGCGATCGATGCCATGGGTAACCACAACGGCATCGCCGATCCCGGCGACCTCATCATCGGCTGCTCCAACGGCACGGACGACGACGGCAACGGCTACGTCGACGACATCTCCGGTTGGGACTTCTTCCAGGACGACAACGATCCGGCGGATGACACGCGCTTCGGCCACGGGACGGGCGAGGCGCGCTGGAGCGTGGCGGAGGCCAACAACGGCATCGGGCGGGCAGGGTTCTGCCCTGGCTGCCGCGTGCTGATGGTGCGCGCGGGGGACAGCTTCATCGCGGACGGGCAGGACTACGGGCAGGGGGTGGCGTTCGCGACCGACTCGGGGGCGCACATCATTCAAGAGGCGCTCGGCGTGCTCAGCGGCTCGACCTACATGCGCCGCGCCCAGGACTACGCCTACGACCACGACGTGCTGATCGTGGCGAGCGCCGCCGACGAGAACAGCCGTCACCACAACCTCCCCGGTACCAGCAACCACACCCTCTACGTGCACGCGGTCACCTTCGCCGGTGGCAATCCGCAGGCGGCGACGAGCTATCTCGCTTACAACAACTGCACCAACTACGGGGCGCAGCTCGTCCTGAGCGCGCCAGGGGAAGGGTGCTCGTCCGAGGCGACCGCGGTCACGGCGGGCATCGCGGGGCTCGTGGACTCGGAGTCGATCGACCCGGCGCGGCCGGGGGGACCGCTCGAATCCGCCCCTCAGCGCCGAGGAGCTGCGGCAGCTCATCCTGATGAACGTCGACGACATCGACGTGCCCGAGAGCCAGCCCGGCAGCCCCAACTACGACCCGCGGTGGTACCCGAGCAGTCCCGGCTGGGATCAGCGCTTCGGCTACGGGCGCGTCAACACGTGGAAGGCGGTGCAGGCCGTGCGCGACGGCCACATCCCGCCCGAGGTCGATTTCGTCTACCCCGACTGGTTCCGCGTCATCTATCCGGACCGCACGCCCATGGTGCCCTTGCGCGGGCACATCGCCGCGCGGCGCGCGTCGAGCTACGACTGGGTGATCGAGCTGGGCGCCCGGCGTCGAGCCCAAGGACGCCGACTTCACGACTATCGCCTCCGGCAACGGCGAGACTGCGGCGAAGGACGGCACGCTCGCGACGTGGGACGTCTCGGGGCTCCACATCGACAACCCGGGTGAGGTCGAGAACCGCTACACGGTGACGGTGCGAATACGCGTCACGGCCCATTACGGCGGCTCCACCGGCGACGTCTCGGGCGAGCAGCGACGCGCCTTCGCCGTGGTGCGCGACCCCTCGCTCTTGCCCGGCTTCCCCGTCGCCCTCGGCGTGCGCAACGACAGCGACCCCTACCCGTCGGCGGGCGGCGAGTCGTCGGCCAAGCTCGCCGACATCGACGGGGACGGAAAGCTCGAGATCATCTACGCCGACGACGACGGCCTCTTGCACGCGTTCAACGAGGACGGGTCCGAGGTGCCCGGCTACCCCGTGCAGCTCGGCTACCTGCGCGGGTTCGATCCGGCCGACCCCGCGAACTACCTGAACGCCCCCGCTTATGCGAGCGGCGCCATCCCCACCGACGACTTCGGCTCGTCGGTGCCCTCCGGGCCTGCCGTCGGTGACCTGGACGGTGACGGCACGCTCGACATCGTGGTCGCCACCGCCGGCGGCGACGTCTTCGCCTTCCACGCCGCGGACGGCACGCCCATGGCGGGCTGGCCCGTGGGGCTGCCCCAGGTGCACTCGAGCGACACCTCCCCTGACCACATCATCGCCCGCGGGGCCTTCGCCTCACCCACGCTCTACGACCTGGACGGGGACGGCAAGCTGGAGGTCATCGAGCCGGCCTTCGACGGCTACCTCTACGTCTTTCGCTACGACGGCACGCCCCAGGCCGGGTTCCCGGTCAAGATCGTAGCGCCCCAGCTGTGGACCAATCCGTCCATGGCGCAGCCGGGGCGGCTCTTGACGCCGGCGGCCGTGGGGGATGCGGACGGTGACGGCGTTCCGGAGATCGCCATCGGCTCGGACGAGACGGGCTCCGATGCCCAGACCGGTGCGGTGCACCTGGTGCACGGCGACGGCAACAATCATCCGGGCGGGCCCGAGGTGGCGAACTGGCCGGTGCGCATCGACTCGCTCGACCTGTTGCCTCTGGTCGGCCTTGGCGTGACCTCGCCGGTCGCCATGGCGGACGTCAACGGGGATGGTCGGCCGGACCTGGCCCTGGCCGGTGCCGCCGCGCGCATCCTCATCGCCGACGCAGACCAGCCACCGCGCGACCCCGGCATGGACCTGTCGACGATCCTCATCCCCGACTCGAGCAGGCGCGGTCCCTTGTCCGACGTGACCGACCCGATCGACAAGCCGCTCCTCAACGCCTTCACGGCGCCGTCCTTCGGGGACCTGGACGCCGACGGCCAGCCCGACTTCATCACGGGCGGCGCGGGGCTCCGGCTCGCCGCGAACCTCTCGGGGGGCTGGTCGCGCCAGCCCTTCACCCACCAGCTCGGAGTGTGGAACACGATGACCGGCAAGATGTTGCCGGGGTTCCCGCAACGTATGGAAGACTACATGTTCTTCGTCAACCCGTCGGTGGCCGACGTCAACGGCGACGGCTACCCCGAGGTCATCGCGGGCTCGGGCGGCTACTACGTGCACGCCTGGGACGCCTGCGGGCGCGAGGCCGACGGCTGGCCGAAGTTCGACGGGAGACTGGGTGACCGGGTCGGTGGCCCTGGGCGACATCGACGGTGACGGGAAGCTCGAGGCCGTAGTGGCGACGCGGATGGGCTACCTCTACGCCTACAACACGGACGGCCCGGCCGACGGCGCCATCGGCTGGCCCGAGTACCGGCACGACAACCGGAACACGGGCAACTACGACGAGCCCCTCTCGAACGGCGGCCACCGCGTGACCGCATCCCAGCCAATCGACTGCCCGGTGCCGCCTGCGCCCGACGCCGGCATGGAGACGGTGGACGCGGGCCCGGGGGGCGGCGGGGGCGGCGGCTGCTGCAGCGTCGCCGCGGGGGCCGGCAAGGGGCGTCACGATGCCTCCTGGCCAGGCGTCGCGGCCCTCGGGCTTGTCGGCCTCGCCATCGCTGCGCGGCGCCGCCGCCGTTCGACGTCGGACCGCTGAAGCGCCCCTTCCATGACAGCGGTGCGCCCGCGCGCTACGTTGCTGGCCTGGCGGTTGGCGTGTAGCCTAGCGCCAACCAAGGACTGGGGGAGGCCATGTCCGAGACGAACGACGCGCCTGCGCTCATCGAACGCTGGCAGACCGTGGGGACGCCGCAGCCCGGCGAGCTCGGGCCTGCACGCACCCAGGTCCATCACGCCCTGCTGGCCGTCGCCGCCGTCGAACGTGCGCTCGGCGAGGTCGGGGGTGGTCTGGAGTGGCTCGAGGAGGAGCGGGCTCTCGCCGGAAGCGTCGTGCCGGGGCGCCGGCCCTTCCGCCCGGCGCTGCGTCCGTCGGATCTCACGCTGCTCCTGCTCGATGCCGAGAATGCGGTCCTCAAGACCTTCCCGCTCGACGGCCGCACCCTGGCCGAGGCCGTCGCATGGCTCGGCGAGGAGGCCCGTGCGCTCGGGACGGCGGGTGAGCGCATCGAGCAACCCGCGACCGATGGACTGCCGGCCTTGCCCGAGGGGCGCTTCGCCGTCGCCCGGCGGGCGGAAGCACTTCGCGAGATGGCTCACTGGTACGGCAACGCTGACGCCCTGCTCAGGACGGTGGCGCGCACGACGCCTGGCGCGTCGCCCGTTCGGTGCGGGCTGGACACGCTCGATCTTTCCACCCTGTTGACGCTGCCTGCGCGCGAGCAGGAGGCGCCGCGCACCGTGATGGTCGGCCTCGCCCCTTCGGGCATCGGTGTGGACGAGCCCTGCTTCTTCGTCCGCCCATCCCTCGCGCCCGAGTCGGGTGAGCTCCCGGACCTCGGCGAAGCGGGGGCATGGCGACAGGTGGACGGTACGGTCGCGGTGCTTCGGGCATCGGTCCTGGTCGCCGAGCGGGACGGTGATCGGCAGGCCGCCGTTGCTCGCACGTTCCTGGAGCACGCGATTGCGGCGGCACATGGTTTCCTCCGACGGGACTGGAAGCGTCGCTGACGAGGGTGCCGCACCCCATTCGACCGTGTATGCTCCTCGCAAATTCGAGGAGCGCATCGTGTCGAACGCCTACATCGCCGGAACCGGCTTCCACGTCCCGTCGCGCGTCGTCACCAACGACGACCTCGTGGCGAAGTACGGCATCGACACGACGAACGAGTGGATTGTTCAGCGTACGGGCATCGAGGAGCGTCGCTTTGCCGACGAGGGCATCGGCACGAGCGACCTCGCCAAGGTCGCCGCGGAGATGGCGATCGAGGACGCCGGCATCGACAAGACCGATGTCGACATGATCATCTTCGCGACGCTCTCGCCGGACCACGCGTTCCCCGGTTCGGGCGTCTACCTGCAGCAGAAGCTCGGTCTGTGCGACGGGCCGAACGCGAAGTTCGTCCCTGCTCTCGACGTGCGTAACCAGTGCTCGGGCTTCCTCTACGGCCTCGCCTGCGCAACCTCCATGGTGAAGTCGGGGGGCGCGCGGCACGTGCTGCTCGTCGGCGCCGAGGTGCACTCGGCGGCCATCGATCTGTCGACGCGCGGTCGGTCGGTCGCTTCGCTCTTCGGCGACGGCGCGGGGGCGGTCATCGTGAGCGCAACCGACGAGGAGCGGGGCGTGCGCGGGTGGTACCTGGGCGCCGACGGCCGGTACGCCGACGTGCTCAGCCAGAAGATCTGGGACATCCGCAAGCGGCCCTTCATCCCGACCGACGAGAACGGCGTCGGCCACGTGGAGCCGGCGATGCAGTGGGCGCAAATGGAGGGCAAGCAGGTCTTCAAGCACGCCGTCGAGCGGATGCTCGAGGTGCTGATGCAGGCCTTCCAGGATCAGGGGCTCACCCTGGACGACGTCGATCTGTTCGTCTTCCACCAGGCGAACCTGCGCATCAACCAGTACCTGCAGGAGCAGATCGGGATCCCCGAGGCGAAGATCGTCAACAACATCCAGCGCTACGGCAACACGACCGCGGCCACCATCCCGATCCTGCTGGCCGAAGCGGCGCGCAGCGGCAAGCTCGTCCGGGGCATGAAGGTGGCGCTGGTGGCGTTCGGCTCCGGGTTCACGTGGGGGTGTGCGATCGTGGATTGGTGATGGGGGGTTGGGCTCGGGGTCGAGGCGCGTATCGCGCTGACTGGGACGCGCGTGTCCCGGTGGGGAGCCCGCGCTGACTTGACCCGTGTCGGCGCGGACGGAGAGGCGGCCTTGCGCGAGCGCTCTACAATCACGTCACCCGTCTTGGCACGCGCTCGCATCTGCAAGGCCGCCGAGCCCCGGCGAGCGAGCCTCCCGTTCGGCCGTCCAGCGAAGCCGCAATGGGCGGTCGCCTCGACACGCGCTCACACATGCAGGGCTGCGAGCCCGGCGAGCGAGCCTCCCGTTCGGCCGTCCAGCGAAGCCGCAATGGGCGGTCGCCTCGACACGCGCTCACACATGCAGGGCTGCGAGCCCCGGCGAGCGAGCCTTCCGTTCGGCCGTTCAAGCGAAGCCGCGTCTCGGCGGGGGGCGGATCGGGGGGCAGCGTTGGGGATATCCGCGCTATGCTGATCGCGTGAGCCGATGGGCCCCCTGGATGGTCGGGCTTTTGATCCTGGCCCCTTCGCTCGATGCCGCGGTCGCGCGCGCGCAGGACGACTGGGGAATCACCCGGCACCACCCCCACCCTCCGCAGGGCCACCGGCCCGGCCGCGGACACGGGCATCATCACCCGCGGGGCACCACGCCCCAGAGCGGGCAACCACCCCCGCAACCGCCAGCGGCGCCCACGACCGGACCGCCGTCCTCATCGCCCGTTACATGCACATCCTCGAGGCCGACCCGAGCGAGTCCTTCGCCTTCCAGCGCCTCCTCGACCTCTACCGCCAGCGTGACGGCAACATCGACGCCCTCGTCCACGAGCTCGAGCAACGCGTCTCGAGCGACGTCCACGCCTACGCGCCGCGCATGCTCCTCGGCCACATCGACAAGGCCCAGAACGAGAACGACCAGGCCCGCGCGGCCTATCGCGCCGCCGCCGCGCTCCGACCGAACGACCCCGCGCCCCTCGTGGCTCTCGCTGACCTCGACGCCACCACCGGTCACGCCGACGAGGCACGCCACCTCTACCGGCAGGCCCTCGACCACACCCGCGGCGACGACGACCGCCGCGAGCTATGGCGCAAGCTCGGCGGTCTCGCCCTCGATGCCCATGATTACGACGGCGCCCGTCGCGCCTACGATGAGCTCGCCCGCGACGCCCACGGCAGCGTCTACCTCATGACCGAGTACGCGCGTGCCCTGGTGCAACGCGGGGACAACCGTCGCGCCGTAGCCGAGTATCAACGCGTGACCCAAGCCCTGCACGGCGACAACCGCGTCTTGTCACCGGTGCTCAGGGACATGGGGGGCGCGCAGCTCGCGGCTGGCGACGTGGATGGTGCCATCCAGACGCTCGACCGGGCCTTGCGCTTCGCGGGCCGAGCGGGCGGCGTGCGCAAGGAGATCTACGACGCGCTCGTCGACGCCTACCGCCGGGGCGATCGGCTCCCCGAGCTCGTCGACAAGCTCCACCACGAGCCCGGCACCTTCGAGACCTACGACCTCATCGGGCGGCTCGACGACGAGCTCGGCAACGACGACGAGGCCCTCGCCGCCTACCGGCACGCCCTGCGCATCAGCCCGCGCGACATCGACACGCGCGTGCGCGTCGTGCAGCTCCTGTCGCGTTCGGGACACATCGACGAGGTCATCGAGGAGTACCGGGCGCTCTTGCGCGCAGCGCCTCGCGAGCCGCGGTTCGTCGTCGAGCTGGCCCAGCTTCTCATGCAGGTCGGCCGTCGCGACGAGGCGCAGCGCCTGGCCGAGATGACGAGCCACCGATACCCGCGCGACCCCGCGGTGCACCAGGCGCTCGCCGAGCTCTACACCCGGTGGAACGACCAGGAGCACGCGACCCGCGAGATCGCCACCCTGGCTCGCATCGAGCCGAACGATCCCCAGCACCTGATCGCCCTCGGTGAGCAGCAGCTCTCGGACGGTGACCGGGCCGCGGCCGTGGCCACCTGGCGGCGCATCCTCACCGTCGATTCGGATCACGCGCGCGCCCACGCGACCCTCGGCGGCGTCTACGCCGACCACGACATGCTCGACGAGGCCGCCGCCCAGTACCACGAGGCCGTGCACCTCTCGGGCGACACGCTCGAGTACGTGCGGGGGCTGGCCAACGTGCTCGAGCGGCTGCGCAACGACGACGAGGCGGTGACCATGTGGCGTCGCGTCCTCGCCCTCGCGGGCAAGGACCGGGCGGCCAAGCGGGAGGCGCGGCAGCGCATCGTGGCGATCTGGTCGCGGGCCCACCAGCTCGCGCAACACATCAACGAGCTCGCGCGGGCCTTCGGGGCGACGCCGCCCGACGTGGAGGCCGGGCGGTTTCTGGCGGAGGCCTACCGGCGCCTCGGCCCCGACCACGCGGCCGAGGCCGAACGGGTGCTCGAGCGCGTCATCGCCCTCGAGCCGGGAGATGTGGAGAGCCTGCTCGCCCTCGAGCGAGCCCACACGGCCCACGGCGACCTGGCCGGCGCCATCGCAGTGCTCCACAAGCTCGTGGAGGCGGACCCGCGACGCGCGACGACGTACCTCGAGCGCATGGCCGAGTATTCCCTGTCGCTCTACCGCGATCAGGACGCGGTCCACTACGCCGAGCAGGCCGTGCAGCGCTCACCCGACGACGCGTCCGCCCAGAAGCGGCTCGGTGATCTGTACCGCTCGCGACAGGACCTGGATGCGGCCATCACGAGTTACGAGCGCGCCATCGCCCTCAACGCGCGTCTCTACCCGACCTATCTGGAGCTGGCGGAGCTGTACGTCGCGAAGGGGCAGGCCGACAAGGCCGATCGCCTCTACCGGGCCGTGACGCAGGGCTCCCCGGACGACGACCTGGTGGTGCGGGCGGTCCGCGCGTCCATGCTCATCCATCTGGGCGCTGGCACGCTCGAGGCCCTCGAGCAGGACCTGTTGCCGCTGGCCATCGGTCACCCGCAGCGTCCCATCTTCCGCAAGCTCCTGGTCGAGCTCTACGACTCGCTCGCCACGCCGCTGATCCGCACGGCGCAACAGGGCGGCGCGGCGGGAGCCCAGGCCACCGAGCACCTCCAGCGCATCGGCACCCGTGCGATCAAGCCGCTGCTCGAGGCCCTCGCGGACGACGACCCGGCCCAGCGCCGCGTCGCGATCGACATCCTCGGCTACCTGGGCAATGCGAACGCGGCCGCACCGCTGCTCGCCATGGCCGAGGGCAACGGCGACTGGGCCCTGCGTCAGCGCGCGCTCGTCGCGGCGGGTGCGGTTGCGTCGCCGTCGCTCGCTCCGCGCTTCGCTACCCTCGCCCGCGGGCCGGACGCGCGCTTGCGTGCATCTGCGGCCTGGGCCCTCGCGCGCATCGGCGGGCCCACGGTCATTCCGATCCTGCGCCGCCTCCTCGACCGGGCCGACGGGGAGGTGCGGGCCTTCGCGGCGGTCGGGCTCGGACAGGCGAGGGACCGAGCGTCGGCCCCGCGGCTCGAGCAGCTCCTGCGCACCGAACGCCGGAGCTTCGTGCGCGCCGCCGCGGCCTGGGCCCTCGGGCGTACCGGCGACGCATCCGACGTGCCCGCCCTCGTCTCGGCGCTCCGCGGCGACGACCGACTGCTGGCACGTGGCGCCGCGGTAGCGCTCGGCGAGCTGGGGGGCGACGAGGCACGGCGGGAGCTGTGCGACGACCTCTTCGATCCGGATGCCACCCAGCGCGCTGCCGCTGCGGTCGCCATCGAGCGCATGCAGGCGAGCGCCGCGCCGCGGCAGGGGAGCGCCCCGCCGCTGCCGCTCCCCGCCGGCACCGCGTCGCCGATCGACTACCTCTCCACGCTGCTCCACGCCGAGGCGTCGGATCCCGCCACGCCGATCGACATCGTCTCTCTGCACGGCCCTATCGTGGCGGCCGCGCGCGCGGGGCTCAGGGGACCCGTCGAGCAGGCCGAGGCCGTGCTGGAAGTGCTCGGCTCGCGTCCCGACGGCATCGGCCTCGGACCTCTCACCGCTTCGCTCGACGCGTGGCCCGCCGCCTCGCGCGACACGGCAGCCACGGCCCTGACGGCGATCGGTCACGCCCTCGTCGACGATCTCCTGCAGGCCGCCCAGCATCCCGAGCCCGCCGTGCGCGAGCGGGTCCTCATCCTGCTCGCGCACATCGACGATCCGCGGGCGGCCGCGGCCCTCGCGACGGCCCTCGACGACAGCGCTGATTCGGTGCAGTCGGCAGCGCTCGAGGCCCTCGGCGCCCATCAGGCCGGGACGCCGGGGCTCGCCGACCGGCTCGCACGGATCGTGACCGACGCCCCGAGCTGGTCGACCCGCATGCGCGCCGCAGGCACGATTCGGGCGGGTGGGCGCCGTGGGCGCCCGAGGTGCCCTGGCCGAGGCGCTGCGTCGCGATCCCTACGCCTTCGTGCGCCAGGCGGCGGCGCTGGCCCTCGGGGCGCTCGGCGGGGCCGAGTCGGTGGTGCCGCTCGACGGAGCGCTGCGGGGCGACGTGGAGCCCCGGGTGCGGGCCGCGGCGGTCCGGGCGCTCCGGGCGATGGACGACCCGAGCGCGCGCGCCGCCCTGGCTGCGGCGGCCCAGCAGGACGACCCGAAACTCGCACAGGCGCTCCGGGACGGCGGCCGGGCCGGGGCGGCGAGCCCCTGAACCGCCTCGGTCGCGGCGGGGCGGGGTGGGGCGGGGTGGCCACCGACATTGCGGAATTCCGGCCGCTCGTCTACAAAGGCGGAGCCGGACTCGGAGGAGCAGGCTTTCGGATGAGCGACTACATCGGGATCGCGTGCGGCCGTTGCGACACGTTCACACCGATGGGTGCGCCGCGCTGTGTGGAGTGCGGCAACAATTTGGGTCTCGGTGTCCCCGAACAAGCTCCCACCGATGGGCGGTCAGAGACCGCCGAACACAGCCGTGGGCCGGTCACAGCGTCCGAGGAGGAAGCGATGGAGCAAGCGCGCAACTACATCTGCAAGCAGTGCTCGACCCCGGTGCCTTCGGGTCACAAGTTCTGCGGCGCCTGCGGCGCGACCGTGCCGCCCGAGGTGCAGAACCCGTCCACGGAGTACTTCGGGGCGATGCAGGCGCCGGGCAAGGCGCGTCTCATCCTCATCCGCGGAGA
Organism: uncultured delta proteobacterium; assembly: GCA_963830115.1. Taxonomy (GTDB): domain Bacteria; phylum Myxococcota_A; class Polyangia; order Polyangiales; family CAWHLB01; genus CAWHLB01. Next base: position 211,209 of record CAWHLB010000020.1, read on the forward strand.
CCAGGGGATCGACGGCCTGAGCTACCTGCTGCAGGGCACCGAGCACGTGGCCGGTCGCGAGGACGCCCAGATCCTCTTCCCGGAGGACCCCTGGCTCAGCTCCCGCCACGCGAACTTCATCTACCGGCAGGAGAAGCTGGTGGTGCGGGACGAGGGCAGCAAGAACGGCGTGTACGTACGCCTGCGCGAGCCGGTCACGCTCCAGGCAGGGGATCACGTCCTGTGTGGCGAGCAGGTCCTGAGGCTCGAGGCGACGCCGAAGGACACGTCGGGGCCGTCGACGGACGGGACCTACTTCTACTCGTCTCCGAAGCGGCCGAGCCCCTTCCGCATCGTGCAGATCCTCGTCGGCGGCGTGCCCGGCATGATCTACTGCACGCGCGAGAACGCCGTGACGATCGGGCGTGAGGACTGCGAGATGAACTTCCCCGAGGACATCTTCATCTCGGGCGTCCACGCCCGCATCGAGATGAACCCCGACGGCTCCTTCACCCTCACCGACAACGACTCGAAGAACGGCACCTACCTGCGCATCCGCGGCGAGCGGGAGCTCAGCCACGGCGACTACCTGTTCATGGGCAAGCAGCTGTTGCGCGTCGAGATGACGGCCTGAGCCGACGGGCGGTCGGGTCGGTCGCGACCGCCAAGACGTGACCGTTCACGGGTCAGGCGCTCTTCGGGGAAGACCCTGAAGAGCCCTGGGCGGTTTGCTGCGAGGCGAGCTGGCGGTCGAGGGCGGCGGTCATGGCACCCTCGCCGTGCTTGCCGAGCCGTACGTTCGTACGACGGCCGAATATGTAGACCAGGTCACCGTCGCTTTCGAGGCGTGCCCGGAGCGCTTCCCGCGGCAAACGCTCGGTGCTGCCGTTCCGCAATCGAGCGTAGAGATAGCGGTCGGTGAGCACGCAGCTCTCGTGGTGTCCGGCGCCACGGGTTGTCGGGGCTCGAGGCCAGCCACTCGAGCATCGCGTCGAAGGGTGGGGGAGCGCCGCGCTTTGCCACGATCGGCTCCTCCGCGACCGCGCTGGCCGTGCGGTACGCACCGGCGGCCGGCATCGGCGCCCCCGCGTCCGGCAGGCCCTTGACCCGTTCCCATGGGGCCTCGGACACGTCGAGCCAGCCTCGCCGGACGGTGCTCGGCGCGTACTTCCCCACGTGGTCGAAGAGCTCCTCCACCGCTTGGGCGAAGCGGTCGCGGTTGCTGCGCCTCGGCGCCAGTCCGGGAAACTCCGCGGTGCTTCCCGCGACACGATAGCGTGCGCAGTAGCGCGGCCATGGGTCGACGGCGGTGAGCTCGATCAGCTCGTACCAGCGGATCACGATGGCGTTGATCTCGACCGGGTTGAGGGGGTCGCGCTGCGAGGTCGACGCCGCGCCGTCCGGCTCGGCCAGGTAGTACGCATCGTTGAGCACGAATCCCTGGGGGCTGAGCCGGATCCCGAAGCTCATCGACCTTCCCGGATGATCTGCTCGATGATCGCCCGGTCGGGCGCGTTCGGCGACAGCTCGAGGTAACGGCGATAGGCCGCGATGCCTCGTTCGATCGGTCCCTGCCGCATGTACGCCCGCCCGAGCTGCTCTGCACGTCCGGATTGCGCGGCATCAGGCGCGCCGCCTGCTCGAACTGTCGGATCGCGCCGGGCAGGTCGTTCGCGAGGAAGAGCCTTCGGCCCTGCTGATAGGCCACCTGTCCGGGCGACGGGCTCGGCAGCGTCGACGTGCCCGAGCTCGTGTCGCCTGAAGCGGGGCCTCCGTTCGTGGTCGTGGCGTGGCTGTGAGCGTGGCTCGTCGTCCCGTGGGAGCCCGTGTGGCCGGGACCGTGATGGCCTGCGCCCGCGTGACGGGGATCGTGACCCTGCCCGTGGGGCGTGATCGCCACCGCCTCCGTTCCGGCATCCCCTCCGGCATCCCCGTCGGCGCCCCCGTCTCCGCTCCCCGCGTCCGTCGTGGTCGCGAGCACAGCCATCGCGTCCGTCGACACGCTCGGCTCGCCACCCGTCTGGGCCGGCCCGCCCGTTCCGCCCGCGTGCGGCGTCTCGCCGATGGAGGCACGGCCCTGCGGGCCCGTCCCTTCCTGTGCCCCTCCGCGGTGCACCACCATCGACAGCCCGAAGGCTATCGCGCCGATCACGATGAACCCCGCTCCGATCCAGAGCGCCCGGTTGCTCGCGTCTCTCGGCTCGGCGGCCACCTCCTGGGCATCGGCCGTGTGCGCGATGGGCCGCGTCGACTCCGGGTGCGCGCGACCGAGGGGCAAGTCCGCGAGGGCGCCGAGGTCGTCGACGGCCTTCTCGATCGCGAGTCGCATGCTCATCGCGTCGGGATAGCGCTCGTTCGGATCCTTGCTCATGGCGCGCAGACAGATCCGCTCGAGGGACCCCGGGATGTGGAGCCCGGGCTTGCGCTCGCTGGGCGGGACGGGCTGCTCGGTCAGGTGTTTGGTGATGATGCCGAGGGCCGACTCGGCATCGAAGGGCACGACGCCCGTGAGCATCTGGTAGAGCATGCAACCAACCGAGTAGATATCGACGCGCCCGTCGATCGTGTCCCCCCGCGCCTGCTCGGGAGCCATGTACTCGGGGGTGCCACACACGAAGCCCGAGACCGTGATGGCCGACCCGCCTTCCGCCTCGGTGATCTTCGCGATCCCGAAGTCGCACACCTTGACGTGCTCCACGCCGCCCCGTCCCTCGAGGACAACCACGTTCTCGGGCTTGAGGTCGCGGTGGATGATGCCGGCGTGGTGGGCCTCGTCGAGCGCGAGCAGCATCTGACCGAGGAGGTCGCCGATGCGCCGAGGCGTGAGGGGCGAGTCCTCCTCGATGATGGCGAGCAGGTCGTCGCCGTCGAGCAGCTCCATGGCGATGTAGAGCTGGCCGTCCGCCGCCTCGCCGAAGTCGATGATCTGCAGCGAGTTCGGATGGGACAGGCGGCTGGCGGCGCGTGCCTCGCGGTGGAAGCGCTTGGCCACCTTCGAGTCGTTGGCCAGGTGGCCGTGCAGGACCTTGATCGCGACGGCCTTGTCGAGCGACTGCTGCCGCGCGCGGTACACGCGTCCCATCGCCCCTTCGTCGAGGAGCTCGAGGATCTCGAAGTTGTCGGCGATGACGGTGCCGATCAGGGGATCGGGTGCGTCGTCCGGTGGCTCCGGCAGTGGCTCACCGCAGGCCTTGCAGACGCGGTCATCGGGGAGAACTTTCGCGCTGCAATGCTGGCAGGCAGGCATGTCACGCCGCGTGGAGTCTACGGGATGGGTAGCAGACATGGAAACCCTCGGCATCCGCGCCTGTTCCGGGGGCTGCCGAGGGGCGGCTCCGACGCGGCCGGAATCCTTGCGATCCCAGGTGCTCCGCCGCTTGACCCGCCGGGTCCGCGGCCACTATGCTCGCCCCCGTTTGCTGGCGGCCGGCCATCGAGGCGTGCGCTTCGGAGCCGTCGAGGAGGCTTCCGTGATCGTCTGCCCCAGATGCAGCAAAGAGAACCAGGATCACTACAAGTTCTGTCTCGGGTGCGGGGCGGAGCTCCCGAGGGACGCGGCCCAGCAGCCGAAGAGCTTCACCGCGCCCACGCCGCCTGCGGGATTCCCAGCGCAGCCGGCGCCTGTTGCCCCGGCCGCTGCTTCGGCGGCGCCGGGCATGGGCGGTCGCGGCGCGCAGTTCGGCGGAGCCGCGGCGCTCGGAGCGACCGTGGCGGCTGCCCCGGCGGGGGCTGCTCCGGCGGCTGCCCCCGCTCCGGCGGCGCCTGCTCCGGCGGCGGGCGGAGGCCTGCTCACCTGTCCGAAGTGCGGGACCCAGAACCCGCCGAGCTTCAAGTTCTGCGGCACCTGCGGGCACAACATGGCGGAGGTGGCCGCGGCCGCTGCGGCAGCCGCCGGCCCTGCCGCCGCCAGCCCGGCACCCGCCGCCGCGCCGGCGGCGCCGGCTGGATTGGCGCGCGGCAGCCTCGTGCTCATCCGCCCCGACGGGACGGAGGGCGACTCCTTCCCCCTCGGCGAAGCGGAGACGCCCATCGGCCGGCAGGGCTCGCCCCTCTTCTCCGGTGACACCTTCCTGTCACCGCACCACGCGACCTTCACCTTCCGGGGCAACGATCTCGAGGTGCGCGACGAGGACAGCCTCAACGGCATCTACCTGCGGGTCGACCGCGAGGTGCCGACGGAGCTCTCGGACGGCAGCATTTTCCGGATCGGCCAGGAGATCATCCGCTTCGAGGCGGTGCCCGCCGCCGAGGCCGACGCGAACGGCACCGAGGCCATGGGCAGCCCGAACCCCGGCTTCATCGGCCGCATCTGCCTCATCATCGGGCGGGACACCGTCGGCAACAGCTACTGCATCCCGCGTGAGGGGCTGCACCTCGGCCGCGAACGCGGCGACGTCGTGTTCCCGGAGGACGGCTACGTCTCAGGGTTGCACTGCCGCATCCACGCCGAGGGCGGCAAGATCTTCCTCACCGACGTGGGAAGCTCCAACGGCACGTTCGTGCGCGTGAGCAAGACCCCGGTCAAGAGCGGCAACATGCTCCTGATGGGCCAGCAGCTCTTCCGCGTCGAGTACTGAGCGAGCCGGCGCCTGCGTGCGGTCCCGGTGGGGGGCGGCGAGGGGGGTGTGGTGAGGCGCCGTGCCGCTTGCGCAGCGCCCCCCGTGGCCCCGTCCCCGTCTCGCCCCGGCTCCCCTCTGGCGCAGCGCCCAGGTGTTCGCGCCCGTACCCTCACCGCCATCGCTGGTCCTGAGAGTAGAGCAGGCCGTTGCCGAAGGTGTACGCGAGCGAGATGCCGGTGTCGTAGGTCAGCGCGTAGAAGTCGCTGCCGGAGATGATCGTGGCGATCGGGTCGAGCCTGCCGGGGTCGGCCGGCTCGTGGACGGCGCCGCCGCGGTAGAGGACCGAGCCGTAGAGCTCGATCTCGAGGCCCGCCGTCACCCGTAGGGTGGTCTTGAGGTCAGCGCCCACGTTCCACAGCTCGGGCTGATCGGCCACGGCCCCCGCGTTCACCGAGGCCTTGAAGTCGACGGCGTCGAGGTGGAAGCCCGCGAAGAGCAGCAACGCGTGCCGCGGGTACACGCGCTCGGTCTGGCCGAGCACGGTCTCGGTCGCGTAGCGATCCCAGGTCGTAGACAGGACGTAGCGTGCGCCGAAGTTGGTTCCGTCGGCGCGCAGGAAGGGGTGGCGCAACCATTCGACGCCGGCGCCGCCCTCCACGCGCGATCGGAGGTTGTTCTGGGGCTCGCGGCGCGCGCTGCCGATGACCGCCAGGTCGAGGCCCGCGCCCAACGAATGGGCGAGCGTCGACGTCGCATTGCCCTGGAAGAAGCCACCGCTCAGGTGCTCGTTGCCGAGATCGATGTCGAGGTGCCTGTACCCGCCGCTCGCCGTCGTGAGCCAGCGCCAGCACCGATCGGTGTAGCTGAGCTCGAGCTTGCTCGAGAGCGACACCATGTGCATCCCTGCGCTGACAATCTCGCCCGACAGGCTCGGTCGGAGGTACCAACCGGCGTGCACGTCCCGTCCCCTGCTCCCGTCCGTCGAGCCTTCCTCGTGCGACGTGCCGGCGGCCTCGAGGCGCAGCACGCCGTTTTCGCTCGAGCCCGGCGTCGTCACCGAGAGGTAGGGGACCGTGCCGCGCTGCAAGAGCCCCACGAGCCGCATCAGCGTCCGGTCGTGGCCCTCGGCCGTCGGGACCTCGTCGGCCAGCGTGAACCGCACCTCGTCGTCCCTCGCATCGGCACCGACGGGCCGTCCGCGGAAGTCCACGAGGAAGCGCTCGGCGCTCGCCACCTGCACCGAGCGAAGCGCGACCGACACGTTGGCGCGCCGTTCGCTCGCGGCCCGGTCGATGCCTGCCACCGAGGGAAAGTACGCGCTCGCCACCTCGCTGCAGGCCACCTGCGCGTTCGGCAGGTAGCAGTCCCAGTGCATGCGCAGCTCGGCGTGCGCCCGCGCGCCCATCCCGAGCCAAAGGACGAAGATGCAGGTCACCATGGGGACGTACCGCCCCCTCGCGAAGCCGCTCATCGGTCGCCTCCCTCCACGGCCGGTCCCGGATCGGTGGCGCTCAGCGCGCTTCCGAAGCGGTCCCGTCGGCCGGTCGAGGGACACTACGGTCCGGGCCCACGGTTATTTCAGCCGGCGTGCGCCGCGTGTCCTGCACCCGCGCGATCAGTCGGCCGATGGGGGAGCGACCTGCGCCTCGAGGCTCGGCCTTCTCGAGCAGCTCGCGGATGCGGAGCTGCATGGCGACGGGCTGCTCGACCGGCGCTGCGTGGCTGCCGCCCCGTACCATCATGAGCTCGGCTCCGGGGATCTCCTCGGCCATCTGCTCGGCGATTCGCGCGGGTGTGAAGGTGTCGCGCTCGGCGGCGATCACCAGGGTCGGCACGTGGACGCGGGGCAAGAGGTCCTCGGCCGAGTGCTCGCCCGCGAGGCGCAGCATCTCGAGGAACAGGTCCGGGTCCATGATGCTCACGTGGTCCCAGTACTGGCGGAAGTCCTCCTCCCGGATCGCCAGGCCGTCGACTTCCTTGCTCAGGCGCGCCAGGCGGAAGGCGACGCTCGCCGGCACTCGTCCCCAGAGGAAGCGCGCGAGCCCCGGGTGGCCCTTGACGTAGTCGATGACGCCGGGGAGCACCTGACTGAGCACGTCGCTGTCGTGGAACGTGTGGGTGACCTTGCCGTAGCTGCCGCAGATCAGGACGAGGGCGCGCACGCGCTCGGGCGCGAGGCGGTAGAGCTCGAGCGCCACCTGGGTGCCCATGGAGTGGCCGAAGAGGGCGGCGCGTTCCACCGACAGGTGGTCCATCAGGGTGCGAAGGTCGAGCGCCAGGGACGGGACGTCGATGCGTGCCGGATCGCGGGGTGGGCCGCTGCGTCCGTGGCCGCGGTAGTGCCAGTGGATGACGCGGTGGTCCTGGGCGAAGTGGGGCTGAAGGTAGCGGTAGGCGAATCCGTCGCACCCGATCCCGTCATTCAGGACGATGTCCGGCCCGCGCCCTCGCACGCCATAGAAGAGGCGCGTGCCGTCTTCGGCCGTCACGAAGCCGGTGTGGTCGTACTCCATCGAGCTACCGTTTGAACCAGGTTCCTTTTCGACCCACGACGCGGACCGACCCGCGAACGGTTGCCGTCAAGGTAACCCCTCACGCCCCCTGGGGCCGCTGGAGACGCGCCACTCTCCACGAACGAACGCCGACTGGTACCCGCGGCTCGAGCCGCGGACCCCGATCAGTCGTTCTCGCGCTCGCGCTCGTCGTCCGTGCCGTCGTCGACGATGTCGTTGACCGACGGTAGCTTGCGGATTCTCGGAGAGGCCGATCTTGACGCATCGCTGGACGATCCACGAAAGCGACCGGTCGAGCCGGGTGGCCTCGTGCTGGATGTCCTGCAGCATCGACTCGGGAAAGTACAGGCTCTGTTTCCGCTTGTCCGTTCCGGCCATGCGTCCCGGTTCCTCCTGGTACGTCCCGGCGCGGCGACGAGGTACACCGCTGTCGTCGGTCGAGGTCGCGTGTCAGCCATGGTACTACACGTCGGTGGCCCGGGCTGTCAATCGCTAGCAGCGCCCGGCGGCCGAGGAGGATGGCGTCGATGGGTGGCACCGATCCCAAGCCGAGAGATCGCTTCCGTCGTTTCTTGCGTGCTCCCCTGCTCGCCCTCGCGGCCCTTCTCGCCCTCGCGGTGGGTGCGGGCGCGGCCCAGGCGGTCCCGGCTCGGGACAGCCCCTTCCACAACCTCGGCATCTTCGCCCGGGCCCTGGCGCACGTGGAGTCGAGCTACGTCGACGAGGTCGATCAGGATGCCCTGATCTACGGCGCCATCCGGGGCATGGTCTCGACCCTCGACCCCCACAGCGCGTTCATGACGCCCGACGAGTACCGCATCCTCACGAGCGACACGGAGGGGCGCTTCGGCGGCATCGGCGTCGAGATCGACGTGGAGGACGGGTGGCTGACCGTCCTGACGGTCTTCGAGGGCGGTCCCGCCGCGCGGGCCGGGATCAAGCCGGGCGACCGCTTCCTCAAGATCGAAGGGCAGGACGCGCGCGACATGCGCATCGAGGAGGCGATCCAGCGCATGCGCGGCGAGCCCGGCAGCGAGGTGCACGTGAGCATCCGGCGAAAGGGCGCGCCCGACGCCCTCGAGATGTCGATCGCCCGCGAGATCATCCGCGTGCGCGCCGTCGACTCCCGGGTCCTTCCCGGGCGCATCGCCTACGTGAAGGTCAAGGCGTTCCAGGAGCACACCACCGAGGAGCTCCGGCGCGCGCTCGACGTGGCCGTGGCCCACACGGCGTCCGAGGGCGGGCTGCGCGGGGTGGTGATCGACCTGCGCGACAACGCGGGCGGGCTGCTCGACGAGGCCGTCACGATGAGCGACGAGTTCCTGCGCGACGGGATCATCGTCACGACGCGCGGGCGAGGGGGCCAGGTGATCGGACAGGCCCACGCCTCGTCCCCCGGCACCCGGCCCGACTGGCCCATGGTCGTGCTGGTCAACGGCTACACGGCGAGCGCCGCGGAGATCGTCGCCGGCGCCCTGCACGACCACCACAGGGCGGTCATCGTCGGCACGCGGACCTTCGGCAAGGGCAGCGTCCAGAACATCATCGAGCTGCCCGACGGCAGCGCCCTCAAGCTGACCATCGCTCGCTACTACACGCCGAGCGGCGCCTCGATCCAGGCACGCGGCATCGAGCCCGACATGGTCGTCCAGCAGCTCGACAGCCACGTGGTCAGAGAGGCGACCAACCACCAGCCTCAGATCCGCGAGTCGACGCTCGAAGGGCACCTGCAGAACCCCGAGAACGGCACGCCGGCGCCGGGGAGTGCGGCAGCGGCAGCCGACGGAGCCGGGCAGGTCTTCCCGGACGACTTCCAGGCACGCATGGGCTACGAGGCCCTGCGCGCGCTCATCGCCGCGCGGGAGAACGCCTCGCACGCCTCTCCCTGAGGTGCCGCGGGAGCGAGCGATGGGTCAGCGGAGCGAGAGCCCGGAGCGGGCGCACTCGGCGTGGAGCACCGCGGCCGGCGGCACCACGTCGAAGTAGCCCACCCGCGCCACGAGCTCCGAGGCGACGCTGTGCAGCGTCTCGGTGCTCACGACACCACAGCGCGCGGTCGCGACGCGCCAGGCCGCCCGGGCCAGGCTGCCCGACTCGCTGCACAGGTGCGCCAGGGCATCCGGTTCCGACTCCAAGTGCTGCAACCACTCGACGCGATCATCGTGTTTCATGGAAGGTCTCCTGGATTCCGCGCCGCTGCTACGCAATGGTCATGCCGAAGAGCGGGGTGAAGATCATTGGCGTTTCTCGGCGACGCGGTGGGGTCGAGCGTTTCCGGTTCCGGCCAACGCCGTCGCCACGGATCAGCCGTGATGCGCGCCGCGGACCTTTGACGGCAGCGCAGTCGCGCGCATCGGGGCGTCACCCGTTCGCGCGCTCGCCCGCCGGAACCCGTTCGAGCGTGACGAAGCGCACGCCCTCGCTCTCGCCCGGATGCGACTTCGTCTCGCGGAAGACGGTCCGGTCGATCGGCGGGAAGAACGCGTCGCCCCCTGGCACTTCGCGATCGATCTCGGTGAGATGGATGCGCGTGACCTGCGGCAGCGCCTCTGCGTAGACAGTCGCGCCGCCGATGATCATGGGCATGGCGTCGGTCGTGCGCGCGAGGGCGATGGCCTCGTCGACCGAATGGGTGACGTCACACCCTTCGATGCGCAGGTCCGGTGCCCGCGAGACGACGATGCACCGGCGGTTCGGCAGAGGTCGGCCGATGGACTCGTAGGTGCGGCGGCCCATGACCACCGCGTGCCCCGTCGTCACGCGCTTGAAGTGCCGCAGGTCCTCGCGCACGTGCCAGGGCAGCGTCCCCCCCTTGCCGATGACGCCGCCGCGCCCGACCGCAACCACGAGGCCGAGCTGCGGCAGAGGTGCATCCACCGTCGCCATGGGCCTACACCGCGACCCGGGCCTTGATGGGCGGATGGGGGTCGTACGCTTCGAGGGTCACGTGCTCGAAACGGAAGGCGAACAGGTCCTTCACGGCGGGATCGAGGTGCACGCGCGGCAAGGGTCGGGGCTCACGGGCGAGCTGCGTGCGCGCCTGGTCGAAGTGGTTCGTGTACAGGTGCACGTCTCCGAAGGTGTGGACGAATTCGCCCGGGCGCAGGCCCGTGACCTGGGCGAGCATCATGGTGAGCAGGGCGTAGCTCGCGATGTTGAAGGGCACGCCCAGGAAGACGTCGCCGCTACGTTGGTAGAGCTGGCAGCTCAGCTCGCCCTCCCTCACGTAGAGCTGGAAGAGGGTGTGGCAGGGCGGCAGGACCACCCGATCGCACTCCTTCGGATTCCAGCCCGTGACGATGTGCCGCCGGCTGTAAGGGTTCTCACGTAGACCAGTGACGAGGCGCGCGATCTGATCGACGCCGTCGTCCGCGTAGGTGCCGTCGGGACGGAGTGTCGCACCGAAGTTGCGCCACTGATGGCCGTAGACCGGACCGAGGTCACCCGCCTCTCGCCCGAAGCGCGCCGTCTGCTCTGCCGTCGCCCACTCGTCCCAGATCGTCACTCCCGCCGCTTGGAGCGACTCGACGCGCGTCTCGCCCCGCAAGAACCAGAGCAGCTCCTGCACGATGGAACGGAAATGCAGCTTCTTCGTCGTCAGAAGGGGGAAGCCGTTCCGCAGATCGATTCGCATCTGGTAGCCGAAGAGGCTCCGGGTGCCGGTTCCGGTGCGGTCCGGACCGTCGTTTCCGTCCTCGAGCACCTTCCTGAGCAGATCGAGATAGACGTTCACGGTCCTGCAGCACACCACGAAGCGCCCACACGATCCAGCCGGAAAACCGGCGCTCCGGCCCTTCGGGAGCGGCGGAGAGCCGTTCTTCCGGGTGTAGATTTCGGCCGAGAGGACAGGGTCGCTTGACAGCGCACCCCCGGCAGGGGACAAGGCATCGCTGGCATGGATGGGAATCTCGCCATCGACGCTCTCGGAAGTCCCCTTTCCGAGCGTGAGGTCGGGCGTATCTGCCCGCTCGATCTCACCCCCCTCACACCGGTCGTCCCGGCCACCTTGGCCGAGGTTGCCCGGGCGGTCACCCGTGCCCGCGCCGCCCAGCGCGCCTGGCGCGACCTCACGACCGCCGAGCGGATCGGCCTGCTGCGCAAGGGGGCCCGCGCCCTCCTGAGCCGCCGGCCCGAGATCATGGAGCTGGTCCGCATCGAGATGGGCAAGGTCGAAGTGGAGGCCCTGTTCAACGAGGCCCTCGGCCCCCTCGACACGGTCAACGCCTGGGCGCGCGTCGTCACGCGCCACGGGACGCGTGAGACGGTCCGCCTCAACCCCATGAGCTTCCCGCGCAAGAGCGCCGTGGTCGACATGGTGCCGCGCGGCGTGGTGGGCGTGATCGCGCCCTGGAACTTCCCGGTCGCTGGGCTCTACCGCGCGGTCTTCCCGGCGCTGATGACGGGCAACGCGGTGGTGGTCAAGCCCTCGCCCTACACCGCCGCATCGAGCGCCTGGTTCCTGGAGGTGCTCGGCACCGTCCTGCCGGAGGGCCTCGTGGCGGTGGTGCAAGGCGGAGGCGAGGTGGGCGAGGCGCTCCTCGACGCCGGCATCGACGCCTGCGTGTTCACCGGCTCGCCCGAGACGGGCCGCAAGGTGCGCGTCCGATGCGCCGAACGCGGTATCCCGGCGAGCGTCGAGATGGGCGGCAAGGATCCGGCCATCGTGCTCGCCGACTGCGACATGCCGCGCACCGTGGCGGGCCTGACCTCCTGGGCGCTCAACAACGCCGGTCAGGCCTGCGGCGCCATCGAGATCGCGTTCGTCGACCGCACGATCGCCGACGAGCTGGTCGAGCGGCTCGCCCGCGTCTGGCGCGAGCTGCGCGCGGGGCCCGGCCTCCGCGGCGAGGTGGACGTGGCGCCCCTGGCCCACAGGCAGCAGCTCGACCTGGTGGTCCGGCACGTGGAGGACGCGCGCGCCCGCGGGGCCACCGTGGTGTGCGGCGGCAAGCCGACCGGCGTGGGCCTGTGGTACGAGCCCACGCTGCTCGACCACTGCACCGAGGACATGGACGTGGTGCGGGACGAGACCTTCGGGCCCGTGCTCGCCGTCGTCCGGGTCGACGGGCTCGCCGATGCCGTCGCCCTCGCCAACCGCAGCCGCTACGGCCTCGGTGTCTCGCTCTGGACACGCGACGTGGGCCGGGCCCAGCGCACCGCGGAGCGCCTCGACTTCGGGGTGGTGACGATCAACAACCACGCCTTCTCGGGCGCCGTCCCGGACCTGCCCTGGACCGGTACGCGCGACACCGGCTTCGGCGTCGCCAACAGCCAGCATGCCCTCGGCACGTTCGTGCGCCCCAAGACGACCATCGTCGATCGCTCGACGGGCTTCGAGCTGTACTGGCTGCCCTACGATCGCGGTCTTCTCGATCTGGGTGACGTGCTCTGCGATGTGCAGGGCATGACGCTCGATCGGGCGTGGAAGCTGCCGCTCCTGCTCGGTGAGCGGGTCCGGCGGCTCAAGAGGTTCTTCGGAGCGTGAGGGATCGCGGATGACCGTCGAGGACGCCTACGGCCGGGCGGCGGATGCGCCGCGCCTCGAGCGCACAACAGCTCCGCGGCGTCTGCGCGGCATTCCCGGCGCACGGATCACCGGGCCCGCGATCTGGACCGCGGCCATGGCGCGGGTGGCGGCCTGGGACAAGGTAGCCGCCGATCCGGAGGCGGTGCAGACCCGCACCCTGCTCGCCCACTGCCGCCGGGGCGCGGGCACCGAGATCGGCAAGCGCCACGGTCTCGGCCGGGTGCGCTCCTACGACGACTTCCGCGCGCGCGTGCCCGTGCGCACCTACGCGGACTTCGAGCCCATGCTCGAGCGCATGCGGCGCGGCGAGCGCAACGTGCTGCGCCCGGACTTCATCGAGTACTACGGCTGCTCGTCGGGCACCTCCCATACGCGCGCCAAGAACAAGTACCTGCCCATCTCGCGCGAGCAGATACGGTGGCAGCAGAAGGCCGGCTTCGACGTGGTCGCGCGCTACCTGACCCTGACCCACGACTGGGAGTGGACGGCGGGCTACAGCCTGGCGCTGTTGCCGCCGGCGGTCGTCAAGCAGGAAGGGCCGGTCGGCGTCACGAGCAACCCGGGGCTCATGCTGCTGCACATGCCCAAGGTCGCCTCGCTGATGGCGCTGCCGCGGCCGCCTCTGCGCGATATCGAGGACTACGACCGCAAGCTCGACAGCATCGCCGAGGCCTACCTCGACCACGACGTACGCTCCCTGAGCGGCACGACGTGCTGGTTCCCGATCCTCTTCGAACGCGTGCTCTTGCAGGCGCGGCGGCGCGGCATGCAGGCCGACACCGTGCGCGACGTGTGGCCGAACCTGCGCGTCCTGTTCGGCGGCGGGGTCTACGCCGAGCCCTACCGCGATGTCATCGAGTCGCGCGTCGGCGCGGCCCATCCCGCTCATGGACAACTACAACGCGACCGAGGGCGGCATCTTCGCCGTGACCGACCGCCTCGACGGGCCCGGCATGCGCATGATCCCCGACCGCGGGGTCTTCTTCGAGTTCGTGCCCCGCGGACCAGCAGGGCAAGCCGGACGCCGAGCGCGTGCCGCTGTGGCGGGTCGAGAAGGGCGGCGAGTACGCGGTCGTCGTGACGACCTGCTCGGGCCTCTTCGCCTACGACATCGGCGACCTGGTGCGCTTCACCGATGTCTTCCCGCACCGCCTGGAGTTCATCGGCCGCAGCGCCGGCATGCTCTCGGTGACCCAGGAGCTCATGACCACGCTCGAGGTCGAGCGGGCCTTCGGGGCCGCGGCGCGGCCTCGCCGACTGCGCCGCGGTCGAGTTCGCCTGCGGCGCTGAGGTGGGCGGCCGGGGCGGCAAGGGCTTCTACGTTCTGTTCGTGGAGTTCGAGCGGCCGCCGACCGACCTGGAGCGCTTCCGCGTCGCGTTCGACGCCGGCCTCGCGGAGCAGAATCGGGTATACCGCGAGCACCGCCAGAAGGACGCGGCGATCCTCTCGCCGGAGATCGTGCCCCTCCCCCGGGGCTCGATGAAGAAGTTCGTGGAGCTCGTCGGGCGCAGCGGCGCCCAGCAGAAGTTCCCCCGCATCGTCGACGATGCCAAGCGCGACGTGTTGCGAAGGCTCGCTCGAGAGTCGTTACACTGAATGGAGTCCGTGATGTCCAACAAGCTCGGGGTGCTGGTCGTAGGAGCAGGCGGCGCGGTTGCGTCGACGATCATCGGCGGTGTCGCGCTGATGAAAAAGGGGCTCGTGCCGAAGGTCGGGATGCTGACCGAGACACCGCTGGGCGAGATGCTGCCTCTCGCATCGATCGACGATCTGGAGTTCGGTGGCTGGGACCTGCACACGACGGACCTCTTCAAGGCCGCCCAGCACCACGGCGTGATCCCGCGCCACCTCCTGTCGGAGATGGAGGCCGAGCTCAAGGCCGTGCGTCCCTGGCCCGCCATGGCCTCGGAGGCCTTCCTCGGCGGTGACCTGGGCGACAACCGCGTCGAGGCCAAGAGCTACCGCGACGAGCTCGCCACCATGCAGGCGCAGGTCGAGGCCTTCCAGAAGGAGCGCGGCGTCGACCGCTCCATCATCGTGAACCTCGCGTCCACCGAGCGGCACACGCAGATCGCCGACGTGCACGTCACGCCCGCCGCCTTCGAGGCGGGGCTCGACGCGAACGACCCGCGCATCGGCCCGGCCATGCGCTACCTCTACCTCGCGATCACGATGGGCATGCCCCACGTGAACTTCACGCCGAGCCTGTCCAACATCCCGGCCCTCGACGCCATGTCGCGCGAGCGGGGCATCCCGATCGCGGGCGAGGACGGCAAGACCGGCCAGACCTTGCTCAAGACGGTGCTGGCGCCGGCCTTCGCCATCCGGCAGCTCCAGGTGCAGGGCTGGTACTCGACGAACATCCTCGGCAACAACGACGGCCGCGTGCTCGACGACCCGGCCTCGAACAAGACGAAGGTCACGAGCAAGCTCGGCGTGCTCGACAACATCCTCGGCTACAGGGTGAACGACCACCAGGTCCACATCCACTACTACCGTCCGCGCGGCGACGCGAAGGAAGCGTGGGACAATATCGATCTCCTCGGCTTCCTCGGCGAGCGGATGCAGCTCAAGGTCAACTTCCTGTGCAAGGACTCGATCCTCGCTGCGCCGCTGGTGATCGACCTCGTGCGCCTGATCGACATCGCCCACCGCGCCGGCGAGCGGGGCATGCAGCGCCAGCTCTCGCTCTTCTTCAAGGCGCCCTACCGCGTCGAGGGCGAGCCCGTCGTCCACGACCTCTTCGAGCAGTACCGCATGCTGCAGCAGTGGGCCGAGAAGGTCGCCACCGGGCTGCTGCGGCCGAGGCGGCTCCCGAGCGCGGCAACGGCGCCCATCGCATGGAGCCGGCTTCGTCCTGATCGGTGTGGTCCCCCGCCGGAGCGCCATGAAGCCAGGAACGTCGGCTCTCGCGATCGCCGGGGGGCGTCCCACCCTCGACAACGCCCGACACGTCCGCTGGCCCGTCCTCGATGCCGAGGATCGGGCCGCGGTGCTCGGCGTGCTCGACCGGGGCATCCTCTCGGGCCCGCTGGCGCCCGAGGTGCGCGGGCTCGAGCGGGACTTCGCGGACTACGTCGGGGCGCGCCACTGCCTCGCCACCAACAGCGGCACCTCGTCGCTGCACATGGCGCTTGGCGGCGGCGGGCGTCGGCCCCGGCGACGAGGTCGTGACGACGGCCTACACGTTCGTGGCGACCGCGCTCGCGGTGCTGCACCAGGACGCGGTGCCGGTCTTCGTCGACATCGAGCCGCGCTTCGCGGGCCTCGATCCCGAGTTGCTCGAGGCGGCCATCACGCCGCGGACGCGGGCCATCGTGCCGGTGCACATCCACGGCATGCCGTGCGAGATGGACGCCATCCTCGAGCATCGCGCGCAGGCACGACCTGCCGGTCATCGAGGACGCCTGCCAGGCGCACGGCGCGCGCTACCGCGGGCGCAAGGTCGGCACGCTCGGGGCCATGGGCTGCTTCAGCACCCAGTCGAGCAAGAACCTCCCGTGCGGGCGAGGGCGGGCTGTTCGTGACCGACGACGAGGCGCTCCTCGAGCGCGCCAACCGCGCGCGGATGTTCGGCGAGGACGTGGGCGCCATGGACGGAGGCCGGCTTGAACCCGGAGCGGCCCCTCGACGCCGAGCGCGCATACGAGAGCGCGGCCATCGGCTTCATGTACCGCACCAACGAGATGTCGGCGGCCCTCGCCCGCAGCCAGCTCCGGCGCCTTCCGCACTGGAACGAGCGGGCGCGGCGACAACGCGCGGCGCCTGTCGGACCGGCTCGCCGCCCTCCCGGGCGTCGAGCCGCCCGACCATGGCCGACGACCGGACCGGCACCTTCCACAAGTACCGCGTGCGGCTCGACGCGGGCGCCCTCGGCATCGACGCGCCGCCGCGCGTGGTTCGCGACGCCGTGCGTGCGTGCGCTGCGCGCCGAGGGCCTCGAGGTCGTGCTCTGGCAGACCAAGCCCGTTCCCGGCCAGCGCCTCTTCCGCGATCGCGTCGGCTACGGCGGGCGGCCTCATCCCTGGGACCCGGCCCACCCGGTCGACTACGACATCGGGCAGTACCCGGAGACCTGCCGCCTGCTCGACGGCTCGCTTTTGCTGTTCTCCCAGAGTTGCCCGATCTTCCCGCAGACCGACGAGGTCGATCGACGCCTATGCGGACGCGTTCGAGCGGGTCTGGACGCGGCTTGCCGAGGTGCTCGGAGCCGCCCGTCCATGAGTCCGGGGCGCAAGCGCCTCTTGCAGCTCGCGTTCGCGGTCGTCGGCGGTTCCGTGGTCGCCTATCTCGTCGTCCGCTCGGGCCCGGCAGCGATGGCGGCGGCCCTCGTGCACGTGGGGCCCTGGCTGCCGGTGTTGGTCCTGCTCGAGGTCGGGATCGTCGTCCTGAACGCCGCCGCCCTGCGTTCGCTCTATCGCGGTGGCGGCGCGCCTCCGCTCGGCGCCCTGCTGTGGCGCGTGTCGTTCCAGGCCCAGCTCCTGGCCGTCGTCGCGCCGGCCGGTCGGCTCGTCGCCGAGACCTTCCGTGCCCACCAGCTCGCAGGCCGCGCCGGCCGGGCGCGCGCCGCGGCGGCTGCCGCCTGGATGATGGCGCTCGTGCTGATCGCCAACGCCACGGTCGCCGTTCCCACCGCGGTCGCCGTCGCCTCGATCGACGGAGCGACCTGGCCGACGTTCGCGGTGTCGATTTACTGCGCCGTCACCTTCGCGATCGGATGCACGCTCATCCTGGCGGGGAGGGCGCGCCTCGGGCGTTGGCTGGCGCGGCGGATCAAGATTGCGCGGGAGGCAGGACCTGCCTTCGACACCGCCTTCAAGGGGGAGGCACCCGGCGTTGCCAAGGCCCTCCTGTTCGAGTGCGGGACACGCCTGCTCTTGATCTCGGAGATCCTCCTTCTCCGCCATGCCGTCGGCGCCAGCGCGGACGTGGTGAGCGGCCTGGCGACGGCGGGCGTGCTCCTGACGGGTGCGGCCGCCGGCGACTTCGTCCCCGCCCAGCTCGGCGCCACGGACGGACCCGTGAGCCTGGCCGCGGGCAGCCTCGGGATGCGGGGCAGCCAGGCGCTCGCCCTGACGCTCGGCCTGCACGCGGTGCAGCTCATCGTGGGGCTCGCCGGCGCCCTCCTCGGCCCCCTGATCTTTCGCGCCCGCCGGCCCGCTCCGGCAGAGTCCTCGTGAACGCGCCCGCGACGCCCCCGGTGCGTTGGATCACGCCGGCGTCACGGGTTGTCCCGGGCGCCTGCTAGGCTTTGCGCCGCCATGACCGACACGCCGACCGCGCATGCCATGACCTCGACACCCCTTCCACCTGCTTCCCTGGCCGACCGTGCTGCGGCTCTCGCCCTGCTCGAGGCGATCATCCCCGGCTCCGAGGCGATCCCGGCCGGCGACGAGGCGACCCTGGCCCGGACCGAAGAGGTCGTGCAGTCGATCGCGCCCCAGCTCGTCCCCATCTGGCGCAAGGCCCAGCGCGCCCTCTGTGCGGCGGCGGTCGTCTCCCACGGCCGTCCCTTCAATGCGCTCGACGCGCGGACGCAGCAGGCGTTGCTCGCGCGGTGGCAGCAGACGCCGGCGCTCCGCTCGGCCCTCGCGGTCGTTTCCTTCGTCTACAAGTTCGTGCACTTCGATCGGGAGCCCGTCTACACGCGCATGGGCGGCAAGCTCAACGTGGTGGCGCGCGGGGAGGAGCCGGCGTGGAAGCGGCAGATGACCGCCGCGACCGATCTCTCCGACGGCGAGATGCTCGAGTGCGACGTGGTCGTCGTCGGCACGGGCGCCGGCGGCGCGGTGGTCGGACGCGAGCTCGCTGAGCGCGGTCATGCGGTGGTCTTCGTCGAAGCGGGCCGCTACTACGACCGGAGCGACTTCGACGGAAGCGCTGTGCGCGCGCACCAGCGCTTCTACAAGAGCGCCATCTCCTTTGGCAACGCGGCGATCCCGATCTTCATGGGAAGCCTGGTGGGCGGCTCCACCGCGATCAACGGCGGCACCTGCTTCCGCACGCCGCCGTGGGTGCTCGACCGGTGGTGTGACGAGCTGCGCACCGACGACTTCGCGCCGAGCGCCATGAAGCCCTGGTTCGAGCGCGTCGAGACGTTCCTCGGCGTGGTGCCGAGCGATGCGCGCTTCCTCGGCCCCGTGGACGACGTGATCGCGCGAGGCTGCGGCGCTCTCGGCTGGAGCTGGTCGCGCATCCCGCGCAACGCCCAGGGCTGCGAGGGCTCGGGCTTCTGCCAGTTCGGGTGCCGCACCGACGCGCGGCGGAGCACGAACATCTCTTACGTCCCGGACGCGCTCCGGCGCGGCAGCGTGCTCGTCACGGGACTGCGCGCCGAGCGCGTGCTCATGGAGGGCACGCGGGCCGTGGGCATCGAGGGCGTGGCCGAGGACGGCCGGCGCGTGACGGTGCGGGCCGGGGCCGTCGTGCTCTCGGGGGGCAGCATCCCGACGCCGCTCTTCCTCATGCGTCAGGGCATCTGCAACGGCAGCGGCCAGGTCGGGCGCAACCTCACGCTGCACCCGAGCGGCGCTCTGTCGGCCCTCTTCGACGAAGAGATCCGGGGAGCCGACTACGTGCCCCAGGGCCACTCCATCGATCAGTTCGCGCGGGACGGCATCATGCTGCTCACGGCCCTGGCCGATCACAACGTCGAGGCCGTGACGCTGCCCATGAACGGCAAGCCCTTGATGGACGTGCTCGAGCAGCGGGACCACATCGCCGGCATGGGCACGATCGTGGCCGACGCGGGCAGCGGCCGCGTGTGGCGGGAGGCGGGCGGTCGGCCAGCGATTACCTACAACCTGCAGGCGGAGGACGTGCGCCGCTTGCACGAGTCCATGGTGCGCTCGGCAGAGGTGTTCCTGGCGGCCGGCGCCAAGCGCCTCTACCCGGTGGTCATCACGAAGCCCGTCGTCGAGCGCGACGACTTTCACCGCTTCCGCGACGAGGAGCTGTCGCCGAGCGAGCTCGTCGCGATCAGCTACCACCCCCTCGGCACCTGCCGCATGGGCTACGACCCGAAGACGAGCGTCGTCGACCGCGACCACCAGACCCACGACGTCGCGCGCCTCTTCATCGTGGACGGCAGCACCGTCCCGGGCCCCCTCGGCGTGAACCCCCAGCTCACGATCATGGCGATGGCCACGCGCGCCGCCGACCGCATCGACGCCCTCCTCACGTGAGGCCAGGACGTCGGTTCCGCGCCCCGCGAAGCTACTCCGCTTCGGTCGGGGTGCCCGGCGCGCTGGTCATGGGCGCGGGGCGCGTGCGCTTGGTCGGCAAGAGGGCCGGCAGGACGACGAGGACCGTCACCACGGCCATCACCTCACCGAGCACGGCCGCCCAGCCGAAGGAACGCAGGGCGCCGGAGTGGGCGAAGAGCAAAGTGAGATAGCCTACGATGGTTGTCAGGGAACACAGCAGGATGGCGCCGCCCATGCGCGCCACAGCGCTCCGCCCGTCGACCTTCCAGGCGTCCATGGCGCCGAGTAAGTTGACGACGTAGTCCGCCCCGACGCCGATGGTGATGGGTATGGCCGCGAAGTTGAGCATGTTGAGGCGCACGCCGACCGCGAACATCACGCACTGGGCCGAGACGGCCACGGCCGCGACTGTCGCGACCACGAGCGGGATACGCAGGGGGCGGTTGCGGAAGATGGGCACGAGGACCAGTGCCACCAGGGCGCACACGATGAGCACGACCCGCGGCGCCTCGCGCCGGATGAGCCGCAGGATCTCCGCCATGAAGAGGAACGCGCCGCCCGCCACGCTGCCCTTCGGCAGCTTCACCGACGAGAGCTCGTTCGAGAAGCGGATCACGTTGCGCGCGTCGTTGTAGTCGGTCCCGAGGGACGGGAAGAGGAGCACGACCCGATCGGTGCGTCCCGACACCTCCTTGAAGGCGCGGGTCAACGAGGCGGGCAGGTCCTTCGGGTGGAGCACGCGGAGGTTCCCGGGCGCGAGCCAGCTGTCGACACGCGCCCGCACCTTCTCGGGCATGCGGTCGCGTGGGAAGCTCTTGATCTCGGCGCGCAGGTGCTCGAGCCGAGCGATGCGCGCGCGCTGCTCCGCCGCCGGATGCACGTACCGGTCGATGGTCTCGACACGCTCGGCCATGTGGTCGTGGCCCGCCACCATCCGCGCGCGCAAGGCCGCCGCCGCGGGCTCCCGGTCCTTCGGGTCCTTCACGAGCACGACGATGGGGTTCATCCAGACGCCGAAGATCTTCGACATCTCGGCGTCCCAGGAGGCGCCACCCGAGCGCAGGGACTGGGTGTTGCGCAGGTGCAGCAGGTTGGTGTCGTAAGGGCCGCGGGCCAGGGCGCGCCGCGCACCGACGCCGCCGACGACCGCCGTGGCGAGGATGACCAGCAGGGCGACCGCACGCGCCGTCCAAGGCCGCGCGAAGAAGCGCGTCAGTCCTTCCTGGAAGCCGCTCAGCCGTTCGCCCTGCCGCGGCGGATCGAGCCACGCGATCATCAACGGCATCAAGAGGAACGCCGTCGCCCAGGTCGTCACCATGCCGACGCCGCCGAGCCAGCCGAACTGGGAAAATCCGCGGAAGGTAGCCGCCGCCAACCCGAAGTAGGCCGCCGAGGCCGTCGCCGCCGCGGCCAGGGTACCGGGCAGAGCCTGCTTGGCTGCGCTCACGATGGCGGCCGACTGCCCGTCGTTCGGCGGTTGGGCCCGATAGTAGGCGAGGAACATGAGCGGGTAGTTGATGCCGTTGCCCGCGATGATCGCGCCGAGGAACGCCGAGTTGGAGTTGAGGAAGCTGCCGGACAATCGCCCGACGGCGAAGGTGAAAAGGAGCCCCGGCACGAGGCCGAGCACGACCGCCGCGATGGCCCGCACGGTGCGGAAGTAGGCGACGATCAACACGCCGACCAGCAGCACCACCAGGATCGACGACAGGGACAGGTCGCTCTCGATCGCCGCGTGCTCTTCGAGCAGGTTGACGACCTCGCCGTTGTAGGCGAGCTGGAGCGTCGACGGGAAGTGCCGCCGCAGACGCGCGACTTCGCCGCCCACCGCGTCCATGAGCGCGGCGGAGGGGCCGATGTCCACCTCCGAGCCCCGCAGCGCCATCATCAGCACCACGACGTGGCCGTCCTTCGACTCGAAGTAGCCGCGTGGAAAGCGGTCGGCGTGCTTCGCCTTGTTCTCGAGCCGCGTTTCGACGTGGTTCCACGCCTCCTGGGCGTGTCCTCGAGGTCCACGTAGAAGGGGTTGGCGTCGCGGCGCGAGACGTCCACCGCGTGGTCCACGTCGTGCATGAGGGAGGCGAAGTCCGCCTTCGACAAGAGCAGGGGGGCGTGGTGGTCCGCGAAGGCCCGCTCGTCGTCGATCGTCGACTGGATCCACCGTGCCTGAGGAATCTTCCGCGCCCGCAGTCGCTCCGTCAGCTCGCGCACGAACCGCTCGTTGTCGGCGCGGTTTGCCGAATGGGCGATCACGTTGAACCGCGCCACGCCCCCGACGCGCGCGTGGATCCGCTCGAGGGCGCGCACGCTGGCCGCGTCCGGCGGCAACAGGTCCTCCATGCCCGCGTGAATGTCGAGGAAGTAGCGGGCCGAGAGGACGGCCGCCGGGGCGAGCAGGATCATGACGATGAGCGTCGCCAGCCGTCGATGCGCGCAGATGGCGCCGACGAGTCGCTCATAGAGGAGGGCTACGAGCCGTTTCGGCCCGTGGCCCGCAAGCGGGGCAGGGTGCCCTTGCGAGCTCACCGGGCGCACCCTGAAGCGGATCGTACGCCAGCGCAAGACGTCGGCTACTTCGTCCCGTAGAAGAATGCCTCGAGTGCGTCCCGGCGCGCCTCGGCGTCTGAGCGTCCCAGGTCGATGAGGCGCTGGGCGAAGGGGCCGTCGAAGAGCAGGTAGCTCGCCAGGTCCGCGTCCGCGCCCTCGCCCAGGGCCAGGGTTCGGAGCAGGCCGCGCCCGAGGGTGGCGCCGAAGCGAGCCCGATGGCGGACCAGGTGGTCGGCGGCGATGAGGCCGATGTCCACGCTTGGCCGAAGCACCAGCGGTTCGACGATCCGCCGCGGCGTCCGGCCCTCGGCGACCGCCACTTCGCTGATGCGCTCGACGAACCCGGCGCCGAAGGCGGCTTCACCGTGGGCGAGGATCTGGTTGATCTCGTTCAGCTCGTCGATGTCGTGGGAGACGTGGTCGAGCAGGAAGGCGTTGAGCACCTTGCCGAGCAGGAAGGTGGCGCCTGGGTAGCGACCAGGCGACAGGGTCGCGGTGCCGCTGTTGGCCGACGCCATGCCGACGACCAGGAGCCGGGTGCACCCGAGCTGGATGGCCGGGGCCATGGGAGTGTTGAGGCGCAGGCCGCCGTCGCAGTGCAGGTCGGCACGGATGCGCACGGGCGGGAAGAGTAGCGGGATCGACGCCGAGGCCAGCACGTGGGGTGGAAGGATGTGGTCGCCCTGCACGACGACGCGCGGCGGTAGGTCGGTCGGTAGCTCGGCGCCCGGGGCGAGATGGACGAAGACGACGGGCCGGCCGGAGGCGACGTGGGTCGTGGTGATTGTGAGGGCACGGAGCCTGCCCGAGCGCAGGTTGTTGGCGAGGCTGCGCCACGGCAGCGACTTGCGCACGATCTCCCCGAGCGCCCCCGCGTCGAAGATCCCGCCGCCGCGCGAGCCTCCGAGCAGCACCCGGTGCAGCCCCGTGGCCTGACGGAAGCCGAAGCCCAGCACGTGCGATAGCTCTAGGTCGTTCCAGAGCGCCCGCAGGCGCGCGAGCCCCCGCTCCGGCGCGTCGACGACGCCCGCGAGGAAGGCGCCGTTGACGGCGCCGACGCTCGTCCCGCACACCACGTCCAACGGCACCGGCCGGCCCACCTTCCGGGCCAGGTCCTCGAAGAGGTAGCTCAGGACGCCGACCTCGTAGGCCCCCCGGGCACCGCCTCCCGCGAGGACGACCCCGATGCGATGGGCGGTTTTGGGGCTCACGCCGCCCCGCCCCATGACGACGCCGTCGAACGACCCTGTCTCGTGCGCAGATTGCTCATCATCGGGTCGCGGCCTTCAGGGGTTCGAGGAGGAGGTCACGTCGGCGTTCGGGCGCGCCTCGTCGCGTCGGATGGAGTAGCGCACGAGCGCGCGCAGGATCTGGTTCCTCGACAGGTCGCCCACCAGACGCTTGACGTCTTCGTAGATCGACGGGTCGGTGATGAGACCGCCGAGCGTGCCGCGTCCGGCGCGGATCTCGCCGGTGATGTAGCGGATGTCGTCACTCGCCTGCGTGAGGTTCTGGACGAGCTGGTTCGCGCTCCCCCCGTAGATGAGCTGGTGGGCGGTCCCCTGCCCCGTGCGCACGTCGTGCAGCAGCTCGGCCACCTCCCCGCTGGCGTCGGAGAGGTGCGCCGCGAGACGGGCGGCGTCGGGTCCGTAGATGAGCTGGTGCATCGAGCCGTGGCCCCTCTGGACCTCGTTGGCGATGCCGCGCACGCTCCGGGCGGTGCGGTCGAGCTCGGCGCTGGTGCTTTGCAGGTGGTCGAGCGTCTGGTCGACTTTTGCGGCCATCGCCCGGTCGGTCATCAGGTGCTGCAGCGTACCGTCGCCCTGGGTGGCCATAGTGCTCAGGACCGCCAGGTTGTGGGCCGTCGTGCGCAGGTCCGAGCTGAACTGCGCTTCGCCGAGGGGCTCGCTCGCCTTGCTCAGGTTGTGCACGAGCCGCTGCGCTTCGTGCAGGACCGCGCCCGCCTCGCTGGCGTAGTGCTCGAGGCTGACGCCCTCCGAGGAAGGGATGGTGCTGCCGGCGGGAAGGGGGGCGCCCTCGCCGACGCTGATGTCCACCTCCTTGTCGCCGAGCAACCCCTTGTTGCCGATGCTCGCGACGCTCCCGTGCCGGATGAGCTTGCCGGCCTTGTCGACCACGTCCACATCGACGTGGATCCTGCTGTCATCGCCGATGGACACCTTGCGGACGGTGCCCACGTTGACGCCGGCGATCATGATCGGGCTGCCTGGGCGCAGCCCCGCCACGTCGTGAAAGACGGCGTGGTAGGTCGTCTTGGACTGGAAGAGGTTGCGCTGGCTGCCGATCACGAAGATCAGCATCGTCGCGATGACCACGGCGATCAGGACGAAGACGCCGACGCGCAGCTCACTCGCGTGCTTGCGCTTCACGTCAGCCTCCCATCCTCAAGAGCGTCGCCACGTCTTCTTCTTCCGGCGCGTTGCCCTCGATGAAGTCCCGCACCTCACGGCGGTCGGAGTGGCGGATCTCGTCCGGTGTGCCGGAGTAGATCACCCGGCCGGCGTGGATCATCGCGATCCGGTCGCTGACCGCGAAGGCGCTGTGCATGTCGTGGGTGACGACCACGGACGTGATGCTCAGGGTGCGCTTGAGGTGGAGGATGAGGCGGTTGATGCGGGTGACGTTGATCGGGTCGAGGCCCGTGGTCGGCTCGTCGTATAGCAGAACATCGGGACGGACGGCGATGGCCCGCGCGAGGCCGACGCGCTTCTTCATGCCCCCCGAGAGGTCGGACGGCCACATGGCCTCGATGCCCGACAGCCCCACGTAGGCCAGCGACTCGCGGACCCGCTCGTCCACCTCCTCCTCGGTGGGGCGGCCGTGCTCCCGGAGGCCGTAGGCCACGTTCTCGCGGACGGGGAGCGAGTCGAAGAGGGCCGCCCCCTGGAAAAGCATGCCGACGCGCTGCCGGACCCGGGAGAGATCCTTCTCCCCGAGCTCGGTCACCTCCTCGCCATCGAAGCGGATGCTGCCTGCGTCGCAGGGGAGCAGCCCGATGAGAAGCTTGAGCATCACGCTCTTGCCCTGCCCGATCCCCCGATGATGGTGAGAGACTCTCCCTGATGGATGTCGAGCTCGAGATCCTCGTAGACCACCTTGGGTCCGAAGGCCTTGCGGACGCCTCGGAATTCGATGAGCGGCACGGCGCGGAATATAACACGCATGACACGCGCCGCTCGGCGCACCGGGGGAGGCAGGAGAGGGAGATGGGCGGTCTTCGTTTCACGTTGAAAATGGCGGCGTTGGCCGTCGCATTCGCATGCCTCGTCCCGGGGCGGGCCAGCGCCCAGGGCGGCCCCCCGGGCGTGCGCTTCGACCTGCACGGCTCCTTCGGGTGGTACGCCGACTTCGGGCTCGGTTTCCGGGTCGACATCCCGATCGTGCCCGACGGGATCCTCGACGGCGTGAACGACGACCTGGCGCTCTCCCTCGGGGCCGAGGCGCTCTACTTCTATCACCCGAACGCCACGGGCATCGGGGTCTGGCCCCTCCTGCTCATGCAGTGGAACTTCTACTTGAACGACCGGTGGTCGATCTTCCCGGAGGTGGGCCTCGCCTTCCTCTTCGGCCCGGACCGCAACCGCTACTGGCAGACCTTCGCCGCGCCCATCGGGATGTTCGGCGTTCGCTATCGCTTCAGCACGCGCAACGCCCTCCTGTTGCGCGTCGGCTGGCCGGCCGGCGCGCAGATCGGCATCACGTTCTGACCCGGGCTCTGCCGGCCGTGCTTCCGGTCGCGATCGCGCTCGCGATCGCGATCGCGCTCTCAGGTTGTTCCCACGCGCCTTCGTCCCCGGACCCGAGCGAGGCCATCCGCCTGGCCGAGCCCCACGCGGCCGCCTATCAGGAGTTCGAGGTGTGGGCGCGACGCACGGTCGTGGCGGACCCGGAGCTCGGCAGCCGCGCCTCCCTCGAGGAGACGCTCTTCGCGCCGGTGCGGCGCAAGCCCGCTATCGTGGCGCTGTGGGTCGTCCGCAAGAGCGCGACGGGGCGGGAGGTGCGCTTCTCCCTGCCCGCCAAGAGCATGCCGCCGCCGTCGGTGCGCTGGGTGCACGTCCGGGCCGCGTCCCTCGGGCCCCACATGCGCGTCGGCCTGGGGGATGTCCCCGACCGTCATGGGCACGGCGGCGTGGTGCGCTCGGTGCTCCTCGCGCGCACCGAGCCGGGGCCCAGCGGAGATGGGGTCACGGTGATCGTGGCCTTCCGCCTGGCCGATGAGGGCGCGAAGTAGCCGTCGCCCCGGGCGGCGCCGACCGCATCAGACGGGCAGCCGAAGCGTCATCACGGCGCCCCCGTCCTCCGCATTGCCCGCACACACGCTGCCGCCATGGGCCAGGGCGACCGCGCGCACGATGGACAGGCCGAGCCCCGTGCCCTCCCGCTCGGCGTCGGTCGTGAAGAACCGGTCGAAGATCCGCGACAGGTCGGCCTGCCGGACGCCCGGCCCCCGATCGCGCACCTCCACCTCGACGAAGCCGTGCCCACCTCGCAGCGTCACGGTAACGGGCGCGCCCGGCGGCGAGAAGCGCATGGCGTTGTCGAGCAGGTTGAGCACCGCCGTCGCCAGGTCCGCCGCCCGCCCGCGCACCTGTCGGACCGAGGTCGCAAAGAGCAGCTCGACGGGGTTGTCCGGGCCTTCGGCGCGCTCGGCCGCGCGTTCGAGCAACGCCGTCAGGTCCACGGGGGTCATGGCCTCGCTCGAGGCCTCGAGCCGGCTGAGCTCGAGCAACCGCGATACGAGGCGGTCGAGGCGCTCCACGTCGAGGGCGATGTTGCGCAGGAACCGGCTGCGCGCCTCCGGGTCGTCGGCCGCCCCTTCGCCGAGCAGCTCGGCCGCGCCGCGGATGGACGTGAGGGGCGACTTGAGCTCGTGGGCCACGTCGGCGGCGAAGTCCGAAATGTAACGGAGCCTTCCATCGAGCTCGTCGGTCATCTGGGCGAAGGCCTCTCCGAGCTCCTGCACCTCGCCGCCGCCCGCCACCGGTACCCGCACGTCCCGTTCGCCGGCGGCGATGCGCTTGGCGGCGCGCGACAGACGCCCGAGGGGGCGTGAGATGCTCCAGGCGAGCACCAGCGTCACCAGGAGGGTGAAGAGCAACGTGACCGCGAGCAGCTGGAAGAGGCCGGTGCGGATCCGGTACAGCTCCACGAGCACCGGGCGCGTCGAGCGCGTGACGTACACCGCGCCGACGACCGTGCCGGCCCGCAGCACGGGCTCGGTGAGGAAGAGGAAGACGGCGGGCGGGTCCTCGCGGATGCGCGTGTAGGCGCTTGGCCTGCCTGCGAGCGCCTCTCGGACCTCGATGCGCTGGGCGAGTGCGGGCCAGGTCTGCCGCGCGTAGGCGATGCTGCGCCAGTCGCCGGAGATGCGTCGTGCGCTCGCCGAGACGCGTTGGGGGAGGAGTGAAGGGGGCGGCGGCTCGGGGCCCTCGGGCGGTCCGTTCGCGTGGGAGTCGACGGTGACCGCGCCGGCCCGGTCGAGCACGCGCACGCGCATGTGGGTGCGCACGGCCGCCAACTCGAGCACGCCGCGATGGCCCGCGTCGTCGAGGGGCACGCCGCGGCCGAGGTCCGCCTCGAGCACGGTGCGCACGAGCACCGCCTGGTCGCGCATGTCGCGCTCGAACGAGTCGAGCAACTGCCGTTCGTAGATCCGCGCGAACTCGAGGCCCGCCACCGGCACGAGCACGACGACCAGGTTGACGGCCAAGAGGCGGACGCGGATGCGACCGAGCTCGTGCAGGATGCTGTGCGCGAGGCCCAACGCAGCTCACGCTTCCGCGGCCTTGTAACCGACTCCGTGCACGGTGGCGATGGGGTCGTGTCCGTGCGCGCGGAACTTGGCCCGGATGCGGCGCACGTGGGTGTCGACGGTCCGCTCGGTCACGTGGTTGTCGAACGAGTACGCCCGCTGCACGAGCTGGCCGCGCGACAGGACGACGCCGGGGCGCTCGAGCAGGGCGAGGAGCACGCCGAACTCGGTCGGCGTGAGGTGGATGCGCGCCTCACCGCAACGCACCTCGTGCCGCTCCTCGTCGATCCGCACGGGGCCGTGGGTGACGACCGCCGCTCCTTCGTCCGTCGCCTCGCCGCCGCTCCGCCCCTCGCCCCCGCTGCGCCGCAGGATGGCGCGCACGCGGGCGACCAGCTCGCGCGGGGAGAAGGGCTTGGTCAGGTAGTCGTCGCCGCCGAGCTCGAGACCGACGACGCGATCGATCTCCTCGGCCTTGGCGGAGAGGAAGAGGATGGGCATGCCGGCGGTCGCACGCAGACGGCGGCACACCTCGAGGCCGTCGAGCTCGGGGAGCATCACGTCGAGCACGACCAGGTCCACGCCGTCGCCGGCCGCCGCCTCGAGAGCGGCGGCACCGTCGCCGACCGCGGTCACGCGGAAGCCTTCCTTCTCGAGGGCGTAGCAGACGACCTCGCGGATGCGTGACTCGTCGTCCACGACCAGGATGTGGCGGCCGCTCATGCGAACGGCTCCGTCGAGCCACGCCGACGGGGGCCGTGCCGCCTCACTCGAAGCGGGCGTGCCGATCTGGAGCGGCAGCGTGAGCCGTGACGGTTCATGGGAGGGGCGACCTTGCAATCTGAGCCTACGCGACGGGCATTGCGAGGTGGCGGAAA
Organism: uncultured delta proteobacterium; assembly: GCA_963830115.1. Taxonomy (GTDB): domain Bacteria; phylum Myxococcota_A; class Polyangia; order Polyangiales; family CAWHLB01; genus CAWHLB01. The sequence goes on from CAWHLB010000020.1 coordinate 240,191, forward strand.
TCGTGGGGAGGGACCGCGGAGAGGGTGTGGCGGTTCGATGGCGACAGGCCCGCTCCCGGCCGGTCGACGCCGATCAGCTCGCGAGCAAGCGCGTCGCCTCGGCCGCATCCATCGTGAGGACCTCGCGCGTCGGCCCCTCGATCCGCGTGCGGCGCTGTTGCATGCCGACGGTTGCGCTGTCGACAAGGACGACCATCGCCCGGAAGCCGGGTAGGGCGGCCGCGATACGCTTCATCTCGAAGAGCACATCGACCGCCTCGTCTTCGAGCGGCGTCAGGCCCCGAAGGTCGAGGAGCACGCCGAAGGGCTGCCCGCCCGTCGCCTCCAGGGCTTCGGCGTGCGCGCGCGCAAGCTCACGCATCTCCGACGGACCCACGTGGCCCCGGAGCTGCATCGAGAGCAACTCCGAGCCCGGGTCGTAGGCGACGCGCCACATGGCGATCGGAGCGAGGACGGCAGCCCGCTAGTGCGCCGCGTCCACGTTCTCCATGTCGATGACCTTGAAGCCGGTGGCCTCGTCGCAGGCAATGATCTTCGCCGACCCCGCAGTGAACCGGACGCACGTGCTCGGGTCGAGATGCAGATCGGTGGCCTTCGACTCGTCGTCGGTGCCCTGGATCACATCTCCCTCCGCACTGGGGCTGCCGAATGCCTGGGCCGTCTGGGCGGTCACCTTGCACGACTCGGCCTGGTATTTGCTGGCCACCTGCGGGTCGAACTGGGTGGCGTTCGCGGCCCCGGAAGGGTCGGCGGTGCATCCACTCTGCATCATGCTGAGGCTCATCGCGAGCAGCGCGCGAGAGCTCTCGACCTGAGCAGCCTGCTGCAACTTCGTCCCTGCCCTCTGCGCTCCCTTGGTCATCGCTCTGCACGCGATCGCAGCTGCCGACGCACGCGATCATGGCGAACAGGAGGCAGCCGATCCCGACGAAGAGGAAGATCTTCTTCTTGTTGCTCTTGGGTGCACCACCAGGGCCGCCGGGTCCACCGAAGCCAGGGCCGCCGGGTCCACCGAAGCCAGGGCCACCGGGGGGCGGGCCGCCGGGGGGCGGGCCGAAGCCGCCGCCGCCGGGGGGCGGGCCGAAGCCGCCGCCGCCGGGGGGTGCGCCGCCGGGGGGCGGGCCGAAGCCGCCGCCGCCGGGGGGTGCGCCGCCGGGGGGCGGGCCGAAGCCGCCGCCGCCGGGGGGTGCGCCGCCGGGGGGCGGGCCGAAGCCGCCGCCGCCGGGGGGTGCGCCGCCGGGGGCGGGCCGAAGCCGCCGCCCTGATCCGAGGCGCCGAAGCCGCCGCCTTGCGGGGCACCGAAGCCCTGGGGGGACGGCGTGCTCCCCGGGGACGAGCCGAAGCCGCCCTGGCTGGGCGAAGGCGTGCCGAACGCGTCCTGGTTGGGCGCGGGCGGTCCACCGAACGCGTCCTGGTTGGGCGCGGGCGGTCCGCCGAAACCGCCCGGTGCAGGCGATCCACTGGCCGGAGCCCCGAAGCCGCCGGGCTGACTCGCCGGAGGCGATCCACTGGCCGGGCTGCCTTGGGGCGGCGCGCCGAAGCCGCCACCTGCGGGCGGCGCGCCCGGTCCCTGCATGGGCCCACCGCCCGGTGCCTGGGGGGGCGTCATGGGCCCGAGCATCGTGCGCTGGAACGCCATGTTCTTGCCTGCCTGACCGCCGCCGGCGGCAGCGCCACCCGCTGGCGGCGATGCGGGCGGTGGCTGCGGAGCCGGCGGTCCGCCCGCCGGTCCCGGAGGCTTGGGCGCCGTCACCCCGGTCATCATCATGGTGCCCTTGAACTTGGCCCCGCCCGGGCGTCCCGCCTTCTGCAACTCGGTGCTGCACGAGATGCACTTCTCCGCCTGGTCGGTATTGGGCTTCCCACAGTTGGGACAGAAAACCGTCACGTGGACCCCTCCGCCTGCAGCTAGGCAGGCTGTGTCGTTCGGACGCGCTCGGAGCAAGGGTGGCCGAACGCGGCCGTACCGTACATGTCTCCCGTCGTGCTGGGAAGCCTCTTGTCGGAACGCGGCCGGCCAATCTCGAGAGGTGTCGAGACCGTGTCGAACGCCCGCGATTCGGGGCGCTTGGGACGTCCTTGACATGGGGGCCGTCGCGGCCTAGCGTCCCCCCGCTTCCGGCACCCCAATCGCCCGGTTCGCGCCGGCCCGGGGCCGACGCCTCCCTCGTCCCGATCGGGTGGGGTGCGCCTTTCGTCCGAGCGTCATCATGGCTTTCGCCCTCACCGCCGAACGCGACAAGAAGGTCGACGCGCTGCTCCAGCGCTACCCGACCAAGCGCGCCGCGCTCCTGCCGGTCCTGCACCTCTGTCAGAAGCAGGCCGGCTTCATCTCCGCCGACGTCATCCGCTTCGTCGCCGACCGGCTCGATCTGTCGACGGCAGCGGTCAAGGGCGTCGTGACATTCTACACGATGCTCTTCGAGCAGCCGGTCGGGAAGAACGTCGTCTGGGTCTGCCGCACCCTCTCGTGCGATCTGCGCGGCGCCAAGGCAGTGCAGGAGCACCTCGAGGATCGCTTCGGCTGCCACGTGGGCGGCACGAGCAAGGACGGCAAGTTCACCCTGCTCAAGGCGGAGTGCCTCGCGGCCTGTGGCCAGGCGCCGATGATCCAGGTGAACGACGACTACTACGAGAACCTCACCCTCGAGGAGCTCGACCGCATCATCGACAGGATCGACGCGGACGCGCCGGTCGGCACCGAGGAGGCGTAGGATGGCGGACTACCGGGCGATCCTCACGTCCCGCTACGGCATCGCCGACGCGTGGACGCTGCCCGTCGCGGAGAAGCACGGCGCCTACGTGCAGGCACGCCGCGCCCTGACGACGATGAAGCCCGAGCAGATCACGGCGGAGGTCAAGAAGGCCAACCTCCGAGGTCGCGGCGGCGCGGGCTTCCCGGCCGGGGTGAAGTGGGGCTTCCTCGCGCCCAAGGAAGGCGACCAGGTCTACCTCGTCATCAACGCCGACGAGAGCGAGCCCGGTACCTTCAAGGACCGGACGATCATGGAGCAGGATCCCCACCGGCTCATCGAGGGGATCGTGATCACGTGCTTCGCGATCGGGGCGCACACCGCCTACATCTACGTGCGCGGCGAGCTGGCCCACAGCGCCGCGCGCCTCGAGGCGGCCATCGAGGAGGCGCGCAGCCGCAACTACGTCGGGGCGCGGCCCTTCGGCATCGACCACCCGGTCGACGTGTGGGTTCACTCCGGTGCCGGCGCCTACATCTGCGGCGAGGAGACGGGCCTGCTCAACTCTCTCGAGGGCAAGCGCGGCGAGCCCCGGCTCAAGCCGCCGTTCCCGGCGAACAAGGGCGCCTTCGGGCAGCCGACGATCGTCAACAACGTCGAGACCATCGCCTCGGTGCCCGACATCGTCGAGATGGGAGGCGACGCCTGGGCGGCCCTCGGCCAGCTGCCGAACGACGGCGGGACGCGCCTCTACGGCGTGAGCGGCCACGTGAAGAAGCCCGGCATCTACGAGGCGCCCGTGGGCATCACCCTGCGCGAGCTCATCTACGATCTCGGCGGCGGCATGCTCCACGACGATCACCCGCTCAAGGCGGTCATCCCCGGCGGGTCGTCGACGCCCATGCTCCGTCCCGACAACATGGTGCACGCGCCGGCGGAGGACCACCCGCTGCACGCCTGGGACGGAAAGAGCGAGATCGACGTCCCCATGGGTGTCGACACCTTCCGCGCCCTCGGCACGATGCTCGGCACCACCTGCGCGATCGTGATGGACGACACCGTCAACATGGTCGAGGCCTGCCGCAACCTGATGAAGTTCTACAAGCACGAGTCCTGTGGTCAGTGCACGCCGTGCCGCGAGGGCACCGGGTGGCTCGTGGACGTGCTCGACAACGTCTGCGCCGGCCGCGGCCGGGTCGAGGACGTGGACCTGCTGGTCGACATCGCCAACAACATGATGGGCACGACGATCTGCGCCTTCGCCGAGGGGACGGCCATGCCCATGCTCGGCTTCATCCGCAAGTTCCGCGACGAGTTCGTGGCGGCCGCGCGGGCGGGGCTGCCGTCCGGGACGCGTCTCGACGAGGCGACCCGCCAACTCCTCGGGAGGGCAGCGTGAGCGGCTGGGGCGAGGCCTCGTTCGTCATCCTCGCGCTCTTCGCGGTCGTCGCTGCGGTCGGAACGATCGTCGCGAAGAGCCCGCTTCGGGCCGCCATGGCGCTCCTGGTCAACATCGTGTCGCTCGCGGGCATCTACGCGGTGCTGCACGCCCAGTTGCTCGCGGCGATCCAGCTCATCGTCTACGCGGGCGCCATCGTGGTGCTCTTCGTCTTCGTCATCATGCTGATCGGGCCGTCGGCCATCGTCCCCCACGACACGCGCGGGATGCTCGTGCGTACCTTCGGCGGGGGCGTGATGTTCTTGCTCGCCCTGGCGATCGCCTTTGGCGTCGTCGCCTATCGCCCAGGCAAGATGCCCGCGGTCCGCACGTGCCCGCAGAACAACGCGGCCTGCACCGAGTTCGGCGGCATCGAGGCGGTCGGGCACGTCCTCTACAAGGACGACATGGTGCCCTTCGAGCTCGTGTCGATCCTGCTGCTGGTGGCGATCATCGGGGCGGTGGCGATTGCGCGCGGCCGGACGCCCGCCGAGGCCGAGGCATGGCGCTTGCAGCGCGCCGAGGCGGAGGCGGAAGCGAGCGAGAAGGCGGAGCGGGAACGCAAGCTGGCGGCCGAGGTGTCTGCCCACGGGGGGCACGGATGAGTGGTTTGGCCATTGGGCTCGGTACGTATCTGGCGCTGGCGGCGGTGCTGTTCGGGATCGGCGCCATCGGGTTTCTCACCCGGCGCAACGTGCTGATCCAGCTCATGTCGATCGAGCTGATGCTCAACGCGGTCAACGTGGCGCTCGTCGCCGTCAATCGGTGGAGGCCGGCCAATCACGACGGTCAGGTGTTCGCCTTCTTCGTCATCGCCGTCGCGGCCGCCGAGGCGGCCGTCGGCCTGGCAATCCTCATCGGCCTTTTCCGTTTGAAGAACACGGTCGAGGCCGACAAGGCCGACATCCTCAAGCACTGAGGGGCGCGGCCGGACACGGTCGCGCGGAGCGAGAGAGCGATGGAACTCGGCTTCGACGTCTCGAAGGGACTGCTCTGGATCGTCCTTTTGCCGCTGGCCGGCGCCGTCATCAACGGCCTGTTCGGGCGGTTCGCCTCGCGCAAGCTCGTCGGCAGCGTGGGCGTCGGCTCCGTCGCGCTCGCCTTCGGCCTCGCCGTGGCCGCCTTCGTGCAGCTCTTCATGCTGCGCCACGGCGCCGACGGTGAGTCGGCCAAGGTCGTCTACGACTTCTACGACTGGTTCAGCGTCAGCGTGAACGGCAGCGATGTGCCCGTGCACGTCCGCTTCGTGATGGACGCCTTGAGCGGCGTCATGACGCTCATCGTCACGGGCGTCGGCCTGCTCATCCACATCTACAGCCTCGGGTACATGCACGACGACCCGGGCTACGCGCGCTTCTTCGCCTACCTGAACCTCTTCATGGCCTCCATGCTGATCCTCGTCCTCGCGAGCAGCATGCCCGTGATGTTCGTGGGCTGGGAGGGCGTGGGCCTGTGCAGCTACCTGCTCATCGGCTTCTGGTGGAAGAACCCGACCTACGCGGCCGCCGGGCGTAAAGCCTTCGTCGCGAACCGCATCGGCGACTTCGGCGTGCTCATCGGGATATTCATCCTGCTCAACGCCGTCGGCTCCTTCGAGTTCACCGACATCAACCACGCCGCGGGCGGCCTGGCCTTCCAGTCCTTCACGCTTGGTGGCGCGCAGATCTGCACGCTTGCGACCGCGGCCTGCCTCTTCCTCTTCCTCGGCTGCACCGGCAAGAGCGCCCAGATCCCGCTCTACGTCTGGCTGCCCGACGCGATGGCGGGCCCCACGCCCGTCTCCGCCCTCATCCACGCGGCGACGATGGTCACCGCCGGCGTCTACCTCTGCTGCCGGCTGTCGCCACTCTTCGTCCAGTCGCCCACGGCCATGGCCACCATCGCGGTCATCGGCGCGCTCACGGCCCTGCTCGCCGCGTCGATCGCGGTCGTGCAGAACCAGATGAAGAAGATCCTGGCCTATTCGACGGTCAGCCAGCTCGGCTTCATGTTCGCGGCCGTCGGCGTCGGCGCGTTCGGGGCCGGCATCTTCCACGTGCTGACCCACGCCTTCTTCAAGGCCTGCCTCTTCCTCGGCGCCGGCTCGGTCATGCACGCGGTGGGCGCCCACGGCGACGCGGACATCCGCAAGCTCGGCGGCCTCAAGCGCTATATGCCCGTGACGCGCTGGACGTTCCTCTTCGCGTGCCTGGCGATCGCGGGCGTTCCCCTGTTCGCGGGCTTCTTCTCGAAGGACGAGATCCTTCTCGGCGCCCTCACCTTCGGCCACGGCGGCGCCGACGCGACCGCCGGCGGTCTCGCCGCCCAGTACGCCCACCTGCAATGGGTCGGCTGGTTCTGTCTTCGTCGTGCTCGCCTTGGCGGCGATCATGACCGCCTACTACATCTTCCGGCTCTACTTCATGAGCTTCGAGGGCCAGTACCGCAGCGCGGCGGTTCACTCTGGCGAGGGCGAGGGCGAGGCGGCCCATGGCGGCGCCCACGAGCACGGCTACGAATCCGCATCCCCACGAGTCGCCCACCACGATGCTCATCGCCCTGGTGGTCCTCGGTGCGGGCTCGCTGCTCATCGGCTACGTGGGCCTGCCTTCCGCCGCGCCCTTCCATCTGCCGAACCTCTGGGAGAGCTGGCTCGAGCCCGCCCTCGGTGTCTTGCCCGTGCAGGCGGCCCTCGAGGCCCACATGAGCGTGGGGCTGGTGCTCGGGTCGCTCACCATCGGCATCCTCGCCGCCGGCCTCGGCATCTACCTGGCGTACAGCTTCTTCCTGCAGAAGGGCGGCGAGCCCGAGCGTCGCTTCGCCGCGGCGGCGCCGGGCCTCTACCAGCTCATGTTCGACAAGTGGCGCGTCGACGAGCTCTACGAGGCCGTGATCCTGCGGCCGATCCGCTTCCTCGCGTTCCTGTCGGGCCAGGTCGATCGCTTCGTCGTCGACGGGCTGCTCACCTGGGTCACCTCGCGGGCGGTCGTCGGCACGGGATGGGTGTTCACGCGGCTGCAGTCGGGCGTGGTCTACGCCTACGGCGCGGTCCTGGTGGTCGGCATGGCGGTGATGGCCTGGTGGTTCGTCTACCCGCACCCGCACATCGAGTCCACGGCCACCGGCGCCTCGGTCCACTACACGGCCTCGCCCGGCCTCGGCTACGAGTACCGCTGGGATGCGAACGCGGACGGCACCTACGACACGCCCTGGGGCACGGACGACACCTCGTTCGTCCACACCTTCGGGGCGGACCAGTACCAGGCGCTCGCGCTGCTCATCGAGGGGCCGCGGCCCGGTCACATCCGCAAGGTCCGGCTGCCGACGGGCCGGTGGATGACGCTCGACACGGGTTGGCTCGCGCCCGGGTGGGAGCGGAACGAGCCTCCGTCGCCCGCGCCCCCGGTCCACGGCACTCCGTCGGTGGCGCCCCGTGGCGACGGTCCGCCGGCCCTGAAGGTGGACCCGGACAAACACACGATCCTGCTCCGGCCGAACGGCGCCTACGTGGTCGTCGCTGGCCAGGAGGTCACCGACGCCCAGATCGAGCTGTCGCCCGGCGACATCGCCGCCATCGGCGTGTCACCACGCGTCGTCGTAGGCATCGGGGCGGTCGTCGCGGCGCGTCTGCAGATCAGGAACGCCTTCGGCTCGATGGCGACGCGGACCTCCCACGTGGTGCTCGAGCCGAGCGCCCTCGCGCCACAGCACGCGGAGCTGGAGGGGCACCGATGACCCATCTGCTCAGCATTCTCTTGTTCTTGCCGGTGGTGGCGGCGCTCGTGGTGCTGTTCTTGCCGCGGCAGTGGCCGAACGTCATCCGGCGGTTCAGCGTCGCGGCGATGCTCGTCGAGATGGTGCTGTCGTTCTGGCTGCTCAAGGGCGACTTCTCCACTTCGGCGTTCCAGTTCGTCGAGAACGTGCCGTGGGTCCCGAACCTCGGCATCGCGTACAAGCTCGGCGTCGACGGCATCTCCCTCTGGCTCGTGCTCCTGACGACCGTGCTCGGCCCCATCGCGCTCTTCGTGAGCTGGAACAGCATCGCCACGAAGATCAAGGAATACGCGATCGCCTTCCTGCTCCTCGAGACGGGGATGCTCGGCGCGTTCCTCTCCCTCGACCTCTTCCTCTTCTACGTCTTCTGGGAGCTGATGCTCGTGCCGATGTACCTGATCATCGGCGTGTGGGGCGGTCCCCAGCGGGTCTACGCCGCGGTCAAGTTCTTCCTGTACACGATGGTCGGCAGCCTCCTGATGCTCGTCGCCATCCTCTACATCGTCGCATCCTACAAGGCCCTGAGCGGTCACTACACCTTCGACCTCACGGAGCTGACGCGCGTCGTCCTGCCCTTCGGGACCCAGCTCTGGCTCTTCGGGGCCTTCGCCTTGGCCTTCGCGATCAAGGTCCCGATGTTCCCGCTGCACACCTGGCTGCCCGACGCGCACACGCAGGCGCCGACGGGCGGCTCGGTCATCCTGGCGGCCGTCCTCCTGAAGCTCGGCGCCTACGGTTTCATCCGCTTCGCGATGCCCCTGTTCCCGCTGGCCAGCCAATACCTCGGGCCGACGCTCGCGGTGCTCGCCGTCGTCGGCATCATCTACGGCGCCTACTGCGCCTGGGTGCAGCGCGACGTGAAGAAGCTGGTCGCCTACAGCTCCGTGAGCCACCTCGGCTTCGTGATGCTCGGCATCTTCTCCATGACCGGCGGCGGCTTGTCGGGCGCGGTCCTGCAGATGGTCAACCACGGCATCTCGACCGGGGCGCTGTTCGTGCTCGTTGGCGTCATCTACGACCGGCGCCACACCCGCGAGCTCGACGAGTTCGGCGGCCTCGCCTCGGTCATGCCCTGGTACGCCCTGCTCTTCGTCATCGTGGCCCTGAGCTCCATCGGCCTGCCCGGGACGAACGGCTTCGTCGGCGAGTTCATGATCCTCTCGGGCGCGTTCATCTCGAGCGGCGAGGTGGGCCTCGGACGGTGGGGGAGCATGTTCACGCTCTTCGCGGCCCTCGGCGTCATCTTCGCCGCGGTCTACATGCTGCACGTGGTCCTCAAGATGTTCTGGGGGCCCATCAGCAAGGACGAGAACAAGAAGCTCGTGGACGTGACGCTGCGCGAAGCGGTCGCCCTCGTCCCGCTGGTCGTCCTGATCTTCTGGATCGGGCTCTACCCGAGCACCTTCCTCACGAAGATGGAGCCCTCGGTGAAGGCGTTCGTCGCCGACTTCCACGCGAAGTACGAGAAGACCAAGTTCGACGACAGCATCCGCCTGTTGCCCGCGGCGCCCGGCTCGGCCGCGGCGACGGCCGGGAGTGCCGGCGGCGGGGATCGCCTGGCCGGTGCCCAGGCGCGGCTCGTACAGGTGAAAAAGCCCGGCCAGGGAGGTGAGCCATGAGCGCCCTGCTTCCGCTTTCGCCGCTCATCGCGGTCGTCGTGGGTGGCCTCTTGCTGATGGTCACCGACGCCTTCGTGAAGGAGAAGGCCGAGCTGTCGCTGCTCACGGCCGTCATCCTGACCGTGGCGGGCGGCCTGTCCCTCGCCCTGTGGATCGGCGGTGCCTCGGGCGGTCCGGTCTGGGTTCACTACCTCGCCACCGACAAGCTCTCGCTCTTCTTCGACGTCATCATCTGCGGCGGCGGCGCCCTGTCGGCGCTGCTCGCGGGCGGCTACCTCGAGGAGCACGGCATCGAGCGGGGCGAGTACTACGTGCTGCTGCTCTTCTCGGCCTTCGGAGCGATGGTGCTCGCGCGCGCCGCCGACCTGCTGACGCTCTTCATCGGCCTCGAGACCATGAGCCTCGGCGTCTACTGCATGGTCGCCTTCCGCCGCACGAGCCCGCGCGGGATCGAGGGCGCCCTCAAGTACTTCCTGCTCGGCTCCTTCGCCGCGGCAATCCTGCTCTTCGGCAGCGCGCTCCTCTATGCCGCGACGGGCCACACCGACCTCGCCGGCATCGGCAAGTCGATCGGGGGCGGCTCGGCCGACGCGCGGCTCGTGCTGCTCGGCCTGCTCATGCTGCTGGTCGGCCTGGGCTTCAAGGTCAGCGCCGTGCCCTTCCACATGTGGACGCCCGACGCCTACGAAGGAGCGCCCACGTCGACGACGACCTTCATGTCCGTGGTCGTCAAGGCGGCGGCCTTCGCGGCGCTCATCCGCGTCCTGATGGTGGCCTTCGGCGACAAGATCATGACCGATGGGGCGACTGGCTGGCCGCCCGTCATCGCGGGCCTGGCGGCCATCACCATGATCTACGGCAACTTCGCCGCCATCGCCCAGAAGAGCGTCAAGCGCATGCTGGCCTACTCGTCCATCGCCCACGCGGGGTATCTCCTCGTCGGGGTGTGCGCGGCCTTCAAGGTCGGCGAGACGGCGGTGAGCTCGGTCCTCTACTACCTGATGGCCTACACGGTCTCGAACGTGCTGACCTTCGGCTCCCTCATCCTCATGGGCTCGAGGGGCCGTGAGGCCGTGAGCTACGAAGACCTGGCGGGCGTCGGCCGCCGCCACCCCCTGGCCGCGCTGCCCTTCACCATCGGTGTCCTGTCCCTGCTCGGCATGCCGCCGACGGCCGGCTTCTTCGGCAAGTACTACGTCTTCAGCGCGGCGGTGCAGGCGGGTGGCGGCATGGTGTGGCTGGCCGTCATCGGCGTGCTGACGAGCGCGGTGGGCGCCTATTACTACCTGCGCGTCATCGTCTACATGTTCATGAAAGAGCCGCAGCCTGGCGCGCCCATCGCCGTCCCCATGCGCTCCGGCTACGTCGCCTTCGCCCTCTTCATCTCGGGCTACTTCGTCTTCCGCATGGGCATGGCGCCGGGCGCCTACCTGCACATGGCGATCGACGCGGCGCACAAGCTGATCTCGTAGGCGGCTCACGGAGACGCGCATGCCGACCGCTGCACCGTCCATGGGCTCGGGACTGCGTCTTCGTTGGTGCGTCGGTGCTGTGATGCTGATCTGGGCGGCGTGCGGCGTTTCGCACGAGCCCGCCGCGTCCGATGCCGGTGCGTCCGATGCCGCGGTCGCCGACGGCGCAGCAGGCGCAGGCGACGCGGGCGCCCTGGTGGCCGCTTGCCCCGCCGCGCCCCCCGCGATGGGCGCGCACTGCGCCCAACCGGCCCTCGACTGCGAGTACGGCGGCGACTGGAGCTCGAAGTGCAACGTCCTCGCCCAGTGTTGGCGTGGCGGCGCCCTCGACCACACCTGGCAGGTGCGTCCGCCCGCGTCGACCGACTGCCCAACGCCGACGTCACTGAGCGCGGGCTGTCCTTCCACGCCCCCGAGCGGAGGGTGCTCGTCGTCGGACCCGACGGGCCTGTGTGTGTACGCGACCGCGCGCTGCGCCTGCATCCCGTATACATCCTCGGGCCCGGGCGCGACCACGACCTACACGTGGCAATGCGAGCCGCCCTCCGAAGCGGGCTGCCCCCCGGAGCGCCCGCGTATCGGCAGCGCGTGTCACGACGAGGGCCTCACCTGCACCTACGCCGTCTGCGGCTTCGGCGGCGGCACCTACTGCACCGCCGGCGCCTGGACCGAGGCCATTTCGCCGAACGCGTGCAGCGGCGCCGCGGGCTGACCCGAGAAGCCAACCGCGCATCGGACGGGTAGCTTACATGAGATGCCCGTTGCTGCGGCCTCGAGCGCATCGTGGTCGGTCCTCTCGAGGGCATGCTCCTGCGCACCGCTGCTTGGCGGCGGGCGGTGTTTGGCGCCGGTCGTCGGGGGCTGGTAGAACGGCCCCATGTCCCCTCGTCTCCTGCCGCTCGCGGCAATGCCCTTCGCCGTGTCCCTCGTCCTCGCCGGCTGTGGCAATGCGCACCACGGCGGCTCCAAGGGTGCGGCCGGCTCCGAGTCGGCGGGGCCGGCTGCGGGTCTCGGGGCGCCTGCCTCCGGGTCGGCCGCGGCCCCGGCTGCGGGCCCGGCTGCGGAGCACGACAAGGTCGCTTCCGCCGCGGCGTCTTCGCAGGCCTCCTCGGCGTCGCCGGCCAGCAGTGCCCCCGACCCGAACGCACCCGTGGGTACCGTGGAGGGAACCATACGACTCGCCCCCGGCGCGCACCTTCCGTCCTACGCCGCGAATGCGGTCGGCGTGCTCTCGGGTCATCCGAGCTCCTGGCCGCACGAGTGCACGCTGCCGACGGGCGGTGACCTGCAGCCGGTCACGATGGACGCGCACCGGGGTCTCGTCGGCGTCCTCGTCGCGGCGACTGGTGACCCCAAGCACTTCCGCGTGCCTCACGCCGCCCCGCGCGACATCGACGTTCGGATCCACGACTGTCGCCTCACGCCGGCGTTCGTCGTGGCGACGCGCGGCGACACGCTCGTCGTCCACAACGAGATGAAGGAGCCCTTCATGCCGTCCTTCCCGGACGACCCCTTCCGCCGGGCGGCGATCCAGAACACGCCCCTGCGCATGCCCCTCGACCGCGGCGGCGTGCGGGCCCTGGCCTGCACGCTCGGTGTGCCCTGCGGGCGTACCGACGTCATCGTGCTCTACCACCCGGTGCATGCCGTGATCGAGGCCCAGGGCCACTACCGTCTGACGAACGTGCCCGCCGGCCAGCGAATCTCGCTTCACGCCTGGCATCCGCTCTTCAAGGAAGCGTTGGGCACGGTCACGGTGCAGGCCGGAGGGACGGCGCACCTCGACCTGGTCCTGTCGCCCCTACCGCCCCAGCACAAGCCCACCGCGAGCCATCCCGCGTCCCCGTCCACGGCCCATCCCGCGCGGCAGTAGGGCAGGCCCATCGGCACACCGGGGTTGACAAGCGTGCCAACAGTGACCAACCGAGGACCTCGGAAGGTCAATCGATGGCGACCGACTACCACGAACCCCGCGAAGCGCTCACCCCCGAGACGATCGACGACAAGCGCGCGCTCGACTCCATGCGCGAGGAAGCTCGAGGCGGTCGACTGGTACCGCCAGCGCATGCAGGCGGCGAGCGACCCGGCGCTCCGCGCGCTGCTCGACCACCACCAGCGCGAAGAGGTGGAGCACTTCTCCATGCTCCTCGAGTGGCTCAGGCGCCGCGACGCTGACTTTGACGCCATGCTGCGCCGGTATCTGTTCACCGACCACGACCTGCTCGCGATCGAAGACGCGGCCGCCGCGGAGCCCGCCCTCGCCACGCGCCCTTCGCCCGGCGCCGCGGCCGAAGGCGGCTCCCTTCGCACCACCATCGGCTCCTTGGCGTCGGCGAGGAAGCAATGATCGAGCCCGTCCGTCCTACCGGTCTGCACGAGGCGACCCTGCGGCGCATCGAAGCGGAGGCCCTCGGCCAGGCGCGTGCCGTCCTGACCGCGCGCCGGTTCCTCACGTTCGAAGGCCCCCTCGGTGCCGGCATCCCTTCGCTGCAGGTGGGTGAGCGCATCGACCACCCGATCGGCGAGGGCGGCGTCCGCATCGCGGCGCGGCGAGCCCTGCCCATCCCGACCCTCTACGCGAGCTTCCGCATGCCGACCCGGGAGATCCTCGGCGCCCAGGAGCAGAGCCTGCCCCTGTCGACCCAGCCCGCCGCCGACGCGGCCGAGGCCGTGGCGCTCGCCGAGGAGCGTCTCATCTACCACGGCCACCGCGAGCTCGGCATCGAGGGCATCCTGCATCACGAGGGAGCCCACCGCGTCGGTCTCTCGGACTGGAGCATGGCGGGCGGGGCCATCGGCGACATCATCGCAGCCGCCGACGCCCTCGACGCAGTCGGCGCCCATGCGCCCTTTGCCCTGGTGCTCGCACCGGCGCTCTACAACGCCCTCTTTCGCAAGTACGAGGGCAGCGACGTGCTCGCCCTCGACCACCTCCGGCGCCTTGCCGAGGCCGGCATCTACAAGTCTCACGCCATCGAAGACGGCGGCGCGCTGGTCTCCCACGACCTCGGTCCGCTCGTCTGCGCCCAGGACCTGCAGGTCACCTTCCTCGACATGTCCGAGGACACGGTGCGCCTCGCGGTCTCGTCGGCGATCGTGCTGCGCCTCGACGACCCGACCGCCTGCTGTGTGCTGTCCGCCCGCCGCGCCTGAGCGCCGGCCACTCCCCGCGATCCGGCGCACCCAGCTCGCCTCCGGCCCTGCTAGAGTGACGACGTGCCGCCTCGTCGCATCGCGCCCCTCGCCGAGCCCGTCACCCTGAAGGTGGACGGGCGGGCGGTCGAGGCACGCGAGGGCGAGCCCATCGCCGTCGCGCTCGCCGCGTCCGGGCGCGTCGTGCTCGCGCGCAGCGTCAAGTACCACAGGCCCCGCGGCGCGACGTGTTACGACGGTCGCTGCGACGGCTGCCTCATGCGCGTCGACGGCATCCCGAACGTGATGACGTGCCGCGCGCCCGCGCGTGACGGGATGGTGGTCGAGACGCAGAACGTGGTCGGCAGCGCGGACACCGACCTGCTCGCTGCGACCGATTGGTTCTTCCCCTCGGGCATGAACCACCACGAGATGTTCACGCGCTTCAAGGCGCTCAACCGCGTGATGCAGAAGGTGGCGCGGCGCATCGCCGGGATCGGTGAGCTGCCGGGGCGCCTGGTGCAGGCAGTGCCGCCGCGTGACGAGGCGGTCGACGTGCTCGTCGTCGGAGGCGGGCCTTGTGGGCTGGCGGCCGCGACGGCCGCGGCAGGGGAGGGCCGTTCGGCATGGCTGCTCGAGGAGCGCGCCGCGGTCGGCGGGCACCTCGCCCTCGCGCCGATGCCGGTGGACGCCGGCGACAATCGCGGGTTGCGTGAAGGTTGCGAGGTGGCGCGTGAGCTCGAGGCGGCCGCGTCGCGGGCAGGCGTGCGCGTCGAAACGGGCCGCTCGGCCGTCGGCATCTACGAGGACGGCTGCGTCGCGGTGCGCGCGCCCGACGCCCTCGTGCGGGTGCGCGCGCGGGCCCTGGTGATCGCGACCGGTATACACGAGGGCACTCTGCCCATCGCGGGCAACGATCTGCCGTGCGTGATCGGCGTGCGCGCGGCCCTGCGCCTGTTGGCCCACGGCGTGCTGCCGGGCGAGCGGCTCGCGGTCGTGGGCGAGGGGCCCTGGGCCGAAGGGCTCGTGCGCGTGCAGCGCGAGGCCGGTGGCGAGGCGTGTGGTCCCTTCGCGCCGGACAGCGTGCAGAGCCTGCACGGCCGGCCCCACGTCAAGAGCCTCCTCGTCGAAGGCGAGGGGCGTGTCGCCTGCGATGCAGTCGCGCTCGGGGCGCCGCCCTCGGCCGCCTACGAGCTCGGTGTGCAGGCGGGCGCGAAGGTGCGCTGGGTGGATAGGCGCTTCGCCGTGGAGGCGTCGGCGGAGGGTGCGACCGCGGTCGAGGGCGTGTGGGTCGCCGGCGAGTGCACCGGCGGCATGTCGCTCGCACGAGTCCTCGCCCAGGGCCGCGCTGCGGGCCGGGCCGCGGCTGCCTTCGCCGACCGTGCTGCGTCGGGCGCGGCGGTTCCGAGCCCGGAGGTGTCGACGTGAGCGACAAGGTCGTCGTGTGCCGCTGCGAGGACGTCACGCTGCACGACATCGACGCGGCCATCGCGCGTGGCCAGCGCGACGTGGAATCGGTCAAGCGCTACACGGGCTTCGGGACCGGGTGGTGCCAGGGCAAGCAGTGCATGGCCCTGTGCGCGCGGTTGCTCGCCGAGCGCGGTGGCGAGACACCGCAGGCGCCCTTCACGCCGCGGCCGCCCTTCCACCCGATCCCGCTCGCGCACCTCGCGGCAATCATCGGTGACGACGAAGAGGAGCCCAGGTGAGCGGAGCGTCGATCGACGCCGCAGAGGGCACGCGCCGCGACGGGCCCGTACCCGAGCGCGCCAACGTCGTCGTCGTGGGCGCGGGCATCATGGGCCTGTCGACCGCCTGGAACCTCGCGCTCCTCGGCGTCGAGCGCATCGTCGTGGTCGACGAGAGTTACCTGTGCGGCGGTGCCTCGGGGCGCAACGGCGGGGGCATCCGCGCCCAGTGGTCGGACGAGACGAACATCCGCCTGATGAAGGAGTCGATCCGTCGCTGCGAGGACTTCGCGACGCGCATGCGCATCAACGTGTGGTTCCGGCAGGGCGGCTACCTCTTCCTCGCGCGGAGCGAGGCACGCGCCAAGGACCTCGGCGCATCGGTGCGCCTGCAGAACGAGCACGGCATCCGCACGCGCATGGTCGACGCGAAGGAGGCCAAGCGCCTCGTGCCCGAGCTCGACGCCTCGCGCATCGTGGCGGCGAGCTA
The DNA here is from genome assembly GCA_963830115.1 of uncultured delta proteobacterium. Taxonomy (GTDB): domain Bacteria; phylum Myxococcota_A; class Polyangia; order Polyangiales; family CAWHLB01; genus CAWHLB01. The sequence continues at coordinate 256,476 of CAWHLB010000020.1, forward strand.
CAACCCGGATGACGGGGTCGTCTTCCCGTGGCCCTTCGTGTGGGGCTACGCCCAGGCCTGCGAGAAGGAGGGCGTGTCAATCCACCCCTTCACGAAGGTGACCGACATCAAGACGGACGGACGCCGCGTGGTCGCCGTCGTCACGAACCGCGGCCGCATCGAGACGCCACTGCTCATCAACGCCGCGGGCGCCTGGAGCCCGGAGGTGGCGCGCCTCGCGGGTATCGAGCTGCCGAACCACCCGCACCGCCACGAGATCTGCTCGACCGAGCCCCTCAAGCCCTTCCTGAAGCCCCTCGTCGCCGACCTCGCGAGCGGCCTCTACTTCAGCCAGTCCATGCGCGGCGAGATCGTCGGCGGCATCTCGAACGAGAAGGTGCCCGAGGGCCTCAATCAGGGCAGCTCCCTCCGTTTCCTCGGCCTGTACGCCCGCGCCCTCACGCGCACCATGCCCGTGCTCGGCGGCGTGCGCGTCCTGCGCCAGTGGGCCGGCTGCTACAATCTCACCCCGGACGGGAGCCCCATCATCGGCCGCGTCGACGCGCTCGAAGGCTTCGTCCTGCAATGCGGCTTCATGGGCTACGGCTTCATGATCGCGCCCATCATGGGCGAGCTGATGGCGCGCCACCTGGTGCACGGCGAGGAGAAGGAGCTCTTCGACCGCTGGAGCCTGCGCCGCTTCGCCGAAGGCCGCCTCCTCGGCGAGACGATGGTCCTCGGCTGACGCCTCCAGTCGGGCGCGCGCGGCGTTGCGACGCGGGAGGCCGTCCAGCCTTTGGGACGATGCAGCGGCGTCTTGGCCGGTGGTAGCATCCCGTCCGTGGCACCTCGAGACGCAGGCACAGGCCAAGAGGTATGGCTGGCGTCGGGATCGCTCCTCGGGAACGGCCGGTTCGACATCGGTCGGCGTCTCGGACAGGGCGGCATGGGGGCCGTGTTCGAGGCGCGGGACCTGCATCGAGGCGAGCGCGTGGCCCTGAAGGTCCTCATCGATCGGGACGCGGAGAGCGTCGCGCGTTTCAAGAACGAGTTCCGCGCGCTCACGAACATCGCCCACGCGAACCTCGTCGGCCTCTTCGAGCTGCTCAACGACCGCGACCGCTGGTTCTTCACGATGGAGCTCGTGGACGGCGAGAACCTGGTGCGTCGTCTCTGCGGCGCACCGCTCCGGGAGGAGGGGTCGAGCTCTCCGTCGCTTTCGCGCAGCGGCCAAGAGACCACGGCCACGATCACCACGCGAGGGGTCAGGCTCGCCGGGGGGGCTGTCGTTTCCGAATCGGAGCGGGGTCCAGCCCCGAACGAGCGTCCGCTATCCCGCGGCAACCGACTACCACGCCGTCCGCCGCGTGTTCAGGCAACTCACCGAGGGCCTCGCCTTCCTTCATGCGAAGGGTCAGCTCCATCGCGACATCAAGCCGAGCAACGTCCTGGTGACGGAGTCGGACCGGGTCGTCATCCTCGATTTTGGCATCGTGATGGCCGTTACGAAGCGGCACGCCGAGATCGCCGGCACCCCGAGGTACATGCCGCCCGAGGTGGTGCACGAGGAGGCCCCGCTCTCTCCCGCCGCCGACTTCTACTCGGTGGGCACGATGCTCTATCAGGTCCTGACCGGCCGCCTGCCCTTCGAGGGCCCGGCCGCCGAGTTGCTCGCCGAGAAGCAGTGCAGGGTACCGGAGCCCGCAGTGGCGGTGGTGTCTGCGATCCCTCCGGACCTGGCCTCGCTCTGCGATGCCCTGCTCCGGCCCGATCCCCGCGAGCGGCCGAACGCTGCTGACAATCGTGCACGCGCTCTCGGCGACGGACCGTCCCCCGCCCATGACCGTTCGGGAGCCACTGTCCCACGGCCTGGTGGGAAGGGACGCCGAGCTCCGACAGCTCGAGGCGTGGATGGGCGAGGTCGAGGGCGGTGCCGGACGGTGTGTCCTCATCAGCGGCCGCTCTGGAATGGGCAAGACCTCGCTCCTCGAGGCGTTTCTCGGGCGCACGGGGGAGCGCGCCAAGGTGCTGCGCGGCCGCTGCTACGAGCGCGAGCGCATTCCCTACAAGTCCATCGACAGCCTGGTGGAGCACGTCGTCCGCGACCTGGGTGCCGTCGACGACGCCACGCTTCGTCAGCTCCTTTCCGACGAAGACGCGGTCCTCAGCGGCGTCTTCCCCGTGTTCGCGCCGCTCTTCGGCCGGCTCGAGTTGAGCAGGGGCGGCGGTCTCCGTTTCGACACCGGGTTCGGCGAGTTGCGCCGACTCGCGTTTGCGGCGCTCCGGCGCGTCTTCGCTCGCCTGAGCGCGACCAGGCCCCTCTTGGTCTTCATCGACGACATCCAGTGGGGCGACCTCGACAGCCTGCTCTTCCTCGAAGACCTCATCCGCGACGTCAAGGTGCGTGCCTTGACGGTCATCGGATTCCGCGAAGAAGAGCGCGAGCGGAGCGAAGTGCTCCAGAAGCTTCTCGCGGACCTCGAAGGTTCCGATCGGGTGTCGGCGGTTCACGTCGGCGAGCTCGCCCGCGCCAATCTGGAGGCCTTGGCCCGGGCGCTCTTGCCCGACGTGCACCTGGCCGAAGAGGTGGTCGCGCGCATCGCCCAGGAATGCAACGGAAGCCCCTACTTCCTCCAAGAGCTCGTCCGGTACGTGGCGACCAAGGGCCAGGACGCGGCGTCCGCGGGTCTGACCCTGGACGGAGTGATCCGGGAGCGTGTGCGGTCGTTGCCCGACCACGCCCGGTCCATGCTCGAGACCATCTGCGTGGCGGGCGCTCCCCTGACCCAGCACGACATCCAGCGCGCCACCGGCGTCACCGAAGGCGCGACGAGCGCGATGCACCAACTACTGGCTGGCCAGCTGGTGCGCACCTACGGCGCCGAGCAGAGCGCCGACGTCGAGGCGTTCCACGATCGGGTTCGGGAGAGCGTCCTCGGGGGGATGGACCCGAAGGCCGTTCAGGGACGTCACTTCGCCATCGCCAAGACCCTCGACGCGGGGGACGTCGCGACCACGGAGGCCGATCGTCTCTACCTCCTCGCCGATCACTACTTCTACGCCGGGGAGATGGCTCCCGGGCCGAAGACCTTCGAGCTCTGCTACCGTGCCGCCCGAACGGCGGTGTCCGCCCAGGCCTACGCGACCGCCGACGAGTACCTGCGTCGCGCTTCTCTCGCCGCCGAACGCGGAGGGGTGGAGGTCAGCGCCGACTTCTTCGAGATGCGTGCGGAGATCGGCCTCCGGCGAGGCCGCGCGACGGACGTGGAGATTTACGGAGCGCGGGCGCTCGAGCACACCGACGTCCCGACGCAGAGGGCTCGGATCTACTTCCTGCTCCTGCAGCTCCACCTCGGCCTCCTCGCGACGCGTGAAGCCTACGCGTACGCGGTGCTCGCCCTCGAGTCCCTCGGCCTTCCCAAGCCCAAGCGAGGCATCGCGCCGGTCCTCATTCGCGGCTTGGGGGCCGGTACGAGGTTGCTTCTCGGGACGAGGGGCCCCGATCCCAGCCCCGAAGAGCGGTCGCGTGGCCTCCTGAAGTGCCGGATCCTCAGCATCCTCGGGCTCGTCATGTACTTCGAGCTCGAGCGTGTCCGCCCCCTCGAGCTCGCACTCGAGGCTCACCAGATCCTGATACCTCTCGGAGACACGCCGGAGCTGGCCGCGTGGTTCTGCCTGATCGCGACCTTTGCCGCGATCATCAAGCGCCGCAACTGGGCGATGGGGCTCTTGGATCGAGCGCGGAACGTGGCCGAGCGATTGCGGGACCCCGAGTCGATCGCCCGGGTCCACATGCATCGAGGATTCGTCCTCCACTTCCTCGGCGACGTCGTGGCCGCCGAGCGAGAACTCGCCGAATGCTTCGAGCACCATGGGGACTACCTACGCCTCTACGACTATGTGCTCGCCGGCGGAGCTCAGGCCTGGAACCTCATGATGCGAGGGAAGACCAAGGAAGCCTGGGAGATGCTCGAGCGAACCTATCGGCGCGCCCGCGCCGACGCCGAGAGTGACATGAGCGCCAGCCTCGTCCATCACGTCTATGCCGGATCGGTGCTGGCGATGTTGGGCAGGGCCGAGGAGAGCGACGAGCACCTCGCGGTGTTTCAGCGCGCCCACTTCGCCTCCGGGCGCGCCCCTTCCCTCTGGGCGCAAGGGCAGTACTGGGCCCACCGAACGATGCAGCTCGTGGAGCTGGGTCGCCTGGGCGACGAGCTCGACGAAGCGCTCGGGGAGATACGCTCCCTCGGAATGAGCCCGAAAGGGACGCCGGAGCAGATGCGCCACGCGATCGTCGCCGAGAGCTACGCACGGCTCCGGCAGGCCGAGGAGGATCCCAGCCACAGCCGTCTGCGCACCCTTCGCCAGGCCCTCTCGCGGCTCGAGAAGGGGGACACGCACCCGACGCTCCACGCCCATCGCCTCGTCATGGCCGCCGGCGAGGCACGCCTGCGCGGCCGCCGCGCCCGCGCGCTGAAGCTCGTCGCGGCCGCCCGCGCGACCGCCGCCGCCACCGACAACGCGTGGGTCGAGCACGAGGCATTGCTCACGCTCCATCGCCTCGGCGAGGGCGCCTCGGACGGGAGCCTCCTCGACCGGGCCGTCGCCCTCGCGCGTGAGCACGGCTGGGCCCTGCGCGAAAAGCGCGCAGAGCGGCTTCGCTCAGGCGGCAGGTAGCCCGCGGGCCTCGAGGCCGCAAAGCCCGGAACCCGCCGTGCTGCGCGGTGTCCCTAGGCCGAGGACTGATGGCGTACCGGGATGACATCGACATGCCGGCCGTCGTGACCGCGTGGACGCGGATGCCTACGCCAGGGTCTTGGAGCGGGGCAGGGTGAGCCGGTCGCCGGGGCGGACGACGTCGCGGCGCGGGCGGTCTTCGGGCAGGGCGTCGATGGCCTTCTTCCATGCGGCGAAGCGGCCGCCGCCGCGCACCGCATCGAGGACCGCGCGTCCCTCGGCGCGACCGCCCTGGGCGAGCACCCACTCGACCCAGGCCCACCGCGCGCTCGTCGAGCGCAGGTCTACCCGTCCGCGCACGCCCGCACGCAAGCGCGCGAGGCGCTCTTCCACCACGTCGATGCCCGCGAAGCCGACGCCGTCCAGCGGCGTGTTGCGCTTCGAGACGAAGGGCGCGATGCCGAGGGACAGGGGCACGATCTTCGACAGCTCGATGGCGAAGCGCGACAGCTCGTCGATGTCCTCGTCGCGCTCGTCGGGCAGGCCGACCATCATGTAGAGCTTGAGCCGCTCGAGGCCGTGCGCCTTGACGAGCTCCGCGGCGCGCACGAGCTGCACCTCGTCGGCGCGCCGGTGGATCGCGTTGCGCAAACGCTGGCTCGCTCCGTCGCTCGCCGTCGTCAGCGATCGTGCGCCCGCTGCCCGCAGGGCTCCGACGAAGCGGTCGTTCAATCGGTCGGCGCGCAACGACGACAGGGACACCTTGCGCCCCTGAGCCGCGAGCGCTTCGACGATGTCGGCGATCTGCGGGTGGTCGGTGACCGCCGCGCCCACGAGCCCCACCTTGCGCGCATCGTCCGGCACGAGCGACAGGAGCCGCTCCATGGGCACGATGCGCATGCCGCCGTTGGTCGACCGTCGCATCACGCAGTAGGTGCAGCCGCGGTGGCATCCGCGCTCGGGCTCCACCAGGAACATGTTGCTGAGCTCGGTGTGGGGCGTGCGGATCGCCGAGTAGGCGGGCAGGCGCGCGTCGTCGCACTTGGCGACGGGCGGCATGCGGTCGGCGTGCACCGCCGGCACGAAGGCGCTCGGCACCTCGCGTGCGAGCGTCTCGAGGGCCTCTTCGCGGCTCTCGGCGGCGAAGAGCACGTCGAGGGCCTGATGGATCGTCTCGTCCGCCTCGCCCATCAGGATCACGTCGACGTAGGGCGCGAGGGGCAAGGGGTTGCTGAAGGTGAGCGGCCCGCCAGCCAGCACGAAGGGATGCCGGTGGTCGCGCTCCTCGGCCAGGGCGGGCATCCCGGCGAGCTCGAGCAGCGTGACGACGCCCGCGAGCTCGAGCTCGTAGGCGACCGAAAGGGCCACGACGGGGTAGTCGCCCACCGGCCGGCCCATCTCGTAGGTGGTGAGTGCGCCGCGTGCCTTGCGGAAGGCGGCCACGTCGTCCGGCAGGAACGCGCGATGGGCTGCGCGTCCGCGGGCCCCGTTGATCTCGCGGTAGATCGTCTGGAAGCCGAGGGACGACATGCCGGCCGAATAGGGGCTCGGGTAGGCGAGGGCCACGCGCTCGGGGGCGTCCTTGACGATCGTGCCCACCTCGTCCGCCATGCGGCGGTCGATCACGTCCCAGTTGCTTCGGCCGGTGGCCATGGGAGAGCTCTTTAGCGCCGCGGCGCCGGTTCGGCATCCCGGCTCGGGGAGCCCGGGCGCTCCGGCGTCTCAGTCCACGTCGTGGAACATGCGGTGCCACCGAATACCGGGCCCGTTCGACCAGTAGATGAGCAGGGCGCGGCCCTTGATGCGGTCGATGGGCACGGGGCCGAAGAAGCGGCTGTCGTTCGAGCGGTCCCGGTGGTCGCCCATGATGAAGATGTCGCCGGGCGGGACCTTCACGGGCGGTGCGTTCAGCCGCGCCCCCATGAAGTCGGCCGTGAGCGATCGACTCGTCCGGTAGGTGTGGCCGTTGAGCTTCTCCTGGTACCACTCGCAGTCGCCCACGTCCGAGACGCCCCGGTCCTTGCCGTCCTGGCAGGGCCCGAGGTCCTTCTGGGGAATGGGCTTGCCGTCGCGCCAGATCACTCCGTTGCGCATCTCGATGACATCGCCCGGAAGCCCGATGACGCGCTTGACGATGTCGATGTTGTCCTCGGGGCTCTTGACGATCACCACGTTCGACGGTGCGGGCATGCTCCAGGTGACGACCGCGTGGTCCATCAAGGGCAAGAAGAGCCCGTACAGGCACTTGGCGACCACGACCCGGTCGCCGTCGAGAAGGGTCGGCTGCATCGACGGCCCTTCGATCTCGAAGGCCTCGAAGAGCACGACGCGGATGAAGAGTGCGAGGAGGATCGCGCCGACGAGCGTTCGGCCGTTGGCGGCGTAGCGATCCATGCGCGTCTCGGTGCGCGTGGGCCCCTTGTCGCCCTTGCCGGGCTCGTTCCCGCCCGGCCGATCGCGCAGGGCCTCGGCCTCGCGGCGCTTCGCCACCTTGGCGCTCTCATCCGTCATCCGTGCACCGTGGGTCCGAGGGGTAGGCGGTCGGCCACGGCGGCCTCGCGCTCAGCGAGCACTGCGAGGCGGTCGCGCGCCTCGGGCACACCGAAGATCTGTTCTGCGAGGCCGGCGAAGAGCCGGTAGTGGCGCGCCTCGCTCGCCATCAGCCCGTGGTAGAAGCCCTGGAGCTCGGGCGAGCGGAGGTGGGTCGCGAGGAGCTTGAAGCGCTCGCACGAGCGCGCCTCGATGAGGGCCGAGACCAGGAGCCGGTCGAGCAGCGGGCTACGGGTGGGCGAGCCCCCGTCCCGGGCCGCCTTCTGCAGCGCGACCACGTAGCCGTCCGATGCCGGCGGACCGAGCCGCCCACCCCGCTCGGCGATACGCGCCTGCACTGCGGCGAAGTGCTCCGTCTCCTCCTGGGCGAGGGCCGTCAGGGGCGACAGCAGCTCGGGCGCCTCGCCGCCCCACCGAGCCAGAAGGCTCAGGGCGCTCTGGGCGGCCTTGATTCTCGCAGTGGGCGTGGTCCGACAGGAGGCCGTCGAGATCGCGCTCGGCAGCACCGACCCAGCTCGGGTCCGTGGGCTTCAGCAGCGCGAGCATTCCGGGGGGGACCATCGAGCCATGGCGGTGCCCCCTTCGCTCCGTGCCGAGCCGCGGGCGGTCGCGTGGCGCGAAGCATCGGGGCGCCCCGCCGCTTCCCTGGCGACGTGGGGCCCGTCGCTCTCGTCTGCCCGGCCACGCATGGCGCGAACGCTAGTCCCCCGGGGCGGGGTGGTCAAGCGAGCCGCCCGAGCGACCCGCGCGGGCAGCGATTGCGGGCGCGGACCGGGGCACGGGCCGCCCAGCCGTGACCTTCACAGCACCCGCGGAACGAATGCTAAAGCATATGCTTGACTATCGAAAGACGTCGCCGGACCGGCTCGCGGGCCCTGGCCTGGGTCAGCCGAAGAGCTTCTTGAAGAGGCCCCAATGGGCCCGCCGCGCGAACGCGACGGAGTGGTAGCCCGTCTTGACGATGGCGCCCCGAACAGATCGCTTCAACGGGGCCGCCGCGCGAACGGCCGCCGCGCGAACGCGACGGAGTGTGCTTACGAATCGGCCCAACGGGACAAGAGAGGCAAGCTTCAATGGGGCCGCCGCGCGAACGCGACGGAGTGCGGCCACGTCGGCACTCGTCGCCACGCGCGCAGCCAGCTTCAATGGGGCCGCCGCGCGAACGCGACGGAGTGAGTACGCGGACGACGTCGGAGGGTCAAGCTGTGAGTAGCTTCAATGGGGCCGCCGCGCGAACGCGACGGAGTGTCCTGTGCACGCGCCGACGATCTCCTCCGACTCGCGGCGCTTCAATGGGGCCGCCGCGCGAACGCGACGGAGTGATGCTACCAGGCGGGTGTTTGAATGGCAGACCCGATCAGGCTTCAATGGGGCCGCCGCGCGAACGCGACGGAGTGGGGGGATACTGTGACATCACGTACATTGTGGCGGTGGCTTCAATGGGGCCGCCGCGCGAACGCGACGGAGTGGGCCGGGGGCTTCCCTCAGATACGCGACGCCCGATGGCTTCAATGGGGCCGCCGCGCGAACGCGACGGAGTGGGCAGCGCGAAAGCTCGAGAGACTCGAGGTGAGGGAGCTTCAATGGGGCCGCCGCGCGAAGCCCGAACCGCGGGACCGGCTTCAATGGGGCCGGGGCCGCCGCGCGAACGCGACCCCATTGAAGCATGTAGAGCGCGAACGTCACAGGCACGGCGTCCGGCGCATCGCCGCCGAGCGGGAGAGGGCGCCGGAGGATCTTGGGGCGAGCGAAGGCGGGGTCTTCGGTGGGCGGCGCGATGCTCGGCGATTTGCTATCGGACATGGGGCCCCTCCGAGCCACGAGGGTACGCGGACGGCGACGCAGCGAGAAACTTCTGGGGTGGCCTCAGCGCTTTCGGAGCCCACCTTGACAGCGTTCTACGTTCCTCTAGATTAATCTTCGTGGCTAAGGGTATTCAGATCTCGGCACCGATCTCCAAAGAGACGAAGGCGTTGCTCGAGGATCAGGTGAAGGCGAGCGGCGTCAAGAAGGGGCACCTCATCGAGACGGCGCTGCGCTATCACCTTCGCGCCCTGCAGGAGCTGCCGGCCGACGTGCTCATCCCTCCGCGTCTGGTGCTCACACGCCGCTCGTTCGAGCAGCTCGTCGAGCGGCTGCGTGCGCCAGGGCAACCCGTGAAAGCCCTGAGAGACCTGATGCGCGGCGATGGAGATTAGGCCCCTCCGGGAGACGGACGACCGCGGGGCCTTTCGTTCGGGCGATCCGGATCTGGACCGCTTTTTCGCGAAGTACGCGGGGCAGAACCAGTTCCGGCACCACATCGGCACGACCTATGTGGCGGCGGACGACGGCCGGATCTCCGGATTCGCGACCGTGGCCCCGGGCAACGTCGAGGCGGAGGTCCTCCCCGTCCGGCTACGGCGGCGCGTCCCTCGCTACCCGATCCCCGTCCTGCGGCTGGCGCGTCTCGCCGTCGACGAATCGGCCCGAGGTCGCGGTGTGGGCAAAGCGCTCTTGCGCCACGTCTTGTTGCTCGCCGTGAGGATGGCCGAGGACTACGGATGCATCGGCGTCGTCGTGGACGCGAAGGCCGAAGCCGTGAGCTTCAATGAGCGCTTCGGGTTTCTGCCCCTCGAGGTCGTGCAGGGACGCCTGGAATCGCGCCCGCTCCCGACGGCCATGTTCCTGCCCCTCGAGCTCATCGTGCTCGCGATCGCGCCGGCATCCTGAGCGCTCCGTCTCGACCCTAGAGCGCGTTCTCCAAGTACGAAAGGGGGCTTTCACTCTCTGAGCGAACGTGCTTATCCTCACGCCCTTCGATGCAGGGAGGGACCACGTGAGCCGGCGGCGCAACATCCTCGTGCGCCAGTGGCGAATCATCGGCGCGCTCGACGGGCGGCGCTACGGTCTCGGCGTCGAAGCGCTCGTGCGCGCGGTCGAGACGAGTCGCACGACCCTCTATCGAGACCTCGCCTTGCTGCGCGAGGCAGGCGTGCCCATCGCGAGCGAGCGTCGCAATGGTGAAGCGCGGTACATGCTGCTCGAAGCGCGGACGCCACCCCTCGAGCCGAGCCCGCTCGAAGTGCAGGCGCTACGGCTCGCGCGGCGCTTGCTCGGTCCGCTCGACGGGACCCAGATCGCGCGTCACCTCGACGACTGCTCGCGCGGGTGCCGCCGGGCGCAAAGGGGCCGCCGATCAGCGCGCGGCGGGCGACGGCGCCACCGAGCGATCCGACCGTGGTCGCGGCCCTCGAGCGGGGCCTGTCGACGGGGCGGCGGCTGCGCATTCGCTACCGTGGCACCAAGGATTGGGCGGCGCGGTGGCGGCGCGTCGATCCGCTGGGCATCCGCCTCGCAGACGGTCACGTCTACCTCGTCGCGCACGACCTCGAGGCGGGGGCGGTGCGCACCTTCAAGGCGGCGCGCACGACGCAGGTCGAGGTGCTGCGCGAAGCGGCCGCGGCGCACCCGGCCTTCGACGCGGAGGCGCTCTTTCGCCACTCGGTCAAGGTATGGGTGGGTGAGCCGGTCGAGGTGGCGGTGTGGCTCGCGGAGGACGTGGCGTCGCTCGTGCCGGAGTGGCCGCTGCGGCCGGACCAGAGCGTCACCGACGGGGCGGGCGGCGTCGTGGTGCGCGCGTCGGTGGCAGGCATCGAAGAGACCGTGCGCTGGGTGCTCGGCTGGGGCCGCCACGCGCGGCCGCTCGAGCCGCAGGCGCTGGTCGAGGCGGTGCGGGCGGAGCATGAGGGCGCGATTGCGCGGCTCGAAACGACTCGTCCCAGACATGTTGGGACGGGGAGGGTGCACAAGGCGTGAGGATGAGGGAGCGGGAAAAGGGGAGCGGCTGTCAGACCGTAAGGCCGCGGGCAGGAGGGCCAGCGCAGAGGCGCCGGCAGCCTGGTGCTCACCCGTCGTCGATCGGCTCGTCTTCTTCCTTCATCGCTTCCACGCGTTGCAGGCTCGCTTCCTCCTCGGGCGACAGCTCGGCCAGGTAGCGGACAATGAAGTTGTCCGAGAGCTCCGGCGGAATCTCGTCGGGCTCGAGCCGCCAGCGTGGCCGCACCTGCTCTGGTTTCTTGCTCGGGACGCTCATCGGGGCCGCCGGGTCGTCGCGGCGGAGATCGCCTTGGGTTACTGCGTCCGCCGCTCAATCGCGGCGCTACCTGTCCCGAGTATCATAGCACCGAGACAGCTATCTGCGTCCCTGCAGGACGCGAAACGTCTCGCGGATCTCCGGGTACATCACCGCGCGGCTCGCGAATCCTCACCACGAGATGAGCCAGGACGTCCGCGGGGAGGTTCGGCAGACCCAGGTGCCGGGCATGTCCGTTCGCGACGAGAATTGGCCCAAGCCGCGACAGCCCTCCAAGCGCCCGGGGGTGCCGAGACAGCGCGAAGAAGAGCGCGGCCGGCTCGTCCTCCTCGTCGTCGCCCGTGAGCCGCGTGGCTTCGTCGCGCGCGGCGGCCAGCCCCGGCCGACTTGGCACTGCGCATCCGCGCCGCCACGCAACGAACTCCAGGCCTCGAACCAGAGCTTCAGTGGTCGGCACCATCTCCGGACATGGTGCTCCTGTGCCGTATCGCCACGGTAGCGTTCGTCCTGACGCTGGCTCCATTGAAGAAGGTAGCCCGACAGCCTCGCAGGTACCGGAGAGACCTCCTCCAGCGTCACAACTCTGGACTGGCGTGAGCCCCAGCGGTCAGTCCGCCTCCGCCAGTCGCGTCCTCTCATGGGTCCCCAGACATAGGAATGCCAATGACCAAGAAACTCGACCCATCCACCTTGCGGGATCTCGTCACCGGCGACGGCGTCGCCATCCGCGTCCGCCAGAGGCTTCAACCCGCAGGGGGAACCGGAGACAAGGTATTCCCACCGACGTATGCGACCGGCGATAATCGCCTGAAGTACGCGGAAGAGACGCGACGGGTCGACGGCGAGGACGTGCCGACCGTCCTTCTGGATTCGGTGGCGTCGCAGGCCAACCGTATCGAGGCGGCACTGCTCTCGGCTTGGGAGCGCGAAGCACTGAGCTTCCCAGTGATTGGCGTCGACTTCGCCGGCGATCCGGACCTGGCGGACATCGGCGCGGTGACCACGCTGCAGGCGCCGCATCGAATTGCGGATGCGATCCTGCGCGATGCGACCGACATTGATGGCACCACGCTGTTCCGCGACCTTCCGGAGGGTCAGGCCTTCACGGCTGCCACCACGCGCAACGCGACGGCGGTGTACATGCTGTGTCCTACTGCGCTCGTGTTCGGTGTCTGGTGTCCGGTCCCGCGTACCGATCCCAGCGGGGAGAGGGGACGTCTGAAACTGGCCTCCCCGATCCCGAGCCGCGATACCGGGCGAGGTGCCCGGGACGAGGGAGCAGAGCCGATGGCTGGCGGTGGTCGCCGCGGGGCTGTCGAGCGCATCAGCGCTCTATGCCCTGGAGCCCGGCGGCAGGCGGGTGTACCGCGGCGTTCGGCCCGGCCCCGACTGGATCGGTCACGGGACGTTCCGGCGAACGCTGTTCACGCTGTGCGGCGGCGGGCTGGTGCGCATCACCGCGTTCAAGCAGAGGTGGCGACGACGCGGGACGAACGAGACGCGCCACAGTCGGCCGCCGGACGACATCGCGTCGGTGTGGTTCTGTAGCCTGATCGTCGCGACATCGCTGCACGCGTGGCTGTCGGCGGACAGGGGGCTGCACCGCGTCGAGCCGCCGCTCGAAGCGCTGAGGCAAGCGCCCTCGACGCGCACCGTGCAGCGGTGGCTGGGGCGCGCCCTGCCCCATGCGGACGAGACCGCGACGGCCCTGCGCCGCGCGGTGATCGAGAGAAGGGAGCCTCGGCCAATGGAGAGCCACGTGGGAGGTGGACTGTCTCCGCCGCCACAGCGGCGGTGGGGCGATCCGAACGCAGTGTCACCCCTGCGCTCGGCTCTGTCCCTCCTCTACGAGGGTGCGGTGGCCCTCGATGTTCACGTCTCTCTCCTCTTGGCCGAGGCCCGCGGGAGGCAACACATCCGGACGACAGCCTGGCTGATCTGACCTGCCGGAAGCGCTGCTTCTGGGAGAGGACGGTAGCCGCTCGCCGGCCGTCCGAGCAAGAGAGCGGCGAAGCCGGACCCACAGAAGATGTCGTCGAGCTCGGCCCAAGCCTGGGCGAAGGTCGCCTCCCATACAAAGGAGGTGTCCCCATGGACGACGACGACCCGCGCCATCGGACGGCGCTATGCCGCTACCAGGCGATCAGCGCCTACCTCGCGCTCGAGCCGGTCCGCGGCCAGCGGCGCGCCTTGCTCGAGCAGCTCGCCCAAAAGAGCTGGCCCGGTCCGGACGGTGAGCCGCTTCGGGTCAGCGCCGAGACGCTGCGCGCCTGGGTGAGACGCTACCGGCGCGATGGGCTCTTGGGGCTGATGGACAAGGCCCGCGCCGAACGCGGCATCCGGGTGCTGAGCCCGGAGCAGATCGCGACGGTGGTCGCGCTCAAGCGCGAGGTGCCCGAACGCTCGCTCGATCGCATCGTGCACATCGCCGAGAAGACCGGCCTGATCGAGCCCGGTGTGCTCCGGCGCAGCACGGTGCACCGTGTGCTCGAGCGCGAGGGCATCAGCGGACGACCCGCGAGCGCGAGCGACACCAAGGACCTCGACCGCTTCGAGGCACTCGCGCCCAACGACTTGTGGCAGTCGGACATGCGGACCGGTCCGTGGCTGCCCGACCCCGAGCGGCCAGGCAAGGCGCGTCGCAGCAAGCTCTTCACCTTCCTCGACGACCACAGCCGTAAGCTTCTTCACGGTCGCTTCAGCTTCGCCGAGGGGCAGCCGGAGCTCGAGCTGGTCTTCCGCCGCTGCTTGCAGAAGTACGGCAAGCCCAAGCGCGTCTACTACGACAACGGCAAGGTCTATCGCGCCGGGCACATGCGCCACATCGTGGCGACGCTCGGCATCCACGCAATCGTGTTCACCACGGAGTACCGGCCTGAAGGACACGGCAAGATTGAAGCCTTCAACCGGCTCGCCAAGAGCGCCTTCGTCGCCGAGGTGAAGGCCTCGCGCATCCGCACGCTCGACGAGCTCAACGAAGCCTTCGTCGCGTGGATGGACCTCGAGTACAACACGCGCGTCCACGGCGAGACCGGTGAGACGCCCGACGCACGCTGGCGCAAAGGCATCGATCGCGTCCGGTACATCGACGAGCGCCACCTCGAGCTCGCCTTCCGCTGGTACGAGCGGCGCACGCCCGACAAGGCCGGCGTCTTCTCGCTCTTCGGCACGCGCTACCAGGTCGGCCCCGAGCTCGCGCGTCGGCGCATCGACATCTACTTCGATCCCGAGGCGCTCGACGAGGTCGAGGTGCATCGCGACGGCAAGCTCGTCGAGCGTGCTCGCCCCTTCGAGGTGCACCCGCACCGCCGGCCGCGCCCGAAGACCGCCGAACCGAGCGCGCCGGCGGTCGGCGCACCGGCGCCCACCGCCGACTGGCTCGGGCACCTGGTCGAACGACGCCGCGCCGAAGGCTTCGTCCAAGCTGTGAGCGAGCCCGCAAAGGCGCGCGAGAGCGCCGACGACGCCATCGTCGAACTGCTCCGCGAGCACCTCGACCCGAGCGTCTTTGCCGAGTCGGCCGTGCGCGACTTCCTCCGGCGCTATGGCCCCTTCGACCCCGCCCGCGCGGGACAAGTCCTGTGCGATCTGCTCACCAGCTCTCCCCCCGATCATCACGTCGCCGTCTACCTCGAAGCCATCCGGGAGGCGCTCCGATGACCGAGCCCACGACCGTCCAGCGCAAGCGCCTGCGCGCCCACTTCGGCTTCACCAAGACGCCGTTCCACAAGGCGATGCGCGCCGCGCAGATGTACGACAGCCAGAGCCAGCGCGAGCTCGTCGCCGGCCTCGAGATGTGGACCGAAGTCGGTGGCATCGCCCTGTGCACCGGGGCCGCCGGCGTCGGCAAGAGCATCTCGCTCCGCCGCTTCCTGCACGGCCTCGACGAGCGCCGCTTTCATCTCGTGCAGTTCTCCTACCTGCCCGGCACCGTCAACGGCTTTCTGCGCTCGATGAGCCGGGCCCTCGGCCTCGGGATGCGACTGTACGGCGCCGACCTCTTCGACGCGGCACGCGACCACCTCGCAGGCTACGAAGAGACCCACGGTCCCCATCCCCTCATCGTCATCGACGACGCCGAGGGCCTGTCCGTCCCCGTCCTCGATTGCCTCCGGCGGCTCACCACCCACGACCTCGATAGTGAGCTACGCTTCAGTATCGTCCTCGCGGGCACCGAGGACATCGTGCGGACGCTGCGTCTTCCCACCCTCGAGTCGCTCCGCTCCCGCATCACCTTCGCCCACGCCCTCAGGCCCTTCACCGTCGAGGACACGCGCAACTACCTGCGCTTCCACCTCGAGCGAGCCGAGGTCGACCCCGCCCTGCTCACCGACGAGGCCTGCACCAAGATCTTCCACGCCAGCCAGGGCAAGCCGCGTCTCGTCAACCAGCTCGCCCTTCACGCACTCATCACCGCCGCCGCTCAGGGTCGCGAAGCCGTCGACGGCCGCTTCATGCGACAGACCATCGCCGCTCATCCCCTCTACCGCTCCGGTCCCGCCCAATCCGAATCCTGATCTCGTGCACGGGACGGGACACGCGCACCGTCGCCGTCCCACCCAGGGACATCGACCCTCGCCGTGTCCCGTCCCGTCATGCCCACCGGTACCCAGCTCCGAGATGGGACACCTCAACCGCCTCCGTCCCACGCCCCCCACCGGGATACTCAGCAGGGACGCCATTGGGAGAGATCAGCAGGACAGGACAGTCTGGGACTCCACGGGCCCGAAGGGCGGGCTCGGGGCGAAGTTCCAGCGCGCCCTGACTTCGGAGATCGTGGCGCTCGGTGCCAGCGCGGGTCGCAAGGTCGGCAGTCGGATCGACCCGCTGGGCATCCAGGCCAACGTTCCAGTCTACCGGTCGAAGGAGGACGAGAACGACTGGACGATTGAGGTCAGCGAGGCCAAACACGAGAAGGGGAAGCCCGTGCCTTTCAGTCGAAAGGGGGCCGAGGGGAAGGGCAAGCCATCCGCCGTGAACCACTCGAACGTGGCGCCGACCATCGACGAGTTCGCGGGTGGAGTGACCTTCGACTATGCGGTGCAGACGGTCGTGCTGTCGCTTCCAGCCCTGCGTCGCCTGCGCTTTTCCGCGGGCATGGACGGTCAGGCCCTAGGTGATCGCGACGGGGCGGAGCGTGCCGCTCGAGTGGCACTGGCGGCTCTGGCGGTTGCCGGGATCGTGCACCAGCGCGCCCAGGGGTACGATCTGCGCTCGCGCTGCTTGCTTCTGCCGGATGGACCGCTGGCCCTCGAGGTCATTCGGGCCGACGGTTCTAGCGAGCAAGTGTCCATCTCGGTCGAGGAAGCCAACCGGCTGGTGTCCGAGGCGGAACAGGCCGCGAGGGCGGCTGGCCTCGGCTGGGAGCGGCAGCCCTTGAAGCTCCGCCCGGCCCCGAAGCTTTTGGCGCTGATCAAGAGGAGTCGCACGGAGGCCGCTGCGGGCGCCGTCGCGGAAGAGGCGTGATGTTCGGCCTGACGGTGGAGTTGCTTTCGGGGCGCTACGTCGCCACGGCGTACAACGACCGAGATCGCGCGGAGTGGCCACCCCATCCAGCTCGGTTGTTCTCCGCCTTGGTGTTCGTCTGGGCGGACGGCGACCCAAAGGGACCCGACGCGGAAGTCGAGCTCGCGGCCCTGCGCTGGCTGGAGGAGCAGGACGCCCCCGAGATCCTGGCGAGCTCGCCCAAGGCGGCCGGGTTTCGTACTGTCGCGCCGATCTACGTACCGGTGAACGACGTCGGTGTCGTGGCAGCTCCACGCCGCGACAAGCTCGACGAGGCGCGTGGTGCGCTCGATGCGGAGACCGACCCCAGGGCGCGTGCGCGCGCTGAGAAGGCCCTCAAGAAGCTCGACAGAAGCTGGTCGCCGCCACCGCCAAGGCAGTCGGGGCTCCCGACAAGTTCAGCAAGGAGGACCTGGCCGCGGCCGAGGGGGTCGTCTCCGATCGCCGCACTCGGCAGCCGCGAACGTTTCTGTGACGCCTGAGTGTCCGATCGTGGGCTTCGTCTGGGCGGACGCAGACCCTCCTTCGTCGGTACGCTCCGGAAATTGCCCGACTGCTCTCTCGGCTCGTGAGGCTCGGTCACTCCTCTTCACTCGTCCACGCCCGGCTCTTCGGGCCGGCCGATCACGAGGCCCTTGTCGCGCGTACTTCCCGCTATCAGCCAGATGAGGAAGACGGCTCCGAGATGATTCGTTGGGTGGGCCCGGGACAGCTCGACCGGCTCTCTGCCGCGTTCGAGTTGCACCGCGAGACCGAGCCGCGCGTGTTGCCGGCCCGCTTCTTCCGCTACCGCGAGGGCGCGCGAGAGAAGGCTGCGCCGAGCCCTCGGCCCGTGTTTGGGGACGACTTTGTGGTGATGTCACGGGTGGGCGGGCCCCGCTTGCCGATCACATCTGTGGTCGGCGTCTCGCGGCAGCTTCGACGGGCGCTCCTGTCGTACGCCGACGAGCCGATCCACGAAGCATTGAGCGGGCACCGTGCGGATGGCGGAGCGAGCGAAACGCCCCATCTGGCGATCGTGCCACTCCCGTTCGTCTGAGCGCCCACGCAGACGGAGCGCTCTTGGGCGTAGGGCTGGTCCTTCCGCGCGACATCGACGAGGGCGGCCGTCGGGCGATCATGCGGGCCGTCGGCCATCTGGAGGAGCAAGGGGGCCGTGTGGACGGCCCGGATGCTCCCGTCGTCGACTTGTTCCTCGGGAAGCGGGCGTGCTCAGGCTTCAGCGCGTGGCGTGGGGTGAGGACCGCCGCTCGACGCTGCGTGCCGGGACTTGGTGCCACGCATCCCGCCGCTGGGCGACCGCGACACCCATCGCCCTCGACCGCAATCCCGGCGACCTTCACCACAGCAATCCTGACAAGCGTCGTGCCGCGTTCGTCGAGGCGGCGGCGTGTGTCGCCGACTCGGTTCAGCGCATAGGGCTTCCTGCGCCCGTCGAGATCGATGTGCTGCGTTCCTGCGTCCTACCCGGCACGGCCAAGCCGCGCGCCTACCCAAGATTTCCCGTAACTGGTCAGAGGCTGCAGCTTCGCAGTAGAAGAACGCTCTCTGCAACCAGTTGGAGTATTCCGTCGCGTTCATTGCGGCCTGGCCTTGCTTCGTGTCCCGCTGTGGTGCACGGCTCGCTCAGTAGATCTCAGCGTTGCGTAGCTGACGGAGCGCGCCCGCAAGCGCGACGGGTCCTTCCCGGCCCACGCCGCGTCGACGGCCTCTGCCGCTGCTCGAACGGGGCCATCTTCGTCTGCGGAACGGCAGTCCTCGAGCAGCGTTTGTACTGCCTTGAGGTCGGACGGTCGGTGCCCCTGCTCGCACTTTCGCGCCAGTCGATCCGCCTCCGCTCTGGCCACCATGAGGGGGACGACGTGCGTCGCTTCGCCCGAGTCGAGCTGGCGGAGTAACCCCAGCGCGCGCTCGGCGTCAGCGGTGCGCCCGAGCTCTAGCGCAGCCTCGACGAGGCGCGCGAGGACCCCGGCCATCGGCCAGGCGGGCGGGAGCCGCGGAGTGTTCGAGGGACTTCTTACACTCTTCGGCGATTCGCCAGGCATCCTCAGCACGTCCCGCGCGGAGCAAGACCTTAGCCCGGGCGTATGAGAGGAAGCGTGTGCTCTGTTCCCGCCAACCTTCCTCTACATCGAGGGAGCTGTTCTTCTCGCCCGCTTCGTCCAACGCGTCGAGAGCTTGGTCGCACGCCGAGCTGACTGAGCACCTCTGCTCGGTACGTGCGGACGATGTTGGTCTCCCAGGGCATCACGTTTAGCTGCAGGTCGAGAGCCTCGTTCAGCGCATCAAGCGCCGCATCGAAGCCCAGCGCATGAGCTTCGATGCGGCCGATCGTGCCGAGGACGCCGAGCTTCTTCAGATTGCCCGCCCTGCGAGCGAGACTCCGAGCATCGATTGCCAGGTCGCGGGCGCGACGGTACTGGCGGCGGTCGATCTCAAGCTGGCCTGTACGTTCCGGGCACTGTGGCTGGGCTTCCCGTGAGGCTTCCATCGGCGAGCAGCGCGTCGAGCTCGGACGAGTATGTGGCCGCCTTGTCGAGGTGACCCGAGTGCTCTTGTTCTCGCACAAGCGGGTACGCACCGCGGCCCTCGCGCGCGCACGGCCCAGGGGGGCGACTCGTCCGAAGCAGGCCAGGGATCAGCGCGATGGAGGGCGTGGAAGCGGTCGACGAGCACGGGAACGCTCATGGTCCGTGCGACTGCGGCGGCCTCCGCTGCGTCCGCAGCGCGCTGCCAGGCTACTGACCGACAACAGGCAGCTGCTTCGTCTCCGGACCGGGCAGCCCGAATGCCCTGCGGAGTTCGTCCACATCCTTCACGACGACGAGATCGGGCCCGCCTTCGACCTCGAGGTCACGAAACCCGGGCGGCACGAGCATCGTCCGCACGCAAGCTCGCTCCCGAGCCAAGGCCCGGTGCTTCGCTTCCACGCCGGAACGCGCGTCCTTCGGCAGTAGAGGCGTCCGTCGGGCAGCACATCGCCGGTAACCACAATGTCGCTTCGGAGGGGCTCGTAGAGCTTGAGCGACAGGAGCATGGCAACGAGCGCAGCGGCATGCCAGCGGCCGCGGACTCCGAAGTCTGGTTCGGGACCGTCAACACAGACGAGGCGATGCCATCCGAATGGTGGGTCGAGCAGCGGCACACCCAGCCATGCGGCTGCGGCC
>CAWHLB010000021.1:0-11579 GCA_963830115.1 uncultured delta proteobacterium
ATACGTCGTTCATGCACGGCTGGTGGAGTACCCCGCTGACGCGAGCACGACTGACGTCCACCCGTACGATCGCGGCGTGCGCGGCGACGAAGAGCTCACCGTTCGCCGCCATGCTGCCACCCGCGAACCCCTTGCCTGGCACGTGAAGGTGCGGCGGCGGCTCCCATCGCAAGAGGACGTCAGCTCTCTCGGTCTCGAAGTCGACGAGCCAGACCACGCCGTCACCGCCGGCGTCGTAGTAGCCGCCCGTCACCAGTGCCTTCACGGGCCCTCCCGCCAACGTCGGACAGCCTCAGGCAGTTGCTGCAGAAATGCCTCCAGCTCTGCGGGAACCCCCGGCGCCGGTCGAGCGGCCGCAACAACCTGGTCGAGCGCCAGCAGTGACTCGAGAGCCGGACCGAGCGCCCCGTCGACGTCGGGGTCCCGCCATATGCGAAGCCGCCGCACGACGAGCACGAGCCGCCGAATCCGATCACGGAGCGCCGTTCGCTGTTCGGTCACTCGCTCCTCGCGGGCCGGCAACTCGGAGCGGACAGCTCGCCCCTCGGCGAGCGCACGGGCGAGCGCAACTCCGCGAACTTGAGCCGCCGTCTCTGCCGACACGTCGACGCCGAGCAGCGACTGAGCGCCACGCTCGTGGTGAAGAGGCAGCGTTACCTCGACGACCGCCCGTGGATCCTCGTTCTGGGCCAGCGCTGCCCAGATGGTGCCTGCGCGCCGCGTATGAACACCGTCCGAGCAGGCGAGCACCGGCGTGGGCCAACGAAAGAGCGCGTCGAGGTCGAGGAACACGACGTTGCCACCCCGGCGCAGAGAGGGGCGTGGAGACTCTTCCTCACCGTTCCATGTGAGCGGCCGCGTCAGCTGCTTGCCCTGAACGAGACGGGGGAGGTCTCGGAGGAGCATCGCCGCGACCGTGGCCACGGATGCGCGTACACGAGGCGCATAGGGCCAGACATCGCCGTCACGGGGCAACGGCGCCTCCGTCAGATCGTAGTAGGCGTCGTAGGTAGGCGGGGGTGAGGGCGGAGGATCCCACGCGCTGTCAGGCCCGAGCGCCAGCATCCGCTCTACGTTGCGCACGAGATCATCGAGCTGCCCACCGAGGCTGTCGAGCGCCGGCACGGGCGGGTCCCCCGTGAACGAGCCGAGCAAGACGCTCCTGTCCGGTAGCGTCGACCAGAACCGAGCGATCCGGAACAACAGGTCCGTACGCCGCCGCAATTCCCCGTCGTCACCGAGCTGCGCGAACCGAACGTCGTCATCGACAACCCAGAGGACGGTGGGATGGCGCTCGGGGTGCGGGAGATCTCGGAACGGGCGCGCAAGGTGTGACCGGACGGCGGCCATCTGTGCCTCTCGTGTCACGCCGATGGGCGGCACCCCGGGAACGGTCGTTGGGATCACCCCGGTCCGGCCAGCTCGGTGGAGCGCATCGCCGAGCGCGCTCAGAGGCAAGCGGTGGACGGGGAGGTCGAGGCCTTCGAGGTCATCCACGTCCCACTCGCCCGGTGGGCGGGCGTCGACCAGCAGCACTCCTACTCGACCTGGGTAGGACGACGCGTCGAGCTCCACCGCGAGCGAGTCCAGCGTACGCCGCACCGCCTTCGCCTCCCGGACCGTTGCCATGGTCACCAGCACGTCGGGGACCTCGGCGCGCGGTGGAGCAGGCGACAGTTCCTTCTCGACGATCACGCCCCGCCCGCGTGAGACCCACGATGGCTCGACGAAGAGCTCGGGGCGTGCACGCGCCAGAACGCTCAGAGCATCATCCACGATCCGCAGCGGAAGCCCGAAGCTCTCGACCAGCAACGACGCGAAGGCCTCCCGCCCGATCACGCGTCGTAGAGACCGGCCACGGTCGGTGTCCCGCGCATAGTCCGCATCCCGGAGCGTGAGGAACGCCTGCTCCGAGAGACGCGTCGCACGAAGCCCCGAGAGAAACGGGCCGAACCCGACCTGCGAGTAGTGCGCGTCGACGATGTCCGCGAAGTCCTCGTAGGCGCGGGCGGTGGAGTCGAGCACGTAGACGGTCTTCCAGTCCTCGCCGCCCATCCAGCGCAGCAACGTGGGTCCGCCGCTGCCTTGTGGCCGGAAGCGAAAACGCCATCCGAGATGGCTCTGCTCCTGGTCGGGCCCGTCGAGGAGCCACGGTCTCAGGTAGGGGTGGCCGTTGCCGACGTCGCAGAGGTATCGCTCTCCAGAGAGCTCCACGACGCACGCGAAATGATTGCCCGGCTCGCGCACGGTGGCTGCGGCGAGATGAGCGTCGAACCCGAGCGAGCGGAGCAGAGCCGTGAACGACGGCGTCGTGCGATCACAGTTGCCCCCGACGCCAGCGATTGCGGCGTCGACGACCTCGAGCAGCGGTGGTAGCGGACGCGACCGCCCATCGTTCGCGAGCAACAGCACGTTGTGGAACGGCACCGCCTTCAGGTGCGCGCGCTGCAACGCGGCGAGGCCGGCGGCGTCGCATGTGACCTCCTCGATGCCGAGGCGGTCGAGGTAGGCGTCGACGCGGTGCGAGGCGAGCGGGGTCACACACCGCTCCTCGCGATCGAGTCGGCCCAGCGGAAGATCAGCTCGAGCTCGGCGTGATGCAGCGCGAACGTCCAGGCCGGAACCGACTCGTCGATTCCGTGGATGCGTGCACGCGAGTCGTTGATACCCACGGCGAGGTAGCGCGCACCGGCGGGGAGGTTGCGGTTGAATGGGCAGCCTCCGTGGACGACGCTCTTGTTCAGCCCACGGCGCTCGTGGCGTGCGGCGACGCCCCAGCGCGAGGCCAGCGCGGCGAGGGCGCTCTTGAGCGCGCGGAGCGCGGCGTCCGGCTTCAGGCTCTCGTCTCCGGTGCCGAGGGTTCGGGCCAGCAACCGGAGCGCGCCGTCCTCGTGGTCGTGATAGCCGGTCTCGTCGAGCCACAGCTCGGCTCGCAGCGACGCCATAATGCGCGGCAGGAGCGCGTGCGCCGCCCGCGACCCGGTCTCCTCCTCGCCCTGGATCAGCCAGGTGAGCGCTGGCGCGCCGTCGAGCTCGCGCAGTGCCGCGATGCGGGCGCCCAGCGGCCCCTTGTTGTCGGCGACGCCTCGCCCGAACAGGCGACCGTCGGCGACGGTCAGCTCGTGGGGTGGATGCGTCCAGCGCGAAGGATCTCCCGTCGGAGTCACGTCGTAGTGCCCGTAGAGGACGAGATGACCCGCAAGCCCCTGCGCCTCCCTGCGAGCGACCAGCAGGGGCGGGGCGGCTCCGAGCTCGTGCACCTCGATGATGAAGCCGAGGTTCTCGAGCTCGGCGCGCAGCCAATCCACGCACCCACCGTGATCCGGCCCCTCGGGACTCGTGTCGAACGCGATCAGCTCCCGAATACTCCGCGCCGCCTCCTCCGGCGGCACGAGGGACATCGGTATCCATCCCTCACCGAGCACTGGCCCGTAGCGCGCGTTCACCGCACGGCCAAAGTCCGCGCACGCGAGGTCCCACACGCGCTTGTTGCTCGCGCCGTACACGTCGCGGCCCATGTGAGCGCGATGTGCTCTGCTGCTCACGATCGCAGCACGAAAGGCCGACGCCAGTGCGCCGTGGTCCAGCGGGGAGAGGTCGAGGACGCTGCGGGCTGCGTCGAGGACACCTCGAACGCGCTCCCGCGCATACGCATCGGCGAGAGACTCCAGGCCGAGTTGGTGAGTCCGACCGGCTTCGTGCTCGTGCTCATCGAGGAGCTCCGACCACCACGCCACCTTCTCGTTCTCCGGGAAGGCATCGACGAACGAATGCGAGACGGCCAGCACCCGGTGGAGCCCCGACCTGAGATGGCTCGAGCTCGCGTACATCTGGATGCGGTTCATCGGCTGCGCCCAGGCAGAGTCGGAAAGGCGTCCTCGTTGAACACCGCGCCGGGCGGCACCGTCACCCGCGCCGCCATCGGGTGCCACGCCGCGCGCCGGGGCTCGAAGGTGCAGTCGGCATCCATGTAGATGCGGATGTACGCGCGGCGCCACCGGTCGGTGCGGTTCGGCGGGCTGGTGTGCCAGGTCAAGCAGTGGTGGAACACCGCGGCGCCCGCCGGAACCCTGACGGGCACGGCCTCGCGCTCGCGCTCGCCCCACGCCTTCGACTCGTTCAGGAAGTCCACCGAGGGCGTGATCGCATCCATGTGCGTTCCGGGCATGAAGCGCATCCCGCCGGAGTCCACCTCGACGTCGTCGAGAGCGAGCCAGCACGAGACCACGCGTGGTTCCGCAATGGGCCAGTTGGGAAGGTCCCGGTGCCAGGAAATTGTCTCACCCCCGAGCGGCGGCTTCACGATGACGTGGTCGTGAAAGAGTCGAACGCGTTCGCAGGCGAGCAACTCGGCAGCGATTGTCGCCGCGCGTCGGTCGTGGAGCTGCATGCGGTAGACCTCATTGCGCTCCCAGAGGTTCGTCCACTGCGACACCACGCCGATGTACTCCTCGAGCGGCGTGTCGATCTCCGCGGCCCATCGAACGACCTGCTCCTCGAACGCCCTCCGCAGACGCCTGACCTCCTCGCCGTCGATCAGAGCGCTCACGACGAGGAACCCGTCGCGGTGGAATCGCACGCGCTGCTCATCAGTCAGCTCACCCATGGGCCCTCCGCCAACTGGGAGTGTGCCAAGCCTGGGCTCGCGTGTGTCGTCCTACGTGACGTCGGTGTTCGTGAACGGGATGGTTGCGCGTCCTTCGTCTTCGTTCCGCGCCGGGGGCGGACCCGGGCTCGGCGCGCGGGGCTTCGGGGGTCGGGTCGGGACGTCGGTGATGCTCTGGCTGCCCGGTGTCGATCCTCGCCGCTCGTGCGGACGACCTCCTCGGCGTTCGCCGCGTGAGCCAGCCGAGCACCAACCCATCCGGGGGTTGTGATGTCTGCTGCGTCCCGGATGGATCGGCGCTCGTCGGGGGTGGGCCATTCGTGGCCGCTGAGGCCGTCCGTGAGGCGTTGCGCGGGTGTTGTCCGCCTCCGGGGTGCGGTCGGCCTGTGGGACGCCTCTGGCGCCGTTTTCGTCGTCCGGCGTCCCGTGCTCGTATTCTCGCGCCCTCGGCGCTCGCTTCGGGGGTCGGCGTCGTCGTGATGGTCGTCGTGGGGTTCGCGTTCGTTGCGCGATCTCTCGACGCTCCGCGCTTCGCGCCCTCGGCGCTCGGTTCGCGCGGCGTCGTCGCGCTGTTCGCGCGAGTCCTTTCGCGTCGCTCCGCGCTTCGCGCGTCGGCGCTCGCGCGTCGCGATACAACACGGAGGCAGGAGGCCCCCCCTTAAGGGGGGCCCCCGCCGCCAGTAAGAAGAAAGAAAAACCGCGCGCGGAAAACGGCGGCGAAAACCACGCGGTTTCAGGCGTTTACGTCGTTTTGCGGCAACTGCGACAGCGAAAACGGAAAACGGAAAACGCCGAGACGGGCACACGACGACAACGAGGCACCGCGGAGACCGCTCGATTACCGGCGACGCCACCGCAGAACCTCGACACGCCGGTTGACGACGAGCGGCGTTCGCGGCGCCGCCAACCGCCGTCCTTCCGACGCCGACGCCATCTCGTATTCGCTCCCGCCGAGCGTCTGGGCGGCGAATACAAGACGACGCGTCTTCACCAACGCCGTCCTCTGCCGCCACCGGGCCGACCCGCGCGGGTCCACTCCCAAGGGCGAGCGCCCCATCGCCGAGCTGCGCGCCGGTGACCTCGTGCTCAGCATGCACCGCGGCGCGCTCGTCGCGGTGCCCGTCGCGCGCACCACACGCACCGCCGTGACCCAGCACGGCGTCGTGCGCGTCACACTCGCCACCGGCCGCGTGCTGGAGATCAGCGCGGGTCATCCCACGGCCGACGGCCGGACCTTCGCCGACCTCGAACCCGGCAAGACGCTCGACCGCGTGCGCATCTTGGCGGTCGAGACCTCCCGTATGCGCACCGCTTCACCTACGACATCCTGCCGGCCTCGGATACCGGCACCTACGTGGCCGCAGGCGCACTGATCGGGAGCACGCTCGCGGAGCGCTGACTCATCTTCACTGCATGCAGCGGGCGCGCTTCCGCAGATGATCGGTATCCGCTGCGTGACGCAGTGGAGCGCGTCGATCGCGGCCGGGCCAGACTGCGGGCGTGACCTCGACCGCTTCAGCGCGACGGGTGCTGCTCGGTCGTGGGCTGCGCCGGCAGAGGCTCGGGGATTCGTGAGCGGCCCGAACTCGGCGTCGATTCCTCGGCGGGCACGAGCCGTTCGCGAGTCCGGCCTCCCTCGTCCCCTCCGGCTTCTTCGCCGGCTTACCCACCCCGCGCGCCAGCCGGCTCGACCACCACAGCAGCGTCGAGCCCGCGTACCCGCGCCCCGACGCGTACACCTCCGCCGACTCGCCGCTCGCCCGCCACTCCGCAACACGCTCCGACCAGACCTTCGCGTTCGCCATGTCCGAGGGTCTACCCCCTCGAGCTCCCCGCCGCCTCACTGCCCCGTGCAGCGGATACGATGATCGAAGATGACGCCCAAACGTTGCGGGCGCCGCGCAAGCGGTCAGTCGCCTACTCGCACCGGTGAGATACGAGCTAGGACGAAGGGCTCAATCGAGCCCCGACACTCGCACCGGAACGGCGCGTGCCATCGTCGTGCCATCGCCGAGCTGGCCGTGGCTGTTGTCGCCCCAGCACACCACGTCTCCACTCGCCCGAAGCGCGCACGCGTGCCGATAGCCCACCGAGATCTGCACGACGTCGACCAACCCAGTCACCTCCGGCCCCGGCGTGTAGTGCGTGACGTAGCTTGTAGAGCCCTCACCGAGCTGGCCCCAAAGCGCGGTGCCCCAGCACACGACATGGCCGGTGGCACGGAGCGCACAGAACGAGGTTTCTCCACCGCTCACCTGCACCGCGTCGGCGAGACCCACGACGGCCTCGGCCGAAGGGGCCGGCACCCTGGACCCGTCGCCCACGGCACCGTCGAAGTTGAAGCCCCAGCAGGCCACCGCGCCCCCTGCTCGCACCACGCAGGTCGTGGCCATCCCGCTCGCGATGTGGATGCCATCGGTGATGCCGACGACCGACACCGGCGTCGAATGGTACGACGAGGTCGTCCCGGCTCCACACTCGCCGTCGATGTTCTGTCCCCAGCACACCACCGACCCCGAGCTCTGGAGGGCGCAGGTGTGCGCCTCCCCCACGGCCACCTCGACCGTGTCGCTGGCACCCGCAGGCGCCGGGCTGGGAAAGAGGGTCATCCCGCCCGTGCCGCCACCGTTCATCGCGCTCGTGCCCCAGCACGAGACCTCTCCCGCCGCGTCCCATGCGCACGTGTGCGAGCGGGCGTCGCCTTGGCCAATCCCGATCCCGGAGAGATCAGAGAGCCCGGGCACGTCATCTGGAAGGGCCCTGGTGACGTAGCTCCCGTCGCCGAGACCGGTCGGCGCGCCCCAGCAGCGCGCGCCACCGGCGCTACGTCGCACACACGACCAGGCGCCCGTGACGGTGCCCTGCGTATACCCTCCGACTCGTACTTCGGTTGCGTCGTAGATGCCGAGCACGGCCACGGCCGTCGTGCGATCGACGGTCGTGCCGTCACCGATCTCGCCCGCCTCATTGTCGCCCCAGCAACGCACTCGACCGGAGCGATAGAGCGCGCAGGAGTGAAATGCGCCGGCCGCGACTCCCACCACCGGGTCCGAACCGGCCGGCGCACAACGTCCCCCCGTGCACGAGCCCGACGCGCAGACGTTGGTACACCCGCCGCAACGGAGGGGATCGGACGTGGTGTCGGTCTCGCAACCGTCCGAAGCGTCCCCGTTGCAATCCGCGCGTCCCGGGTAGCAGGTGTCGACCGCACATGACGCGGCGGAACAGACACCCATCGCGTGCGGCAGGGCGCAGAGAAGACTTAGACCAGCTTCGTCGACCGCGCCGTCGCAGTCCTGATCGATGCCGTCGCAGAGCTCCCCGGCCCCGGGATATCGCGTCGCGTCGCCGTCGTCGCAGTCGGGCCCGCACAGACGCGCTCCATCCGCCGCCACGTTACAACATTGCGCGTCGTCGAAGCCATCACCGTCCAGGTCGCGCGTGCCGTAGGTGGTGGGATCGCAGTCCTCGTCGTGATCGGCGTCGTCGCATACCTCGGGCGCGCCGGGGTGGGTGTCGGGGTCCGAGTCGTCGCAGTCCTCGCCACCACACGAGATGTCCTGGTAGCCGTCGCCATCGGCATCCGGCATGAGCTCGCAGTGCGTCACGCAGCGCGCCCCCGCCTCGTCGCACTCCTGGGTCGGCATGCAGCGCGCGCCCTCCGACACGCAGCCTCGCCCGTCGGCCCCGGTGTCGGTCGGCGCACATCGCTCGCGCCCGTTGCAGAACACGCCGTCGGCGCAGTCGTCGTCGGAAGAGCACGGAAGAGGGCCGGCGTCCGGCGGTCCTGCATCGGGCGGCCCGGCGTCGGGTGGCCCGGCGTCGGGTGGTCCTGCATCGGGCGGCCCCGAGTCGGGCGGCCCCGCGTCGACGACGGGCGGAGGACCACCGCAGGCGGCCAATAGCAGGGACAGGATGCCCACCGTGCGGATTGCGGCGCTCACGGGACGAACTCCTCGAGCGCCACCGGCGATGTGTGGTTCGTGTACGTGCCGTCGCCGACCTCTCCTTCGCCGTTCTCTCCCCAACACCGGATGGCACCTCCGAGCACCGCACACGAGTGGGCATTCCCGAGCGCCACGTGGGTGACACCGCTCGCGAAAACGTCGGACGGTGACGTCTGCACCGGGCCGGAGAGGATCGTCGGCGGCGGTGGGTCACCGTCTCCCACCTGGCCCTCCAGGTCGCTACCCCAGCAGGAGAGTCGTCCGCCGCCGCGCACGACGCAGGTATGCGCGCCTCCGGCGGCGATCTCCACGGCGTCGGTCACCCCGACGACTGCGAGCGCAGTAGGCGAGTACGACACGGTGAGCGAGGTGCCGCCTTGGCCGAGCTGCCCGGACCCGTTGGAGCCCCAGCACGACGCCTGACCATCCATGTGCACGACGCACGCGTGGTTCTTGCCGGCCGAGAGCTGCACGGCGTCCCCGACACCAACGACTGGGACAGGAGCGAGGCGCTCCGTCGTGCTGCCGTCTCCGAGCTCGCCGTTGAGATTCTGGCCCCAGCAGGCCACCTGACCGCCGCTGCGGAGCGCGCAGGTGAACGACTCGGCCCGACGCGACGGCGACGGCGTCGGTGAGGCCGGCGACGCTCACGGGGACGTCGCTCGCGTGTGTCGTCATGCCGTCGCCGAGAATCGCCCGTTCCCCAACAGACGACCACGCCTGTGGCGCGCACGGCGCACGCCGTTTCGCGACCGACGCTCACGTCGACGGCATCGGTGAGGCCGACGACGAGCCCCGGGGGGGCCCCTGGCGTGCCGCCGAACGCACCGTTGCCGAGCTCTCCGTAGTCATTTTGGCCCCAGCACCACACGTTGCCGCCGACACGGGCGCACGTCGCACCGTCGCCCGCGCTGACCTGGTCGACGCCGGTGGGCGTCGCCAGCAGCAGCGGATGCAAGCGGACGAAATGCGTTCCATCTCCGAGCTGCCCGCCTGCGTTCCCTCCCCAGCAGGCGACCGAACCGGCCACCGTCACTGCGCACCCGTCGTTCCGCCCGAGAATCGATGTCGGAAGCGCTCGCCCGGAGCTTGCAGAGCGCATCGACGCACGCCTGCTCGCTCGAGCACGCGTTGCCGCAGCTCCCGCAGTTCGAGTCGGAGCTGCGCACGTCCGTCTCGCACGGAGTGCTCGGATCGCCATCGCACTCGAAGAACCCTGGGTCGCAGGCGATGGGAGCGACGCACGTCCGGCGACACACGACGCGCCGACGGGGCACGTGCTCGACGCGGTTCCGTCGTCCACGACGCCGTCGCAGTCGTCGTCCACACCGTTGCAAATCTCTGGCTCCGAAGGGTTCACCGTCGCATCCGTGTCGTCACAGTCGTCGCCGCGAAGCGAATGGCCGGGCGGCGCCGCGCAAGCCATCACCGGCGCGCCCGCTCCGAACCCGTCCATGTCCTCGTCCGCGTAGAACGTGCCGGTGACGTCCTCGTCGACCGCGAGATCACAGTCCTGAATCCACCCGTCGCACAGCTCGGGCGCGCTCGGATGGCGAGCAGGGTCTGCGTCATCGCAATCCGTTCCGCAACGGGAGCCGTTGCAACAGGCCATGTCGACGTATCCGTCGGCGTCGTCATCGCGCGAACCGACAGTGCTGGGATTGCAGTCCTCGTCGTTCCCCGCTGCGTCGCATAATCTCCGGTTGCCCGGCGCTGCAGCGGAGGAAGCATTGCCATCGTCACAGTCGTCGCCGCCGCACTCCATCGCGACGTAGCCGTCGCCATCGGCGTCGTCGTTCCGGTCGCACGCGGTCAAGCACGCCGACGCGGACTCCTGGCAGGTTCGCACGACCCCGTCGCATGGCGGGGGCCGAGGCCGGCAAACAGCCGTAGTCATCTGCCGACGCGTCGCCGGGCATGCACCGCTCTTCCCCGTTACAGTAGAGGCCGTCGCTACAGTCCACTGCGCTGACGCACGTCACGGTGGCGTCCGTGCCCGCATCGATCGAGGGCAGTCCGGCGTCGGTACCGGCGTCTGGCGAGGACGCGTCGAGCTCGGGGGGCTCCGAGCCGCCACACCCGACCACGAGCAGGATGAGGCTCGCGCTGACGGCGAGTACGGCGAATGGCGCAGCACGAGCTGCGCGCGAGATCCAATGCATGCGGGCCGCATTGTCGCGCATTATGCGCCCTGCGCAAAGGGTCATACTGGGGCGGGCGCTACGTGGGTCTCAGGGGCTCTAGCGCATCGAGTCTTCGCCCTCGTGCGCTTCGACACGGTCGCTCGCGAGAAGAACGGCCGGTACCGGCGTCGAGCGCGCCATGTTCGGCTAGCGATTCGAGCTGGCGCATGCCGCCGGTGCTCGAGAGGCCAGGAACGACTCCCGCTGGAACGAACCGTTTCCCGAAGCGCGAGCTGTCAAACGGAAGAAACTGCACCGTGACACCAAAGGCTTCCATCGGCCTTACCCTGAGGACAGTGACCGGCATCGCGCCGCCAGCGAAGACGTCCGCTTCCCCGTGGCCGCCGAGCATCAGCCCGGCGAAGCCGTCCCCATCGACGTCCCCATCCCCGCGACCCAGGGCCCAAGCCCGGGTCTCGAGGCAGACCATGCGGACTCGCGTCGCGTGCTTCGGCTCGGACGGCGGGACCACCTCCTCCACAAGCTGGCGATGACGGCAGGCCACGATGTCGCAGGGGTGCGGCGCGCAGCCCGGTGGCTTGCCTCGCGTGAGAGCGGAGGCGGTGGAGCGGAATCGACCGCCTCGCCGCGCGCCATGAGCAGACGGGCTTGCAGGTCGGTGCGCGCGCGGCCGGAGTCATCGAGATGGTGCGCGCGGCAGGCCGCCTTCGTGGCGTCGCGTCGACTGCGCGAGCAGGCCGCGGAAGTCGACGCGGCCGGTCCCGACGAGGTGCTGGACCTGGTCGTCCTTCTTCGCCTCGGGCAGCGGCACGCCGATGCTGCGGCCGACGTCGGCGAGGCGGCTCTTGGTCAGCACGGAGAGGACGGTCGTGGTGGCGGTAA
>CAWHLB010000022.1:0-8263 GCA_963830115.1 uncultured delta proteobacterium
CTGTCGTAGTCAAGTGGCAAGTCGAGAGTCCCCGACGATTCCCACAATCGGGCTGCGCTCCTCCGCACACGTCGACGTTCTTGCGCGCGGATCGAGCGCGGCGAGCGTGACGTTGCGGTGGTGACTCGAATGCGTTGGCTCGGAGCTGATCACGTCGGGTCGGGCTGCCCTGTCACGTAGAGCGTCCGCGGGAGCGGCGCTGGATCGTTTTCGTTGACCATCGGGTCCGACGGGACAGCTCTTCGGGGCCGGGCTGAGGTCTATGCGAAAGCCTGGACGGCACGGGACATCCAAGAGCCTCGACCCCTCGAGCAACGCGCACGAGCAAGCGTGCGAAGCGAAGCGGAACGGAGCGCGAGACCGACTCCCTCAGGCGGGAGCCGGTGCCTCGCGCGAAGACGACGGTGCGGCGGGTGCGCTCGATGCGGCCTGCGGCGCGAGCCCGAGGGCGCGTGCGTCGACGAGCTTCGTCGAGTCGAACGTCGCGCCCCGCGCAACGTGCCAGAGCGAGCGCGCGAGCTTGCGCATCACCGCGACGAGCGCGATGAGCTTGCGGTCGGCGCGGTAGCCGCCGCGCGCGCGGTACCACGCCGCGATCAGCTCGTCGTCCTTCACGAGCCGCATCGCGGCGAGATACAGGTAGCCACGGGCCTCGGGCGCGCCGCGCTTGGTGATCGACGGTCGACCGGACACGTTCCCGCTGCTCTTGATCTTCAGGTTCAGGCCGCACGCCTTCTCGAGCGCCGCCGCCGAGGCGTACTCCGAGAGCGGGCCCAGGTACGCGACGAGCACGACCGCCGTCACGCGACCGACGACGGCCGCGATCCTGCGCGTGTCTTCGTGCGTCTCGCCCACCTTGCGGATCTCCTCGTCGACGCTCTGCATCAAGGAGCGAAGGCGGAGCGCCTCGCGCGCGATCATGCGCACCACTTCGCGTTCCTCCTGCGAGGCGGGCAAGCCGACCGAGCGTTTCGCAGAGTCGACGATTTTCTGGATCTGCTGGGGCTTGACCGCGTTGCGACCCGTGCGGCGCATCAGCTCGCGCGCTTCGGTCTCGTGCGCCGCGAGCTCGGCCGCAGAGCCATACGCCGCCAGCAGCTCGAGCGGCGTGCGCCTCCGCCATACGTCCATCTCGGCCAGCAGCTCCGGCCAATGCCGCCCGCACAGCCCCTCGAGCTGGCCCAGGTGCAGCCGAAGCGGTGTGTCGAACACCTCACGTTGACGCACCAGTGCGCGAAGGCGCAGTCGCTCCACGCTCGCCTCGCGGTACCCGCGACTCGCTCCTTGCCGATGAAGCTGCGCCATCACCACGCACGACTTGGCGTCGTGCAGGCTGGGCACGCCATCGAACACCTCACGAGCATCGTGCACACGCTTGGGGCTGAGCATGAAGACCGTCACGCCCCGCGTGATCAGCAGCGCGCGCAGGCCCTCGCCGTACGTCCCCGTCGGCTCCATCAATGCCTCCACGGGCACTCCGAGCACACGGCCCGTCTCGACGACGAGATCGACGAACGCGCGGGTCTGCGTCGGGCTATCGAAGCGGACCAGCCGTGCCACCGTGCCGTCGTCGCGCCCGAAGCCCGCCATCATTTTCGTCTTCGCCACATCGATCGCGACCACCAGTTTCGTCGCGCCTGACAGCATCCCGGCCAGCAGGGCGCTCGTCACCTTCTCGATCGGAACCGCTCGGTACGATATCTTCCTCGCCATGGGGACGACCTCCTTCGCCCCGAGTTTCGTCGGGTTCTCGAGGCGTCCCCATCCCTTTCCTACAAACGACTTGGCGCCCTCCGCACGTCTTTTGGGGGCCGAAACGCCAAGGAACGGACGATACGCGCGCCGCACCGTCCCTTCACACAGCCTACAACCCCAGCAGAAATAGTGTCCCCAGCCGGAAAAAAGATAATTGGCGTGGGTCAATCGCTGGACGTCCCGGAAGGACCGCCCCTGATGGGTCGTTTGTTCACGCGAAGCTCAGGAGCACGGGGACGCTCCTCGTCTTATTCGTCATTCGGTAGGCAGCTTGGTCAACCGACGGTTGGAACGCACCGACGACGGGCTCGACGCCATCCGTCGAGCACGGTCACGTAATCTGGATCACCGACGCCTTGTCGGCACCCTGCAGCGCGCGGTATCATGGTGGGGTGCGTAACGTTCTCGGATTCGGGGTTTGCCTAGCATGGCTTACGACCGCGGGCGCGTGCGCGACGAGCCACACGAGCGCCGGCGGCGCGGGCGACGCCGGGCCGAGCCTCCCGCCGGAGATGGGCGAGGTCACCGGCGCATGCACGAGCGATGGCTGGTGCTGGGACAACCCGCTGCCGACGGGGAACGTCTTGAGGGCCGTGTGGGCCGTGGCGCCGAACGACGTATGGATTGTCGGCAACCGGGGGACGGTCGTGCACTGGGACGGCGCACGATGGACGTCGATGTACGCACCGACCGAGGATGATCTGACCGCCGTCTGGGCGAGCGGTCCGGACGATGTGTGGACGATTGCTTCTTCGGGCTCGCCCCCGGGGAGCTCGATGTTCCATTGGAACGGGACCGCGTGGTCGGAGGTGACGGACCCTGCGTTCGCGGCCCACGCGCCCGACTCGATCTGGGGCTCGTCACGCACCGACATCTGGGTCACCGGCCAAGGCGGCCCGCTCCACTACGACGGCTCGCGATGGCGCGCGCGGTCCGACGTGGCCGCCGGAGGCAATGACTCGGTCGTGTCGGGATCGGGTCCCCACGACGTGTGGATTACTCCGGGTTTCGAAGACGGTGTCATCACGGGCTCGCCCGTGCACTGGGACGGCTCGCACGCGATGTCCACGCCGTGGGTGACGAGTGAGCCGAATCTCCACGTCGGCGCCGTCCTCGCAGTCGCTCCCGACGACGCCTGGCTGCGGACGGGCGGCACGCTCCAGCACTGGGACGGTGCGACATGGAGCGTCGTGGACGGTCACAGCGAGATCGCTCAGGTGTCGGTGTATTCTGCATCTGAGCTGTTCGCGAATGCCGGGGCGGGAGGGATCTGGCTGCTCGACGGTGCAAACGTCGACCGCTGGAACGGCAGCGCATGGTCCGCGAGCCCGGCCCCCGCGAGCGGCTTCGTGGCGATCGCGTCATCCGGGCCCGATGACGTCTGGCTCGTCGGAGGCCTCGGCACGGTATCGCATTGGGACGGGCACGCGTGGACCGCGGTTCTGCCACGTTCGATCTTGCCCTCGACACCGGACAGCTTCGCGGACGCGTGGACCGATGGCACGACGATCCGCGCGATCGGCACGACGAGGGATGGGGCGACCACGACGAGCGCCCTCTATCGCTTCGACGGCACCTCGTGGACGGTCGAGGACGTCGGCGCGAGCGATCCCACGCTCGTTTCGGGCAGCGGGCCGAACGACGTGTGGGCCGCGGCGGCGGACGGCTTCCACCACTTCGATGGATCGCGCTGGTCGCCGGTGGCGAGCGACGCCGACGTGAGCGGCGGCATCACCGCGCTCTGGGCGCGCGCCCCCGACGAAGCGTGGGCGGCTACGGCGACTGGGCCATACATGACCGCCCCGTCCGTCGTGCACTGGGACGGAACCGCGTGGACGACGTGGGCACCGTGGACGACCTGGGTGCCGCCGCTTCCGACGTACGCGATGCCAGATCAGGCAACGGTCACGACTTTCGGGGGCAGCGCGAGCGACGACGTCTGGATCGTGGACAACTTCTGGTACCCGACGGCCGAGGCGGCCGTGGTGCATTGGGACGGGAGCACGCTCACCAGCGTGACGAGCTTCAGCGGTTGGCGCAGAGCGAACGTACGCGTCGGCATCCTCCCCGAGGCGGCGAACGACGCGTGGCTCGCCACCTGTGAGGGAGTGGTCCACGTCGTCGACGGAGTCGGCGTCGACAGTGCGACGTTCCCAATCCTCGAAACGAACTATGGTTGCTCCTATGACGCGGACGTCCTGCTGGCGCGAGAGAGCGGCGGGCGGCTCTGGGCCGCGGGGACAGCCGCAAGCGCGATCACTTCGAATGGGGGCATGTGGAGCCCGTCCGACACCGGCGCCCAGGCCGATCTCTACGGTCTGGTCATCACCTCCGACGGCGCGGTCCGCGCGTTCGGCGACGGCGCGACCATCCTTCGACACGACTACCCCTGATCGACCGGGACGTCCGCGCCATCGCCGAATGTCCGCTACGCAGGGACCGCCGCCCCCGACGACGCGAGCGGCGTCCGTAGGCACGCACGCGGCTACGCCGGGATGTACGTGATCACGATCAGCCCGGGCGTGCCGGCGCCGCTCGTTCCGGCGACCGCCGCCGCCGCCGCCCGCCCCGTGGTTGCCGGCGTCGCCGCCGCGATTCGGGGCGCGCTCGGCCACTACGTTCGGTCGATGGCCGACTGATGGAGCGACCAAGGGGACACCCATCTCCCGCGGAGCGGCAGCGCGCGGCATGAACGACAAAGGCCCGAGATCACGGATGATCCCGGGGCTCGGCGTCCCCAGCGGGATTTGAACCTCGCGACGGCATTTCGGAGATAGCCGCGGCATGACGCGGCCTTGCACGAATTCTCCGTGTGCTGTCGCGTGGTTCACCGCCCGCGGCGCATGCCGTTCCGTGACGTAGCGAACCGCTGAATACCCCCGCATTCCGGCTCGTCGTGGCAACCGCGTGGCGACGGCACGGCGCGCGCGGCAGACAGCCACCGAATCCCAGGGTCCGTGGTCCGCCGTCCTGCGCCGCACCAGCACTCCGCGTCGGCGACCGTGGGACGCGTTTGGGCCTCCGTAAAAAAAGCGCGTTAGTCTACAAGTACCGTGCGACAGTGAGGGGCACACTCTCATGCATGGAGGCCGAAGTGCGGTTGACGAGCGAGAGGGCGAGGAAGGTTTTCGGGGGGAACCCATGAGGCGACGGCTCTTTGCTCGCGAAGCGCCGCGACCCGAGCTCGTTGAGGATGAGGTCCAACGCGCCCACCTGCGACGCTACCACCATCTCCGAAATGATTGCCCCGAGGAGGTCGAGTACCTCGAGTCGCTATGGGGCACGTACGAGGGACTCGGTATCGCAGATCCCAACTTCTCGGAGAGCTTTCCACACGAGTGTGGAGCGCGGATCTGGGAGATGCGGCTTGCTTGTACGCTACACGGATGGGGGTGGGATCTCCTCGCTGCTACCGCGTCCCAAGACGGACCGGACTTTGGCGTTCGGTTCGAGAATGGAACGGTGGTGTGGGTGGAGGCCTGTACCCCCACGGATGGGGCTGAGACGCTTGACGGCCGGAGGAACCCGGACAAGGTGCGCGCCGGCTTCGGCCAGTTCATTTGGGGCAAGGAGACCGACCGTACGCTCTTTCTCCGGCTCATGAACAGTATCCACAAGAAGCGGAAACAACGACAAGGATGGCTGCGGGCAGGCGTCGTCCAGGAAGACGAGGGCTTCGTCGTTGCCCTAAGCGGTGCGATGTTGTCATTAGCTCTGACCGAGAGGGAGGATGCACCACCGCGCATCGTTCGGTGCTTGTTTGGAGTGGGCGAGCCGCAGTTTGCGCTGACGACGAATGATGAGGTCGTGCGCGACGGCTTCGCCACTCAACGGTCCGTGGCTAGGAAGTCCGGCACCGAGCAAGCATGGACGAACCTCTTTTGCGATTCGTACGCGCCTGACGTGAGCGGCGTGTTGTACGCGGGGAGCTACCGAAGGAGCGGCCCGAGAAGCACGGTCACTCCCCAGGGAGCGACTACATCTTCGTCCACAGTCCGTTTGCGCAGACGCCCTTGCCGGAGGTCCCCATTTCACGTGCGCGTTTTCCGAGCGGCTGCGTCTGGTACGCGTACCCGGCCGAGGACCAACCGGGCGACCTTCTGCTGGACCGGGACTGTCGTGGGCTGTCATCGATGCGCACGGCCGGCGTGCGGCGATTGGAGGACGGCCGGGTGGCAGTGTCATTCACCTCGCCGATTGGTCCGCTCGACCTTCAAGACGACGACCACGACGACGATTGATGAGTTGCCGTTCCCCGATCCGCTGCACGCGCGGCGACGAGGCGCAGCGGACCCACGTGCCGTGCCGGCCCGACCGGGGCGGGTGGCCGTCAGCTCACCTCGGCGCCCGTCGCCGCCCGCACCTCGTCCGGCGTCACGCCCGGCGCGCACTCGACGATCTGGAAGCCGTGGGGCGTGATGTCCATGACCGCGAGATTGGTGATCACGCGGTCGACCACGCCGCGCGCGGTGAGCGGGAACGTGCACTCGGCGACGAGCTTGGGCTCGCCCTTCTTCGTCCGGTGCGTGGTGAGCACGAGGATGCGCCGTGAGCCCGCCGCCAGGTCCATGGCGCCGCTTGAGGGGGTGCGTCGCCCGGCCTCGCGAGTGCGTCATGCGCGGATCGCCCCGTTTTTGCGGGGTTTGCTCGCGAAACTCGCGAACGCTCGACGTCTTCAAATCCCGCTGGGGACGCCGAGCCGCCCACCTCGCCCCGTGCCTCGGCCGCGAGAGTGCCCTACGCGGGGCTCGACACGACCGTCCACGGCGGCGATTCGGATGCTCACTCGGGATGCGCGCGGCCGATGAGTGCAGGTGCCCGTTGTTGCCCGAGCCCCACCCTGCGCTGCGAGCTCGCGCACGGACGGCTACGAGCGGCGCCGTCCACAAGAGACGCTTCTGTACCGTGTGGTCAGCGAGCACTGGCCCGAGTTCCTGGAGCGGGCTGAGCAAGCAGGAGGGCTGCCGTCCTTCGTGACGAAGGAGTTTCGCGCCTACCTCGAATGCGGGCTGCTCGAGCACGGCTTCGTGCAGCTGGTCTGCAAAGGCTGCGGCGAGGAGCTGTCGGTGGCGTTCTCGTGCAAGAAGCGTGGGTTCTGCCCATCCTGCGTGGGCCGGCGCATGTCGGACGTTGCGGCCCACCTGGTGGACGAGGTGTTCCCCGAGGAGGTGCCCATGCGGCAATGGGTGTGCTCGCTGCCCTGGGCTCTGCGCTACGTACTGGGCTACGACCGCAAGCTGTGCGCGGACGTGCTGCGGGCGTTCATCGGCACGCTGAAGCAGTGCCTTCGTCGACGCGCGAAGCAGAGCTCGGCCTGCGCTCGGTGAGCGAGGCCGAGGTGGGCGCGGTGACGGTGGTGCAGCGCAGCGACAGCGCGTTGCGGCTCAACGTTCACTTTCACACGCTCGCGGCGGACGGGGTCTGGCTGCGCGACGCCGACGGCGAGCTTCGCTTCCGCGAGCTGGCGTCGCCCACGGCCGAGGACGTGGCGGAGGTCGCGTCCCGCACCTACGAGAAGCTCGTACGCGTGCTCGCACGCCACGGTCGCGGCCTCGAGGGCATCGACGACGCCCCGGACACGCTCGCCGACGAGCAGCCGGTGCTCGCGAGCTGCTACGGCGCGTCGGCCGCTGACGTCAGCTTGCTCGGCGAGGACGCCGGCCAGCGTACGGCAAAGCTCACCAGGCCCGTGCGAGTCGCGGTCGAGCCCACGGGCGCCGTCGCGGAGGTGGGCGGTGTGAACGTGCACGCGAAGGTGCGCATCGAGGGCTGGGACCGACCTCGCCTCGAGCGCCTATGCCGCTACATCGCGCGCCCGCCGCTGGCGATGGAGCGCCTGAGTGAGCACGGTGACGGGCGCCTTCGCGTCGCGCTGAAGTCACGCTGGAGAGACGGCACCTCGGCCGTACTGTTCACGCCCGCTCGACCTCATCGCCCGGCTCTGTGCGCTGATCCCGGCGCCGAGGTTTCACATGATCCGGTATCACGGAGTCTTCGCGGGCAACGCCAAGTTCGCGCCGAGGTCGTGCCCGGCCCCGAGGTCGATATTGACGAGCAGCTGCTGTTGCTGGACGAAGAGCAAGGTGGCCCGGCGAAGCCGACGCGACCGAGCCGGCACCCCTGGGCGTGGCTGCTCGCGCGGGTGTTCCGCGTGGACATCACCGAGTGCACCCAATGCGGTGGGCGGCTGCACGTCGTGGCGGTCGTGACTGAGCCGGGCGAGATTGCGAGCGTGTTGCACGGGCACGTCGCGCGCGGGCCGCCGCCGAAACTACTCGGTCAGCTCGAGCTCGACTTCGCGGTCTGAACGATGCCGTCGGCGTCGTCTTCGTCCAGCGTGGAGCCCCGGCACTCGAGCATGCCGCGCGGAGCGTTCTTGGGCATCTGTCGGGGAGGTTCGTCGACGCGAAGGGTCGGTCAGCTCGGGTGGGTCGCCCCCGTCGAGCACGCGGACCCTTCCGTGGTACCGTTGCTCCATGCCGTCGCTGGTTGGTTTTGCAGCTTCGGA
>CAWHLB010000023.1:0-6743 GCA_963830115.1 uncultured delta proteobacterium
GATGGCAGTGTCGATCACTGCGGCGTGCGCGCCCTCCTCGACCAGCACGCCGGCGTCGCCTGCGGCGTCGATGCGGCAGCGCTCGAGGACCACGAGGTCGTCCTCGCCCGACGCATGGACACCACACCCCGCCGAACGAATCGTGCAATCGCAAAGGCGCAGAAAGTAGCGCTCGAGCCGCACCGCCGATGCGGCTCGGCCGCCGCCCAGCTCCGGCGTTGACACGAGCGTGAGCCCGCTCACATAGGCGTTCTGGTTGCTGAGCGCGAGGGCCGGCCCGCCCTGGGCCTCGATGGAGACCTCACCCTCGCCCTCGCCGATGAGCTCGACCGGACGCCGGAGGACCACGCGCTCGCGGTAGGTGCCGGGGCGGACGCGCACACGCGCCGGGGTGTCACAGGCGCCGAGCGCGTCGCCGATGGTCGGGTGAACGCCGGGGCCGCCCGCCGCGTCGACGACGAGCTCGGGGAGCGGCTCGTCCGCCGGAGCCAGGTCGCCCCCGAGGTCGACCCGCCAGGGCAGAATCCCAGCCGCCGCCCGGAGCCAGCAGCGCCTGGACCAGGCCCTCCACCTGGTCGCCCGCCTCCTCGTCCCAGAGGCGGCAGCCCTCGACGTACGACGCCCCGACATCGTCCCATCCATCGAACGTGCGCTGGAGCTCGCGCGACGCGCGAACCATCCAGCTCCACGCCTCGCAAAGGGACAGGTGATAGGCGGCGTAGGCCCAGCCGGCCACGGCCGCGGCCCGCACCAGATCCCACGCCAGAAACTCGTCGGCATGGCGATCGGTCCGCGCCGCGTAGTCGAGGCGATGTCCCTCGCCCAGGAGCCACTCGACGCGGGAGAGCGCCTCGCCCGCGTGGCGAACGTCCCAGTCGCGCCGCAAGAACAGGGCGGCGAAGTGACTGCCGAGCGGCCGCGGTAGGCCGCCCATGCGCGCATGGCTGGCGCCGAAGAGCTCGGTCAGGACTCCCTGACTGGCCAGCACCCAACGCTGCTCGAGGCTGCGCGCGGTCGGCGCTCCCCCGAGGTTCGCCAGGCGCGGCGGGTCGTTCATGTTCGAGGAGATGGCGCGGAGCGCGGTCGGCGGGTCGAGCGGCGTCGAGGGCCGGTGAATTGGTTGAGGGATTGCGGAGACGCGCGAACTAGGGAGCCGCCATCATCGCGGCGAACTTGGCCGTCAACGTGGCATCGGACGCGAGTTTGGTGCCCCACGCCTGGGCGACGGCGCCGTAGGACATCATGTCGAGCCCCGCGCGGGAAAGCGCCCTCTGCATGTCGCCCCCCTGCATGCCTTTCATGAGGCGGACCCAGTCCGACAGCCGCGCCAACGGCTGGCCCGGAAACACCACCGGGTCGTGGTCGCCGCCCTGGCCGGCGGCCATCTGCTGCTGGGCGGCGTGAGCGGCCTGCGTCGCCTGGGCCGCATCGATGACGACGGGTTTGGGCGCCGCCGCCATGTCGCTCCAGAGCGGAGCGGCCTGCTCGTGGGACAGGGCCATGGCCGAGATTCCCTCGGGCGTCTCGAGGAACCGGAGCGCGCAGCGGTAGCGGCCCGGCTGGAGTCGGATGCCCCACGCGAGCGGCCCCGGGGCGGCGCTGTCGAAGGGGGTCGGCAGCGGAGCGGCCAGGTTCTGTCCGAGGAGCTGATGGAGCACAGCGGCTGGATCCTGACCTTGCGTCTGGGCGAATGCGGCCACGCCGTCGACGCGTCCCCAGGCCAGGACCAGGATGCCGCTCGGCACGTCGAGCGTGAACAGCTTGAGGTCCGACGCGCGAGTCGAGCCAGGCAGGCCGGCGGTGATGAGGGACTGCTCGTTGGCGGGCGTGAACGCCACCACGAGGTGCTCGGCCACGCCGCTCGAGCCGACCGCGACCGCGAGCAGGTGCGGGGCGGTCTGCGAGTTGTACGAAGCGTAGCGCTGAGGCGTGGTCCCCCGGGTCTCGAAGGACTTGAGCCGATCGGTGAGCATCTCGAGCAGGCGCGCCTGGGTAGCCGAGTCGCACGACAGGTACAGGACCTCCTCCCCATCGAGGACGAACCTCTCACCCCAGGCCGAGGCTGGATTGTTCAGCCGGCGCTCCGGTCCGCGGTCCTCCTCCGCGGTCACGCCCGGGAGGTGCGACAGGACGTGGTTGCGCATGGCCTGGTAGGCCTCCCGCGCGCCCGCCTGGTCCTGAAAGCGCCAGCCGGTCTTGGGCCACGGCTCGAGCTCGGGCAAGTCGGCCTGGATTTGGCGCGCGACCACCCATTCGCCGGTCGGCCGCCCGCCGCTGAAGTCCGCGTAGGCTCGCGCGTCCATGGCGACGAACGTGAGACCGGCCTGGTGGGCTCCGTCGAGCGGCGTCTGGCCGGGCTCCCGGACGAAGTTGTAGATGGGGCCGAGAAGGTGCAAGCGCTGGGTAGGCTGGCTCATGGCGGCCGGAGCATATTTAGCGAGACCTCGACCGTCAACGCCCCGGGCGGCGACATCTCGCTCGTCTTCCGCCACGGCAGGTCACTCGGATGCGTGCCTAGATCGATACCGGCGGGCCATTGGGCTACTCTCGCCGCGATGCATAGCTTCTCCGACTCCTTCGCCATGTCACGCGCCCGCGCCGTTCCTCGCGCGGCCGTGCTCGCCGCAATCCTGATCGCAGGCTGCGGCGGCGGCCACGGGACATCGCCCGACGCCGGCGGCGCTCGCGATGCCCAGGTTGCGGATGCGGCGAGCATGGAAGCGGCGGTCACGGATGCCGGAGCCCTGGATGCGGCCGGCGTAGACGGCGGGGGAGGCCGGGTCGATGCGGGTCTGGCGCCTTCCTGCGGCACCTCGGCGTGGTCGACCTACGGCCACGATGCACAGCGCTCGAGCGCCTCGGACGCGTGCATCCAGGGCCCGCTCACGATGCGCTGGCGTTACGCGCCCGCGCCGCCGAGCGGTCACACTTTCAACTTCCTCGGGCACGCCATCGCTGCGTCCGACGCAATCTACCTCGGCTGGTCGGCGTCGGACGGAGCCTACCTCGGCACCACCGCCGTCGACCGCGTCTCCCTCGACGGGGCGCGCGTGTGGACCTGGGACAGCCACAGCGACGCGAACCTCGCCCACTGGCCGACCTTGGCGTTCGACGACGTCGTCGTCGACGACGACCAGGTGGCCTATCTCTCGCAAGCCGCCGGGATGAAGGTGCATGGAACGAGCGTCGACTACTGGGGGGCGTCGGCCTTCGCCGACGGGCGGGTCTACCTCGTCAACGACGTGTACATCGACGGGCCGAAGCTCTTCGTCGGGGCCTACGACGACATGGCGCACCAGCTCTGGAAGGCGAACGAATACGGCCTCTGCCGCATCGGTTCGTGGGACGTTTCGGGCGGCGCGATCGCCGCGGACGGCGGCGCGCTCTACTATGCGCCCGAGTACCGTGACGCGGACGGCGCCACGCCCGGGATCGCCGAAGGCGTCTACGCGTTCGACGGTGCCACCGGGACGATGCGCTGGATGAAGACGACGAGCCCGACCAGCCGGATGTCGGCGGGCTACGGGCGCCTCTACCTCCTGGAGGGGGCGAACCTGGTCGCGCGCTCCGAGACCGATGGCTCGGTCCTGTGGAGCGTCGGCGTCACACACCCCGGCCTCACGACCGCCGGCTTCCAGGCGCCCGTGCTCGCCGCGGGGCTCGTGATCGTCGCCGACACCATCGGCGTGCAGGCGTTCGACGCGGGGTCGGGCGCGCCGGCATGGAGCACGCCCGTCGCGGGCGCAGCGTCGACCGCCGGCACGCAGAACCTCTCGGGTGGCTGCGCGACCGGATACCCGGAGGTGTACACGGGGACCAATGTAGCGACCACCACGATCGCCGCCGCGGTTGCCAGCGGCACGCTGGTCGTCACGGGCTCTTGGGGATCACCATCCTCGACCTCGCGAGCGGGATGCAGCTCTGGTCGGGCACCGTCAGCGGCGCCATGGGGCCGGTGCGCGAGCCGGTGCTCGTCGGCAATCGCGTGTACGTGCTCGACTCGACCGGCCTCATCGCGCTCCAGTCCGCGAGCTGATGCCGACGTCCGGCGCTTCCCGGCGAGGGAACATGGGTCGAGGATGCTTCCATTCTCCCAGGGCGAGCTGCCCCAGCGCGGTCGGCGGACCCGCTCCTTCGTCCGGCCTGACCGCTGCTACGAGCGGCTCGGCGCCCAGATCCTCGCCAGAGGGTTGTTGACGCCCGCAGCTGCGTTACCCTCTACTCCCGCTACGCTTTCGCAACCGATCTTCGACAACGGCCCGGTGAATCGTTCATGGGAAACGTACGCAGCGTTCGGACAGCGGTTCTCAGGGGATTGGCGACGTCCGCGAAGCGATCGGGCGCTGTCCTCAAGCGCACACGGTTCGTGCGCCGGCTGTGGTTCGACGCCTGGAACGCCGGATTCTACGAGCGGCCGTTTCTGCACGACGTGATGCTCGCGGATCGCCCGAGGCTCGACGTCTATGCCGAGGCGATTCGGCGGCACGTCGCGCGAGGGCAGGGCGTCGTGGACGTGGGAACTGGAAACGGGGTTCTCGCCTGCCTCGCGGCAAGGCGGGGCGCCCATGTGTGGGCCGTCGATCACTCGCGGGGCATCGAGCGC
The DNA here is from genome assembly GCA_963830115.1 of uncultured delta proteobacterium. GTDB lineage: Bacteria > Myxococcota_A > Polyangia > Polyangiales > CAWHLB01 > CAWHLB01. The sequence continues at coordinate 4,604 of CAWHLB010000023.1, forward strand.
GCCCAACGCGTCGCCGAAGCCAATGGGCTCGCGATCGAGTTCGTGCACTCTCCCGTAGGGGACTTCGATCCGGGGCGTCGCCTAGACGTGATCGTGCACGACATGATGAGCAACGCACTGTTCAACGACGGTCTCATCGAGCACATCGCCTCGCTCCGCGAACGGGCGCTCCGGCCCGGCGGGCGCATCTTGCCGCATCGCTTCGAGCTCTTCATCGTGCCCGTGGAGCCCATCCCCACGCGCGCGTCCCGTTCATCTGGGAGCAGAGCATCGATGGTGTGAGCTTCGCCGCGCTCGCGCCGGAGGAGCCGATCGCGGGGAAGGGTTGGGACAAGCGCCCCATCCGCCAAGGTGACGTCGCGCGCGTGCTCGCGAAGTGCCCTCCCGTGTTCGAGCTGGACCTTCATCACGCCTCGAGCAACGGCGCTCCGCGACGTGTGTCCCTCGACGCCGAGGTCACGACCGCCGGTCAGCTCGACGGGTTTGGATTGTACTTTCGCGCGTGGTTCGACGACAATCTCGGCTTCGGAACCGGTCCGGAGGACAGCGTCGGCCAGCGCGGCCCGCTCTTGTTCCGCACGGAGCGGACGGCCCTGAGCACCGGGGACCGCCTGACTTTCGAAGTGACGCTCGACCACACGTACAATGCCGATGCTTGGGGCTGGCACTACGAGGCCCGAGATGCGCTCGGCAACCCCCGCTCCTCCTCGTCGAGGTGAGCCAGTCGTCGAGCGTTGCTCAATCGGGACACGTGGGCGACTTCGCGTCCGGTGAGGAAGTCGGCGTCGCCGCGTCGTGGCTCGTGAGGAACGACGGCCCTCAGTCGGAAGCGTTGGCAAAGGCAGCGAAGTCGGCGTAGGGCTGGTCGAAGCTCGTGATGGTTTGGAACGACCACGAGCCGCCTGGCGCAACGCCGGCGCTGCCGATATGACCCGACTGGAAGAGCGGCCGACCCACCGAGTTGACCCCGTAGATCGAGACCGACGGGTACTGCACCGTGTCCGAGCCGTGATTTTCGACCCGACCTGCGAACTCGCTGGCGCCGTAGCCGTCGTCGACGGCGTGGACCCCGGTGACCTGGAGGTCGGAGGTCGAGACCGCGTCGGTGAGGTTGATGCCGCTGATCTCCCATGTCGCGCTAGCGATGTCGCTGACGCTGGCACCGCTCAGGTCCAGACTCGAGTTCTGCATCCCTGTCTGACCCGGGCCAATGCACTGGGTGAGGCGGCCCGTGCCGGAGCTGGCACGGAACAAGGGCGTGTCCACCGGACCGTCGGCCGAACCGAGCTCGTAGCCCGATGAATCGAGGAAGTGGGTGGTCAGCCCGATCGCGCAGATCGTGAGGGCCGACACGTTCCGGATCGCGACCGCAAACTGCTCATCCCCCAGCACCAAGTCCTGGTAGATCGTGAACGCGACGACCTCGAAGCCGGGGTCCGTGAGGCTTCCGCTGTAGGTGCTGGGGATGTCGGGCACGAAGAGCTGCGTGTCGCCCGCCGCTCCGGCGTCGCCCTCCCCGCCTGCGTCGCCCTCCCCGCTTGCGTCGCCGGCCAGCGTGCCGGTGTCGGAGACGGACGCGTCGTAGGAACCGGAGTCCTGCCGAGAGCCAGCATCCGCGTCGCCGCCCCCGCCTGCGTGATCCCCTCCCCCGGTGCACCCGATCCCACACAGAAGCAGGACCACGGCAACCGAAATCGCCATCCCTCTCGCACCCCTGCCTCCACCTCCGAGACGAAAGTAAACGCACACTCTCCACCGAAGCAACGACAAACTGTTTGGAGGCTAATGTTCGACGGAGGTCGCTGCGGGTGGCCTTCGGGGCATCCGGCGAGGCTCGCTGACTGTCGCGGCGAATCCCCGCCGTGGCCTCCGACCGCCGAGCCGCTTCGGCGGGAATGGGATCAGCTCAAGGGACATGCGGGATGCGATCGACGTGGGGGTCGTGGGCGGGGGGGACGGCCGGGTGCGCGGTAGGCATCGCGCTCGCGCGGGCCGGGCATCGGGTGACGGTGTACGACCGCGTAGCCGACCCGCAGGCGGTGGGCGCCGGGATCGTGTTGCAACCCACGGGACAGACGGCCCTCGCCCGCCTGGGGCTGCTCGCCCCAATCGTCGAGCGTGGCGCGCGCATCGATCGACT
>CAWHLB010000024.1:0-45369 GCA_963830115.1 uncultured delta proteobacterium
GCTGTAGGTGCTGGGGATGTCGGGCACGAAGGAGCTGCAGGTGTCGCCCGCCGCTCCAGCATCGCCCTCCCCGCCTGCGTCGCCCTCCCACTTCGTCGCCGGCCAGCGTGCCGGTGTCGGAGACGGGACGCGGTCGTAGGAACCGGAGTCCTGCCCGCGAGAGCCAGCATCCGCGTCGCCGCCCCCGCCTGCGTGATCCCCTCCCCCGGTGCACCCGATCCACACGGAAGCAGGACCACGGCAACCGAAATCGCCATCCCTCTCGCACCCGTGCCTCCCACCTCCGAGACGAAAGTAAACGCACACTCTCCACCGAAGCAACGACAAACTGTTTGGAGGCTAATGTTCGACGGAGGTCGCTGCGGGTGGCCTTCGGGGCATCCGGGCGGAGGCTCGCTGACTGTCGCGGCGAATCCCCGCCGTGGCCTCCGACCGCCGAGCCGCTTCGGCGGGAATGGGAGTCTGGCTCGACGGGACAGTGCGGGAGTGCAATCGACGTGGGGGTCGTGGGCGGGGGGACGGCCGGGTGCGCGGTAGGCATCGCGCTCGCGCGGGCCGGGCATCGGGTGACGGTGTAGGACCCGCGTAGCCGACCCGCAGGCGGTGGGCGCCGGGATGGTGTTGCAACCCACGGGACAGACGGCCCTCGCCCGCCTCGGGCTGGGCGCCCCAATCCGTCGAGCGTGGCGCGCGCATCAATCGACTTCGCTGCGAGACGCTCCGGCGCCGCACGGTGGTCGACCTGTCGTACGGCGGGAATCGACCCGCGTCTCGGCACGGCATCGGGCTGCACCGAGGCGTGCTCTTCGAGACGTTGTTTGCGGCCGCGTGCGCCGAGCCACGCGTCACCGTGCGGCTCGGCGTCGAGGTGGTGGGAACCGACGAGGTGGCGAAGGCGCCGCCCGCCTAGACCACTGTGAACGCTCTTGCCGTCACCGGCAGCACACGCTCCGCCGCGGCCGCGCCCCGGTCTACTGCACCGTCAGGATGTAGGGGCCCATGCCCCCGTTGTAGCCGTAGACCTGCACGTAGGACCCGGCCGGCACCACCAGGCTCTCCATGTTGCCCTGCGTCTCGCTGCGCCCGATGGCGTCGTGGGGCCCGCCTCCGCCAGGGCCACCAGGTCGAGGTCGCCCTCGCCGTAGTCGTAGGTGAGGGTCACCTGACGCATCCCGCTCCCGCCGATCTGGTACATGTAGAGCGTACATCGCATTGCTCCGTCCCGGCACCATCCCCGAGCCCACCGGGTAGGCGTCGGTGAAGGTGCGGTGGATGCCGAGGTCGTCGCAGCCGACGTCAGGCAATGCCTGGGCGGTGCGGAAGCGCCAGCGGTAGGTCGTGGGCGTGCCCGCCACCGTGGCGTTCACCTCCACCTGGTACAGGCCGCGGTCGAGGGACGTCATGGGTTGGGGCACCAGCGCCACGGAGCCCTCCACGTAGCCCATCTGTTCGGCCGGCGACGGCCCACCGTCGTAGTAGACGGCGAACATGGGTACGTCCGCGCCCGTGTCGACGTTCGTCAGGGTGCCCGTCACGGCGGACAGGCCGCCGAGCCGGTTCAGGCCGAGGGAGGCAATGGCCGCGCCCGGGGGGCAGGCGCCGCCGCCGAGCGGAATCGGCCACGGTGGGACAGGGCGACTCGTTGCCCTCGAACTGACGGTCGGTGCCGACGATGTCGGGGGGCGGCCAGAGGATGGGAAAGGGCGCCGCGACCGAGTCGTCGGTGCCCGGCCGGTACTGGACGCAGGCGTAGTCGTTCTCGTAGGCGATGCCCACGTGCTGGAGGCCGGGGTGGAGCAGGGGCAGGCGGTGGTAGAGCGTGTTAATCCATCCGTCGATGGCCGTCGCGATGTCGCTCGGCCCGAGGGACAGGACCGAGTCGATGCCCGCCTGGTTGCCCTCCGCGGTGGCGTAGGGCTTGGACATGTCCTCGGTGTGCTCGAGCAGCGGCATGCCGACCTCTGCCGAGAGTTGCTCGAGGTAGTGGATGTGTACGAGGCAGCCGTGGCTCAGGGACGGGTCCTCGTCCACCGGGTCGAGCCCCACGGCGTGGCGCGTCCAGTTGAGGCGCGCGAGGCCGTCGGCGACCACATCGCCGGTGGGCACCGGGGCGGGCGGATAGGTGCAGGCGTCGCGCTGGTCGGCGTTGGCGACCGACGGGCAGTTGTCCGAGTCGTTCGGGATGCCGTCGCCGTCGATGTCGTCGGGCGTGCTCGGCCCGTGGGTCATGTCGGGCACGGCGGGCGGCGCGCTGGCACCGCCTACGGGACGGTCGTGCCCCGAGCACCCCACGGCGAGCGTCGAACCGATGGCGAAGAGGGCGAGGCGTCCACCGCAGCGAACGGCAAAAGCGAAGCGCATGCGGTCATGGTAGCCCGGCAGACGCGCCGAAGCGAAGCCGCTCGCGTCCAGGTACGATGCGAGCGAGAGCACCCCAGCCGCGGTGGCGGTGCAGACGCTCCGCGAGATCTTGGCCAAGGGCGCCATGCCGCCGCTCGTGCTGGTCGTGGACGACTGCCGCGCCGCCTACGAGGGGATGCGCGCCCGCGGGGTGGAGTTCACCCAGGAGCCCGTGGAGCGCTACGGCAGCGTGGACGCCGGGTTCCGGGATCCGTCGGGGAACGGGTGGAAGCTGATCCAGGCGCGGCGCTGACCCCGTCCGGATTGAAGGCCTCCTGCGGTGGCTAGCCTGCCGGGCGCGTGCTCATGCCGAAGACCCGATACAGTGGGCAGAAGCCCATCGTGCCCGTGGCGAGCGGGACGAGCCCTACGAGCCCCCAGGCGGTGTGCGGTCCTACCACGGTGAGCGAGAGCAGACCGAGGCCGAGGACGACCCGGACTGCCCAATCCCAGACACCTTCGTTGCGTTTCATGGCAATGCTTCCTCCTCGAGCTCTATCTGGGCGGCCTCGGCGATGGTGGCTCGTGCAGCACGCGCAACCGGCGACGAGAGAGCTACTTGCCGAAGAGGGCGCGGAGCCACGAGCGTGGCTCGCTCGCGCCCTCACCCTGTTCGGCCTTCGCCTCACGGCACCGGCACCGTTTGCTCTCTGGTACACCCGCGAGGACCTGCTCCACGTGTGCCCCACATCCCACGAACGTAGGCCGCCCGCAGGCGGAGCAGTCGGCTCGCCGGCACATCAGGCGCCCCCTGCCTTCGCCGCCTGCTCCGACGCATCGACCTTCTGTTTCGCTGCATCGACTTGCCGGCGCACCTCGTCCATGTCGAGCTCGCGCACCTTCTGGACGAGCTCATCGAGCGCGGCGGCGGGGATCATCCCGGGTTGCGCGGCGAGGAGCACGCCGTCTCGGAGCACCATCAGCGTCGGGATCGCCCGGATGCCGAAGGCGGCGGCGAGGCCGCCCTCGGCCTCGGTGTCGACCTTGCCGAACACGACGTCCGGGTGATTCGTTGCGGCAGCCTCGAACACGGGCGCGAACGCCCGACAGGGCCCACACCAGGACGCCCAGAAGTCGAGCAGGACGATGCCCTGCTGCACGGTCTGCTCGAAGTTTTCTTCGGTTACCTGAACGGTCGTCATCGTTTTCTCCATGCCCGGTACGAGCCGCGCGCCCGCAAAAGGGTTCAGGCCATTTCGGCGAGGAAGCTCCGCAGGGCGAGCTTGGCCGACGCCCAGAGGAACGGGAGCAGCCGCCGCTCGTCGTCGGTCGTTGGATTGGGGAGCGCGCACGCATCGCCTCCTTCATCTCGTCGGGGTCCATCCCGCCGAGCGTGTGCACGAGCGTTCACGGTGCCACGCCTTCGCGACGAAACCACGAAGGATACTCGTGGTGCGGGCGATGGTACGCCGCCTGCATTCGCTCGGCCGGCGTCTGAACCTGTGTAACGCCGTGGAGGGTACATGCGCATCGAGGGACGCCGAGCGACGCCGCTTGGCTTGCATGATCTGATCACCGGAGCGGCATGCGTGCTCGTGCTGGGGAGCGTGGCTGGCTGTGGCGGGGCCCCGACTCGGGACGCTGCGGTCACAGCCGATGGAGGCGCCGCGGACGCAGCCCTCATCGACGCCGGGGGGCCCCCCGACGCATCGGAGCCGACGGATGCGGGCGAGCCCGACGGCGGTGACGCGAGCGAGCCTCGACGGCGGTGACGCGGGCGCCCCGATCGACGCCGGAAGCGCGCCCCCCACGACGTGCCTCTCGTCGGAGGGCGAAGTGGTCGACGCGGACTGGTCGTCGTTCCGAGAGCCGTTCAGTGGCGGCTTCCGTGACGCGTCCGGCGCGCTGTACCTCGTCTACCACACCGTCAATGCGGTAATGGCGGCGCCCCGGTCGGGCGGGTTCATCCCGTCCCGCATCGGTCTGGGACACGCGCCGCACGTCGTCGACGGGGCCTCGGTGCCGACGGTCGTCTACGTCGAGGAGCCGAGCAGCGACGCCGTTGTCGCGCGACGTGACTCGTCCGGATGGACGACCACGGTGCTGGTGCCGGCGGTCGGCGAATTGCGCGGTCGCCCGAGCGGGTTCGCAACGCACATGGCGGCAGGGCGGGTGTGGGTGGCGTACGTCGACGATGCCGAGTCGAGTCACGTCGTGGTGGCGCGCGAAACCGACGCGGGGGTGACACAGGCAGCGAGCACGCTGGCCAATCCCGTTCTCGACATCGCCTGGGACGCTTCCGGCGTCTTGCATGCGCTCGTGCAGGGACCGGATTCGATCGAGCTCTGGCGCGACGACGCGTCCGGCTGGACGACGGAGGGCGTCGTCGGGCCTGCTGGCTCCGGGACCTGGGCCCGCCTTGCGTTCTCCGCGACAGGCGAGGTGCTCGCGCTTTACACCAATCCGACCGGTGCGCGGCTCCTCTCGAGCCGGCGCGCCGCGGACGCGGGGCCGTGGATGTCCACCGACCTGACAGCCGATGTCGGCAGCTACTGCCTGCCGCTGCAGGTTGCCGGCACGGCGGACGGAACGGTTCACGCGCTGTGCCGCGGCGACGGCGTCGTCACCTACGTGCGGATGGACGCCGCGGGCCGGGCGATTTCGAGCCGGAGCGCGCAATGGGGTGACCTGATCGTCGACCGCGGCGATTGGCTCGGCGTGGTCCTGCAGACCGGGACGCTGTCCTCGACACGTCAGCTGATCTACTTCGCCTGTATGGAGTGAGCGGCATCTGTCGCGGCGCCGATGCCACCGCGATCGATGCCGGTCCTCGCAAGCCGACGCCTATGTTGCAGTCACGGGCAGTGAAATCGAAGCCGCTCAGGGAAAGATCCGGAGCGCGCACGACGTAGGAAGCCTGGAAGCGTCTCGATCGTTGCACCCAAGGCGTCGGCCCACGCACGGTCGCGTCAGGAGGACCGCTCCGTAGGTACGCATGCGGCGGTTTTTCGCCCGCTGGCGGTGGGCATCACGCTTGCACCAGATGGGGGGGCGCCGTCCAACGAACTTTCGGAGGGGCACGCACAACGGTCGGAAGCGAGGGAAGCGCATGAGTCGAGAGCCACCAGGACGAGTGATCGAGGGGCCGGTGCTCGAGGGCACCTTCGTCGACGGCAAGTACCGCATCGAGCGGCTCCTGGCGCTGGGCGGCATGGGCGCCGTCTACCGGGCCGAGCACGTGCACGAGGGGCGGCCGGTCGCCCTCAAGGTCCTGTTACCGCGGCAGCGCCGCGGGGCCGGGCGCTTCTACCGCGAATCGCGGCTCGCCATGGCCGTGCACCACCCAAACGTCGTCCACACCTTCGACCGGGGCATGCTGCCCGACGGCATGCCCTACCTCGTGATGGAGCTACTCGAGGGCCGCACCCTTGGCGAGCGCCTTCGCGAGGAGGAGGCGCTCTCGGTGCGTGCGGCCCTGATGGTCGCCGCGCAGGTGCTGTCGGCCCTCGCCGCCGCCCACGCTCACGATGTCATCCACCGCGACCTCAAGCCCGACAACGTCTTTCTCGTCGGCGAGACGGGCGCTTCGGGCTCGGGTCCCGTACACGCCAAGCTCTTCGACTTCGGTATCTCGCGGAGCCGCCACGAGACCGCGGCCCTGACGCTCGACGGAGCGGTGGTCGGTACGCCGGAGTACATCTCGCCCGAGCAGGCCCAGGGCAGGCGCGACATCGACCACCGCACCGATCTCTGGTCGGCCGGCGTCCTGCTCTACGAGAGCCTCCTCGGCCGGGTCCCCTTCAGGGGCGACAACCTGCACAGGCTCATCGTGGGCATCCTGCAGGAGCCGCCCGTGCCGCCGAGCGCGGTGTGCCCCTCGATCCCGCCGGCCCTCGAGGCCGTCATCCTGCGAGCTCTCGAGAAGCGCCCAGAGGACCGGTTCCCGTCCGCCCTGTCCATGCTGGAGGCAGTGCGCTCGGCGGCCGCGGACGCAGGGGTCGTGCACCGAAACGACGCGGCCCACGGCTGAGCCGAAAGGTCGAGGACGCACAGGCAAAGGGACGACCGCTTCCGTGATGCCCGTTGGGTCGCTATTCTCCGCCTCGACGCCATGAACCTCCTCATCCCCCCTCCGTCCGTCGCTCCCTTTGGCCTGCGCGCCATGACGATGGTGGCTCGCGCCGCGAAGGACGGCTTCGTCGAGACCCACCGCACTCTCTTGAACACCGTCCAGCGCGTCATACTCGGCACCGATCTGGACATCGACACGCTGCCGGAGATCGACGCCGCCACGCTTGCCGAGCACGTCGATGACCCCGCGCTGGCAAGGCAGATGATCCGCGGCATGCTCGTGGTGAGCCTGGCGGTCGGCCCCGCCACCCCCGCTCAGATAGAGCTCATCGAGGGGTTCGCGGGCGCGCTCGGGGTCGATGAACCGGCCGTCCGTGCCATCGAGCACCTCGCCCACGACGAGCTGAAGCGATTCCTGCTCGATCTGCACCGCCGCTCGAACTTGCGCGACTACATCGACAATCAATATCGAGCTCAGGGTGGCATCTTCGGGGTGGTCAAGGGGCTACTGGAGTTCAAGGGTGTCGTGCACGACGACGCCCTCGCTGCTCGGTTTCGAGCGCTGGGCGACCTGCCGACCGATACCCTGGGTCACGCCTTCTTCCTCCACTATCGCGAAAACGGCTTCTCCTTTCCGGGCGACAAAGGCGGATTTCCGGTGGGCGGGGTCTTCCACGACTTCAGCCACGTCTTGGCTGGCTACGACGCCACGCCCGAGGGTGAGCTGCAAGTCGCGTGCTTCCAGGCCGCCTACCGTCGCAACGAGAATTCCTTTTTCACGATCCTGTTCGCCGTGCTGATCCACACCGCGGGGATCAACGCCGCACCGATTCCGATGCCGAAGCACCCGGGACGCATCGGCGAGGGAGACCTCGCCGAGCGGATGCTCCACGCCATCAAGCGCGGCTCGCAGATGACCGTCGACCTCGCCGACGGATGGGACTTCTGGGCGGACGTCGAGCTGCCGCTGGCGGAAGCGCGCCGCCGCTTCGGCGTACCGCCGTTGGCCCCGGAGTACAGGTCGAGCTCGGGCGTGTACGGCCCGCCCATCGGGAGCTGGTGAGGAGGCCTGAGCGAGCTGCCGCGCCCTGGCGCTCCTGGCCTCAACCCTTCGGTCGCTCGTGCAACACGGCTTCGACGCGATGACCGTCGAGGTCGCGAACGAACGCCGCGTAGTAGCCCGGGTCGTAGTTGTCGCGAATGCCGGGCCGTCCTTCGTCCACACCGCCAGCGCTGAGCGCCGCTCTGTGGAAGCCATCGACGGCTTGGCGACTCGGGGCAACGAAGGCGATGTGAAAGGCCGGATCGGGAGGCCTTGCCTCGGACCCGGTCTCGACGATCGCGAACGGCGCCTCGCCCTCGAATCCCTCGGGGCCGTATCCAACGCCACGGGCGGTTCGCCAGAGACGCTCGTAGCCGAGCGGCGCCAACGAGGCGTCGTAAAATGCGGCGGCACGATCGAGGTTCCTCACGCCGATCGACAGGTGATCGAACACGGTGCCTCCTCTGTGTTGAAGAACGTGGCGTCAGGATAGCCGCCCGGCCGTTCGGACCGCCACGACGTGGCCAAGCCATCACGAACGTTTGCGCGCACCGACCGGACATGATCGAGCGCACGTTGGAGCGCTGCCTGCCGCAACGAGGGCCCCGCTTGCGCGCTCGAGGCGGCGATGCGAGGGTCCGCGCATGTCGTCCTCTTCCATCCTTACGGCCGCGCAAAGCGGCCACTTCCCCCTCCGTGGATGGCTGCTGCCCATCGCGATCGCCATGACGATCGCCGGGTGCAAGTCGGGCACCTCGCCCGACACGCCCATGGACGCGGGCGAGCCCATGGACGCGGGCGAGCCCATGGACGCGGCATGCACCATGGACTGCGGAGGCCCGAGCGGCATGACGTGCGGACAGCTTCTCGGCTGTGATCAAGCGTGTACCTCGAGTGATTGCACGGACCAGTGCTATGCAACCTCGACTGCCACGGCGCAGGGGCTTTTCGAAGGCTTCACAGCCTGTATCGCTGAGAACTGCCCGAACACGGCCGGCGGCCCCTGCGTCGATCCGAGCTCCTCGGAGTGCGGGGACTGCAACCAGTCCGCCGGAACGGGCGCCTGCGTCACGGGGCTCGTGGCGTGCACGAACGACCACGCCGCGGGTCCGCCCAACCCCGACGGCGGCGTCGTCGCCACCGAGCTGGACGGCGGCTCACAATACGCCTGCGGTCAGCTACTCGCCTGCCGTTCGGCATGCGCAACGGGCGACACCGCGTGCAAGGATGCGTGCCAGGCGCAAGGGACGGCGACCGCGTCCGCGCTGCTCTCGACTCTCGACACCTGCCTCGCCATGGCGTGCCCGAGCACTCCCGGCGGTCCATGTGAGACGCCCGGTCTCGCCTGCATGGGATGCGTCGAACAGGTCACGCTCGCGGAGCCGAACACCTGCGCCGATCCGTACATCGCCTGCAACGACGACCGGAGCAACATGATGGGCGGTCCGCCGACCCCCACGGCGCTGATCGACGGCGGTGAGCTTTCCACGGTACTGACGGGGCTACGGCAGCCCGCCAGCACGATCGTGGCGAGCGACGCATACCTCTATTACACGCAGGTCGTCTCGGGCGAGCCTGTCTCGAGGCTCCCGCTCGACACCGGCGACGCGGGGGTCGGCGCCGTAACCACGGTGGGCCCGCCCCACCCCACGCCCGTGAGCCTCGCTGTCGACGCCAACAACGTCTACGTGTGGAGCGTCGGCACGTTCGGCCTCGGCTCGAGCACGAACAACCTCGATGGGACGGTGGTGCAGGTCCCGCTCGATGGCGGGGCGGCCATCACGCTCGGCGACCACTCCGAGGCGTTCTACGATGCAGCCTATCTCAACGCGGTCGCGGTCGACTCGAGCTACGTATACTGGGTGACGGGCGCTTCCGGAGACGACGGAGCGATCATGAAGGCGCCCATCGGAGGCGGCAGCGCTCCGGTCGCCATCTACACTCACCTGCACCTGCCGCAGGGAGTCGTGAGCGACGGCACAAACGTGTACTGGGTCGAGTGGGGCACGTTCGACGCCGGTGGCCGTGCCAACAACGACGGAAGCGTGTGGCAGGGACCCGTCACAGGAGGAACGCCGGTCCAGCTCGCCTCGGACCAGCCGGCCCCATCGGGAGTCGCCTTTGACGCGTCGTCCGTCTACTGGACGGACCTGGGTCCGCTCGGTGGCCTCAACCTGCCCGCGACGCGGTCCGGCTCGGTCCGCAAGGCGCCCATCGGCGGCGGCACCGTCACGACCATCGCCGATGCGCAGGCAGTTCCTGTCTGCATCATCGTGCATGGCGGCACGATCTACTGGTCCGAGTACGGCTTGAGCGAGCCGGGGCTCATCATGAGCGCACCGGCGGACGGCGGCCCGGTTCGGCCCCTCGTCGACGGGCTCGACGACCCGGCCGCGCTCGCGGTCTGGGGCGACACGATCTACTGGACGAACGCCAACTCCTCGCCGCACGACGGCTTCATCATGTCGCTCCGGCCAATCTGAGGCTGCACGACCGCCCACCCATCACGTCGCTCGTTCGCAGCGGCGCCAGAGCCGGGGGCCGACGCGCAGGACAATGTCTGCATCCGTAAGCGACTGGAACCAAGGGTGTGCCGTGGTGGCGGCACGAGAAGCCTGTCGAGGGTGCCGTGGAGCGTGGCGGGCCGCCGGTCCCGGGGCTCACCGTTCACGGTGATTTCGCCAGGAACTCCAGTGCTTGCCGGCTCGCCGCCCTGACCGAGACTCCATGGTGGCTCCCTCGCGCCTGGCATGAAGCCTGCTTACGGCGGTGCCCACCGAGGGAGGGCCCGATGAGGACGAGTCATGGTTTCCGGCTTGGCGGACTTGCCGCCGTGTTGCTCGCCCTGATGGGCTGCGGCGTCCAAGCGACGCCGGCTGGGCCCCCCGGCGCTGGGAGCGGCGACAGGCTCACCCAGTCCGATGGCAACGGCTATTCCTTCACACGGGCGCTCGAGCCCGGCGAGCCTCGGCTACCACGAGGCCGACGCGGCCTTCGATCCGTCCCAGTACATCGCCTACACATTCCAATCGACGCCGGGGCCCGTCGAGATCACCTCCTGGCGGGACTACCAGACGGAGGACCTGACACGATCCTACAGCGGCCTACCGAGCGGAGACCAAGGCACGACAGACGCCCGTTCGGATGAAATGGCGCACTTGCTCTTCGAGTGGAATCCGCAGAACGGCTCCGCCGACCTGACCGACGGAGACAACTGGTCGCTGGTTCGGTTCAACGACGGCCGCGACAACTGGACCTGGCACTGGGACGACGTCGACGGGATGGCCAGGTCGTGTCGTCCTCACCCACGGCACCTCGGCCGTCAACCTCGGTCGGCGTTTCGGTCGGCCTCGCGCGTGGGCGCTTCATCCTTTGGGAGCCCGCCGCGCGTCCGGCACGCCATCGTGCGGCCCCTGCGGGCGACGGGGCGGGTCGTCCCACGCGTGCGCGATGCGCGTCATGTGCTCGGGGTGGAGCGGATAGTAAACGCGATTACCCTTCTTGTTCGCCTCGCCCACGACGAGGAGCCGGACGTCGGCCGCCGTGTTGTTGATGAAGGTGTGGCAGACCCCCGTCCCGGCGGGAAAGCCCACTCCGTCGCCGGGCCCGATGCGATGCACGTGGCCGTCGATCCAAGCGTCGGGTGTGCCTTCGAGGACGTAGACGAACTCGTCCTCGTCGCTCTCGGCATGAGGCCACGAAGTCCTGCGGCCTGGGGGCAGGTGCTCGTGATGGATCCCCAGGCGCCCCAGCCCCAGCTTCTTGGCGAACGGCGAGCCGATGCTCATGGGCTCGTCGTCGTCGGGATAGTGTACTTCGTCGGGGTCTCGGATCTCGGAGAAGTGCACGATGCATGAAGGACGTTCGGCCATGACTTGGACTCCACGAGTCGAGGATGGATGGCGGTCTGTTCGAGGGCCGCTCCGGGCGCGAGTCGCCATCATGGCGCCGAGGCGGTCCCCCGTGAAGTACCGACGGCGAGCCGCAACTCGAAGTCGTCGGCTCGCTGCCGTCGGCTCGTTGCCGGGCTCAACGCCGGCTCCACCGGGTCCTCCACGTCTCGCTCGCGATGGGAGACGTCATCCAGGGGACGCTCGGCGAAGGCTCGCAGGAGCGACCCCGGCGGGGGGGAACCTACTGTGTGCCGCCGTACAACTGGCGCAGCTCGACGAAGAAGAGGCGCCCGAGGTTCGGCAGGTCGATGCCGCCGAAGTAGGGCTCGTTGTAGCTCTGGTTCAGCAGGTTCCGGACCCCGACGGTGATCCTCGTCTCGTCGTCATCCCCTAGGGGATGGAAGCCGAACGTCGCGACGGTCAGGTCGACCGTGGAGTAGGGAGCCAGAGTGTAGAACTTGTGGCTGTTGTCGAGCACATTGGCATCGGATGCGCCGCGCTCCCCGACGGCCTTCACGGACAGGTCGGCGCGCACGTGGGCCTGGGGAATCCGGAGGTCGACGCCCACGGCGCCGAAGATGTTCGGGTAGAGTGGCGGCGGATCGAAGGTGAACGAGCTCTTGCCTTCGTCCTTGTGCAGGTATGCGCTCACGTTGCCGTAGGCGCCGAACCAGTCGAATTGTGTCCGGACCGACAGCTCGCCGCCGAGACCGTCGCTCGTGCCACCGTTCCGCGCCTGGAAGTTGCCCGCCGTGGACTGGAAGGAGATCGTGTCGGTGACGCGATTGTAATAGGCGTCTGCCTCGACGGTGAGGTGGTCGTTCGAGGCGATGAGATCCACCTCGGCGCTGTTGACCGACTGGGGCTTCAGCGTACCGCCCGGGATGGTGAGCGCGCCGATGATGTTGTCCCGCGTACCGAGGCCTGTCCGCGCGAAGAGCAGGACGCCACTCGGCGACTGGAAGGCACTGCCGCCGAAGAGCTTCGCCGTGAAATGCTCGGAAGGGCGGTACACGGCGGCTAGTCTCCAGCTGAACTGGGGCGGCGGCTGGAAGCTCACGTCGCCCGAGCCGTAGTTGATCGCGTCCACCCGCACGTTGCCCGTCAGCTGGAAGTCCCGGATCGACGGGATGGGCGTTCCGTTGACCTGGAGGTGGACGCCGTAGTCCTGCAGAACATCGCCCCGGTCTCGACCGACGGCGATGAGGTCCGTATCCATCTCGTTCAAGCCGATGATCTGCTGGCGTTTGTAGAAGAGGACGGTTTCGTTGTCGACCTCGGCGTCGGCACCGAGCCGGAACGCGAGCGCGTTCGGGTCGTCGAGCGGGGTGTACACCGCCGCCATGTCGCCGTTGAACGCCTTGTAGTCGAACTGGGGGCGGAACCAGGTGTTCGCGACGTCCGTCTGAAAGAGCACCATGTCGCGCGTCGGGCCGCCGGACGAGTAGCCGACGGAGGCCAGCAGCTCGAGGTGGTCCGACGTATGGAGATCGTAATTGAGGTCACCCCAGTAGTTCCGAAGGGCGATGCGGCTCCGATGCGTCAGCACCGACGCGACCTGGAACTCGCCCAGCGCATCGACCTGCTGGATTCCGCCTTGCAGCGACAGGGAGCCCAGCCGATCGCTCGTGAGCCGCAGCTTCCCGTATCCGCCGAGCCGAGCCGCCACGTCGGAGAGGCCCGTGCAGCCGGCCGCCCGGTCGGCCGCCGTCCCGCAGCCGCTCGACGAGAGGGAGCGCTCCGGATGGTTCGGATCAAAGATGTTCGAGAAGTTCTGGGCGTCGAAGGTCTTCCGGACGTAGAGCCCCGAGCGGTCGGCGCGATCCGTCACGATGCCGAGCATCAGCTGGGTGTGGTCGGTGGCGCGTGACACGAGCGCGGAAGCGCCGTATCCGAGCCTGCTCTCGCGGACGAGCTGGAGGTGCCCCGCGACCTCGGCGTGGGCGCCCTGCTCGGCGTTCTTCGTGATCACGTTGACGGTGGCGAGAAACGCGTTCGAGCCCCAAAGCGCCGAGAGGGGCCCCTTGGCGATCTCGACCCGCTCGATCGCCTCCATCGGAATGAACTCCGGCCCGATGAAGGCCGTCAGGTCAGGCCGAAAGTTCACGGGCACGCCGTCGATCATGACCCTGATGATGCGGGTGCCGCCGCGCAGCCCCCCGCTCGTCCCGCGCACGCCCACCGATGGCAGGACGAAGTCGTCGGTGACGTACAACCCGGGCACGTGGGCGAGGATGTCGGCGAGGGTCCGCCAGCCGTGCTGCGCGATCTCGTCGCGCGTGATGACAATGACGTTGGCGGGCGCCAGGACACGCTCCTGGTTCACGCCCGCGGTCACGCTCTGGACATTGAGGAGGTCCTGCAGGCTGAGCTCCTCGATGCGGGCCGGACCCTCCTGTTCGGGCGGCGGGCTGGCGGGGCCAGCCTGATCGGATGGGCCTGCGTCGGGTGCCGCGGGTGCGCCCGTCGCCGTCGCGGACGGCACCGGTTCACCCGACGGCGCCTGCTGGCCTTCATCCGTGGGCGGCTGCTCGGCGACACCCGCATCGAGGTCCCCCGAGTCGGCGGGAGCTTGCACCCCGGCCGTATCGGCCGGACCGCTGGCCGCATCGGGGACGCCCGCGTCCGCTTCGCCCGGCGACTGGGCCAGCGATGGGCTCGCGATCGCCAGAACCGTGGAGACGACGCCGAGCCAAAACCCACATCGCCCGACACAAACAGATCTCCTGCTCATATTTATCTCCAAAGCCGGGCTATTCTAGATGAAGGCCGGGGGTCAAGGTCAAGGGAAGCGGCCCGCGTGGAACCACATGGGCAGCGCGAGTATGCGTCTTGTCACACGCGGGCCGTTCGGTCGCCGACTCTCCTTTACAAGACGGCGCCGCCCTCGTTAGGATGGTTCATAAGAAACGAGGCGGAGTGGGTCGGGACCAAAATCCCCGGTCGTCGTCAATGCTTGATCGTCCAATGGGCGATTGCGGAGGGTCGATGCTAAAGCGGTCTGTTATCGGGCTTTGTTGCGTGGGGCTTCTCGCTGGTGCCGGATGCGGCGGGAGCAATACCAGCAGTGCGCCGGAAGTGGTGATCGGGTCTTCGTTGGACCTCGAGACAACGTTCGTGCTCGACCTGCCGTCGCGGGCCGTGCAGCTGGCGTTCGACCAGGCGAACGCGGGGCTTGCCCAGTCCGGGAAGTACAATCTCCGGTTCAAGCTCATGCTCGACGACAACCACGCGGACAACGCGACGAATGAGCAGAACGTCGCGGATTCTGGTGCACAATCAGGGCGCGAAGGCCCTCATCATGGGCGCGACCCCCTTCGCGCTCGACGCCCTCGATCTCGACTACGACATGGACCCGACGAACGACTTGAAGACCCCGCAGGGCTGTTTCGTGTGTGGCATCCCCCAGCTCGACAACCCCATGTGGATGGACACGACGTCGGATGCGACGACGCTTGCGGCCTATCACGACGCCGACAACTGGCACTCTCGAACGACGCAGAACATTGCCGACCACCACGGCGTGTACTTCAGCTGGGGCCTCGCGCAGGGGACCGTGGGCGACGTCAACGGGGACGGTCGTTTCAAGATCGGCATCTGGGGCGACGACGGCAGCTTCGGCAAGCCCTGCGTGGAGGCCATCAAGGCCATCGCCATGACCCGCGTGCCCGCCGCACGGCACGACATGTGCGCCACGGCGGCGGACCCGACCGCCTGCGAAACGCCGCTGATCGAAACGATGTACTACCCCTCCACGACCAACGCCGACACGTTCGACTGGTCCAGCCAGCTCACCAAGCTCCTCGACAACCACAACGAAGACACCGGCATGGACGACGGGGCGCCCGACATGATCGCGTCCTGCCAGCTCACGCTGGCCGCGGTGGCTGCCTTCAAGGCCTACAAGACGAACGGCACCTCCGTGCCCCTCCTCTTCTCGGCTGCGGCGCAGACGCAGCAGTTCCTGAGCGCGCTCGGCGATCAGGGAGAGGGCGCCATGGGCCTGTCGTACTTGCCCCTCGTCGGCGCGAACGGCGATCGCGTGAAGAGCGATATCCTCCAGACGACGGGCGCGACGCAGGTCACCTGGCGCATGTCGGAGGGATACGACATGGCGATGGTCTTCATGCTCGCAACCCTCGAGGCCATCCAGGCGAACGGGCTGATGAGCGACCCGACCTCCGTGACGGGTGCCCAGGTCCGCGATCAGGTGTTGGCGACGAGCACCGCTGGCGGCATGGATGTGGGGACCGGCGCCGACGAGTTCGCGAAGGCGGTCAACGCCATCGCGGCTGGGCAGCCGATCAACTACAGCGGCGCAAGCGGCCCGGTCGACTTCGACGCGCAGGGCAACGTGAAGGGTATGGTCACCCGCTGGGAGGTCCACGGCGGGCAGTTCGTGTACGAAGACAACTTCGACTGCACCACCGACTCCACCTGTCCCAAGATCCAATAGAGGCTCGGCGCTCCGTGGCGCCCGGTCGCCGGCTGCCCCAAATCGTGGCCGGCGACCTGCGCGCCTCCGCCCTGCCTACGACGACGCGCGGGTCGGCAGCGAGGTAGCGACGCGATCGCGCCGGCCGGTGGATCTTGCGGTGGGGCTCGCACGAAGCCTCGACGTGCATGCTGGTCCGGTCATCGCGCTCGAAGCGGTGAGCCTTCCGGCTCGAGCTCCGCCTGCAGCTGCGCGCACCACATCGCGGACTTGGCCGCCAACCGCCGGCGGCGGCCACCCCGCGGCAATCCGACCGAGCGTCCTCGGGCCCACGCGGAGGAGCTCCTCTCCGTCCGAGAGCGGCCGGGGTGCGCGGACCCGTCGGAGCCGATAGAAGTCACGCATGGCCTCACGACCGGACGCGTCGTTCGTCGAGCTCGTGCTCGGGATCCTCGAGGATCATCCCTCCGGCCTCGCCGAATTCCAGATGATCAAGGCGCTCCGTGCCGGGGGGCGGACCGAGCTCGCTGAGCTCGACTCCAAGCTCGGCCTCTTTCGGGCCCACTTCCTGCTCTTCCACGTGCTCTATGGGCTCCGCGAGCGTCTCTGGGCGGAGCGTCGCGGCCATCTCGAGATCAGCGCGCTGTGCACGCGCTTGCTCCCCTACGGGCGAGCGCCGGAGGAAGCACGCCGCGCGGCCGTCGTGCGCAGCGATCCCCTACGCGACTACTACATGGACCTGTCGAACCTGGACAGCACGACCGAAGACGACGTCCGGGCCTTGCTCGACGGCTTCTGGAGGCGCATGGCCGCCGGCGCAGGCGACCCGGATCACCGGCGGGAGGCGCTCGAGGTCCTCGGCCTGTCGGACCCGGTCGACTACGATACCGTCCGGCGCCGCTACCGCCGCCTCACCATGCTCCATCATCCCGACCGCGGCGGAGACACCGAGCGCCTGCAGCGCATCAACGCCGCCATGGCGGTCCTCGCCAACGACTTCGGCAGGTAGCGAAAAACCGCAACCGAAGATCTCATCGAGCGGCGTGTGCCGTCGTTCCCCACGAACCGAGCAGTCTGTGCTGCATCACCGCCACCGCCAGTCCGGCAGCCACGGGGCCGAGGGTTGACCTCGGGTAATCCGGCAACGAACGCAGACGCTGGCGCGCGCGCCCTGCGCATCGGCTGGTGGATCTCCGCCATCGCCTTCCTCAGCGGGATCGGCGGCGGGGCGGTCTTCCCGATCCTGCCGATCCTCGGCGTACGACTGGGGCTGTCAGCGGCCCTGGTCGGGCTGATCCTGGCGGCCAACCGCATCACACGCATCTTCTTCAATCCGTTCACCGGGGTGCTGCTCGACCGCTTCGGCGCGCGGCGGCCGGTGGCGTTCGGATTGTTCTTCGAGACCGTCGCCGTGCTCGCGTTCAGCGTCGCGTTGTACTCGTCGGCTCCCGGGGTGTGGTTCGTCGCTGGCCGCGCGGTGTGGGGGATCGGCTCGTCGTTGGTGATGGTCGGCGCGCTCGCTGCGGTGATGGTCGTCTCGACGCCGGAGACGCGTGGCCGACTGGCGAGCCGGGTGCGCACCGCCATGACGCTGGGCATACCCGCAGGGATGTTGGTGGGCGGGATCATCTCCGACCTCGCGTCGCCCAATGCCGCATTCCTCACCGCCTCGGCCCTGTCCTTCGCCACCGGGTTGTTCGCGCTGCGCGTCATGCCACGCGGGGGGCCTGCGCCTGGCCACGGCCGCGACAAGTCGCCCACGCTCGACGTTTTGCGTGCCCTATCACGAAATCGGGTGTTGCAGATCGTGTGGGGCAGCAATGCGTTGGTCTCCTTTGCCATCGTCGGCGTGCTCCTCGCCACGCTGGTGGTGCTGGTCGATGCGCGCCACATCCGCCTGCTCGGCCTGGACAGCCAGGGCAGCGCGGGCGTGCTGATGGCGCTGTTGATGCTCTTTCGCGCGGTGGCCTCCCTGGGCGCTGGCGCCTTCCTGGATCGCCACAGCGGTCGCACGTCGCTGCTGATCCCCGGCGCCGTGGTGACCGCGCTCGGCTTCGCCGGCCTCGCCGTGGCCGGGGCAACCTGGAGCCTGGGGCTCTCCCTGGCGGCCCTCGGCGTGGGCGGCGGCATGCTC
The DNA here is from genome assembly GCA_963830115.1 of uncultured delta proteobacterium. Lineage (GTDB taxonomy): Bacteria > Myxococcota_A > Polyangia > Polyangiales > CAWHLB01 > CAWHLB01. The sequence continues at coordinate 17,916 of CAWHLB010000024.1, forward strand.
AACATCCCGCTGTTGACCCTGCTCAGCGATACCGCAACCAGGGAGACGCAGGGGCGCGCGATGGGGCTCTACCAGGTCTACGGCGACGTCGGCGGTAGCCTCGGGCCCATCGTGGGCCTGGAGGTGGGCACGCGACTCGGCTACAGCCCGCTCTACCTCGGCATCGCCGTCGCGATGGTGGCGGTGATTGTCCCGCTGTACTGGTTGGTGCGCCACGAGCCGGCCGGTCCAGCGCGACGCGCGTTCTAGCTAGACAGGTGGCCTGGGTCAGCCAGGTGGGTGCGGGGCCCCGAGACGCCCGAGGGCTCCATCGTCGTACGCCTCGACAGACCATTCACGGTACCCTGGCGATGGTGCAGGCCCATACCTCACAGCGCTTCGAGATCCGCAATCGACTGGGCGCGGGCGGCATGGGCGTCGTCTACGCCGCCTACGATCACCGGCGTGGACACGAGGTCGCCCTCAAGAAGCTCCGTGGTATCGACCCGACGAGATTCTACCTCTTCAAGAGCGAGTTTCGAGCGGTGGCGGGGGTCAGCCATCCCAACCTCGTTCAGCTCTACGAGCTGATCGCCGGGGACGACGGCTGGTTCTTCACCATGGAGCTGATCGATGGAGTGACCTTCCTCGAATACGTTCGGCCAGGGCCTGACGATCTCGACGGCTTCGGGCCCCTGGCGAGCCAAACGGCCTCGGGGCTGCGCTATCGCCAGAAGACAGAAGTCACCGAGACCAGCCACACGCAAGGGCTCGTCGAAGCGGTGTCGACGAGCCCGGTCCGCCCGGGAGCACGCCCGAGGCTTCCCCGGCCACGCGTCCCGAAGTTTCCCCGATCGCCCGACGTGAACAGGCTTCGTGACGCGCTCGAGCAGGTGACGCTCGGCGTGATGGCTCTCCATCGAGAAGGGACGCTTCACCGAGATCTCAAGCCGTCGAACGTGCTCGTGACGCGGGACGGTCGCCTGGCGATCTGTGACTTCAGCATTGCCCTCGACGTACGGCGCGCGCGTCCGGACGGAGAGCTCGACGAAACGATGATGGGGACGCTCTCCTACTGCGCGCCGGAGCAACTCCGCGGCACGATTCCGTCTCCGGCAAGCGATTGGTACAGCGTCGGCGTGATGCTCTACCAGGCGCTGGTGGGCGATGTGCCGGTCCGGTGCCGCCGCGTGGAGGAGGCGCTGAGATTCAAGGACGACTTCGATCCGGTACCGCCGAGTGAGCTGAACCCGGACCTGCCCGAGGATCTCGAGGAGCTGACGCTGGGGCTGCTCGCTGCGGATCCCGAGCGCCGCCTCGACGGGCAGGACATCTTGAGGCGCCTTCGCCACGCGAGCCGCCCCCGCGAAGCGGTCTCCCTCGAGCCCGAACGGGGATTCATCGCGCGGCGGAAGGAGCTCGACGCCCTGACCGAAGCCTATCGGAGCGCGACACGGGGGCAGGCGGTCGAGGTTCGAGTGCACGGACAGCCGGGCATGGGCAAGTCCAGGCTGGTGAGAGCCTTTCTCGACGCCATCGGCCGGCAGGACGGCAGCGCCATGCTCATGCTCGAGGCGCGCGCGTACGAACGGGAGTCGGTTCCCTTCAAGGCGCTCGACTCGGCCCTCGACAGTCTCGCGCGCCAGCTGCTCAACATGCTCGTGCGCGACGTCCAGAACCTCTTGCCCCCGGACATGGACGCCCTCGCTGCCATGTTCCCCGTGCTCCGCCGCGTGCCCGCCGTGGAGGGTCTTGGCAAGGCGGGCGGCGAGGACCTGCAGATCCTGAGACGTCGCGCCGCTGCCGCGCTCCGCGAGTTGCTCTTTCGCCTCGCCGAGCGCCGCACGGTGGTCCTCTACCTCGAAGACCTTCAATGGGGCGACGCGGACAGCGCCACGCTCTTGACCGAAGTGCTGAAACCTCCCTGCGAGGCTCGAATCCTCGTCATCATCTCCTACCGCACCGAGGGGGCGGCGCTGAGCCCCTTCTTGAAGACCCTCGACGATGCGACCGAAGCGACGGGCCCGAGCCGCGCCGACGTCGAGAACGTGGTGGTCGAGGTCGGGCCGCTCGAGAGGGAAGCGGCGCGCACCATGGCGAGCTCGCTGCTGGGCGCCGACCACCGGCAGTGGGCCGAGCAAATCGCCGTCGAGTCGGGTGGTAACCCGCTCTTCGTCGAAGCGCTCAGCCGACATGTCGAGAGCGGCGCCGACCTGGGTCCCGCCGGTCAGCCCAGCTCGCTCACGCTGACGGAGGTCCTTCTGCGCCGCTTCGACGGGCTCGACGACGAGGCGCGCTCGCTGCTCGACGCCATCTGTTTGACCACCCGCCCGACCGCGGACTCGATCTTGCGCGATGCAGTGCCGCTCGGACCTCGTTGGGATCGCGCCTGGTCGACGCTCAACGCAGAGCGTTTGGTTAGAACCCGCACATTCGACGAGGTCGCGGAGATCGAGCCGTTCCACGACCGAATTCGTGAAGTGCTGGTAGCCAACCTGCCCGAAGGGCGGACCCGAGCCGCGCACTTCCGCCTCGCAGAGTCCGTCGAACGGGCTGGCGGCGGCGGCTCGATCGACGCGGCGCAGCACTTCGCTCTGGCGGGAGAGTGGGCGCGTGCGATGCCCCACGCGCTCGCTGCGGCCAAGGCTTCACTCGATCAGTACGCCTTCGACAGCGCGGAGACCTTGCTCGGCATCGCGGCTCGAGCGGCTCGGGAAGGCCTTGGCGATGCGTCGGCTCGCCGTCAGGTCTGGGAGATGAACGGCGACATCGAAGGGTACCGAGGTCACTTCGATGCGGCGCAGGAGCTCTACAATCGTGCGCGCTCGGAAGGCACCTCGACGCTCGAACGCGCCGAGCTCGACTTCAAGGCCTCCCACCTGACTCTCCATCGCGGCCTGGCGAGCGAGGCCGCGCGAGGCTTCGAGGCGACACTTGCCATGCTGGGCCGAGCCGTACCATCCGCCCGGCTGCGCGTCCTCGGTGCGACGCTCGTTCAGACCCTGATCCAGGTCGTGCATTCACTGTTTCGGAGCCACTACATCGCCACCCGCGACGACGATCCTGCCCGCAAGGTCTTCCTCGGCGTCATGCTGTACAATCGGCTCTCCCTCGCGTACTTCATCAGCGGTGATCCGCGGGGGTTCTGGGCCCACATGTCCGGGCTCAACCTGATCGAACGCTACCGGCCGACGACCATGCTCGCTCGGATGTGGTCCGAGCACAGCATGGCGATGCTCCTCGTCCACAAGCCGGAACGCGCTCGCCACTACGCCGAGCAGGGCGTGGAGATCGCCGAGCGGCTCGGCGATCCATCGGAGCTCGGACAATCCCTCGTCCGTCATGGGCAGCTCCTCTACTGCCTCTCGGAGTGGGACGCGTCGCGGGCCCATCTTCGACGCGCCATCCACCTGCTGGCGCGGGCCGGCAACACCCGTGAGACGCTGATCGTCGCCAACCACCTGGCCCTCTCCTATTACCGGAGCGGGAACCTCGAGGCGGCCGCCGCCCAGGCCCGAAACGCACGAGACGCGGCCGAAGCGGCGGGTGACGACCACGCCCTGGCCAGCGCCCTGACCGCCCTCGCCCTGTCCAGCGGAGGTGACGTCCCCGAAGAGGTCCTTCGTCGTCAGATCGACCTGACGCGTGACGACCTCCTCTCGTTCTGCCTCCTCGCCCGAGGGACCTCGCTCGCGTATCTGCGCACGGGTCGGACCCGTGACGCCATCGACCTGCTCGAGGAAGCCTTCGGTCGGATCCGCGCGCAGCGGATGAACAACCCCTACACCACCGCGGCGGTTCCGGCCGCGCTCGCCAGCGCGTGGCGGACCCTGGCCGAGGAGACGGAGGACCCCCGAGCCCGCAGCAAGGCCATCGCTCGCGGAAGGAAGCTCGCGCGGATCGCGGCGCGACATGCGGTTCGCTTCACGAACGACCTGCCCCACGCCCTGCGAGAAGCGGGCAACCTCGCGGCTCTCGCCGGCGATCACCGAAAGGCCAGCACCCGCTTCGCCGAAAGTGTCCGGGTCGCGGAGGCGCAGGGCGCGCTTCTCGAACGAGGGCTGACCCTGCGCGCGCGAGCCAAGGTCGCAGTCACGGTCGGCGCGCGGAACACGACCGAAGACCTCGAGGCGGCCGAAGAGAACCTACGCGAGCTCGGAGCAGGGTTCTTGCTCACGGGCTCGCGGCCGCCGCGCCCCCGCTGACGCGCAGCGGTGCGCGCAGGGCCGTGAGCTGCGTAGGCCCCGGGAACGGTTCGCCCCTTCCGCCTCTCTGCCCGCCCCGACCCCCAGCAAGGGTTCGGAAATTCGAGCCGTCTTCGAGGGCCCCCGGCGGCCCGGGCCCCCGCCCCAGGGCGATTGAGTTCTCGATTCCCCGATCATCTCGGAGACCTCCGGCGTGGGGTGGCACGTCTGGGCTGCCCGGAGGGGCCGTGGCGGCAGTCATTATCGAACAAGAAGGGGGTGGGAGGGATTGACAAGGGCGCGGAAATTTGATCGAACCTCGTCACCGGGGCGCGCTGCTCCGGGGAGGCGAGGAGCGAGTGCGATGGCCCGAAAGACGAGAGCCCAGCAAATCGAGCGTGAGAATGAGGCCGCTGCGCTCGGCTATTTTGCCGAGGCGCTGAGGGAGCTTCCTGACCCGCGCCGCCGTCAGGGCGTGCGCTATCCGCTGCAGGCGGTGGTCGTGACCGCGCTGATGGCGATGGTGTGCGGCTGCGACGACGCGGAGGCGATGGAGTTGTGGGGGGAGGCGAACGAGGAGTGGCTGGCCACCTTGGTCGACCTTCCCCACGGAGCCCCGACGCAGGACGTGTTCCTGAGCGTGCTGGGTGCACTCGACCCGGCGGCGTTCCAGAAGGTCTACCAGCGCTGGGCACACCTGGTATCGCTGCGTCTTGATGGGCAGGCCGCAAGACACGTCGCCATCGACGGCAAGACGAGCCGCCGCAGTGGAGACAAGAGCACGGGGAAGAGTCCGATTCACACCGTGAGCGCCTATCTCGCGGGGGCCGGCGTCGTCCTGAGCGCCAGTCAGGTGAGGGACAAGGAGAACGAAATCGTCGCAATTCCCGAGGTGCTCGCGGTGCTCGACCTTCGCGGAGCCATCGTGACGGTCGACGCGATGGGGTGTCAGACGAAGATCGCCGAAGCGATCGTTGAAGGCGGTGGCGACTATTTGCTCGCGGTCAAAGACAACCAGCCTTCGCTCCATCGTGAGGTCGTGGAGACCTTCGCCGAAGCGGACGACCCACGCCCCCGTAGCGTCGACGAAGCGCCCCGCCCCGGGATGCTCGAGCACGAGGAGACGAGCAAAGATCACGGCCGTCTCGAGACGCGCCGCGTCCGTGTGACCTCCGACCTCGATTGGGTGCTCTCGAAGGACCGCTGGCGAGGGCTCGGCTTCGTCGTTCAGGTTCAACGCGAGCGCACGGTCCTCGCTACCGCCAGGACCTCCACCGAGACGGCCTACTACATCGGCAGCGGCTCAGCCGCTTCGGTCACCGAAATCGCTCGCAAGATCCGGGACCACTGGCGCATCGAGAACGAGCTCCACTGGGTTCTCGACCTGGCCTTCCGCGAAGATGAGGCGCGACACCGCGCCAACAACGCGGCCGCCAACATGGCCACCCTCCGCCACTTCGCCCTCGGGATCGTCAAGCAGGACGCCACGCGCAAGGTCGGCGTGGCCAACGCCCGCAAGAGGGCCGGCTTCGACCGTGACTACCTCCTCCACCTCATGCGCGGCGCCAGCCCCCAGCCTGGCTAGAACTCGATTGCCCGGGCCCCCGCCCCAACCGGTCATTTCCCCTCCCGTGCACAAGTGCTACCGTTGGGGCTCGAGGAGGGTCCCGTGCGTCGTATTGCATTCTTGTTTGTCGCGCTCCTCACGTTCACTGCAGGCTGCGCCAGCTCGCCCAAGACGAGCTGCTCCCCGGGAACGAGCCACTGCCGCTGCACCAGCGGGAACGCGTGCTCCGCCGGTCTGGTGTGCCAGTCTGGCACCTGCGTCACGGGGACCGGCAGCCACATGGACGGTGGCGGAACGCCGACCGACGGCGGCTCGGGCTTCGACGCCGGCCACGGCGGCACCTACGATGCCGGGCTGTCGGATGCCGGCACCGCATACTGCGGACCCGACGGCGGTGACGCCGGTCCGCCCACCGTGCCGGGAGACTGCTCGGGCGGCGGCCCCGTGCCCGGCTGCAACTGCACGACCGTCGGGGAAACCCAGACCTGCCAGAACGGCAAGACCATCACCTGCAACGCCAACGGCGAGTTCGCCGGCATCTGGGGTCCTTGCCTGGGCAGCTGCTTCTCGAGCGGCCACTGGCAGATCGACAACTTGGTGCCCTGCTTCGTCAGCGACGGGACCACGACCTACGCGTACTCGAGCTCGATCGGCAGCGGCGGCATGGCGACCTGCGGGATGCCCAGCGCGCTGCCTCCCCCCACGCCCACGGCCGACTGGAGCACGGATTCGCTCACGGTGGACTGTCAGGGCTCCTTCACGCTCTGCTACACGCTCAAGGCGGGCGACGGGAGCGCGCCCTCTTCCAGCGACTGCACCGTGGCCCAGGCGTGCACCTCCGGATACTACGCCATGGCCAACGCGGCCCAGACGCTGCCTCCGCTCGGGCCGTGGTTGGGCACGGACACCGCCTGCGCGCAGCAGTTCATCGACAGCGGCGGTTACGGCGAGATGTCGGTCGTCGGCGTCACGGCAGACTGCCAGCACATCGACGACGGCACCGGCGGCTCCTACGTGTTCAATCGGGTCACGTACTGCCCGTCCTGCTGCGGCGACGGCAGCTGCAGCAGCAATCCCATGTGCGGCATGTGCGGGATGGGTGGCTCGGGCAGCTTCTGACCCTGCTGTGGGTTTCCCATGAAGCTCATCCTGTTCGGCGCGACGGGCATGGTCGGCTCGGGAGCCCTGCGTGAAGCGCTTGCCGACCCCGACGTGGAAGCCGTGCTCAGCATCGGCCGCCGCTCGTGCGGGGTGGAGCATCCAAGGCTGCGCGAGCTCCTGCTGCCGGACCTCTTCGAGCTCGCCTCCGTGGAGGAACAGCTCGTGGGCTGGGACGGCTGCCTATGGGCCCTCGGCATCAGCTCCGTCGGGCTCGACGAGGCGGCCTACGCGAGGGTGACCGAGGAGCTGACGCTGCTATGGGCCCGGGCTTTGTTGCGGCTCAACCCGAGCTTCAGCCTTTGCTACTGCTCTGCCGCGGGCGCGGGCGGCAACTCGATGTGGGCCCGCGTGCGCCAGCGCGTGGAACGCGAGCTCGAGACGATGCCGTTCCGTCACGTCGGCTGCGTGCGGCCGGGCCTCATCCGTCCGGGGCCGGGAATCCGGAGCCGCGTGAAGCTCTACCAGGCGTTCATCGTCCTCCTGACCCCCCTCTTCCCCCTCTTCGTCAGGACCATGCCTTCTCTCGCGACCACCTCCGAGCGTCTCGGACGCGCCATGCTGCGCGTGGTCCAGGGCCGCGCCGATGCGTTCATCGTCGAGTCGGCAGACATCAACCGCATCGGACGCTGAGACGTCTGGCCGCAACTGGCGCGGACACCGCAGAAGCGCGCCTGGCGTCACCCCTCTCGAGGACCGCTCGCTGCATAGCCCGTTGTGAGTGAGGCTCGGCACGTGCGAGCATCGCCCACACACGTGCGACGGAGCGGCAGCGACAAGGGACGGTGGGCAGCGTGGATCATCGGCGCGTGCCTCTGCGCAGCCGCGTCCGCGGGCTGCTCGACGGGCGACCCCGGTGGCACCGACGCGGGGCTCGATGGGGGCCAGCCGCTGCCCGATGGCGCCATGGAGGACGCGGGCATCCCTGTGCCTGCGCTACCGGCCAAGCCCGCCCTTCCGACGGCCTCCGATCCGCCCATGCTCACGCCGTGTCCGACCGGTTGGATTCGAGCAAACGGACGGAGACGGCCTTTCGACTTGCGCACCCTGGCCGGAGGGTGCGGACACGGGCGGCTGCGCGGACGACGAGGTGTGGCTGCCCGGCGACACCGCCTGCGAGCGGCTCGGCCCGGCCTGCCCGGCGGGCGAGTTCGCCACGGACCTTCCGTCGAGCGGCGTGCTGTACGTCAGCGCCTCGGCGGCAGCCGGTGGCGATGGCTCCATGGCCGCCCCCTTCGCGACCATCACCGATGCGCTCGCGGCGGCGAGCTCGGGGACCATCGTCGCCGTCGGCAAGGGCACCTGGGACGAAGCCGTGACCGTGCCGGCCGGGGTGACCCTCGAGGGCGCCTGCGTCGCCGGCACCCACATCGCACCGTCGTCGACCGCGTCCGGGGTGACCGGGGCCGTGGCCTCGGGCGGCGTGGGCATCGCCGTGAAGGACGTCACGATCAGCGGCGCCCTGCCGGGTTTGCGGATCACCCACGCCGGTGCACAGGTCAGGGACGTGGCGGTGGTCGGAGCGACTTCGGTTGGCCTCGACGTCATGGGGGACGGAGTACTCGACGCGGACGGCGTGCTCGTACGCGGCACGGAGGTCTCGCCGACCGATGGGTTCGCTCGGGGGATCGACCTCGAGGACGGGGCCACCGCCATGATCCGCCACGTCGTGCTCCAGAGCAGCGTGCAGGTCGGCCTTCTCGCCCAGACGAATTCGCACGCCGAGCTCCGCGACGCCGTCATCTCCGACACGCAGCAGGAGCCGACGACCGGCGTCGGCGCGGGGATCTTCCTGTCGCAGTCGAGCACCTGCGATGCGGCCCGTACGGTGATCGAGGACAGTAGCGTCTTCGGCTTCGCCGGCGGGGACGGCACGACGTTCACGGCAACCGACACCGTCGTCCAGAACACCGTACCCGGCGCGAACGGGGCGGGCATCGCGACCAACGGGGTCGTGCACACGAGCCGGGTGCGGGTCGAGGGCGCCGTCACGGCAGGCATCGCAGGGACGGGCGGTGCGGCGGAGCTCGACCTGACGGACACGGTCGTGCGCGACACCCACGCCGCCGTCGGCATGGGCTATGGACGGGGCCTCGACGTCGAGGGGAACGCGGCGCTTCACGTCTCTCGTGGTTGGGTGGCGGACAGCGCTGACCGAGGGCTCTTCGCCCAGCAAGACGTCTCCGTCGACGGCACGGACCTGACCGTCCTGCGTTCCGGGAACACGGGCGCCGAGATCTCACTCAACGCAACCATCGACCTCTCGCGCGTGCACGTCGAGGATGCGGTCGGGGACGGGATCCTCCTCGACTCGACGAGGGGCTCCCTCGAGGATGTGAGGGTCCGCGGTGTCCGCGAAACGGTGGAGTCCGGGGACGCGGTGAGCTCTGGCATCGCGGAGCAAGTCGGGGCGGACATCACGATCCACCGTGCTCTGGTCGAACGCCCCACGCTCAGTGGCGTGCTCCTCGTCAATCCAGGCACGCACCTCACCGCTTCCGACCTCGTGGTACGTGACGTGCAGCCCGGTCGGGTCCGAGGCCAAAGTGAGGGCGTGATCATCGAGCCGGACAGCCGCGCCGAGCTCAGTCGCATCCTCGTGGAGCGCCACCGCGACGGGGGTATCTTGGTCCTCGGCACCGCCACATTGAACGACGTCTTGGTGAGGGACGGCCTGGGAAACCCTCAAAGCGGACTGGCGGGCCGAGGCATCTCTGTCGAGATGGGGGGCCACCTCACGGCAGCGCGCGTCCTGCTCGAGCGCAACCGCGAGATTGGCTTTTCGGTGTTGGACTCGGGAGCATCGCTCACGTGACCGATCTCGTGGTGAGGGACGGCAGGAGCGTGCCTGACGGCAGGCTCGGGAGGGCGGTGGGTGCGCAGAACGGTGGGCAGGCCACGATTCGACCGCGCCCTCTTCGAGCGCAACCACGAGGAGTCCGCCTTCGCCTACGGCGACGACTCCGCCCTCTTCATGACCGACGTGGTGATCCGGGACACGCTCCCGCACGATTGCTCGATGGCCGCAATGGGCGGCGACTGCGCGATCGACGCGGCCGGCATCGGAGTGGGGGTCTACAACAGCGCTGTCTTGTCCATGACCCATTTCCTCCTGACCCACAGCACGCTCGCCGGAGCGCAGGTCGCGTGCGACGTCCGGTTGACGACCCCAACGTGCACCTCGATGCTCATGCTCAGCGATGGAACGGTGTCGAACAACCTCATCGGCATCAACGTGCAGATCGACCACCCGGACTACTCGTCCATCGCGGACCACGTACGGTTCGTGAACAACGGCCAGAACCTCGACACCGAGTCTCTGCCCATCCCGAGCGCCCTCTGACCAACGCGCTGGTGTGTGGCGCATTGCCCTGGCAGCTTCGCGTTCCCCGCCCGCTCCTCGCGCCGCCCGTTCGACCGGGAAGCATCGCCTGGTTTGAGAACCGCGTTAGGACGGCCCACCACGCAGCCGCCCTCGCCCGAGCAGCCACAGCAGCGCCAGCACCGGCAGCGACAACAGCTCCAGCAGCACCCAGACGGGAAGGAGGAGCGGGTTTGCGGCGCCACGAGCGAGGGCGCGGCGCACGGCGTAGGGCCAGCGGGGCGTGTCGGCCCAGCGCGCGACGGACCCGCGGGCCAGTCGGTGGGAGCAGCTTCCGTCGAGCTCCACCAGCGCCCGTAGGACCGCGGCCGCTGCGTAGGGGTGGCGGTCGTTCGTGTCGACGACGATGCGGCGTTCTTCGATCCGCAGTGGCACCGTTTCATCCAGCGAGTCGCCGACGAGCCGCAGGCTCGCAGCCGGCGGGTCCCGATGCTCGACCTCGACGGAGAGGCCCGTATCCTCGGCGACCCTGGCCTTCACTTCGTCCATGGCCGGGCTACCGTCCACGAACGACACCGGCGTCAGTGCGTAGGGCCCCATCCCGACACGTCCTCCCGGGCAGGCCGTGTAGCATGGGGCATTCCGGGGTCAATCTGACCGGCGGGGCCTGACGACGATGACGACGGAGGCCGCGCAACCATTTCCGGAACCACGTCGACGACGAGGCGCCCTTGGAGCCCCTCGAAGCGCACGGCAATCGTGAGCTTCCCGCTGCGAGCGGCGTCCAGCCGCGCAGCCCACCAGCACCATCAGCACGATCGCGGGGATCCAGGCACCCCCTCGCACGATGGCAGGCGGACCGGCTGGGAGGACGGACGGCACGGGCGGCACGCTGCCTCAACGTAGCATGACCCGACGCCGCTCATGCCCTTTGGCAGCAGCGGGATCTTCACTCGGACGGCTCGACGCCCCGGGGGTTCCTCCGCACCGGGGACCTGCCACGCCGCGCCATTGCACGCCCTTCCCTCCTCGGGTTTGGGCTAGTCTTCGGTGCTCCCTCACCCCCCACCCGAGGTCCGAATGACCCTCGATCTCTGGATACTCGTCGCGTGCGCTGCATTGCAATGGACGCTCGTCATGGCTGCCGCGTGGCCCCGGCTTCAGACGAACGGCTTCGCCTGGGGCATGGGCAATCGGAATGCCGCGAGCGTCACCATGCCGCCCTGGGCCCAGCGCACGCAGCGCGCCAGTGACAACCTGCACGAGAACCTGATCCTGTTCGCGATCCTCGTGCTCGTGGTGCACGTGGCCGGCAAGGCGAACGACATTTCGGCGATGGGGGCCGAGGTCTTCTTCGGTGCGCGCCTCTTGCACGCGGCGCTGTACATCGCTGGCGTCCCGGTCCTACGCACGATCGTCTGGGCGATCAGCATCGCGGGCCTCGTCATGATCGCTTCGGCCCTGTTCTGAGGCCCACATCGCTCCCACCCTCGAGGCATCCCGATCGACCCGTGCGCGCCGGACCGTTGTCGGGCGGCCGGAACCTCTTGACGCGCGGCCGTTCGGCCAAACAACACACGACCGGACGAGGCGCGGCGTGCAAGCCCTCCCGGTGTCGAGGCTCACTGTCGGCGGTGCGCGGCAACCGATGTGCCTTGACATCCGTTCGAGGCTCCGAGGAGCATCGCGGCGTGGGACCGCACTCATTCGGGAGGGCGGGGACCTGGATGCTCGCGGTCGTCGTGACGTCGACGTTCGCGTGCCACCGGTCCTCGGACGAGGCACACGACCGGGCCGCAACACGCGCGCCCCTCCAGCGTGCGTCGGGGCCGGTCAAGCCGACGCCTGCACCGGCGCCTGCTCACGCGGCCACGTCAGCTGGCCCGTCGAGCCACGGCACCCACCACGGGCTCGCGCGCGAGGCCCGTCAGCGTCTGCGCGACGCCGTGAGCGCCGGCCGCCGTGGTGCGAAAGCCAAGCGATACGACGAGGCCCTCGCGGACTTCGATAGGGCCCTGGCGATCGAGCCCCTCAGCCACGTGCTGCGCTGCGAGGCGGGCTACGTCGCGTTCCTCGGTCGCAAGCGAGATCGGGCGGCGATGCTGATCACGCAGGCCCTGGCCGGCATGGACCCGGGCCCGTCGGCGCCCCGGAAGCTGCGCAACCAATACGCGATGTGCCTCTACAACGCCGGTCTCGTCTACGAGGCGGGGGGACGGCCGGACGACGCCCGCAATGCGTGGCAGCGCTCCCTCGCCCTTCGTCCGAACGCGACCGTCAAGCGGCACCTCGACGCGCTGCCGGCGTCGGGTCCGCCGGCCGCCGCGCTGCACCTCGAATCCGCACGCGTCCTTCGACGTCCTCGCCGGCGTCGTGCGCACCTTCTACTGCAACGACCACGACAGTCTTCTCCTTTCGATGGACGGCGAGACCTGTTCCCAGGTCACCACGCACATGACGGCGCCTTCCGGCTCGGGGCACGGTCTCGAGGCACGGCTGGTCAAGCTGGAAGGCCCGGAAACGGTCACGCTCGCGCTCATCCTGCGGTCGGGAGGGCAGGCCGCCGCGTTCGACGTGGCGGAGGCCAACAACCCCGGCGCCTTCGGCCTCACCAGCGACGCCGAGGTCAAGCGCTACGAGCTCGTCGATGCCATTCCGGGTGGCAGCGACAAGGTTCGCCTCGATGTCGAGACCTCGGATTCGGACAGCAACGAGGGGGGCTGCTCGGGGACGGACGAGGCGCAGTCCCGCACGATCTTGTGCACCGCGGACGGCGGGCTCCGCTGCGCCGAGCTCCTGACGGCGAAGTCGAGCGGGTCCTGGTCGAACGCGTTCGACGGGTGCAACGACGAGGATTCGGACGACGACGGCGAGTCGGGCTTCACCCTCGCGGTCGAGCTGCACGGAAGCGAGCTGCGTCTGAGCCTCGCCAGGGACAACGGCCTGGCGCCGCCGGCGGGCCTCGTCGGTACCCACGCGGTTGCGACGCTGATGACGCAGTACGCGATGGCCCCGCTGCCGAAGCTGGTGCCCGATCGCTGAAGCGCGTTTCCCGTTGTGCGGGCGCGCCTTGCTGGGATAGCGTCGCTGCCGTGGGGACGCGGGGAGCGAGGTCGGCGCTCGTGGCCGGGGTGGTCATCGTGGTCGCGGTTGCCGCCGGGACGGCCTACTTCCTGGTGGGTCGCCCGCCGCCGTCGAAGCCGGCCCAGGCAACGCTGCGGCCTCACGCCGATGCACCTCGGCGTCGAGAGCCGGCCGAGGCGGGCGTGCCCGCGCATGCACAGGCCCACGCCGCGCCTCTCCCGCCCAAGCCCGTGAAGGCTCCGCCGCCCTGCTCGCCGGACGGATGGTGCCGGCAGACGCAGCCTGCCCACGACTTGAACGCCGTATGGGGCACGGGCTCGGACGACGTCTTCGCCGTGGGCGGGGAAGGCACGGTGCTGCACTACGACGGCACATCATGGCAGGCCCTGTCGAGCGGCACGCGCCGTGTCCTCTTCGGGGTGTGGGGCAGCGGTCCGAGGGACGTCTTCGCTGTGGGAGACGTGGGCACCATCGCGCACTACGACGGCAGGTCGTGGCAGACGATGCCGCCCGGCGTCTTGCCGACCCCCCTGAGCAACGTCTGGGGGGCCGGGCCGACCGACGTCTTCGCCGAAACGCTCGAAGACGTGCTGCACTACGACGGGCACGCATGGACGCGGGCTCAGAGAGACGTGGGGCCGTTCGTGGAGGGGATCTGGGGCAGCGGTCCGAACGACGTGTTCGTCGGGGGCCGCCTCGGGAAGGTGCTGCACTACGACGGCCAACAGTGGCAGGCGCTGCCGAGCCCTCCGCGGCCCGACGAGTCGAGAGGCGCCCACTTCTCGCTCTGGGGCAGCAGCTCGACGGACGTGTTCGGCGTGTGGGGCCGCGAGGTCCTGCACTACGACGGTTCGTCGTGGACCGTGGCGTCGAAAGCGGGGAGCGGTGTGGAGCTCGCGGGCCTGTGGGGCAGCGGTCCGAAGGACGTGTTCGCCGTGGGGGCGGGCGGGACGGTCCTGCACTACGACGGCACGTCGTGGAACGACCTTCCGAGCGGTACATCGAAGGATCTGCACGGTGTTTGGGGCAGCGGCCCAAACGACGTGTTCGCGGTGGGGAGCGACGCGACCTTGCTGCACTACGACGGCAGGTCGTGGACCGCCATGCTCCCGCACCCCGAGACGCCGTCCCTGCTCTCGGGCGTGTGGGGCCGCAGCCCGACCGACGTGTTCGCGTTGGGGGACGACAGGGCGATGCTGCACTACGACGGCACGTCGTGGACCGCGACTGCGAGCAAGCCCGGTGCCTCGGAGCCGCCGGCCGTCGAGCTCGACCTGCACGATGTCTGGGGTGCGGGGCCGAGGGACCTGCTCGTCGTGGGCGAGACCCACGTCGACGACCCCGACGTCGACGTCGACGTGGGGCCTCGGACGTACCGCTACGACGGCGCGACCTGGACGCGCATACCCGAGCACCGGGCGCCACGGGCGTTCGCGGTGACCAAGACGTCGGGGAGCGCGCCGAACGACGTCTTCGGGGTGGGCGACGGAGGTGTCGCGCACTACGACGGCACGGTGTGGACGAACGTCCCCCTCGTCGAGATTGAGAACGGCACCCCGATGAGGCACGACCATGTCGAATCAGCGATGAACGGCGTCTGGGCGACCGGCCCGGGGGACGCCTTCGTCGTGGGCTTCGGCGGCAAGGCGCTGCGCTGCAGCGTCGACGCCTGCCAGCCCCTTGCGAGCGGCACGCACGCAACGCTGAACGGCGTCTGGGGGAGCAGCCCGACCGACCTGTTCGCCGTCGGAGAATCACGGCACGGTCGTGCACTTCGACGGGACGGCGTGGGCCGCGTCCCCGAGCGGCACCGACCGAGCGGCTCGAGGACGTCTGGGGCAGCGGCCCGAACGACGTGACCGCCGTCGGGGCCAACGGCACGGTGGTGCACTTCGACGGGACGCAGTGGACCGCACAGCAGAGCGGCGTAACCGAACACCTCTTCCGGGTCTGGGGCACCGGCCCGACGGACGTGTTCGCCGTCGGCGACCACGGCCTGGTGCTGCACCGCGCGGGCCGACCGTGACGGCCGGCCGCGCCGGCTCCACGTCTCCCGCGAGCCTCATCGCCGGCCCGATCGCTGCCCTCGGGCCACCGTGCCGCGGGGTGTGAGGGTCGACACCTCGGGGCTTGCACCTGGCGCCTTCTCGCGTCACGAGCGCGCATGCTTCGCCTTCGACCATGGCTCGCGACCCTTGCCGTGGCCCTCGCCGTCGTGCCCGCGTGCGTCCCCGCCGCGCCCGGCGCTCCGGGCGCCAGCGCAGTCCGCGCCAAGGATGTGGTCGGCACGGTGGACCTGTTCGAGCCGGACGAGGTCGAAGACGCCATGCCCTGGGTCGCCAATCTGGCGCCGTCCACCGTCGTGCTCCTGTCCAAGTGGCAGATCGATGCGGTCGCCGGCCCGGACGGTTACCGTGTCCTGAATTCGACGTCGCCCCGCGAGCAGCTCGAAGGACAGCTCGGCGGCGGTCAGTACTGCGAACGTCTGTCCACGATGCTCGACGAGCGGCAATGGGGCTCCTGCTCGGGGGCCCTCGTGGCGCCCGACCTCGTGCTCACGGCAGGCCACTGCGTACGGTCCAGCTGGGACTGCCAGGACTACCAGTACGTGACCGATCATCGCGGGTCCACCGAGGGCACGAGCACGACCATCGACCCCGATCACATGCACCGCTGCGCCGCGCTCGTGGCCCGCGCCTTCGCCTCGCGCAACGGGGACGCCCGCTCGGGGCCCGACTTCGCGCTCGTGCAGATCGACCCCCCGGTGACGGACCGCACGCCCTTCGAGGTGGCCGACGCCCCCGAGGACCCGGAGGTCCCCTTCGCCGACAACGGCCGCGCGGTCGCCCTGCTCGGCTACCCGGTGGGCATGCCGGTCAAGGTGATGGACAACGGCGTCGTGACGGACCACACGGCCCCGGGCTTCGCATCGACCGACCTCGATTCCTTCCGCGGCACGTCGGGCGGGCCCGTGGTGGACGCGACCACCGGCCGACTGCTCGGGCTCAACACCCTCGGCACCGCCGGCACCGACCCCACCTCTCCCTTCGCGTGGCGCGACCAGACGGATGGCGTCGGGCGCTGCCTCGGCTGGGACAGGGGCCCATCGACCCGCGTCAACACGACCTTCACCATGGCGGACGTCTTCGGCGACATCATCGCGGCGTGGCAGAGCGGCGCGAAGCTCGCAGTCGCGCACGACTTCGACGAGAACGGCGGGCGTCCTCTGCCCACGCTCGCCGAGGGCGGCGAGACCTTCGAGCTCAGCGTCGGGACCGGACGGGTCGTGTCCGTGGTCCTCGAGTTCGTCGGGTGGAGGGAGCCGGGCCTCGAGGACGACGTGTTCGCCTCCGTCGAGCACGGGGGCGTGCAGGAGGAGGTCGACTGGGGACCACAGGTGTGGGCGCCGGCCGGGATGGCCCAGTCCCAGCTCGTCCGCGGCTTCGAGGGCCTCGATGCGGACGGATCGTGGAAGGTGACCCTGGCCGACCGCCGCGGCGATGCCGACACGGAGTTCCGCCACGTCTTCCTTCGGGTCCTCGTCGAGTAGGAACCGCCCTCCCCGGCGCGACTGCTCCAGCGCCCATCCGACTCGGGCGCGCCGCCCGTCGCACATCGAAACCGTGGGGTCCGCGGGGCCTCGCCTCAACCCGTCGAGGCCAGCGCCTCGTGCCGGCGCTCGATGCGGTAGTTGAGCGCCAGGACCGGCAGCCCGAAAAACCGCACGGTGTGATCGCATCGCAGAACCGACTCGGCGTCGACGTACAACCGAAACCGCTCCACGAGCGAGCGGACGCGCCACACCCGGAGCCCTCCGAAGCGGCTCCGTTGCACCCGGTAGAAGCCGGCGTCGCCGAACCCCTTTCCCGACGACTCCAGCGAGAACCGCCCTTCCCCGTCGAGCTCGGGCCGCAGGATGCGCCGTCGCGTTGCCGTGGGGCATCGGGAACACGACCTTCACGCAGGGCGACGGGCGGCCGGGGATCGATTCGGTCATGTAGAAGCCGGTGTAGAGCACGCGATTGCCGGCTACGAGCCGCCGGAACCACCCCGTGTACCGAAGGCTTCCATCGCGCCGCGTGAGGAGCACGATCTCGCTGTCCATCCCGGCCGCGGTGTCGAAGGTGTCCACCGGGAAGTTGAGCTGGTCCACCTTGCGGCTGATCGTCGTCACGAGCAGCCACAGGGCGATGTTGGCGGGGAACGACGTCTTCGCCCACACGTCCATGCGATAGCACGCCGTGTTCTCGTAGAAGCGTCGCACGGCCGGGTCGACCGCGGAGCGCTCCACTCGGTTCCCCTTCACGGCCGTGCTCAGTCGAGGTACGTCCAGGTGTCTGCGCCGTCGAAGCGGCGGACGCGAACGCCTTCGAGGATCGACGGGTCCATCAGTCTCGCGTTGACGCCCATGCGCTCCTGTTGCGCCGGGTCGAGGCCCATCCAGTGCGTCGTGCAGCCGCAGACCTTGCAGTGATGAAAGGCCAGCATCCGGTCGCCCCACACGTACGGCACCGTCGCATCGGGAGCCGCGACCACCCGGACGTGGCTCGGATGGTAGTACGCCAGCAGGGTGCCCAGACGCCGGCAGATGGAGCAGTTGCACGAGGTGAGTTGCTCGGGCGCCGTGGCGATCTCGAGCTTGACGGCGCCGCAGTGACAGCTGGCTTCAATCATCGGGCTCTCCCTTTCCGCACGCGCCGCCGTCACTCCCGGACGGTGAGCACGACCTTGCCGACGTTGCGGCGCTCTTGAATCATCCGGTGGGCGTCGGCGGCTCGCTCGAGGGGAAAGGTGGCGGCGATGACGGGCTTGATGACGCCCTCGTCGAGCAGCCGCCCGATCGGCGCCACGATGTCGGCCAGCGAGCCGCGGTCGTCCCAGTAGGTGAGCATGTTCGTCGCGCAGACCGACTTGCTCTTGGCCATCATGTCGAGGGCGGCAAACCTCGGCATCTGCAGCGCGACGCGCGCGACGCGAAGAAGGTTCCGCCTCTCGCCGCCGACGAGCGCGTTGGCTCCGTAGATCACGAGGCGCCCGCCCACGCGCAGGAGACGGTAGCTCTCCTTGAACGCAGCACCGCCGCGCGGATCGAGGATGACGTCCACGCCCTTGCCGTTCGTGATTGCACGGACGCGGTCCGGCACGCTCTCGTGCCGGTAGTCGATGGCGTGGGCCACGCCCTGGGCGCGGATGGCGTCGTGCTTGCCGGGCGACGCCGTGCCGAGCACCTCCGCGCCACGGTGCCTGGCGATCTGCACCGCCGCGATGCCGACCCCGCCGGCGGCCCCGTGCACGAGGATGCGCTCCCGCGCCTGAACGTTGCCGAGCCGCGCCACGGCCATGTACGCGGTCGCGTAGACCACGGGCACCGCCGCCGCCTCGACGAAGCCCATCGCCTCCGGCATGGCGATCACGTTCTTCACGTTCGTCACGGCGTACTCCGCGAACCCGCCGAAGCGCGTCCCCGCCATCACGCGTTGACCGACGAGTGCCTGATCGACGCCGGACCCGGCGCGATCGATCACACCAGCGACCTCGTAGCCGAGCACGCTCGGGGGCTTCGGCGCGTCCGGGTACAGCCCCATGCGCGCCTGGATCTCGGCGAAGTTGAGACCGCATGCATGGACCGCGATGCGAACCTCCCCCTCGCCCGGCTCGGGCTCCGGCCGTTCCTCGACCCGAAGCACCTCGGGGGGACCGTTCCGTGTCTGGACGAGAGCGCGCATGCCAGAGTCTTCTACCCGATCTCGCCTCGGGCGCGAAGGGTCCCACGAACGGTGGCTTTCGGCCGAGAAGCGACCCACGTGTTGCACGCCTGACATGTCTGGCGGCTCGGTTGGACGCGCCATCGCGATTCGGGGTTCCTGCGGTGCACGATTCCAGCGTACGCTGAACGGGTGCGTCATCTCCTGTTCCTCGCGGCAGCGCTCTCTGCTCTGCTGATCAGCCATTCGGTCGCTGCGCAGGACTTGGTCGTCGATGGCACGACCATGACGCTCGGCGGAGAGCACCATTACCGCTCCGTCCGCGTCATCAACGGTGGCGTCATCGAGGTGCCCCCCTTCGACGGGACCGACCGCGCCAACACCGGAAATCTCCTCCTCATCGCCGACTCGATCGCCGTCGATGCCACCTCGCGCATCACGGCGCGCGGCGCGGGCTATCAGACAGCGCGTTGCGCAAACGGGGCGGGACCCGCGGTCGACCCGGCCGCCGGCGGACGCGGCGGGTGCGCCCTCAAGGACTCGGGCGGCGGAGGCGCGCACTTTGGCGGAGGCGGGCGGGGCACCAAGGACTGCTTCCTGTGCGGCTCGGCCACCAGTTGCGAGTTCCCCGAGGAGTTCGAGTCGGACTGCGGCAACACGTTGAACGCGGCCGGCACGGCGTGCACGAGCGAGACCGACTGCCGCGGCGCTTCGTGCGCCGTGTGGAACGGCCTGCCCACCACCGCCGGCCAGAGCTACTGGCACTCGATCTACGACGTCGAGTTTGGCGCCTCGGGCGGCGACAAGGGCTGCCGCGACGGGGACGGCTTCGCCACCCAGCCCGCGGTGGGGGGCGCGGGTGGCGGGCGCATCGTGCTCGTCTCCCTCACCGCCGCGATGGATGGCTCGGTCGACATCGCAGGCACGGTGAGCTCGAACGGCAAGCGCGGCTGCGGCACGGGCAACGACTCCGGCGGCGGCGGCGCCGGGGGCACCGTGTTCGTGGTGGCCGACAACGTCACGGTCGAAGGAGGCGCGAGGGTGAGCGCGGCGGGCGGGCGCGGCGGCGATACCTTCGCCGCGGCCACGGGCTCGCCCGACTACCAGGACTGCCCGCCAGGCGCCCAGACCGGCGGCACCTGCGACGATTGCGGCGGCGGCGGCGGCGGCGGCATCATCTCGATCCTCTCGCGCAGCCGCACCCTGAGCGAGGCGGCCGACTTCGACGTGTCCGGCGCCCCGGGCGGGGTGTGCCCCATCTGCACCGGCGAGGCGGGCGGCGGCGCGGGCGAGCTCCAGCTCGACGGGCTCTACGTCGGCGAGGTCTGCGACGGCTACGACGACGACTTCGACGGGATGATCGACGAGGGCTTCGGCTCGGCGACCTGTGGTCTCGGCACCTGTGCCGCATCGATCCCCGAATGCTCCGGGGGCGTCCCCGCGAGCTGTACCCCGACGGTCACCCCGGGCGATGCGAGCTGCACCACCGGATGCGGCGACACCCGCCCGCGCGTCGCGGTCATCCTCGACACGAGCGCCTCCATGCTCGAAGACCTCTCGGGCTACCCGACCTTCGGCGACGGCTCCGAGGACCACCCGGGCCTCGACACGGACGGCGACGGCATGCCGAACGACTCGCGCCTCTTCCTCGCGAAG
Organism: uncultured delta proteobacterium; assembly: GCA_963830115.1. Lineage (GTDB taxonomy): Bacteria > Myxococcota_A > Polyangia > Polyangiales > CAWHLB01 > CAWHLB01. The sequence continues at coordinate 38,571 of CAWHLB010000024.1, forward strand.
CAAGCCCTCGGCGACGTCATCAGCGCCTATCCGGAGATCGACTTCGCCCTCGCACGGTATCATCAGGACACGCAGGCCGACATCTCGTGCCAGACGGCGACCTGGCTCGAGTGCGCCGGAATCTTCGCGAGCTACGACAATCCGACCGACAACACCGGCCCCCTGTCGTGCAACGTGAAGATCAACGCGACGACGAGCGTGCCCGTCCACCGCGACTCGCACGGCGACGAGTGCATCAACTACGCGGGCAACTGCGGCGCCCCCGGCGCGGCGCGGACATCCTGAGCGGGTTCGGCAGTGAGACGCGCGACCTGGTGCGTTGGCTCGACGGACGGGAGACGGCGTTCAATTCCTCGACGACGCCGGGCGATTTCTGCAACCACGCGGGCGGCGGTGACTGCGACCTGCGCGCGACCGGCGAGACACCGCTCGCCGGCTCGCTCCAGGCAATTGAGGATTACATCGTCCCGATCCGTGCGACCGACTGCGCCCTCGCCTGCCGCACATACAGCGTCATCCTGGTGACCGACGGTGCAGAGAGCTGCAATGGTGATCCCGTGGCGGCCGCGCAGCGCCTGCACGACGTAGACGGAGTCGACGTCTACGTCGTCGCCGTGAGCGTCTTGCCGAGCGAGCAGGCGTCCCTGAACCAGATCGCCATGGCGGGCTCGGGTGGCACGCGCGGCGCGACCTTCGTCACCTCCCCCGACCAGCTCGTGCCTGCCCTGTCGTCCATCGTCGCCGGCTCGATCCGCTTCGAGCGCTGCAACGGGGTCGACGACGACTGTGACGGCCTGGTCGACGAGGGCTTTCCGGGCCTGGCTGCGGCCTGCGACGACGGCGGCACGGGCGCCTGCCGCGGCACCGGCACCAACGTGTGCAGCGCAGACGGCCTGAGCGTGACCTGCGACATCACCTCGCCGGGCGCCACCCCCTCCACCGAGACATGCAACGGCGCCGACGACGACTGCGACGGTCGCATCGACGAAGACCTCACCTGTACCGGCGCGTGCACGCCGACGGGCCCCGAGGTCTGCAACGGCGTCGACGACGACTGCAACGGCGCGGTGGACGAAGCGGACCCCGCCCTCGGGATGGCCTGCGGCTCCTCCACCGGCACCTGCATGCCGGGCACCACGGTGTGCGTGCGGGGCATGCTCACCTGCGCCGGCGCGGTCGGCCCACGGCCCGAGGTGTGCAACGGGCTCGACGACGACTGCAACGGCATGGTGGACGACATGGCGCCTTGCCCCGGCGCCGACGCGTGCATCGACGGGACCTGCGACCGGTCCTGCGACCCGTCCATCGAGTTCGCCTGCCCGGTGGGCTACGCGTGCACGGCCCACCCCGAGCTCGGCGGCTCCTACTGCATCGCCACCGCCTGCGCCGAGTGCACGGCAGACCAGCGATGCGTCAACGACCATTGCGTCGACGCCTGTGCAGACGTGACCTGCCCGGCCGGGCAGACGTGCCGGCGGGGCGTCTGCCAGGACTGCTACGCGGCCGGCTGTCCGAGCGGGCAGCTGTGCATCGCGGGCGCGTGCGCCGCTGACCCCTGCGCCGGCGTCCACTGCACCGGCGACCAGGCCTGCAGCGACGGTACGTGCATCCCTGTCTGCGACGATCCGGCCTGTCCGAGCGGCCAGCGGTGCAGCGCCAGTGGCGCCTGCGTCGCCGATCCGTGCGCCGGCGTGTCCTGCGACGGCGGCCAGCGGTGCGATCCAGCGACGGGCCATTGCGGTCCCGATCGCTGCGCCACCCTGACGTGCCCACTCGGGCGGGTGTGCGTGACCTCGAGCGGATGCGTCGATGACCCGTGCCGGCTGACGCGCTGCCCCAACGGGCGGACGTGCCAGGTGAGCGCGAGTGGCGTCGCCGTCTGCGCGGCGCCGGCGGGAACCATCGACGCGGGGGCGCCGCGGCGCTACGTGAGTGCGGAGGGCGGCGGCGGGCTGTGCAGCGCTGCGCCGGTTGGCCCCCGGCCGGCGGGCTTCGTTCCGCTGCTCCTCACAGTGGCACTGCTCTTCGAGCGGCGGCGACGCCGGGAGACGCGGGCATCACGGCGAGGGCGGCGATGAGCCGGCGAGCGGGGCTCGCGGCGGCCATCTGCGCCGGGCCGAGGGCAGCGAAGGCGTGCTTGATCGCGCTCGCCATGGGCGCATGGGCCGCGACAACCGTGGTCGCGATGGGAGGCTGCAGCCACGACGCCTTCTGTCTCAACTGCGGTCCGGGCGGCGCCGGATCGGACGGTGGGCGTGTCGAGGGGGGGACCGCGGACGGCGCCCTGCCGGACCGCTTCGCCCCGCCCGACGCGGGCCCGGTGTGCACCGAGGCTGGCACCGAGGTGTGCAATGGTCTAGACGACGACTGCGACGGGGTCATCGACAACGGCTTCGACCTCACGAGCGACCCGCGAAACTGCGGCGCCTGCGGCAACATCTGTCAGTTCGTCCACGCCGACTCGCAATGCGTGGACTCGAGCTGTGTGCAAGGCGACTGCCTCGAGGGGTTTGCCGACCTCGACCCGTCGGTCGACGGATGCGAGTACCGGTGCCCGGTCTACCCGCCCGTCGACGAGTCCTGCAATGGCGTCGACGACGACTGCGACGGCATGGTCGACGAGGAGCCCCTACCCGCGCCACCGCTCGACCTGTGCCGCACCACGCCCGGCACACCCTGCGAAGGCGTCGTCGCCCGCTGCGAGACGCGCGGCGCGGTCACGGCCTATTTCTGCGACTACCCACCCGAGGTCGAGCACGACCCGTCGGTACCGAACGGTATCGTCCTCGACGAGTCGCTGTGCGACGGACAGGACGGCGACTGCGACGGCGTGGTCGACGACTCGTTCATGGACCTCGGCCAACCCTGCGACGACGGCGCCGTCGGTGCCTGCCGCAGCACGGGTACACGCGTGTGCGCAGCCGACCACAGCGGCACGACGTGCAACATCACTTCGCCCGGCCTCTCGTCACCCGCGCCCGAGACCTGCAACGGCATCGACGACGACTGCGACGGCATGGTCGACGAGGACGTGGTCGACGACATGGTGCACGTGATGCACGGCGGAGTGGACGTCTGGGTATACCGCTACGAGGCCTCGCGCCCCGACGGCACCGCGACCAATCAGGGCTCGAGCCATGCGCGCGCCTGCTCGGCGGTGGACCGCCTACCCTGGACGGGCGTGTCCCTCGAGGACGCGGCGACTGCGTGCGCCACGGCGGGCAAGCGTCTGTGCACTGCGGCCGAGTGGCAAGCTGCATGCGAAGGCACGGCAGCCAACGCGTATCCCTACGGCGATACGTACGCCGCTGACGCGTGCAATGGCGCCGACCACGACGGCGTTTCCGGCGGCGGGCTCGACCACGTCGTCTTGCCAACCGGCTCCTTCGCAGGCACGTGTGCGAGCGAGGACGGGGCCGAAGACATGTCGGGCAACGTCAAGGAGTGGACCGACGACATGCAGGGCACGGTGATGGGCAGCCCGATCTACGTCGTGCGCGGCGGCAGCGACGAGTCCCCGCGCCTCGGGCTGACATGCACGACGGATCTATCCCGCGCCACCCACGACACGCTGCTGCCGACCCTCGGCTTCCGCTGCTGCGCCGACGCACCGGACGCGCCCTGATCGAAGCGGCGCCCCCAGGCCCCCCAGCCGCGGCCCACCTGGTGCGACGCGCCAGCGCCGCCCGTGCTCCTGCCCGAGTCCCCGGCGCGAACGCACGGCCCGGTTTGACAAGGTGCCGGCGGGGCGGTAATCGCGATTGTTTCCTCGGACTTTTTTGGGGGTCTCGCATGCGACTGGTTCGGCATTACTTCGGTGGGGCGTTCGACGAGCGGAAGCCCGAGCGCAAGGGCACCGTCACCAACCCGGCGACCGGCGAGGTCACGGCGGAGGTGGCCTTCGCGAGCCCGGCGGACGTGGACGCAGCCGTGCGCGCCGCCAAGGAGGCGTTCGGCGAATGGCGCGCCTCGTCTTTGGCGCGGCGCTCGAAGGTGCTCTTCGCCTTCCGCGAGCTGGTAGCCCGTCACGCCGACGAGCTCGCCCGCACCCTGACCCTCGAGCACGGCAAGGTGCTCGCCGACGCGCGCGGCGAGGTGCAGCGCGGCCTCGAGGTGGTCGAGTTCGCCTGCGGCATCCCGCATCTGCTCAAGGGCGACTTCTCGGAGAACGTCTCGACCAACGTCGACAGCTGGTCCATCCGCCAGCCCGTGGGCGTCGTCGCCGGCATCACGCCCTTCAACTTCCCGATGATGGTCCCGATGTGGATGTATCCCATCGCCATCGCCTGCGGGAACACGTTCGTCCTCAAGCCGAGCGAGAAGGACCCGTCCACCGCCGAGCTGATTGCACGCCTCTGGCAGGAGGCGGGTCTGCCCGCCGGCGTCTTCAACGTGGTGCACGGCGACAAGGTGGCCGTCGACCGCATCCTCGAGCATCCGGACATCGCCGCGGTGAGCTTCGTCGGCTCCACGCCCATCGCGAAGTACATCTACGAGAAGGGCACCGCGAGCGGCAAGCGCGTGCAGGCCCTCGGCGGCGCGAAGAACCACATGGTGGTCCTGCCCGACGCCGACATGGACCTGGCCGCCGACGCCGCCGTCAACGCGGCCTACGGCTCGGCCGGCGAACGGTGCATGGCCATCCGCGTGCTCGTCACGGTGGGCGACGCCGCCGACCAGCTCCTGCCGAAGGTGAAGGAGCGGCTCGAGGCTGTGAAGGTGGGCGACGGGCTCGAGCCGGGCTCGGACATGGGCCCGCTCGTCACGAAGGTGCACCACGAGCGAGTGCGCGGCTACGTCGACTCGGGGCGTGGCCGAGGGCGCGACGCTGGTGGCCGACGGCCGCACGCTGAAGGTTTCGGGCCGCGAGGGCGGCTTCTTCCTCGGGCCCTGCCTCTTCGACCGCGTCACGCCGGCCATGGACATCTACAAGGACGAGATCTTCGGGCCGGTGCTGTCGACCGTGCGCGTCGACACCTACGACGAGGCGATGGCGCTCATCGACGAGAACCCCTGCGCCAACGGCGTCGCGCTCTTCACCAACGACGGCGGCGCCGCGCGGCGCTTCCAGCACGAGGTCGAGGTCGGGATGGTCGGCATCAACGTGCCGATTCCCGTGCCCATGGCGTACTACTCCTTCGGTGGCTGGAAGGCGTCGCTCTTCGGCGACAGCCACGTGCACGGCCGCGAGGGCGTCCACTTCTACACGCGCGGCAAGGCGGTCACCTGCCGCTGGCCCGCCCCGTCCCTGCGCGGCAAGAACCTCGGCTTCCCGACGAACGACTGAGGTCCGAGCCGCGGATGCGCGGGCCTGGCGCGCGGGATGTCGATCAGGTCGAGCGGCGCGGAAGCGCTCGGAGACTCAGGGCGGCGCGCAGACGGCGCGGCAACCAATCGGCGAGCGACGCGAGACGCCGGCCGAGCCGGGGGCCGAAGCGCGCCACCAGCGCGAGGGCCCGACCCGCGAGCCATGCGCGCAGCGCGTCGAAGCGACCTGCCCCATTCGCGACGACGACGACAGCCGGCGCCTTCATGGCGCCGACGACGATGGCGTCCCCGGGCTCTCGTTGGCGCGCGATCTCGAAGGGCACCGTCTCGTCGCGACGACGAGCGCGCGGCGCGGCCCGCTCACCCTCTTCCCAGCTCGGCTCGAAGCCCGGCAAGGTATCGTCCATCGCGAGGGCGAAGGGCAGCGCCTCGTCGTAGACGAGCTCGAGCACCAGGCTCGGGGTGCCGCTGCTCACGTCCACCGAGACGTCGGCGATGTGCGCCGTACGTCCGCTCTCGTCGCGCACCGCGCTCCGGAGACGAAGAAAGGGCAGGGTCTGGGCGACGGTCATCCCGCCCGGTCCCCGCCGCATGACGTGAGCGATGACCGGCGAGGCGACCTCGTCGAGCTGAAGCCGGGTGCGCCCCCCGGCGGCGATGCTGGTCTGCATGATGCTCCCTCCGCCCCGAGCTGACAGGAGCCCCGCGACCGTGTCCAGTTTTCGCCGGCTCAGGCGGGCGTCGGCGGCTGGTCCGAGCGGCGCGTCAGTCGGGCGAAGGCGCGCTCGGGGTGCAGGTAGCGCTTGGCCACGCTGCGCTCTTCGATGCGCTCGCGGTGGGCGCGGACGATGTCGCTCCGCGTGATGATGCCGACCACCTTACGCGAGCCGGGCGTCTCGACGACGGGAATGCGTCCCACGTCCGCCGTCAACATGGCCTCGACGACCTCGGCCACGGTCGCGCCCGCGGCGATGGTGACGGGGACGCGCCGCACCGCACCGCCCACGCGGCTCCGGCCGGCGTGCACCGCGGCCTCCATGTCCCTGCGCGTCACGACCCCGACGAGCCTTTCTCGTCGTCAATGACCGGCCAACCGTGATGCTTCTCGGCGCCGGGCGAGTCCGCCAGCACCTGGTCGACCTCCTCGATGGGGGTGTCGGCCGTCAGGCAGAAGGCGGGCATGGTGGCGTGGTTGCGCACCACCGCGGCAGCCAGCGGATCGGGCGCGAACTCCTCGACGACGTGCACCCCGTGACGCTCGATCTTCTCGGTCATGATCGAGTACCGCATCATCAGGAACGAGATGAGGTAGGCCGCGGCGCAGCCGGCGAGCAGGGGCATCAGCTCGATGGGCTGCCGCGTCGTCTCGAAAGCGAAGACGACCGACGTGAGCATGGCGCGCGAGGCACCCGCAAAGATCGCGGCCATGCCGACGAGGGCGGCGATGCGCGGGTCGACCCCGGCGTGCGGGAGCGCGTAGACGAGGACCGTCCCGACAGCTGCCCCGAAGGCGCCGCCGATGATGAACAGG
>CAWHLB010000025.1:0-110057 GCA_963830115.1 uncultured delta proteobacterium
CCCTTCGCTTCACCCCCGTCGCCCGACGGCGGCGGGCACGGCTCGGTCGTCGGCGCCGTCGCGGCGTCTGCGCCGGTGTCGGCTACGCCGGTATCGGCAGCCTCCTGCTCCTCGGACCCGTCGCCCTCGCCCTTGGTCCAACCGCTGCCGCCGCCCTTGGTCCAGCTCGTCATCGGTCCCTCCACGCAGGGGCCGGACGATACGGGAAACCCGTCGCTCCGACCATCCCGCGCGAACGACCCGCGCCGCGCTCGCGCGGCCCCTCGGGGCTCTGGGGCCAGCGCACCGCCGCGTGGGTGTCCGAGGCCAGGCCCCCGACGGCCTGGTCGTGCTCGACGTCGTGGGGCGTGGCGGAGTCGAGGATGTCCGGCGGGCGAACGAAGGCCGATTGACAGGCCAGACCTCCCCGGCTGACCCTCCGGCCGAGGCCCGAGCCATTCGTTCTCGACGCGCGCGGCTGCGGCCGCCGAACGGCTTCGCGGCGCCGGAGGAGACGTGGCCTGAGCGGCGAACCGGTGGACCCTGTGGGCGGTGGCAGCAGCTCTGGTGGGGAGCGCCACGGCGTGTAGCATCGATTTCGGCGGTTCGGGCGGGAACGGGAGCATCGACGCCGCAACCGACGCCGCAACCGACGCCGCAACCGACGCCGCAACCGACGCCGCAACCGACGCCGCAACCGACGCCGCAACCGACGCCGCAACCGACGCCGCAACCGACGCCGCAACCGACGCCGCGACCGACGCCGCAACCGACGCCGCAACCGACGCCGCAACCGACGCCGCAACCGACGCGGGGCCGGGCGACGACGCAGGCCTGGCCGACGACGCAGGCCTGGCCGACGACGCCGGGGGGATGGACGCGGGATGCCCGGGTGGTGAGACGATGTGCGGCGCGACCTGCACCGACACCGCGAGCGACCCGGCGCATTGCGGCGACTGCGGCACCGATTGCTCGGCGCTGCCCCATGTCCGGACCACGGGCTGCGCATCGGGCGCTTGCGGCGTCGCCGCCTGCGCCGCGGGCTTCGCGGACTGCGACGGCAATCCCGCCAACGGCTGCGAGACCAATCTTTCCCAGCCCACCAGTTGCGGCGGTTGCGCGACGACCTGTGCAGAGCCGACACCCATGTGTGCCACCTCGGGCAGCTCCTACGGATGCGTCAGCGGCTGCGGCGGCGCGACGCCCGACCGCTGCGCCATGTCGTGCGTCGACGCGACCACGAGCCTCGCGGACTGCGGAGGCTGCGGCCATGCGTGCACCGCTCCCGCAAACGCCTCGGCCACCTGCGCGTCCGGCATCTGCGGCTTCGCCTGCGACGCGGGCTTCCACGACTGCTCGGGCACCTGCGCCGACGACGCGTCACCCCTGACCTGCGGCTCCTCCTGCGTCCCCTGCATCGCCCCCGCCAACGCCTCGGCCACCTGCGCGACCGGCACATGCGGCTACACGTGCGACGCCGGCACGTTCGACCTCAACTCGGCGACCGCCGACGGCTGCGAGTTCGTGCTCGACGGCGCGCGCAATCTACGTATCGGGTCAGCGACGCGCGGCGGCCGACGACGCGACCTGCGGCCTCGGCCCGGTGGGCACCGGCGCCGGCAACCACCCGTGCGGACCATCGCCTACGGCCTCGGCCGGGCGACGTCGACCGGCCGCGACAAGCTGCTCGTCGCCGACGGCACCTACGACGAGGCGGTGACGCTGGTCAACGGCAAGAGCCTGTACGGCGGCTACCGCGCCGACACCTGGGAGCGCCACCTCGCGACCACCGCGACCGTGATCCAGGGCGTGTCGACCGAGCGGCGTCCACGACCGCACCGTGATCGCGATCGGCATCACCGCGGCGACCATCTTCGAGGGCTTCGTCGTGCGCGGCTCGGCCAACACCAAGACGGGCGGCAACTCGTACGCGATCTACGTCAGCGGCTCGAACGGCAACCTCGCGATCGACAGCAACCTCATCTACGCGGGGCGCGGCGGACCCGGCGCGGCGGGCACGGCGGGCGGGAGCGGCCGGCCGGGGTCGACGGCGCCGGTACGACGGCGCTCGACTCGTTCACGGTGAGCGGCAGCGGCCAGTGCAACGCGACCAACAACCGGGCGGCCTCCGGAGGCGGCGTGCGGACCTGCGGCGCGGACGTACGTCAACGGCGGCAACGGCGGTGGCAACAACTGCACGCCGGCCGCTCGAGACGCAGAACAGCACCGCGACCTTCCCCGCGACCGCCGGCCAGGCCGGTGCCGGAAGCGGAGGAGGCGCGGCCGGCGCGGCCGGCGCGCGGGGCTACGACGCCGCACTCCAGAACGGCCCGTGTACCAGTCGGTGGACGGCGGCGGCTCGGCTTGCCGCTTTCGGGCAGCGACGGAAGCGGCGGCAACCGCGGCGTCGCGCCACGGTGGTGGCCGGGTGCACGGCGGCCGCCGGCGCGGTGATGGGGGGCCAGTGGGTGGGCGGCTCGGCGCCGTCCGGCGTGGTCGGCAGCAACGGGGGCGGCGGCGGCGGCGGCGGCGCAGGCGGCGGCTCGGCGTGCACGACCGAGCGGGACCTGCAAGGACATGCTCGGCGCCCATGGCGGCGGCGGCGGAAGCGGCGCCTGCGGCGGCGCGGGAGGCACGAGCGGCGCAAGCGGCGGCGGAGCCTTCGGCATCTTCATCGTGGGCGGTTCGGCCCCGACCGTGAGCAACAACACGATCCTGCTCGGCAGCGGCGGCGACGGCGGCAACGGCGGATTCGGCGGCATCGGCGGCGCGCGGCGGCGCAGGTGGGCCCGGCGGAACGGCCGGCGTCCTGTTCTGCACGGGCGACGGCGGCCGCGGCGGCGACGGGGGCGACGGCGGCTCCGGCTCCGGCGGCGGGGGCGGTTGCGGCGGCGCCGCGGTCGGCATCTACACGTCCGGCATCGGCACGCCGGGCTACTGCACGTCGGCGGGCAACACCTTCAGCGGCGGCGTACCGGGCACGGCCGGCGCGGGCGGCCTCTCGACGGCGGGCTCGAGCGGCGCCGGCGCGGGGGGCCTCGTCGCGAGCTGCTCGTTCCACTGAAGACCCGGTCCCGAGTGTTCGGGTGGGCGGACGGCCTCCCGCGCGGTAGATCGATCACGGCGCAGGACGCGATGGGCTTCGTCGGTGTACAGAACGGTGCGTTGGTTGCGGGCGATGTTGCGCTCGACCTGCGCGGCGTGAACCTCTGGCAGGCGATGTGGCTCGGGGCGTTCGAGCCGGCTCGCCTTCGACGCGAGCTCGACGGGTTGTGCGCGCTCGGCCTCGATACGGTGCGCATCTTCGGCGCGAGCGAGGGGCCGGACGATGCACCCCTGCGGATCGTGCCCTCGCTCCGGCCCGCCCCCGAGCGCTGGAACGAGGCGCTGCTCGCGGGGCTCGACGTCGCCCTCGCGGAGATCGGCGCACGCGGGATGCGCGCCATCGTATGCCTCGGCAACTTCTGGCATTGGTCGGGCGGCTTCGCCCAGCTCCGCGCCTGGTCCGAAGGGTCGCCCATCCCCTACCCGGACGTCGGCGACGCCACCTGGGACGACTTCGTGCGCTACGCCGCGGGCTTCTACGCGCTGCCGGCGGCACGCGCGCTCTACGCGGAGCAGCTGGACCGCATCGTGTCGCGTCACAACGCGGTCACGGGCCACGCCTATCGCGACGACCCGGCCATTGTCGCCTGGGAGATCGCGAACGAGCCGCGCGGTGTCGGCTCGCCCGGCGCCATGCGCGCCTTCATCGCCGAAGCGGCCGCCGCCATCCGCGCGCGCGGCGCGAACCACCTCGTCGCGAGCGGGAGCGAGGGCTCGACGGCCGATCCCGAAGGCGCGGGACTCGACTTCGGGCGCGATCACGAGGGCGGCACGATCGACATCGCGACCCTGCACCTGTGGCCGGAGAACTGGGGCATCTGGGATCCGGCGCGGAACGACGACGGCGACTTCGAGGCCATGCTCGCGTGGGCAGAGGGCGAGGTGCGAAGGCACGCGGTGCTCGCGGCGGCGATGCACAAGCCGCTCGTCCTCGAGGAGCTGGGCCTCGCGCGGGACGGGCGCAGCTTCGACCCGAGCGCTTCGACGGATAGGCGCGACCGCTTCTTCCGGCGCATCCTCGAGATCGCCGACACGCTCCGGAGCGAAGGGACGCCCCTCGCCGGCGTGCTCTTCTGGGCCTGGTCCGGGGAAGCGCGGCCCGCCCGACCCGGCGTTCCGTGGCGATGGGGCGACGCGCCGCTCGGCGATCCACCGCACGAGCCCGAGGGCTGGTACGGCATCTACAATCGCGATCGCAGCACGCTCGACGTCATCGGGCGCCGGCGCTGAGCCCGGCCCTCGCACATCCTCGACCGTGGCGCCGTCGCACACGCGGATGGCCGAGCGAACCCCCCGGGACGCTCCGGAACGCGTCGCCACCGCGGCCCCCCTTTCGCGAGGGCGAACGCGGTCTCGAGGCTGTCACCCGCGGGGACTGGCTAGGCACGCCTGCCGTTCCCACGGCGCCGGCGACGCCACAGGAGGAGGGTCGCGAGGAGGCCGATGGCGAAGGGCGCCGCCGGGCGACGGTCTCCCCGGGCGGCGACGCGACAACCGCAGCCGCCCGCCTTCGGCACGCTCGAGCCATCCCCCGCGTCGAACGCCGAGACGCCCGCCTCGTTCGCCATGCACCGGCCCTCGACGCAGTGCGTGTCGCTGGGGCAGTTGGCGACGGCGCAGCGGTCGAGCACGCACTCGCCGTTGTCGCACACGTGATCCGCGGGACAGGTGACGCCGTCGCAGGCGTCGACGCACGTTCCGTCGCGACACACGTTGCCGCTCGGGCAGGTCACGTTCGCGCAGGGATCGGGCGTGCACTCGCCCCCGGTGCAGCTCTGGCCGTGGGGGCACACGACGCTCATGCACGCATCCACGCAGCTTCCGCCGACGCACACCTGGCCCATGCCGCACGTCGCCGTGTCGCACCCGGGGTCGACGCACAGGCCCGCCGTCGCCGAGTCGGGACGCGCATCGCACGCGGTGCTGCCCGTGCAGAGCGGCGAGGCCAGGTCGGTGCACGTGCAGGAGGGACCGCAGAGCGTGAGGGCGCTCGGGTCGCGGGCGATGCAAACCTGGTTCACGGGACAGGTGACGCCCTGACAGGGATCGAGGCATGCGCCGCCGAGGCAGCGCTGGCCCGGCGGGCACACCACCCCGTCGCAGGGCCCCACGCAGTCGCCGTTGCGGCAGACCGTGCCGTCCGGACACGGGTCGGTTCGCGTGGCGCACGCCGTGTCGACGCAAACGCCGCTCACGCAGGTGTAGCCGCTCGTGCACCCGCCCTCGAAGCACGGCGCCGAGCACAGGCCGCTCGCCGGGTCGCACACGGTGCCGCTCGGGCACGGCGTCATGGGCAGGCAGTTGAGGTCCACGGTCGCGTCGCACCGCTCGAAGGCCCCGGGGTGCACGTTGGGGTCGCTGTCGTTGCAGTCGGTGCCGCCGCAGGACATGGCGCGGAAGCCGTCGCCGTCGGCGTCTGGGCAGATGGCCGTGTTGTCCTCGTTGAGCCCGGCGACCGCGTCGAGCTCGGCGTCGAAGGAATAGAACGCGCACGCGGGCGTCGGGTTGCCGTTGTTGCCAGCGACGACGGAGGCGTAGCGGAAGGTCAGGCCGCACGGGAGCGCGAAGAGCTGCACGCTGCCGTCGCGCTCGGTCGGGTTGCCGAGGTCGGGGCTGAGGGCGGCGGCTTCGGTAGTCGGCGGCGGATTGTCGGGGATCCAACCTTGAAGGAAGACTGTGGTGAGCACCGCCGGGTTCCACTTGGTCGAGTCGGGGTGACCCGCCTCCGCCACCTCGGTAGCCATGGGGTTGTCCGAGAGCCAGACCGAGTACTCCCAGGACTCGCAGGGCAAGGGGCCGTGGTCCGTGTAGGGAAACACCGCGACGCGGTTGGACTCGCCGCCCAGATCGAAGATCGCGCCGTTCGCCGGATCGAAGAACCCCTGCTCGCCGTCGCAGACGCGATCGCCGTCGGCATGGGTGGGCGCGACCCCGACGTAGAAGCGGTCGACCTCCGCGTTGTAGCAGTCGAGGCCGTCGAGGGCGTCCTCGAACACGTGGTTCCAGCCGAAGTGATACTCGGGGTCGGTGGCGAACGCGGCAGGTGGACCGCCGTCCGGAGCGCAGTAGCCAGCCGGCGCGCCGCTGCCGTAATAGAGCCAGCCGGAGCCGCCGTCGTAGCCCCGGTTCACCGCGCGGTTGATGTCCGCCGCCGACGTGGAAGCGCCGCCGACGAGGTGACCGAAGGTCAGGCTACGGGCGTCGTGGCCGTCGCTGGTCTGGAACACGGTGAGCCGCCGGTCGGCAGGCATCAGGGAGTTGAAGCACTCGCTCCCCGATGCGATGCAGGCACCGCAGTTGGGGTCCGGCGCGCCGCCGCTGCACGAGGCGCACGTGCCGGTGATGGCCTGGGCCGACGCGACCTCTGGCACACAGAGCAACACGGCCGCGGCGAGCGTGGTGGCCGCGACGAGGCGGAGGCGGCGGCAAGCAGTCACTCTCACAGACTGCCTGCAATGGGGCCTCGGATCCACCCCGGGCGTCGTGCAACGTGTCGGAAGTCGTCCGTCCCGCCGGAGCCATCCGGGTGAGGAGGGCTGCGGGTCGACTTGGCGTATGATGGCGCTGCGCGCTCGACATCTTCCGCGCGTCGGACGGCATGCTCTCTGGCACGGTCGGCGACGCGACGTTGCGCGGAGCCGTCGCTCGGGCGCCGCGAGACCGTGCGCCAGTCCGGGCCAGCCTTGGCGAGTGTGACCTCGGAACCACACGTCGGCCCTGGGGGACCACACCTCGGTGGCCACGTCCGGGAGGGCGCACGTCGCCCACACCCCCCGCAAATCACGGCTCACCGGGGGGAAACCGACCGCATGGCCGGTTTGGCACGGCGGGTGCTCTAGTGGGCGGCAGGAGGCTTATCATGACTCATCATCGTTCCACTGCGCGGTACGCCCTCGGCGTCGCGCTCCTCGTCACGGCCTTCGCCGGCTTCGGCTGTGCGACCTCGCCCGTCGACCTGCAGGACGACATAGAGGTCGACCTGGACCTGTTCACGCCGCCCCACGATCACCTGCACCAGCCTTACGTGCTCGGCACGAGCGTGACGATCAGGGCCGTCGTCCACGACCACGGCATCGACACTTCACGCCTCCGGTTCGAGAGCGGGGACCCGTCGGTGCTGCGCGTCGACGGCGTGCACAACGGGTCCGCCGGCTGCACCGCCCTGGGCGCCGGGCAGACGACCTTGACGGTGCTCGACGGGAGCGGCCATCCGCTGCACACCGCGACGATCGACGTGCGCGCTCCGACGCGCGCGGTGCTGGTCTCGAACGGCGCATTGCGGGCGGGCGAGAGCGAAGCGGCGGCGACGGTCGCGACGCCCCACATCGTCGTCGGCGGGACGGCCGCGTACATCGTGCACTACTTCGACGGCGACACGCGCCTGTTCGGCAACGGTGTGCTCGCAGCGACGCCGACCTCGGACATGGACGCCACGCCCATGACGACCTTCTTGCTCGAGAGCCGCGAGTGGCTCGTGTTGGTGCCGAACGTGGTGGGAGACCACGCCGTGCAGCTCCGCGCCGCTGGAACGGACCTGGGGACGGTGCCCGTGGTGGCGGTGTCGCGGGACGCCATCGACCACCTCACCCTGTCGACGCCGAACGAGGGCAGCGCCCGCGAGAGCGACGCATTGAGCGTGCACGCCCAGGCGGTCGCTGCCGATGGCACTCCGATCGACGGCGCCGCCCCCACCTGGCAGCTCGACGGGGCCACCGCGACCGGGATGGGCGACCTGTTCACCTACAACTTCGCGGCGGGCCATACGCGCCAACTCGAAGCGCACGTCGGCGACACGAGCGCCACCGCGACTATCCACGGGACGGATGGCTCGGTGTCGAGCAGCGCTTCGGTCGGTTGCAGCGCGGTGCCCGGGGCCGCGTCGGGCGCCCTGCCCTTCGGGCTCGGGCTGGTGGGGCTCGCGCTCGTGGTGCGCCGGAGGAGGCGCGCTCGGCGGACCATCGTGTGACGACCGGCGACGGCCCGGTGTGTCGTGGGGCGGCCGATGGCCCGGCTCGCCCCAATCAACATCCTCGTCCCGCTCGCGGCGCTCGGCTTGATGAGCACGTACTTCCGCATCGCCTCCATCGATGCGGAGCGGCAGATGGAGCGCCTGGCCATGACCGACACGCTGACGCGCCTGCCCAATCGGCGCCGGATGTGGGAGCTGCTTCGCGGTCAGGTCGCCGCCGCGAACCGTGAGGCCCGCTGCTTCGGCGTGCTGATCGGCGACGTCGACCACTTCAAGGCGATCCACGACAGTCTCGGCCACGACGGCGGCGACGCCGTGCTGCGCGCGGTGGCCGAGCACCTGTCGCAGGCGGTGCGCACCGACGATCGCGTGTCCAGGTGGGGCGGCGAGGAGTTCCTGGTGCTCCTGCCGGGCACCGACCTCGAGGGCGCCACGGAGATTGCCGAGCGCCTGCGACTGGCCGTCTCCGATGCCAGGATCCCGTGGGACGAGAGCGAGATCCACGCGACCGTCACCTTCGGCATCGCGTGCTGGACGCCCTCGCGGTCCATCGACGACTGCATTCGCGAGGCCGACGCGGCGCTGTACGCCGGCAAGGCAGGCGGCCGCGACCGCGTGGTGGCCGAGTCGCTCGCGAGCGCGGGTCTCCTCGATGCCGGGGACGACGCACCATCGCCGGCCGGCACCGCGTACCGCGCTGCGGGCGGCGCCTTCACAGGAGCCCTGCGAGCTCGCGCTCGAGGGGCGTCCCGGCCCGTCCACCTCCGACGGTACGGCCTTCGATGAAAGATGGCGGACGAGATCGGTTCGGTAAATCGATTGTTCACGTCGGACGTAAAATGGGAGAGACCTTCTTCGGCGTGGAGGGACGATGGCGGGGCTACGGACGGCTTTGGTGTGCACGGTGGTGCTCGCCTTCTGCGGGGCAGTGAGCGGCTGCGGCGATGACTCGGGCTCTGTTGCGGGCGACGGGGGGAACACCGACGGACGTGTGGAGGCGGGGGCGACCGACGCGGGCATGGCGGACGCGGGGGCGACCGACGCGGGCGCGTTCGATGGCGGCACTACCGATGCGGGAGCGACCGACGCAGGCGCGACCGACGCAGGCGTGACCGACGCGGGCGTGACCGACGCGGGCGTGACCGACGCAGACGTGACCGACGCAGGCGCGACCGACGCAGGCGCGACCGACGCAGACGTGACCGACGCAGGCGCGACCGACGCAGGCGCGACCGACGCAGGCCCGGGCGATTCCGGTGCGCTCGATGCAGGCGTGGGCGACGCGGGGCCCACCGACGCGGGCGACCCCTGCTCGCTCTGCGACGCCCACGCCACGTGCACCGCGGGCCTGTGCGCGTGCGACCACGGCTACACCGGCGACGGGATGGTGTGCACCAACATCGACGAGTGCGCCTTCGTCCCCTCGGTCTGCGACCCGAACGCGACCTGCCTCGACCTGCCCGGCAACTACGCCTGCGTGTGCAACGCCGGCTTCACGGCACGGCTCACGCGTTGCATCCCCGACGCACCGGCCCCCCTCGGCTTCGCCTCAACGCCGTTCGCCGCCGCGTCCGGCCCCATCTGGATCGAGTCGGGCGATTTCGACGAAGACGGCCACGCCGACGTCGTGATCGCGGCCCAGAGCGCCAACACCGCGACCGTCCTGCTCGGCGACGGCGCGGGCGCCCTCGGCTCACCCAACAACTACGCGGCCGGTGCGGCCCCGCGCAGCGTGGCGGTCGGCGACGTGAACGACGACGGCCATTTGGACTTGGCCCTGGCCGACCGCAACGCAAACACGGTGAGCGTCCTCGTCGGTGCGGGCGACGGGAGCTTCGCCTCCCCCATCCCGCTGACCGGGGGCGACCACCCCGAGAGCGTGGTGCTCGCCGACTTCGACGGCGACGGTGAGCTCGACATCGCGGCGGCCAACTGGATGTCGAACGACGTCAGCGTCTTCCTCGGGGACGGAGCAGCGGGCTTCTCCTCCGCCACGCCCTACGGCGTCGGCTCTTCGCCGTGGAGCATCGTCGCGGCCGACTTCGACGGCGACCACCACGCCGACCTGGCAACCGCCAACCGCGTGTCCGACGACGTCAGCATGCTCGCGGGCGACGGTTCCGGCGCGTTCGCCACGGCGCAGAGCACGGCCGCCGGCAATGGTCCCTTCGACCTGGTCGTCGCCGACTTCAACGAGGATCTGACCCCGGACCTGGCCGTCGCCAGCGCCTACTCGACCGACGTCACCGTCCTGCTCGGCGACGGCACGGGCGGCTTCACGGCGCTCACGCCAGTGACGACACCGGGCGCTGTGGCCCTGGTGGCGGCGGACTTCGACTGGGACGGTCACATGGACTTGGCGGTCGCCAACGGCGCCGCCGGCAACGTCACCCTGCTGCTCGGCCAAGGCGACGGCACCTTCGCGTCGGGCGTCGACATCGCGACCGACGGCCTGCCCCAGAGCATCACGGCGGCCGACTTCGACGAGGACGGCTACATCGACTTCGCGGTGGCCAACGTCTCGCCCGACGGCGTGAGCGTCCACCTCAACTGATGCGCGCCGAAGTCGGGCCTCGAGGGCGTTGCGGCAGCCAACAGGCCGTGCCATAGGGCGTGGCCATGATCGATCACCTCACCCTGCACGTCACCGACTACGAGCGCAGCAAGGCGTTCTTCCTCGCCGCGCTCGAGCCGCTTGGCTACGCGATGGTCATGGAGCTGTCGCGCGACCAGATACCGGAGCTGCCCGTCGAGCGGTCCTGCGGCCTCGGGGCCGAGGGCAAGCCCGACCTGTGGCTTCGCCCGGCCGCCGGCGGCGTCGTGGCGACGCACGTGGCCTTCCGCGGCAAGGGCCGCGCGTCGGTAGACGCCTTCCATCGGGCCGCCATCGCGGCCGGGGGCACGGACAACGGCGCACCGGGCCCGCGACCCTACTACCACCCTGCGTACTACGGCGCCTTCGTCCTCGACCCGGACGGCAACAACATCGAGGCCGTGATCCACGACGCGGGCTGAGAGGCACGCGCGCCGACGTCGCGATTCGTTCCTGCGCCGTGCCCAGCCACCTCGAGAGCTACTACCCGGTCGTGCAGGCGCTCACGCGCGAAGGGGCGGACGTGCGGGCGCTGCTCTCCGACATGGGCCTGGACCCCGATGCGGAGGTGGGTGTCGGCGCCGCCGCCGGCGACGTGGCGGGCGCCCTGATCGCCTGCGGCCTGCGCACCTACGGCGATGGCTTCGCCGTGCGCGCGGGCGCCGCCCTGCGCCTGCCCGACCTGGGCGTCTACGGATACACGTGCCTGACGGCGCCCGACGTGGCCTCGGCCCTGGCCCGCTCGATCCGCTACCGTCGCCTCGTCTTCGGCAACGACGATTACACCCTCACCGAGACCGACGGCTCCTCCGTGCTGTCGCGCAGGGCACCGCCCGGCGACCCGGACGCACCCGAAGTTCGTGGCCTCGTGGAGATGGGGCTCGCCGAGCACATGGCCGCCGTGCGCGAGGGGCTCGCCGACGGGGCGGTCGTCCCGAGCGAGGTGCGCTTCGCCCACGCGCCACCCGCCGACGCATCGGCGCACCGGCGCGTCTTCGGTGACGACCTCGTGTTCGGCGCGCCGCATCACGCGCTCGTCCTTCCGCGGGCGCTGCTCGTCCGTCCCCTGCGCCACGGCCACCCTGCCCTCGCCGCGTACTTCGCCCAGCAAGCCGACACCCTGCTCCGGCGCGTGCCCGAGAGCGCGCCCTACACGCGCCGCGTGCGGAGCCTCCTCGCCGACGCCCTGGCGGACGGCGTTCCGGAGGCGGCGGTGATCGCGCGCCGCCTGGGCACGAGCCCGCGAACCCTCGCGCGGCGCCTGCGCGAAGAGGGCACCCGCTATCGCGCGCTCGTCGACGGGGTGCGGCGTGACATCGCGCTCGACCACCTCGCGCGCACGGAGCTGGCCCTCGCCGAGGTGGCCTACGTCGTGGGCTTCTCCGAGCCGAGCGCGTTCTATCGCGCGGTCAAGCGGTGGACGGGACACACGCCCGTCGCGGTCCGGGCAGAAGCCGTGCGCCGGAGCAAGCCCGCCTACGTTCAGCGATAGACCCAGCCGGCCACGACAATCATGGCCGCCGAGAGGGCGAAGACGTAGAGGGTGCGGGCCTCGGGCGGGAGGGGCCGCGGCCAGCGCGCGAGGCCCACCTCCGGGCTCGGCTCCACGACGAGCACGTTGGCGAGGTTGCGCGAGAGATGGGCGGCGGTCGCGACCCAGATCGAGCCGCTCGACAGGTAGACGAGGGCCAGGGCCACTCCGCCGAGCGCCCAGCCCGCGATGCGGTGGACGTCGATGCGGTTCGTGGGCAGGTGTGCTGCGGTGAAGATCGCCGCCGACAGGAGCACCGCGACGACGACGCCCGCACCCGACAGGGCGTGGAGGATGTAGGCGCGGAAGAGCACCTCCTCCATCCACGCGGCGACGAGCAGGGTGAGGGCCACGGGCGCCATCGAGCGCACACGCTCCGTGCGCGACGGGCCGCGCCGCCACGTCGCACCACGAGCGACGGCCAGGAGGGCGGCCAGAACGAACGACGCAGCGCAGATGAGGAGCGCGGCCAGCGCGACGCGCCCGTCGAGCCGCAGACCGAGCGCCGCCACCGGACGCGGGTCGAGCACCGCGAACAGGACGAGGGCGCCGCAGCCGATGAGCAGGTTCGCCCCGAGCGCGACGACGAGGGCCGCCGCGCGCAGACGCATCGCGGTGCCATCTCGTGTCGACACACCGAGGCGGCCGAGCAGGCGGACGACCACGGCGGCACCGACGGCGTACAGGGCGAAGACGAGGACGATCTCGAGCAGAGCGCGGGTCATGGGGATACCTCCGGTGTGCTCCCCGAGAGATAGGGCGCCCCGGCGCGGTGATCATTGACCGGGCCGGCCAATCCGTTGACCGCGCTCGCCTTCGGCGCGGACATCGAGGCCAGAGGTCGGTCCGCGACCCCGCGTTCGTTCGGGACCTCCGGCCCTCCTCCACACCGCCCGGGCCCGGACCCCGGTCGACAAGGCGACCACGGAACACCTACCCTATCAATCGCCGATGCATCGACGCCGTGTGCCGTGGCTGCGCAGGGGGGCATGCACGCTGGCGTGCTTGCTCGCGTTCGGCGCGTCTGGCTGTGCCGGCGTTTCCAGCACGCGGCAACATCCGGTGCGGCACGTCACTCCCTTGCCTGCCGCCCCCGGCCACCGAGCACGGCCGGCCGCGGCTGCGCACCCCCCTGTCGTGCAGCACTCTGCCCTACCGGACCACGTGAGGGCCCGCAATCTCTTCACCCACGCCGACGCATGGATGGGCCGCTCGCTCACGGTGGATGTCTACGAGCCGCTCTACGACTCCGAAGACTCGAGCGCGGCCAACCCGGGGCAGGTCGCGGTCGAAGTGGAGGACGTGGGCACGGGCACGCTCGACCTCGTGCCCGCGCGCAACGCCGCCGATCGGCACGCAGGCGCGCTCGACGCCCTTCCCGACGGGCTCGCCCCGCCAATCCGCGTGCTCGCGACCCTGGGCCGCGATGACCGCCGTCAGACGTCGAGCGGCCGCGTCTGGCTGCTCCTCGTCGTGCATCGGATCACGCCCCTCCCGTTCCCCGAGCCCGCGCACCTCGCGCACGCGGACGACATCCTCGCCGACCCCGCTCGCTGGTCCGGGCGCTACGTGGAGGTCGAGGACGAATGGCTCAGCGGCTTCGAAGCATCGTACCTGGGCCACGATGTCTGGCTCGATTTCTACCCCTCCGCGACCGTCCTCTGCGCGCCTCCGTCTCGGCCCGGGAGCACGACGCGCCGTAGTCACGTGGACGTCCGCGGCTTCGCGTACACGAAGGGCCGCTACCAGGCGCGCGGGCTCATCGTCGCGACAGGGCTGGTCTACCTCAATCCGTCGCGCCCCGCATGCCGCGGGTTTCCGCAACGCGGATCGGACGCACCCCTCGGTCGACCTACCGACGTCGACGTCGCCGCCCACGGGGGCTCCGCACCGTCCCCCCGGCACCCTCCGTCGCGATGACGCACCGAGGAGCCGCGCCGGGCCCGATGGACTGCCGTGTTTCGCGTGCTACCTTGCGCGAGACGTGAAGCGCCTGGTCGCATGCCCGCTGTTTGGGACGCGCGTCCGTGGCCTGCTCTGTTGCGTGGCGCTTCTTGGCGCGTGCTCGGGGCCGGAGGCGGTCATCCCGCCTGCGGGCGACGCCGGTGAGGCGGGCGGTGCGCAAGTCACCTTCGTGGGCGCCGGCGACATCGGCGACTGCTCGCTGCCCTTCGCCGCGAAGACGGCCGCGCTCCTCGATTCGATTCCGGGCACGGTCTTCACGCTCGGCGACAACGCCTATCCGAACGGCTCGCTCTCGAGCTTCCTCGACTGCTTCGAGCCGACCTGGGGCCGTGACCGCGACCGCATGCACCCGACGATCGGCAACCACGAGTACCACGACCCCCACGCCGGCGCGTACTTCGCCTACTTCGGCGCGGCGGCCGGTCCGCCCTTCCATGGCTACTACAGCTACGACGTGGGCCCGTGGCACGTGGTCTCGCTCAATAGCAACTGCGCCGACGGGCATCTGCCGAGCGACATCGACGTCGCCTTGGTGAGCCAGGACTTCGGCGGCTGCGGCCAGGGCTCGCCCGAGGAGCGCTGGCTCCGCGACGACCTCGCCGCGCACCCGAATCAATGC
Source organism: uncultured delta proteobacterium (assembly GCA_963830115.1). GTDB lineage: Bacteria > Myxococcota_A > Polyangia > Polyangiales > CAWHLB01 > CAWHLB01. Next base: position 14,762 of record CAWHLB010000025.1, read on the forward strand.
ACGCTCGCCATGTGGCATCACCCGCGCTTCAGCTCCGGCTACGAGGGCAGCTACGAGGGCCTGTCCGATCTGTGGCAGACGCTCGAGGACGGCGGCGTGGACGTGCTTCTGGTCGGACACGACCACGACTACGAGCGCTTCGCGCCCCAGGACGCCGACGGCACGCGCGACGACGCGAACGGCATCCGCGAGTTCGTCGTCGGGACGGGAGGCGCAGGCCTGCGGGCCTTCGACGCGGTCCGCCCGAACAGTGAGGTCCGACAACACACGACCCACGGCGTGCTCGAGCTGACCCTCAGAGACGGGGACTACGACTGGCAGTTCGTCCCCGTTCCCGGCGAGCCCGCCTTCACAGACTCCGGGCACGGCACATGTCATTGACGCGGCCGCTCGTGTTCGCGCTGGTGCTCACGGCGGCCGCCACGACGGCGACGCCCACCGCCCGTGCGGACGCGGGCCTGGGCGCATCGACGCGCTCGCACATCCAGGCGGCGATCCTCGCGGGCTGGGGCCAGGAATTCGTCCAGGGCCTGTCGGGGCTGGGTCGCGGCTTCGGCGTGCGCGGCGGCTACACGCTCGGTTTCGGTCTGTACGTCGGCGCGACCGTGACGGGTCACCTCGGCGAGGGCGAGCGCGCGCGGATCTCCGGCGTCGCGTACGAGAACCGTCACTGGGAGTACCTGACGAGCCTCGACATCGGCTACGACTTCGTCGCCTTTCATCGCTGGGTCATCCGCCTGGGCACCGGCGTGGGCCTGCTCCTCGACAACGCCCGGACGACCATCGGATCGGCCACGCGATCGAGCCACGACCTCTACGGCTTCATCGTGGCCCCACGGCTGACGACCTTCGTCCTCTTCGGCCACTTCTTCGTGGGCCTGGACGCGTCCGCCCCCCTGTACCCGAGCGCGCTCGTCCCGCGCCTCGCGGCGACCGTCTACCTCATCGGCGGCCTCGTCTTCCCGACCCCGCGGGCATCTTGACCCTCACCCCCCGGCGTCCGCCCCTGGCCGGCGCGCATCACGCCGCGAGCGATGTCGCCGAAGCACGTCAGCTACTCGGCCGGCGCGGTGGACGCGAACGAGGGACGTGCGGCGATGCGCTCGAACCAGGCGGCGAGCACCGGGCGTCCCGTTCGCCAGGCGAGCTCCGGCAGGCGGAAGTCGAGGTAGCCGAGGCCGCAACCGATCGCGATCGTCCCGATGTCGATCCGTTCGCCCAGGTCCGTGACGCTCGCTTCCAGCGCGTCGAGGGCCGAGACGATCTTCGCGACCTGACCATCCTCCCACGGTGCGAAGCGCGCGGCCTCGGGCCGGAGCACGCGCTCGTAGCGGACGAGCACCGCCGCGTTCAGCAAGCCATCGCCGAGCGCCTGCTCCGTGAGCGCGCGGAAGCGCTCCGCGCCCGCTGGCACGATGGCGCCCGCCGCCTGCGCGTTCAGGTACTCGCAGATGACCCGGCTGTCGTAGAGCGCCGTCCCGTCTTCGAGGAGGAGCGTCGGCACCTGTCCGAGCGGGTTCTTCTCGACGAGGGTCGCGCTGCGGTCGATGGGGTGGGCGCGGCCCGCGACCTTGTCGAGCTGGTCGTCGATACCGAGCTCGATGGCGGTCACCAGCACCTTGCGAACGAAGGGCGAGGTCGGGGAGTAGTAGAGCGTGAGCACGTGGCCTCTGCTTGGCATGGGGCGCGACATGCTACCGCCACGGGCGCGACACCACACGCCCGAATCCGTCACCTGCGAGTCGCCCGCCAAGCGCAGGCGTCCAGCGCTCGAGGACGAGGCCGGCCGCGCGAGGACCCCACACCTCCCCTCGTTGCACCGCTGCCCCCGGGTGTCGGAGTTCTCGGATTGGACGGTGGCTTGCCTTGCGGATGGCGAGGGACGCGAGACGTCGTGAAGCCGATCCACAGGAGCATCGCTGCGCCGATGGCGACCCAGACGTCGGCGAGGTTGAAGATTGGCCAGTCGAGGAGGCCGCGTAGGTGCCAGTGCACGAAGTCCACCACGTAGCCGAGGCGTGCGCGGTCGAGCGTGTTGCCGAAGGCGCCGGCGAGGATGAGCGACGCGCCGATGACAGCCCAGCGGCTGCGCGACCGCCCGATGAGCCGACCGAGGATCGCCAATGCCAAAAGTGGCGCCACGAGGAGGATTGCCCTCGCCGCATCGGGGGGAATGTCGCGGAGCGCGCTGAAGGCGGCACCGGGGTTCTCCGAGTACTCGAAGTCCCAGAACCCGTGGACCACGTCGACCCGGCGAAGGGGGCGCGGGTGGTGCACCGCCAACAGGTGCCCCGCGTAGGCGAGCGGCCCGGACGCCGCGTCCGACGCACCTTCCGTCAGCCCGGCCACGGCCCCGAGCTTCGTCGTCTGATCGCAACCCGCGGCGAGCACCACGACCATCCCCGCGAGCACCCATCGCCTGCACCCGTGCATCTTCCGTGGAACAGGCGCCGGGCCGCCTCCATTCCACCGGCAGGAGCTCGTAACAGGAGGTGCCTCCCGACCCCTTCCGCCGCGCGCTCGGAGTGGCTACTGTGGGCGCCTTTCCGAAGACCGCGTTACGCGGGGGAGGCGAGCATGACGACCAGGGGACGTTTCGTTTGGTACGAGCTGATGGCCAAGGACGTGGACGCGGCGCGACGCTTCTACCCGGAGGTGATTGGCTGGAAGACCAAGCCGTGGGAAGGCAGCGACTACATCCAGTGGAACGCCGGCGACACGGGCGTGGGCGGCCTCATGGCGCTGCCCGACGAAGCGGCGAAGATGGGCGCGCCACCGCACTTCATGGGGTACGTCTCGGTCGAGAACGTGACCGCCGCGTGCAAGCAGGTGGAAAAGCTCGGGGGCAAGGTCGTCAAGGGCGCCTCCCCGATCCCGGAGGTCGGCACCTTCGCGGTGTTCACGGACCCGCAAGGCGCCACCCTCGCCCTCTTCCAGCCCGAGGACGCGAGCATGTCCGCGCCGGCAAACAGGGGGCAGGGTCACATCAGCTGGCACGAGCTCAACACGACCGACTACGAGTCGGCGTGGAAGTTCTACTCCGAGCTCTTCGGCTGGAAGCACACGACCGACTTCGAGATGGGCGACATGGGCATGTACTTCATGTTCGGCGAGGCCGGGAGCAAGGAGGCGATCGGCGGCATGTCGAACGTGGCGAAGCAGCACGAGATGCCGCCCCACTGGCTCTACTACATCACCGTCGAGGACATCGACGGAGCCGTCGAGCGCGTGAAGTCCCACGGGGGCAAGGTGCTCAACGGGCCGATGGAGGTGCCGGGGGGCGACCGGACGGCACAGTGTATGGACTCCCAGGGCGCCGCCTTCGGGTTGCACTGGACCAAGAAGTGAACGCGGAGGGAACAGCGCGATGATCGTCGTCACGAACCGGATTCCGGTCGCCGAGGGGTGGGAAGAGAAGTTCGAAGAGCGCTTCCGGAAGCGCGTGCACCTCGTCGACCGGTCTCCCGGCTTCGTGCGCAACGAGGTGCACCGGCCGAAGCCCATGAAGATGGATCACGCCACCGGCACGTGGAGCCCCGACACGGACACGCAGGGCTATTACGAGGTGAAGACCTGGTGGCGGAGCTTCGAGGACTTCGACGCCTGGACCAAGAGCCCGGCCTTCGCCGAGGCCCACGCGAACCGGCCGCCCAAGGAGATGTTCGCCGGGCCGAACAAGCTCGTGATCCACGAGGTGTTCCTCACCACCGACGAGCCCTCGGCCATCTAGCTCGCGGTTGACAGTCCCTCGGCCGTGCGCAGGTCATGCGCGGAGGTTTTGATGGCCGACAGCCCCGCACACAAGTTGCGCAATGTGGTGCTTCGACGCGCGAAGCGCCCCATGTGGCGACTGGCGTACTCGCTGACGGGGCGGCGCCTGCAGCTCGAGACGCACTTCCTCGACTTCGGCATGATCGGCGCCTCCTTCGACGCGCCGGTCGATCGCGTTCGCGAGGCTCTGCCCTCGCCCGAGCTCGTGCCGGTCGAGCACGCGCCGGGACGGACCTTCGTGCAGGTGATGGCGACGGAGAACCGGCGCATCGACATCCTGCGACCCTACGCCGAGATCGCGATTGCCGTGCCCGTGACCCGCTCTGCCGTCGGGGCGACCGTCCCACGGCGCGAGGGCCTGTGGCTCATGCAGCACCCGGTCACGACCGAGGACGCACGATGGCCCGCCGTCGAGAACTACGGCTTCCCGAGCTTCGTCGCCGAGATCCGTTTCGAGCGGCAGGGCGACATGCGCGTCGCTCATCTGCTCTCGAAGGGGCAGGAGGTGCTCAGCCTCGCCGTGCAGGAGACGCCCACAGCGTCGACGGCCTGGCGCATGCGCCTGTTGGCGGTCCGCGACGGCACCTGGATCGAGAGCACCTTCGAAGCCGAAGGGCAGCGCGGCGAAAGCACTGTCCATGCGGGCGCGGTCCTCGCCCTGGGCGACCATCCCCTCGCCCATCAGATCCGTGAGACAGGTTGCAACCACCTGTCGTCCGAGCACGTGTGGATCCCGGACGCGAGGGGAGTGCTCAGCCGGGCCTTCGAGGTCGGCCACGTCCTGCCGCCCGCGCCCATCGGCGCCCACGCCGAGGGGCCCATCGGCCCGGCGGCGCACCCCACGCCCACACACGGCTGACGCGGTACGAGGCGCTGGGTCGACGCCAGGCACATTGACCGCTGCCCCGGGCTCAGTGGGGTCTCACGACAGCAGGCCCTGCCGTGATCCACCCCCGAGGAGAGGCTTGTGCTGCATGGGCCTTGACGTAGAGTACGTTCTTCGTGTCCTTGGATACACATGGCGTCCGACGGGAGAGATTGGCCGGTGCGGGCATCGGGGCGGCCCTCATGGTCGACGACGACGCCCTTCTAGCACGCGCGACTCGCCGGTGGTTCCCGCCCCCACCCTTTCGCTTCGCCGTCGCGCACGACCTCCAGTCGGCAACACAGGAAGCTCTCACGAGCGCGCTTCGATCTCCTCCTCCTCGATGTTCAGCTCGGAGACGACTCCGGCCTTCCTGTGGCTCGCCAGGCGCGCGAGCAGGGGAGGACGACGCGCATCGTGGTCGTGAGTGGTCTGGCGACGCGTGCGGAGGCGGTCGCCCTCGCCAACCTCGGCGTCGACGCGTTCCTGAACAAGCCCTACACGCGCGAGTATCTCGAGATGGTTCTTTGCGCCCCCCTCCATACATGTGATGCGCCTCACCTATCCTCCTGGTGGCTCGCTCGTAGCGTCGACCTGAGGGAAGGCGTGACACGTATCCGGCGCTCGATGATCGAGGAGGCGCTCATGCGCTCCGGCGGCAGCCTCCATGGGGCTGCGAGACTTCTGGGCGTGTCGCGCCAGGCGGTCCGCGCGGCCGCGCACGACCTCGAGATCGACGTTGGGGCGGACGCCAGGAAGGAGGCGCCAGCGTCCCCAGGCACGGACTGTAAGTAAACTTCCTCTTCCGCGCTGCGCCCCAACAAGGCATCCCAACCTATCCGATCGTGATCAGCGTGAAGACCCCGGGCTCGACGGAGACGCTGCCCTGGGACCAGGCCGCCAGTCGGGGGCCGAGTCAGAAGCTCATCCCGCCGTCGACGTCCATGGTGCGTGCGTTGTAGTAGTCGCACTCGAGCGCGAAGCGCACCGCCTGCCAGATGTCTTCCGGCATGCCGATGCGACCGACCGGAATGGCCGCCACCGCGGCGTCGCGCGCCTTCTGGTTCATGCCCTGGGTCATGGGCGTCTCGACCATGCCCGGTGCGACGGCGCCCACGCGGATGCCGTAGCGGCCGAGCTCGCGCGCCCACGTGACCGTGTTCGCGGCCATGGCGGCCTTGGCGGCCACGTAGTTGGTCTGCCCGCGATTGCCGTGACGGGAGATGGAGCTCATGTTCACGATGACGCCCGGGCGCTGCTCGGTGGCGACCATCTTCGCCGCCACCTCGCGCGCCATGTAGGTCGCGCCCGAGAGGTTCACCGCGAACACGGCCTGGATGTCCGCGTCGGAGAGCTTCTTCACGGCGCCGGTCTCCCGGTCCTTCTTGACGAGCAGCCCGTCGCGGATGATGCCGGCGTTGTTCACCAGGCCGTTGAGCCCGCCCATCTTCTCGGCGGCCCACTCGACGAACGCGGTGCACTGGGGCGCGTCCGACACGTCCAGGTAGCGGCGGTGGACCTGGGCCGGAAGGCGCGTGAGCCCCTCTTCGTTCACGTCGCCCGCGGCGACCTCGGCCCCCGCCTCGGCGAGGCGCATGGCGAAGTGGGCACCCATGCCACTGGCTGCGCCCGTGACGATGATTTTCAGATCGGACAGTTTCATGATTCTTCAGACTCCTCGTGATCGACCTTGTCTCGGTTCACGCCTGTGCGAGCCGGGGCTCGAGCCACGATGCGATGGCGGGGTAGAGCTTGGTCGGCGCCTTGCTGCCGATGACGAGGCCCACGTGGCCGCCGGGGACCAGCAGCATGTCCTCGTCCTCGCTCCCGACGTGGTCGTTGAGGCCGCGGGCCGCAGCGACGGGACAGATGGTGTCGCGCTCGGCGGCGACGGTGAGGACCGGGCAGCGGATGTTGCCGAGGTCCACGCGCCGGCCGCGCACGCGGTGCTCTCCCTGCACCAGCAGGTTCTCCTGGTAGAGCTCGCGGATGTAGGTGCGGTAGGCGCTCGCGGGGAACGGGATGTTGTCGTTCGCCCAGGCCTCGAGGGCCTCGAAGCTCTCGACCGCCTTCGGGTCGCTCATCCGGTCCGCGAACCCGACCCACTTGGCCACCTGCAAGGTCGGCCGGAGCGCGATGAAGCCGCTCTGCATCTGGAACGGGTTCACGTTGCCGGCGTCGGCGATGGCGTCCACGTCGAACCAGCGCGGATCGGTCATGTGCGCCAGGTCACCGCCCTCTGAAAAGTCGAAGGGGCCGGCCAGGTTGATGAACGCCGCCACACGCTCGGGCTCGAGGGCCGCGTAGATGCCCGTGAGCGTCCCGCCCATGCAGTAGCCGAGCAGGCCGAGCTTGGGGGCGCCCGTCTCGCGCAGCACGCGCCGCACCATGCGGGCGAGCCGGTCGAGCACCTCGTCCCAGGCGAGATGCCGGTCCTCGTCCTCGGGCATGCCCCAGTCGAGGCACCACACGTCGAAGCCCGCGTCGACGAGGGAGCGCGCGAGGCTCACCCCTTCGCGCAGGTCGAGGACGTACCAGCGGTTGATCATCGAAGGGATGAGCAGGAGCGGCAGGCGCGACGGTGTGCGCGCTTCGCCCTCCGCCTCCGCCGGGCCCTCGTCACGCGCGGGCCGGCGGAAGCGATAGAGCGCCGCCGTGCCGTCCCGAAGAACCGTGTCCCTCGGGGTCGGTGCGAGCAGGACTTGGTGCCCTCGCTTCGCTCGGGGAGGGGGGCACGCGCCCCCCTCCCCGGGATCGCAGGAGGGGCGAAGCCCCGACGAGAACTCCGGCACGTTCGGCGGGGCCGACGCTTCGTCCACCGGACTCCGCTCCGGACGCCGAACGCACACCGGCTCCCTCCCCCGCGGCTCGCCTTCGGCTCGGTCGCTCTGGCCCATCAGTGGCCCGTGCGGGCGAGGTCCGCCGACTTCTGCACGGCCTCGAAGGTGAGGCGGCGCCACTCGGCCGAGAGACGGGCGCTCTGCTCGAAGGCCTCCTTGGTCAGGCGGGCCATCTCGTCCACGGCCTGCATCGCACGCTCGGTGCCCTCGCCCTCGTAGCGGGCGAGCTGGTCGTAGAAGGCCTGGATGCGGGTGACTTGGGCCTCGGCTGCCTGTGCCCACATGCCGACCGGGCTCTGCTGCGCCTGCGAAGTCTTCTTCTCGCTCATGTCTGCCTCCATTCTTGCCGGCATTTGGGCCGGAACGGGGCAGAACGTAAGTGCGACTCACAGGCGCGTCAAGTATTTTTTGTGCACCGCACCATTTCCTGCGGGATCACTTCTTCTTCCTCCGGGCCGGGCGCTCCCGCATCGCCTCCTTGAGCTCCTCGAGCTCCCGGCGAAGCTCCGCCACATCGTCCCGGCGCTCACTTTCGGGCGCGGGCGCAGGCTCGAGCGGCGTCTCGGGGGCGGGGGGCGGCGGGGGGCGGCGCCGTAGGGAGAGCCGAAGCCAGAGGGCATGCCGAAGCCCACGTTCCCGAAGGGATTGAGCACGCCGAGGGTGCGCGCGTTCTGCTTGAGCTGCACGTAGACCTGCAGCGCCCAGCCCACGTATCGCTGGAAAAACTCGGCCAACGCGTCGTCCCCCATGCGGATGAGCTGTGCGAGGAGCGGCACCGGAAGCAGGCGCGCGGCCCCGCGGCTCTCGAGGATGATCTGGGCCAGGGTGACCTGGGTGAGGTCGGCGTTGGTCTTGGCGTCCACCACCTGCACGTCCTTGCCGCGCCGGATGGTCTCGGCCAGCTTCGTCGAGCGTGATGTAACGGCTCGCCTCGGTGTCGTAGAGCCGACGGTTGCCGTACTTTTTCACGACCATTGGGGGGTCCTCCGGGGCCTCGGAATCCTCGGGTAGAGGGGGCGAGGTCTATGTTGCACAGCACAATCGCGTGTTGACAGGCGGCCAGCATAGCGCTATTGGGTCGCCATTGCAGCCGTTGCTGCACCGCACTCGGAAGTGAGACGTTCGATGGTGCACCGCCTCCCGGTTCTGCTGCTCTCCGCCCTGCTCCTGTCGGCCTGCGCCGCCGGCAAGGATCCGGGTGTGCACGACCGGTGCCGACTGCGCCTCGGGGGTCTGCCGGGCCGACGGCACCTGCGCGCCCGCTCCCGATGGGGGCGGGACGGTGGACGCGGGGACGCCCGGCGACGGCGGACAGCCCGTTCCGGATGCCTCGCCGAGTCTGGACGGGGCGACCGAGGGCGGCTCCGGCGACGCGGGCCCCTACGACGCCGGCCCGAACACCTGCGTCCCGAACCACGACGGCCGCATCAATCGCCTCGAGGTCCCCCTGCAAGCCGGGCTGCGCGCGACCTTCCGCATCGCCGAGAACGTGACCGTCGACACATCGGGCGACCCCATGGCCGACGGCTCCCGTCACTGGGACCTGTCGGGCGACTACACGGGCGACCACGACGCGCTGGTCGAGACGCTCCCCTCGACGGCCAGTGGTTTGCGAGCACCTTCGCGGGCGCGGACTACGCCGTGCGCCTGAGCGACACCCAGGACCTGCTCGGCGTCTTCTCCCTCTCGGCCACCGAGCTCGACCTCGAGGGCGTCGTCTCGCCGGCCAGCGGCGTCACCCAGACCGAGACGACCGAGACGCCGCCCGTGGCCACCCTGAAGTTCCCGCTCCAGATGGGCGCGAGCTGGTCGACCACCTCCACCGTGACCGGCACCTTGAACGGCGTCTTCAGCACCTGGCAGGAGAGCTACCAGGACGACGTGGACGCCCACGGCACCCTGGACACGCCCTTCGGCACCTTCGACGTCCTGCGCGTCAAGGTCGTGCTGACGCGCACCGTCGGCATCGTGCCCACCGTCGTCCGCACCTTCGCCTTCGTCACCGAGTGCTTCGGCACCGTCGCGACGATCACAGTCGCGACAACGAGACCCAGACCGAGTTCACCCACGCGGCCGAGGTCCGGAGGCTCGCGCCGTGACGCCCGCCCACCGCGGGCTCACGTGGCCGTGGGGGCTCTTGTGCCCCGCGCTCTTCCTGTGCGGCGGGTGTCTCTCCTTCCACACGGGCGCCATGCCGGGCGAGCCCCACGACGCGCGCTTCGCCGCGCTCGCGGGGTGCGCGTGCGCTACCTGGACGAGGGGCAGGGCCCGCCGGTCGTGCTCATCCACGGCTTCGCCTCGTCGCTCGACACGTGGCGAACGGTGCTCCCGGTCCTCACGCGCCACCACCGCGTGATCGCCCTCGACCTCAAGGGCTTCGGCTGGACCGACCGGCCGGCGGGCGACTACTCGCCCGAGGCGCAGGCGCGCTCGTGCTCGCGCTCATGGACCGGCTCGGCGTGGCGACGCCGCGGTGGTCGGCCACTCGCTGGGGCGCGTCGGTGGCGCTCGACGCTGGCGTTGCTCGCACCCGAGCGCGTGTGACGAAGATCGCGCTCTACGACGCGTGGGTCTACGACGAGCAGCTGCCGACCTTCTTTCACTGGGCGAAGGTCGGCGGGCTCGGCGAGGTGCTCTTCGGCGCTCTTCTACGACGAGCGCCCCGAGGATCGCATGGCGACCGCCTTCTATGACCCGAGCGCGGTGACCCAGCAGCTCGTCGACGCGGTGAAGCGGGCCCTCGAGCGACCCGGCACGCGCGCCGCCGCCCTCGCCGCCGTGCGCGGCATGGACTACGCCGCGGTCGAGCACCGCTACGGCCACATCGACAAGCCCGTCCTGCTCCTGTGGGGACGAGACGATGCGGTGGCGCCCCTCGAGTACGCCGAGCGCCTCGCCGCCCAGCTTCCCGACGCCCGGCTTGCGCGTCTTCCGCGCTGCGGCCACTTCCCGATGATCGAGGCACGGAACGCATCGAACCGCGCCCTCGCCCGCTTCCTCGATGCGACCTCGGAGGCAGGGCAGTGAGCCGCGCGCGCACCAGGGCTGCTGCTGCCGCCGCGCTCGCCTTCGCGTGCGTGCTCGGCGCCGCGCCGCGCCCGGCCCGGGCCACGGGCTTCACCGACATCGGCCAGGACATTCAGCGCCACACCGACTTCGCCGCCGACGTCCACGGTTACCTGCGCACGCGCGGCGAGATCCTCGACAACCTGGACCTCGATCGCGGGCTCGACGCCCTCGGGCGCGCCCCTCTTCCCGGTGCCGCTCGGCGATCCGCGGCCAGATCGCTCACCCACGGCGACCTGCGCCTGCGCACCGATCTCGCGTTCTACGCGCCCGGCGGCGCGGTCGCGGTCAAGGTGCGCCTCGACGCGCTCGACAACCTCGCGCTCGGGTCGTTGCCCGTCGGGTCCGCCGTCGACGAGCTTGACCCAGCGTTCGCCCGACGCGCCCATCCGCATCAAGCGCGCCTACGGGCGAGGTGCTCACGCCCTTCGGCCTCCTCGCGGCCGGCCGCATGGGCGCCCACTGGGGGCTCGGCATGCTCGCCAACGGCGGCGACTGCGCCGACTGCGACTCCGGCGACGCCGCCGACCGCATCGCGTTCGTCACGCCGCTGCTCGGCCACATCTGGGCCATCGCCTACGACTTCTCCTCGAGCGGGCCCTTGCGTCGCGCGGAAGGCGCCGAACCGCGTCATCGACCTGGACCCGGCCGACGACGTACGCAGCGTCACATTCGCCGTGCTGCAAGCGACGACGCGACATCGCGCGCGAGCGGCGGCGCCGCGCCGGACGCACCACCGTCGAGTACGGCGCCTACGTCTCGCACCGCTGGCAGGACCGCGACGTTCCCGCGAGCTACCTGCCGATCGCGAAGCCGCAACCGCTGACGCCGGCCCAGGTCGTCAGCCGCGGCTTCACCGCCACCGCGCTCGGCGTCTGGCTGCGGCTCACGTTTCCGTCCGCCGCATCGAGGCCGAGGGCGCGGTGCTCGTCGCGAACATCGCCCAGCCCTCGCTCATCCCGGGCGTCGAGCTGCGCGCGCCGGTCACGTCGCTACAGTGGGGCGGCGCCCTCGAGAGCGAGATCGGGGCGCCCGAGGCCGCCTTCGGCGCCGGCGTCGACGCCGGCTTCGCGAGCGGCGATCCCGCGCCCGGCTTCGGCGCGCTTCCCGAACCGCCCTGTCGCCCGCGCCCAAGCCGGGCGACTCGACGGCCCGCAGGCGCACGCCGGGCAAGCGACCAGCGCGTCGACAACTTCCGCTTCCACCCCGACTACCGCATCGACCGGATCCTGTTCCGCGAGATCATCGGCACCGTCACCGACGCGATCTACGTCCGGCCCCACGTGCGCTTGCGGCTGTGGCACTACGCCACCGGGGAGCTGACCGCCGAGGTCGCGGCCGTCGCGTCCTTCGCGATGTACGCCACGTCGACGCCCGGCAACAAGGCGCCCCTCGGGGTCGAGCTCGACCCCACCCTCGCCTACGGCAGCCGCGACGGCTTTCTCGCTCGCCCTCGAGCATGCGGTGCTGTTCCCCCTGGGCGGCTTCGACAACCGCCTGGGCCTCGCGCCCCAACCGGCGCAGCTCCTGCGCCTCCGTTTGGGCTTCGTCTACTGAGCGAACCATGACGCACCGTATCGCCAGTCTCGCCGCGCTCCTCGTCGCCGCCCTCGCGGGCGTGGGCTGCGGGCAGAACCAGACCCATCCGGCGCGCGACGCCTACGTGCCGGGCGACGTGATGCCCCTCGGCTGCACGCCGAACCTCGACGGCCGCATCGACGCGAACGAGCTGGCGCCGACCCTCGGCGTGCCGGTCTCCTACCTGGTCACGCCCGCGGGCACCCAGAGCCCCGTCGACGTGGCCGGCAGCGTCGATACACAGGGGCAGCGCGTGTGGTCCTTCGACGAGGCGGCGCCTGCGGATCAGCTCGCCATGCTGAAGGCCGCGGACCTCGCGGGCCAGTGGTTCGCCGACTCGTTCCCGGGCGGCCAGTTCGTCACGCCCCTCGACGCCGGCGGCCGCACCCTCGGCGTGTACGTGCACGACGACAGGGGCCTGTGGCTCCTCGGCTACGCCTCCGCCCAGATGGACCCGCCCGAAGGCCGCACGCTGGCCGTCTACGACAACCCGGTGGAGCTCTACCGCTTCCCCATCATGCCAGGCGAGAGCTACGTGTCGGTGGGCGAGGTCCACGAAGCGACCGTGCGCGGCCTGCCCTACGCGGGACGCGACACCTACGAGGTGAACGCGGACGCCACCGGCAAGGTCGTGTTGCCCGACGTGACCTTCGACCAGGTGCACCGCGTGCGCACCAAGGTCACGATCGAGCCGGCGGCGGGCGTGACGACCGTCACCCGGCAGGTCTCGTTCCTCTTCGAGTGCTTCGGCGAGGTGGCGCGGGCGACGAGCCAGCCGGGCGAGATGCAGGACGACTTCACCGTGGCGTCGGAGATGCGGCGCCTCAGCCTCGAGTGACACCCGCTCGAGCGATGTGACATACAAAACGGAGAGACGACGATGAGCCTGTGGGACATGTGGAAGAAGGGCTTCGACGCGTGGGAGGCCTCGACCGCCCGCTACCTCGAGCAGGTCATGCAGAGCCCGCTCGTGCTCGGGCCGTCGGGCGCCATGCTCACCGCCGCGATGAAGGCGAAGGCCGCGAGTGACCAGGCGGTCGCCCGGTGGTGGGGGCGATGGGCCTGCCGACGCGCCGCGATCAGGAGCGCGCCATCCACACCTTGAACCAGCTCCAGAGCCGGCTCATCGACCTCGAGGAGCGCCTCGAGGACGCTCGCTGACCGGAACAGGGGGAGCCCCATGGACGTCACGCCGTACCTCGAGCCGCGCATCGCGCCGCGCGCCGTCTTCGACAGCCTGCCCGAGCGGCGCTCGCGCACGCGCTTCATGCTTCCCACCGACGGGGGCGACTTCACCGCCGTCACCTGGGGCGCCTTCGCCGACCAGATCCGCCGCATCGCCCTCTTCGTCGCGAGCGAGATGGAGACCGGCGAGCGCGCGGCCATCTTCGCGCCCAACCGCGTGGAGTGGATGTCCGCGGCCCTCGGCATCCAGGCGGCGGGCGGCGTGATGGTGCCGATCTACCGGATCGACACGTCCGAGCAGGCGGCCTACGTGATCGGCCACAGCGATGCGAAGGTGCTCTTCGTCGACGAGGCGCCGCTGCTCGAGCGCGTGCTCACGGCGTGGAGCGCCATGGGCCAGGTGAAGCGCATCGTGCTCTTGGACGATGGCCTCGACGCGGCCGCAGTCGTGGCGGGCATGGCGGAACGGGGCCTCGCCGCGCCGCCCGTCGCGGAGGTGGAGCGCCGCGTGATCTCCTGGTCGCGCGCCCTGTCGATCGGCGCCGCGCGCGACCGCGGAAGACCCGCGCGCCTTCGACGCGCGCCATGGACGCGGTCGAGCCTCGACCAGCCGGCGCTGATGCTCTACACGAGCGGCACCTCGCGGCAACCCGAAGGGCGTCCCGCTCACGCACCGCAACGTGGCGGTCAACGGCGCCGACTGGCTGCGCAGCAACGCGCCGCTCCTCGAGGAGGGCGCCGTCGACCTGTTGTGGCTGCCGATGAGCCACATCTTCGGCTTCGGCGAGGCGTGCCTCGGCAACACCCTCGGCTTCACCACGTACCTGAGCGACCCGGCCCACGCGGTCGCCCACCTGCCCGGACGTGGGGCCGAGCGTGTTCATGAGCGTGCCCGTCGGTGTGGGAGAAGCTCGCCGCGATCGCGATGGCCGAGGCGGCGAGCCGTCGGCAAGCTCGCGCGCGGTCACCGGCGGCCGGCTGCGCTTCTGCCTCTCGGGCGGCGCCGGGCTCAAGCGCGAGGTCAAGGAGCTCTTCCACCGCGCGGGCGTCCTGCATCATCGAGGGCTACGGCCTGACCGAGACCTCGCCGACGCTGACCCTCAACCGCCCCGACGCGTTCCGCTTCGACACCGTGGGCAAGCCCCTGCCCTCGCGTCGAGCTCCAGCTCGCGGAGGACGGCGAGATCCTCGCGCGCGGGCCGAGCGTGTTCGCCGGCTACCACAAGGACCCGGCGGCGACGGCGGCGGCGTTCACCGAGGACGGCTGGTTCAAGACCGGCGACATCGGCCGCTTCACCGACGACGGCTTCCTGCAGATCATCGATCGCAAGAAGGACATCCTCGTCACGGCGGGCGGCAAGAACATCCCGCCCGCGAACATCGAGATGCAGCTTCGGCGACGATCCGTTCATCGAGCACGTGGTCGTGTACGGCGACGGCAAGAACGTACCTGGTCGCGGGCGTGTGGCCGAGCCGCGCGGCGGTGGCGCGCACCTCGAGGCGCAGGGCGTGGCGACCGAGGCGTGGCCCGAGGCGATGCGCGCGCTCGTGCAAGAGCGCATCGCGCGTGTGAACGCCGAGCTCGCGCGGCACGAGACGATCAAGGCCTTCCTCGTCGACGAGCCGCTCGCGGTCGAGAGCGGCCTGCTCGACGCCGACGCTCAAGGTGCGGCGCAAGAAGGTGTACGAGCGCTTCGCGCGCGGCGCTCGAGGCGCTGTACGCATCATGAAGGGCCTCGGCACATCCTCGCGCGCGCGTGGGCCGAAGCGCCCCCGAAGGTCGGTCAGACGCCCGCCGACGTCGTGCATAGCGAGAACAAGTGGCGGCTGCTGCGCTATCGCCCGCGGCCCGAGGGGCCGCCTTCCGCACGCCCCTGTTGCTCGTGCCGTCGCTGATCAACCGCCACTACGTGCTCGACCTCATGCCCGGCAAGAGCCTGGTCGAGTGGCTGGTCGCGCGGGGCCACGACGTGTTCGATGATCGACTGGGGCACGCCCGGTCGCCGAGGACCGCTACCTGACCTTCGACGACGTCGTGCGACCGCTACATCGGCCGCGCGGTGCGGATCGCCGCGCGCGCGCGGCGACGCGGGCAACGCGCACGTGCTCGGCTACTGCCTCGGCGGCACGCTCGCGGCGATCTACGCCGCCGCGCATCCCGAGCACGTCGCGTCCCTAGTGCGCTCGCGGCGCCCGTGCGCTTCGACGACGACGGCCTGCTCGCGCGTGGACGCGCACCCCGAGCTTCGACGTGGGCGCGCTGGTCGCGGGCTTCGGCAACGTGCCGTGGCCGCTCATGCAGAGCTCGCTTCCACATGCTGCGGCCGACGCTTGAACCTGTCCAAGCTCGTGCACGTGCTCGACCGCGCCTGGGACGAGGCGAGTTCCTCGACGGCTTCCTCGCGCTCGAGACCTGGGGCAACGACAACGTCTCGTTCCCGGGCGCGTGCTACCGCCGCTACATCGAGGAGCTCTACCAGCGGAACGCGCTCGTCCGCGGCGAGCTGACGCTGTCCGGCCAGCCCGGCGCGCCTCGACGCCATCGGCTGCCCCGTGCTCGCGGTCACGTTCGAGCACGACAACATCGTCCCGCTGGCAGAGCGCGGCGCGCGCTCCTCGATCACATCGCGAGCGCCGACAAGCAGCACCTACATCTGCCCGGCGGCCACGTCGGCGCCGTCGTCAGCAAGAGCGCCAAGACCCGCCTCTGGCCCGAGCTCACGACCTTCTGGGAAACGCGCGACGGCGTGACACTCGCCGCTGCCGCCGAGGAGTGAACGACCCGGCGCCGCTCCCGCGGGCCAACCGCCGCACCCCGTAGGGTGATGGGGCCCCTCCACGATCGGGGGGAGGAGAATGACACCGATGGTCCGAGACGACTGATTCCCTCTTCCATGGGCTGCAACGAACGAGGACTATCGTCCCGAAGGACGATAGTCCTCGGATCCGTTTCTGGCTCGAAGGCCAAGCGCTGGGGACCGTCGGCAATGGAAGATTCGCGAGGCAGAACACCGGCACGGCCCATTCCGGCTGCGTCACAAGACCTTCCACGGAGCGTTCTCGACAACCTGCTCGAAGGCTGTCAGGTCATCGGCCGGGACTACCGCTACCTCTACGTCAACGAGGCCGTGGCACGCCAGGGGAAGGTGTCGCGCGAGACCCTGGTCGGCCGCCCGATGACGGAGTGCTACCCGGGCATCGACGAGACCGAGATGTTCGCGATCCTGCGCAGGAGCATGGAGGAACGCACTCCGGCATCGATGGAGAACGAGTTCGCGTTTCCCGATGGCTCGCGAGGATGGTTCGAGCTGCGCTTCGAGCCCGTGCCCGACGGCGTAGCCATCCTTTCCGTGGACGTCACCGAACGCAAGATCGCCGAAGCAGCCCTGCGCCGAACGGTGCGGGCACTGACCACCCTCAGTCGGTGCAATCAGACCCTGGTCCGCGCCACGGAGGAGCGACGGTTCGTGCAGGATGTCTGCCACCTCATCGTCGAGGCGGGAGGCTATCGAGCCGCGACCGTCGAGATCCCCGATGCGCAGGGCGAGCCGCGAAGGCAGCAGGTTGTCAGCCGGGCCGCGGCGGCGAGCGCCATCGAGGGCGCGGGATCGGCTCTGTCCCTCGATGTCCGCGTGGGCGGAGCCTCGATCGGTACCCTCGAGATCCGGGCTCCGGCGGCGGATGACTTCGATGACGGGGAGCGTGCACTGCTCGAAGAGATCGCCCTGGACCTCGGCCACGGCATCGAGACCCTACGAGCTCGAGTGGCTCATGCGAGCACGGAAGACCAGGTGGTCGCCGCGCAGCGACTCGAGGCCGTCGGCCGCCTTGCGGGAGGCGTCGCACACGACTTCAACAACTTGCTCAGCGTCATCCTGACGTACAGCACCCTTGCCATCGAGCGGCTCGAGGAGTCGGACCCCCTTCGCGATGACATCCGGCAAGTGCACGAGGCGGGCGAGCGAGCGGCAGCCTTGACCAGACAGCTCCTGGGCTTCAGCCGCAAGCAGATCATCGAGCCCCGGATCACGAACGTGAACGAGATCATCGGGGGGGTCGAGAGCATGCTCCGCCGCTTGCTCGGTGAAGACATCGACTTCGCAGTGCATCTGACGAGCGAGCTCGGAAACGTCTTGGCGGATCCGGCTCAACTCGAGCAAGTCGTCATGAACCTGGCCGTGAATGCCCGCGACGCGATGCCTCGCGGAGGGAAGCTCACCATCGAAACCGGCAATGTCGAGCTCGATCAGGAGTATGCCGACGCGCACGTCGCCGTGGAACCGGGGCGATACGTTCGGTTCTCTGTGACAGACACGGGTGCGGGGATGACGGCTGAGACCCGAGGCTCGCATCTTCGAGCCCTTTTTCACCACCAAGGAGAAGGGCAAGGGCACCGGGCTCGGTCTCTCGATGGTCTACGGCATCGTGAAGCAGAACCGCGGCAGCATTTGGGTCTACAGCGAGCACGACCTGGGAACGACGTTCAAGATTTACCTTCCCCGCGTGGACGTCCTCGCCCCGGAGCCCCAGCATGCCGCGTCCGCCGTGGTGCCAGCGACCGGAGACGAGGTCATCCTCTTGACCGAAGATGAGGAGTCGGTGCGGAGAGCCGCCGAGCGCATCCTCCGTTCCGCGGGCTACAGCGTGTTGACCGCCGCCAACGGGTCGGAGGCCCTGCTCTTGGCCGGAAAGCAGACGGGTCCGATCGATCTGGTGCTCACCGATGTGGTCATGCCCGGGATGACCGGCCGAGACCTCGTGGAGCGACTGAGGAAGCTCAACCCCACGGTCAAGGTGCTGTTCACCTCGGGATACACGGATGACGCCATCGTGCACCATGGAGTGCTCGATCGCGGAACACACTTCATCGGCAAGCCGTTTTCGGTCGCGGATACTGTTGAGGACAGTGCGCGAAGTGCTCGACGAGCGGTGATGTGAGGCTCGCCCCCGCCGGCAGGCCGGGCATCCCCCAAATGGCACCGCAAGCACGCTTGACGACCAACGCCTGCATATTCTGGTAACCTCGTGCTCGTCCCTCGGACCGAGGCACCGACGAGGGGGGGCGAAGTACCGGCTAGCCTTTGGAGCTGCGATGGAAGAGATGAACCGTCTGGTCTTGCTAGTCGTCGATGATGACGCCGCCGTACGCCGCGCGATGGTTCGGATCCTCCAGCGCGACACACGGCTCCGAATAATCGAGGCCGAGGACGGGCTCGCTGCGCTGCGCGTCCTCGAGAGCGGCCCGGTGGACATCGTCATCTCGGACGAGGTGATGCCCGAGATCAACGGCGTGCGCTTGCTCGAGACCGTGCGCGCCCGCTGGCCGGGCACACGCCGCGTGCTCTACACCGGCCATCCGGACGCCGACATCGTCCTGGCGGCGATCAACCGAGGCGGCGTCGACAAGGCGCTCACGAAGGGCTCGTCGATCGATCAACTGCGCTTCGAGATCGGCGAGCTGGTGGACGAGACCCTGGGCGCGACCCTCGGCCGTCCGGACACGGCACCGCCTCCCGAGTCCGGCACCGGCATCGCGAGTGTGCCACCGGACGGCAGGCGGCCGGGCGTCCTCCTGGTCGCTGCCGAGCCGGCCGTCCGCGAGGCCTACGCAGCTGCGCTCACAGAGGGTGGCTGCGACGTCCGGGCCGTGCACCGGGCGGACGAGGGCATCGAGACCTTGCGCCAGTCGGCGGCCGACGTGGTCGTCGTCGATCTCAGCCGGCCCGAAATAGACGCCACCGCGTTCCTCCACGACTTGCGCGGCTTCGATCTCGACTGTCCAGTCATCGTGACCGCGCCGCGGGCGGTCGTGACCAACGCGCTGCATGCGATCCGGGACGGCGCCTATCGCTACCTCGTGCATCCCGTCCGGAGCGACGCCCTCTGCTCGGTCGTGCGGCAGGCCGCCGTGCTTCGACGGTTGGCGGAGCTCAGGCGCAGCGCCCTACCCGAGGCGAGCGAGCAGGCCGCATGGCAGGTGGGCGACCGCGCCTCCCTCGAGGTTCGCTTTCGCCAAGCGCTCGAGAAGCTGTTCATGGTCTATCAGCCCATCGTCTCGTGGGCGGAGCGTCGGGTCATCGGCTACGAGGCCCTCGTGCGCTCCGCGGAGCCGGCGCTCCCGCATCCCGGCGCTCTCTTCGACGCCGCCACGCGGCTCGATCGCCTCGACGAGCTGAACCAATCGATCCGCCTGCTCGCTCCTCGCCCGTTCGCAACGCATCCGGACACCGATCAGCTGCTGTTCTTGAACGTCCACGTCACCGAGCTCGGCACCGCCGACTTCCTCGACGGGCTGCTCGAGGGGATGGCGTCTCGGGTCGTTCTCGAAGTGACCGAGCGCGCCGCCCTCGACGCGATCGACGGCGCGAGCAGCCACCTCACCGAGCTCCGCGCGCGAGGCTTCCGCATCGCCGTTGACGACCTCGGCGCCGGCTACGCGGGACTGAGCAGCTTCGCGCTCCTCGAGCCCGACATCGTGAAGATCGACATGTCGCTCGTCCGCAACGTCCACCTCTCGCCGCTCAAGCGCCGGCTCATCGCAGGTCTGGGCGAGGCCTGCGCGGACCTCAAGGTGGGCATGGTGGCCGAGGGCGTCGAGACGGTCGAGGAACGGGACGCCCTGGTCGAGATCGGGTGTGATCTGTTCCAGGGGTACCTCTTCGCCCGGCCCGGGCAGCCGTTCCCCGAGCCCACATGGGGCTGAGGGCGGGGCGCATTCGTCCGCCTCCGCTCCTCGACCGGCGGTGAAGGCTCGGGGCACCGAGCGTCAGGGAGCGGCCGGGCCCGAAACGCCGTCGCGGAGCTGCCCGTAGGCGAGCTGATAGGCCTCGATGTCGCCGGGCGCACAGGCTCGCGGGTCCATCTGCAGGCCGAACCCGGGAGGCGCGGCGCCGCCGGGGCTCGTGAGCCCCCGACACCACACCACGCGCCCGCGAAGGTGCACCGCGTCCGAAGATCCGGGCGGCCGCATCTCGAACCAGACGGCCGTACCGGCGTGGGGCGGATTCGAGCGTCCGCACGTACAGCCCCTCGCGGCTGATGTTGTAGGTCAGCCCGTGCATCGGCTCGAACGCACCCGCGCGCCGGAAGGCGCAGATCGTCCCGTAGAGAAGGCGCGCCGAAGCGCGAACGTTCTTGACGTCTGGTCGCAAGAGCTCGTTCGCCAAAAACAGCAGATTGTCGGCCGGAGCACGTTCAGAGGCGAGGGCCGTCGCCTCGATCCCCTCGAACGGATCCGTAGAAGTGGTGTTCGGTGTCACGATGACCGCGGGCAGGTCGGCCTTGCCCGTCGCCTCTCGCACGGCGACGATGGCGTCACGCGCGCCGCTCGGCGGCAGGTCACGCGTCACGACCAGGAGCCGTGGCTGCTCGCCGTTCGCCACCACCCGCGACAGCTCGTCGCCGCTGGCCGCGAAGGACACGTCGAAACCTGCCTGCCGGAGGACCCTGCCGAGCACGCGACGTCGGTGTTCCTCCGGGTGAGCGAGGACGGCGCCGCCCTGGGTCACGGGCGGCCGCACCGACGGGTCGAATCCGGCGAGGTTTGCGAGGCGACGCGTGACGCCTCCGACATCTGTGAAAACCGCTACGTCGTCGGCACCGACGGAGTGCGCGTCGCCAAAGGCGCGGTCGACCGCGTGTGGGACCATCATCACGACAGGGACCGAGAAGAGTCGGCCTTCGCCTCGGAGCCACGCGACCAGGTCATCGACGCCCTCCACGTGGGCATCGACGAAGACGCAGTGAGGCGCGGGCTGGTCCGACTGCCCGAGCGCGGCGCGCGCGTCGGTCGCATCCGCGAGGAAGATCGGTTGATGGCCGGCACGCTCGGTCGCCGTCCGCACTGCTTCGCGCTCGATCGATTGAAACGTGCCGACGAATGCCGCGACCATCACACCCTCCCCGATTCTCCGAGGACGGTTGCTGCCCTCCGGACCGGCGCATCCTAGAGAGCCCGACCGCTAAGCGCAACGGCGGCAGACGATTGGGCAGCTGCGGCCGCCACGGAGGCGTGAGGCTCGACGCGTCTCGTTGCTCGCGCGAGTGCTCAGCCGGCGGTGCACGTACCGGGGTGATTGGCCAACAGGCACATGGCGCCGCAGGGGCAGCGGACCGCGCCTTGGCAGGTCGTGCCCGACGTGCAGTCCGAGTCGTCCCAGCAGGCGCCCGCGGCGAGGGAGATGGTCACGCAGGTGCCCTCGCCGCCGGCGGTGCACGCGGCACCGTCGCAGCGGCTGCCGCTCCTGCAGCCACTGTCGTCGAAGCAGCAACCGATGCGCGGCGCCATCGTGCACGTGGCGTCCGTGCATGCGCTGGTGCTGGCCACGTTGACACCCACCCGCTGGGCTTCGCAGACGTTGCTGTAGGTATGGCGGTCGCAGCCGCAGACCGGAAGGACATAGAGGGGGCACAGCCCGGGCGCAGCATGCAGCTGCCCGGGCCACGGCAATCGCCGGTAGCCTTCTGGCAGTAGTCGCTGGCGGCACAGTCCGTGTCGACCGTACAGCCGCCCGGACCGGCGTCCCGCATCGCGGGGGCATCGATCCCGCCGTCGGTCGAGCCTGCGTCCGAGGTCATGCTGCCCCCATCCATCCCCCCGTCCGACATGCTCCCATCCGGCCCCGTGCCTCCCGCGTCGGCACTCGCGTCCGGCACGCTGCCGTCCGGCATGCTCGCATCGGGCCTCGTGCCTCCCCCGTCCGCACCCGCTTCCGCGCGGCTCGCGTCCGGCGCGCCGCCGTCCGGCATGCTCGCATCCGCCGCCGCGCCGTCGACCCTCGGTGCCGCGTCCGCCATGGTCTGGGCGTCGTGCCCGGCGTCCGTGCCCCCGTCCCGGGAGGTGCTGCCCCCGCCGCATCCTCCGACCACCAGCACGATGCACAACCATCCGGAACGACGAACCTGCACACAGCCTCCAAACGTCCCCGGACCCATCCTACTCAATCGCGGGCCCCGAGAAGCGGTTCCGCGGAACGCCCGTCCGCGCCGGACGCCGACCCGGTCGGTTGGATCGACGGCCTCGGGGCGGCTTCGCGGCGCGCGCACATTCGCCTTGACGCGGCCCTTTCGAATGAATATTCAATCGGTCGTGGCCGGGCACGGACATGACCAGGACAAGGCCGAGGCGATCCTCGCCGCCGCCCTCGATTTGTTCGTCGAACGCGGCTTTCACGGCACCTCCGTCCCCTCGGTGGCGCAACGGGCGGGCGTCGCCGCCGGGACCATCTACCACTACTTCGCCAGCAAGGAAGCGCTCGTCAACGCGCTCTTCAAGCGCTGGAAGATGGAGATAAGTGCCCGTGTCGTCGTGGGTTTTCCCCACGACAGCCCGCCTCGGGAGCAGTTCCGCACCGTCTGGGAGCGGATGGCCGACTTCGCCCTCGCCCACACGAAGGAGCTCGCGTTCCTCGAGCTGCACCACCACGGCTCCTACCTGGACGAGGAGAGCCACGCGATCGAGAACGGCGTCATCGAGTTCGCCGTGGCCATGGTGGAGCGGGCCCAGGCGGCCCAGGCGATCAAGCCACTGCCCGCGCGCTTCCTCGATGGAGCTCGTCAACGGCGCCTTTCTCGGCGTGTTCCGCGCGTGCGTCAGGGGCGGCTGCCGCTGACCCACGAGACCCTGATGCAGGCCGAGCAGTGCTGCTGGGAGGCGGTCCGCGCCTGATCCGGCGCGGCAGATCCCCGGTGGCGCATCGCTCTGCCCGCCGTTCGAATGAATGTTCAATCGAGGAGACCCGGACAATGGACCACAAAGGCTCGAAGACCGTGCTCGTAACCGGTGCCACCGCGGGCATCGGACGCTTCGTGGCCCTCGACCTGGCCTCGCGCGGCCACCGCGTGTTCGCCACCGGCCGCAACGAGGCGGCCCTCGCCGCGCTGCGCGACGGAGGCGACGCGCGCGGGCTCACGTCGAGACGGTGCGGCTCGACGTCACGTCGCGGCGAGAGCATCGCCGCGGCGCGAAGCGACGGTGCGCGAGCGACCGGCGGGCCGACGGTGTCGACGTCCTCGTGAACAACGCCGGCTACGGCCAGGGCGGCCTCGCTGATCGAGCTCGGCGACGCCGAGCTGCGCGCCCAGTTCGACACCAACGTGTTCGGTCTGATGGCCGTCACCCGCGCGTTCATCTCCGGCGATGCTCGCGCGCGGACGCGGCTGGATCGTCAACGTGAGCAGCGTCGGCGGGCGCGTCACCTTTCCGTTCTTCGGCGCCTACCACGCGTCGAAGTACGCCCTCGAAGCGCTGTCGGACGCGCTCCGCGCCGAGCTCCACGCGTTCGGCGTCCACGTCGCGCTGGTCGAGCCCGGGCCCATCCGCTCGCGCTTCTCCGAGCGTGCGTTCAGCTCACTGCCCGCCGGCGAGACGCGTCGCCATACGCCGCGGCGTACGCGCTCGCAAGGCGGCATGCGCGCGGCGACCGACGGCGCCTCGTTCAGCCCGGAGCACGTGGCCCGCGCGGTCCGGAAGGCGATCGGCTCGCGCTGGCCGCGCGCGCGCTACGTCGCGCCCTGGTTCCTCGCCGTGCCGCTCGGGCTTTTGCCGTTCGTTCCCACGCGCTTGCTCGACGCGTTCTTCCGGCGCTTCGTTCGGGCTGCGCTCGCGCGCCGCCGCCCGCGCTACTCCCGCTCGCACGACGGCACGCTCGTGAGGCGCGCGGCGGTCGGCGTGCTCGCCTTGGCCGCAACCCTCGGTCTGCGCCGCGCGCCACGGCTCGGCCCCAGACCGTCTCAGCCGATATCGAGCGATCTGCTCGGCTACTATCACGGCGAGCAGACCGCCGCGTACGTCATCGGAGGCATCGGTGTCGCCGCGGCGGGGGGCGGCGGCCTACCTGGTCACCCGCCAGGGCGACTTGTCGCGCGCGCTCGGCTGGACGTGGATCGCGATGGGCGGGCTCGAGGCGGTGGGGGCCGTGTTCTACGCCTTGCAGGTCGACGGCGAGATCGATCACTACCAGGCCCTGCTCGACGCGCGACCCGGCGGCGTACCGCGCCGAGGAGCTGGATCACATGCAGGGCACCTCGTCGCGCTTACGGTACTACCGCATCGACGGAGCTCGGGCTCACGCTCGCCGGTGTGGGGATGGCGATCTACGGTTTTTGGCCAAGCGCGACGTGTGGAAGGGCGTGGGTCTCGGTGTCGCGTCCCTCTCGCTGCCCCTGGCCGTGATCGACACCTTCAACAACGCACGCGCGCAGGCGTACCGACGAGCCGTCGGTCGCTTCGAGCCGGCGGTGGCCGCGAGCGTCAGCGGCATCGAGCTGTCACTGACCGGGCAATTCTGAGCAGCGCCAGCCGCTGCTGCGACCTGGCGCAGCCGAGGGGTTGAACGTGGGATGACGCGGGCCGCGTGGCGAAATGCGGGTTTCGCCCTGGCGGGAGCCGCCTTCGAAGAAAGTCGACGCGCTTCAGGATGTCTTCAGAATCGCGGCGTCTGTTCTTGGTGAAGGCGGGCTCCATCGGGCCCGCGACCACCGAGGAGACAGTCATGAAGCTCAACCACATCGTTCGTTCCCTCGCCCTCGCCGGCCTCGTCAGCGTGGCCGGCGTCGGAACGGCCATGGCCCAGCCCCCGCGCGTCGGGCCGAGGGGCGACGCCGCGACGCCCTCGGCGACACACGTCCACGGACGACACGAGGCAACCCGCGGAACACCCGGGAGGTCGCGAGGTGTTCGAGAGAGGGCGCGCGCTCGCACGCCCGGTCACGAGACGCGACCTGGCACCCGGCCCACCGCCTGGAAACAGGGGCGAGACGGGGCCGCGCACGGTCGGGAACGGGGCCATAGCTTCCGTACCGCGGACGAGGTGCGATTCCGGATGCGGGGCGGCCGGGACCACGGACGGATGCAGGGCCGGGCGTGGCGCGGCGAGCGGGCGCGAGGCCAGGTGGTGCGCATGCACCGCGCGCGCTGACGCGGTGTAGCGCGAGACGGAATCCGGGTGCCGTGCACCGTGGCGATCGTGCCGGTGCACGGCACCGCGAACACGAAGCGTCCGGCGGCACCAACAGGCGGCGCCCGCAGCGTGACGTCGAGGAGCCCAGGGGCGCGGGACTCGGCCAACGGAATGGTTCGGGGGCGGTGCTTGCTGGGGAGCCCCGAGGCCATTGCCGATGGTATGGCTCGCCTACAAGGGGACCCAACGCTCATGTGCACGATCCAGGACGACGACTTCGCGGTGAAGTAACTCCTGAGCGGGCGAGCGATGGGTGTCCCCGTGATCCCGGCGCCCGTGATCCCGGCGCCCGTGATCCCGGCGAGCGATGGGTGTCCCCGTGATCCCTCCCCCCGTGATCCCTCCCACCGTGATCCACTCCCATTGGGCGAGCGATGGGTGTCCCCGTGACCCAGACGCGGCGCGCCTCGGGCGCGATGCTCAAGCAGCCGGGCAACTTCGCGGAGATGCACCGCAAGGACGCTCGGGGTCGCCGACCGCGAGCGCGTGCCCGTCGTCTCCCGGCGCGGTGCGGTCGAGCCGCGCGTGTGGGTGAGTCCCCGGATGCGCCGCGGCTGCGTGTGGATGCCCCTGCACTTCCCGGAAGCGATGACCAACCGCCTCACCAACGATGCCGGCGATCCGGTCACCCAGACCGGGGAGTACAGCGTGTGCGCGGTCCGAGTGGAGCGCCCCTCCGACGATGTCGCCCCCGCGGCCCGGTAGGCGCGCCGCGGTCGACCTGTTTCGACGCAATACGCACAGATAGTGATCAGCGCGGATCCGATTCGCAAAGGTGGTTGATGTTTGCGCCCGTGGTACGGCGCGCTTCCCTACTCGGGGCGGCTGGCCCACCGGGCCCACCCGATGAAGAGGCACCGCAACGGTTCCTTTTGTGGGCATCCGGGCCACCGTGTTTCATCCGACGTGTTTCATCCCATCCTGGTCTTCGAGGAACCCAATGCGCCCACATCTTGCGATCGCCACCGTTGCCCTCACCGTGGTCGCCTGCTCGTCGCCGGCGAGCTTCCGGGACCGCATCTTTGTCGCCACTTCCTACAACGCAGCCACCGAGCCCGTCTTCGAGATCACCTCCGGCTCTGCGCAACAGTTTGCGACGGTCGACGCGAACGGCTGGCTCGGACCGCTCGTGATCACCACGGACGGCCAGTTCTACGCCGTCACCAACGCCCAGGACGGGTCGGTGTTCGACATCACCAAGGGCGGCGACCTGACGGGCGCCACTCCCGTCGTGAGCGGCCTGTTCACCGGCAACATCCAATTCATCGATGGCGCCGCGGCCGACGCCAACGGCAACCTCTACGTCGCCAACAGCGAGCACGGCGCACAGGCGATCGCGAAGGTCGACCTGGCCGCGAAGCAGTTCACCACCTTCGGCAGCTATGACAACGCCGAGGGCCTGCTGGTCAAGGGCAACACCCTCTACATCTCCGAGGGGGGCACGGGCAACGTCATCGCGCGCGACCTCGCCAGCGGAACCGAGTCGAATTTCGCCTCGGGCTTCGTGACTGGCGAGAGCCACATCTCCGGCCAGCTCGCACTCGACTCCGCCGGCCACATCTGGGTGAACTGGCAAGGCACAGGCGCCTCGACGTCCGGTCTCTACGACATCTCTGCGGGTGGCGACTTCTCGTCGACCGAACCGGCGGTGGCGCAGACCTTCGACCTCGACCTGAACCAGGTCGCCTTCACGTCCGCGGGCGCCGCCTACGTCGCTGGCGCCGCGACCGACAACTGCTACGTCGCGACGGCGAGCGGTGACTCGCTGCAGCCGTTCCAGGTGTTCGTCGGCAACCTCGGCGACAACGAGACCATCGCGGTCGGACCCTGACAGACCCCGCCAGGGGTGCTCCGTCAAGGGCCCTCTCCGACGAGGTCACCCCCGCGGCCCGGTAGGCGTCGGACACGGCTGAACACCCCGTGTCTCGCGTCTACTGGAGTGTAGGAAGTCCCGCACGGCAGAGCCAAGCCGCCGTACGTCGACCGGTTGGCCTGAGGGCGTCGTGGACTATCGGGCTGGCCTGGGCGTCCAGCGGTCGGGCCGGAACGACAGCCCGCCTACACTACGTTGCTGGATACTACCCTCGAGCCACCTAGGATCACCTTCTCGCTACCAGGCAGGATCGCTCATGCGGATAGCGACGCTCGCGGTCTCGCGCACTCATTGGGCGACAATCGCAACCGGCCAGTACACGCCGTCCCTCTGCGGGCCCGAGTAGACGAGCACCCCTCCGATGCTCCCGGAAGGGGTCCCGGCCGGCATCGAGAGCTCCAGTGTCGTCGTCGTCCCGTCGGCGATGGTCGTCGCGCCGAGACTCGGACTGGTATCGAACGACGACTTGGCCGCCCTGACGACCGACAGCGGCCAGCTCGGGTGCCCGGGCTCGGTCGTCCACCCGGTGAGCGTGAACGTGGCCGATCCGCCCGGCGGGACCATCCTCACATTCGAGGGGCTGGCCGAGACATTGAAATAGGCAGCTCCGGGCACCGTCGGCGCGCACGGCAATCCGCACGACGCCAGAACGCTGTTCGAATAGATGCGCGCGAGGATGTAGCCCGACTCGCGCACGTAGTCGTCGCCGTTGCCGCTCGTGCAGAGGTCGGCGACTTCCTGCCCATCGAGCAGCCACCATGGGTTCGAGGGAAGAACGGTCATGGACCACGTCGAGACGAACGGGTTGGTGGCCGCTTCGATGATCTCGTGTGACGCCGCGAGGGTCACCGAGTCGATGTTGTGGTTGCAGTCCCCGACGACCGCATAGAAGTAGCTCGTGCCGGCGGTCGGCTCCACGAAGTAGTGATACCCGGACCACGACGAGCAGCTCGTGCCGCCGCGAGCACCGGTCGCCGTCGTGCCGGGGGGCAGGTACAGCACGTAGAGCAGCTGGCTGTTGGTGGCCGACGGGACGGGCAGCAATCCATCGGCGATGTGCGCTTGAAGCAGCGCCCGGATGTCGGCGTCGGTCATCGAGGACGGAGCGGCCGACGAGAGGCTCGAGGTTGCCGGTCGAGGTGCCCTGGCCGACGCCGTACTGCGCTCCGACGGTGCCGATCAGCTCGAGCGCGGCAAGAACGCCCCGAAGGCCTCCACTTGGGACCGGAACTCGTAGCCGGGGTAGGTGATCGTGACGAGTTGCAAGTGGCTCAACAGGAAGGTGTTGGCCTCCGACACGGGGGGAAACGCGGTGTGGCTGCATGCGGGGGCTGCGGCGTCCCCCGCGTCGCCTGGGCCCGCCTCGCGGTCGGACGCATCGAAGGCGCCGCCGCTGTCGGACGTGGTGGAGGCGTCGACTCCGCCGGAGGCGCCGTCGACCAGGGGCCCCGTACCCACGGCGCCGTCCGCGCCCGATGCGCCCTGCGTTCCGCACCCCCGGTGAGTGTCAAGGTAGTTGTCGCGGAATTCGTCTTGCAGGCACCGCTGATCCGGGCGTCGTCGCCGTCGGGCGGGCGAACAGCAGACCGCGCGGTGAGGAGACCCGAGTCGCGGTTCATGCGGCCGCTTCGTTCGAGGCGAGACGGAGGCGAGTCTCTGGTGACGGGTTGAGGAAGACCTGCTGGGGTGCCTTCCAGTCGCGCGTGTGATGTGCCCACCGCTGCGGGTTGCGACGGCGCGCGAGCTCGTAGACGTCGCGCCGCGCCTCGAGGATCTCGTCCGCGTGACCCCCGTGGCGCGCGGCCGGCGCGGGAGCGACGACAGGACACCCATCTCCGACAAGCGACGACAGCAGAGGAGCGACGACAGGACGACGACAGGACACCCATCTCCAGCGACAAGCGACGACAGCAAGCGACGACAGGACACCCATCTCCGACAAGCGACGACAGGACACCCATCTCCGACAAGCGACGACAGGACACCCATCTCCAGGAAGCGACGACGAAGGGACGACAGGACACCCACCTCCAGAGGACAGGGACGACAGGACACCCACCTCCAGCACAACGGCGGAGGCTTCCGGGCCGACAAGGGCGGCATGACGCGATCTCGTCGGGAGCAGGTGTGTGTGTCGTCGACGCCGTACTATCACTGCATCTCGAGGTGCGTGCGGCGGGCGCTTCTATGTGGGAACGATGCCGTCAGTGGGAAGAGCTTCGACCATCGTAAGCCGTGGTTGGTCGAGCGAATGCGGGTCCTGTCGGCGGTGTTCGCGGTCGACATCTGCGCGTACGCGGTGATGTCGAACCACTCTCATCTCGTGCTCGGGCTCGCGCCCGAGCGTGCGCAGGAGTGGGATGACGATGAGGTGCTCGAGAGGCTGGGGGTGGTGTTCGGGCCGACAGCGAAGGCGATTCGCGAGTTGCCCGGGCGTGCTCGCAAGCAAGCGCTCGCACTGTGGCGAGAGCGACTCGGGGACCTGAGCTGGTTCATGCGGTGCCTCAACGAGTGGATCGCGCGTCGCGCGAACGCGGAAGACGGCTGCACGGGGCGCTTCTGGGAGGGGCGGTTCAAGAGCCAGGCGCTCCTCGACGCGGGAGCGCTCATCACGTGCATGAGCTACGTAGACCTGAACCCTGTGCGGGCGGGGCTCGCCAAGAAGCTCGAGGCCGCGGACTTCACGTCGATTCAGGCTCGCCTGTTCGA
This sequence comes from uncultured delta proteobacterium, assembly GCA_963830115.1. Classification (GTDB taxonomy): domain Bacteria; phylum Myxococcota_A; class Polyangia; order Polyangiales; family CAWHLB01; genus CAWHLB01. The sequence continues at coordinate 44,609 of CAWHLB010000025.1, forward strand.
GGCGGCGGGCCGCATGCGAGCGCCGAGGAAAGCGGCGAAGGCGGCGGGCAGGCATCCCGGGCCAAGGCGCATGGCCACCAAGCGAGCCGGGCCACCGCAAGCGCCGCTCGTTCCGTTCGCGCCTGAGCTCACGGGCAGGCGGCGAACGACGTCGAGCACGGCGGAGAACGTGCCTCAAGCTCTCCCGATGACGCTGGGTTCCTACGTCGAGCTTCTCGAGCAGGTCGGTAAGGCTGTCCGAACGGACGGGAAGCCGGGCGTGCTCTCTCCTGCGGCGACGTCGTCCCTCCAACGCCTCGGCATCGCGCCCGACCATTTCATCGCGACCCTTCGCGACTACGCCAAGAGCTTCTTCACGATGGTCGGCCACGTGAACGCGATCGATACCGAGCGAGAACGGCTCGGCCTGCAGAAGGTCAAGGGTCGTCGCGCGGCGCAGCGGATGTACGCCGCAGCATGAATGACGCCTGAAGGGCGGCGTCGGTGCGCACCCTGTCCTGCGCGTCCATGGCGAGGTGCGCCTTCCGCATGCACGACGCAAGAGGCGTCCATCTCGGCGTCCCTCCACAGCTCGAAGCAGAACGTCGAGCGGCCCCAACGCCACAGCTCGGAACAGGACGCCAAACGGCCGCAATGATGAGCGTAGCCGGGAAACTCGTCATGGGTGTCCCCGGGTGTCCCTTCCCCCGGGTGTCCCCCTTTGAGCGGGCGAGCGATGGGTGTCCCCGTGATTCGCTGCCGTGATCCTCTATGCCCGTGATCCCTCTCTTTGAGCGGGCGAGCGATGGGTGTCCCCGTGATTCGCTTTCCCCGTGATCCGCTTCATCTCATGGGTGTCCCCGTGATCACACCCCGTGATCGCACCTTGGGTGTCCCCGTGATCGCACCCCCGTGATCGCACCCGCACTCCCATGGGTGTCCCTGTGATCCATGCTCGCACTCCCATGGGTGTCCCTGTGATCCGATGCCGTGGCACCTCCCATGGGTGTCCCCGTGATCCGCAATGCCCTCCCATGGGTGTCCCCGTGATCCGTCCGTGATCGATCCACCATGGGTGTCCCCGTGATCCCGTGATCCACCCCCCGTGATCGCACCCCCGCCTAACACCGGGCGTTTCAGGCTAATTCCCGCATGCGAGTCTTCTCTGACCGCTTGGTTGGGGTCTAGTCCTCTTTCAGATGCTCGACCTCGGTGGCGCCCTCCACCCCCTCACGAGATCACACCTCGATCCGACTGTAGATCCCCGACCTGCAAGTGATCGAGATGATCCAGGTCTTGCCCGGGCCTGAGCGGTTACCGGCGGTCGCGCTGGATGCAGGACCTCGAGCACCTGCGCATCGTGGCGAAGCGACGCATCGCCGAGCCGCGCAGCGCGAGACGGGGCCTCAACGATAGGGGCCCGCGTCGCCGCGAAGCAGGCTCGCGATCTGCGCCATGCTCTCGAGGCGCCCCATCGCCTCCGCTCCCGCCATGACCCGACCGTCGGGCGCCGCGACGCCGAGGGGCGCCGGCAGGCAAAGGACCATCGCCTCGGGCTCGATGCGCAGCTCGAGCGCGTTCTCGCAGACCGCCAGCGCGAGGTCGGCCGTCGCCACGTCGAAGCGGGCGGCGATGGCTTCGTCCGCAGGCCCGTCGGTGCTACGCCAGACCAGGCACCGCAGGTCGTCGATGGGCGCCGACGGTCGCAGCAAGAGCCAGGTGTGGAGCGGCCGGCCGTCGGCGTCGAAGGACAGACGTGCCTCGGCTCCGTACCCCGCGAGCCGGCCGGCGATGCGCATGCGCGCGGTCTCGAGGGGCGCGTTCAGGGTGCGCGCCAGATCGCGCCAGTCGGCGAGGGCGGAGCCGAGGCCGGTCGGCGGCGGGAGGTCGACCCGCACGGCTTCGATCGCCTGGGTCAGGCGAACCACTCCCGACGCGAAGCGCGCGAGGGGCTCGCGGCGCTCTCCCGCGTCCTTCAGCGTCACGACCAGGCTCCGGTCGTCGAGGCGCTGGAGGTCCAGGTCCCGAAGGGCGGGCAGGATCGCGCGCAGCATCCCTGCTGCCTGCGCCTCGTCGCGCGCGCCGACGAAGTGGTCCCGGTCCCACTTCGCGTCGCCGACGCGCACGCCGCCGCCGATGACCTTGCGGACCACCGAAGCGGGCTCGACCACGAGGTCGAGGAAGAGGTCGGGGTAGCGGATCTCGGCCACGCCGTGGACGGCTCCCTTCACGGGATGGTCGCGCCCAATCACGAGGTCGGTCTCGCCGAAGCGCGCGGCGAGGGTCTGGGCGTCGTAGCGCAAGCCCAGGGGCGCACCGACCGACGTCCACGACGCATGAAGCGGATCGGTGCCCACGGTCGGCAACGGGGGTGCGGGCGGCGCGTCGCCGGGACGCGAGGACGCCGGAAGCACGCGGAACGGAACGCGCAGGTTCAGGTCGGTCCCGGCGCGCGGGCAGACGCGGATCTCGAAGGACCACTCGAGCGCGCTCAGGCCGGGCTCACCTCCTGGGCGCGGCTCCGGCCCGTAGTCGGGCGCGATGTCATCGGGCAAGCGGACCCGGAAGGCGATCATCTCGCCCTCGCGCGCTTCCTTCGCGCCCATGCGGATCGTGTGCCGCGCGTGAGGGTGTCGTCCCCACCAGTCCGCCCCCTCGTTGACCAGCCGTTCGCCGACCAGGCCCACCTCGACCTCCGAGTAGCGGTTGTGGGCCACGTTCGCGAGGGCGAAGGCGCCGCGCAGCACATCGCCGGGACGCGCCCAGGTCGACAGGAGGCTGAGCTCGACGTGGGCTTCCTGGCCCCGGGGGCCGTCGGGGTCGGTGGCGTAGATGCTCGGGACGGTCTCGGGCGGCACCGTGTCGGGCGGGAGGACGCGGACCACGAACGTCGTGTCCCCCTCGCGCCACGCCGCGGTGGGGACGTGCACGCGAAGCGTGTACACGATGCTCACGCCCTCTGCGCGAAAGCTCGCCGGCGTCTCCTCGGGAATCGCGAGGTGCATCGGGATCGCGGCCCGGCCCTTGGGCAAGAGACGCCGCCCGGAGGGGCGTGCTTCGAGGCGGAGGAGTTGGAGGCTACGGATCCGTAGACCGTTGCCCGACCCGTACGTCGACGTCTCGATGCCCTCGAGGGTGACATCGACGTGCTCGACCTCGACCTCGCGCGCGCAGTCGAGCACGATCTCGGCACGGAGCTCGCCGCCGGCGCGGACCTCGTCGGGGATCAGGACCCGGATCTTCGGCGGAGCTTCGAGCACCGTGGCTTGGTGCGCATCCTAGCAGCCGAAGCGCAGGGGAGCCCCGGCGGCGCGCGCTCGACGCCCCCTTGACGCCCGGCGTTCGGGCAGGGTCGATGGGCGCCGCACCCGTGGTGACGAGCGGGGCCCTTTGGCCTACCTTCGGCGCCCGCCGTCGCGATGCATTGCCAGGCCAGGGAGAGGACGAACGATGAAGGCGTTTCCGGAAGCCATGACCCACGGTCCCCTCCTTCGCGTGTGCGAGGGCGTCCACTGCGTGCGCGGCGCGTTTCGCATGAAGCCCGGCGTGGTCGTGGGTCGCACCATGACCATCGTCGAGACCGCGGACGGGCTCGTTGTGATGAACGCGGTCCGCATGACGGATGCGGGGCAGGCCGCCCTGGACGCGCTCGGTCGGGTCGTCCACCTGGTCCGGCTCAGCGACTCCCACGGCGTCGACGAGCCCTACTACCTGGACCGCTACGGGCCGACGTTCTGGACGCTGCCCGGGGCGCGGGTCCGCGGGCTCGGCGAGGGCCGCACCCTCGGCCCCGACGGTCCGGTCCCGGGCGGCGTGGTCGTCGACCTGGCGGAGGCCCGGGCATGGCGTGAGGCCGCTTACCTCGTTCCCCAGGGCGGCGGCACGCTGGTGACCTGCGACGTGGTCCAGAACTGGGCCGACGGAGAACACGCGTCGCTCCTCGGGCGCGTGGCCGCGACGGCGCTCGGCTTCAGGGGCGGGGTGATCGTGCCGGCCCGGTGGAGACGCTTCCAGAAGATCGCCGGAGCCGAGGTCCAGCGCACCCTCGACGCCCTCACGGATCTCACGTTCGAAAACCTCGTGACCGGGCACGGTCCGCCCGTCGCGGGAGGCGCCGATCGCCTGGTCCGCGCCGCCGTGCTGCGCGCCAGCGCGTGAGGACCGGTGGAGGCGGTGGACCGGCGGCCCTACGGCGCGCCAACCGCAGGCGATACGCCTCGAAGAGGGCCACGGCCGTCTCCCCGCATGCCAGGGAACGGCTCGACGTCGGCAGATCCGTTGGGTCCCGCGCCGATGGGTTGGGGGGCGGCAAGGGTTCGAAACGCTCGAGCCCGTCCCCATTCCCCGTCAGTCTTCGCCGGGTATGCGCGTCGATCCCGGCGGCCGTTCCGTTCCACGCACCAGGCTGCCGTGGGCGGTCGTCTTCGGCCTGAAAGGCGCCCCGCAAACGGGCATACTGCGGTCCCCCCATGAAGCTCGTCCACGCCGCCGACCTCCACCTCGACAGCCCCTTGCGCGGGCTCGAGCGCTATGAGGGTGCGCCCGCCGAGCAGATCCGCGGCGCCACGCGGCGTGCCCTCGCGAACCTGGTCGACCTCTGCCTCGAGGAGCAGGCAGACGCCCTTCTGATCGCGGGCGACCTCTACGACGGGGACTGGAAGGACTACTCGACGGCCCTCTTCTTCGCGGCGCAGATGGCGCGCCTGCGCGAGGCGGACGTGCCGGTGTACCTGGTGCGCGGCAACCACGACGCCAGAAGCGAAATCACGAAACACCTCCGGCTCCCCTCCAACGTGCGGGGGCTGTCGACGCGCGGGCCCGAGACGGTGCGCGACGATCGTCTGGGCCTCGCGGTCCACGGGCAGGGCTTCGCGAGCCGCGCGGTTTCGGACGACCTGGCCGCGGCCTACCCGGACGCCGTCGCCGGCTACTTCAACGTGGGCCTTCTGCACACATCCCTCGACGGCCGCGAGGGCCACGACACCTACGCGCCGACCACGCGCGACGTGCTCGCGAGCAAGGGCTACGACTACTGGGCCCTCGGGCACGTGCACGCGCGCGAGGTCGTGGCGCGCGATCCATGGATCGTCTTTTCGGGCAACCTGCAAGGGCGGCACGCGCGGGAGACGGGGGCGAAGGGCGCGTCGGTCGTGGACGTCCGAGACGGGCGCGTGATCGGCGTCGAGCACCGCGCGCTCGACGTGGTGCGCTGGGCGCGGGTCGAGGTCGACGCGGCCGAGGCCGCCTCGCCCGACGACGTGGTGGACATGGTGCGCCGCGCGCTCGAAGAGGCATGCGACGCGGCCGACGAGCGTCTGCTCGCCGCACGTGTGTTTGTACGCGGCCACACGGATGCTCACGAGGCCCTCGAGCAGGACCGGGAGCGGTGGGAGCAGGCCATTCGCGGACAAGCAATCGACGTCGGGGGCGATGCGCTCTGGGTCGAGAAGGTCAAGATCCGGACCGCCGGACGCCTCGATCCGATCGAGCTGTCCTCGCGCGACGACGCCGTCGGCGAGCTGCTCCGCACGCTGCACGCCCTTCGCGACGGCGACGACGACGCGCTGATCGCGACCCTGCACCCCGAGCTCGCGCGCCTCAAGCTGCCCCCCGAGGCGCGCGAGGGCGACGACGCCCTGCGATTCGATCGCGCCGAGGTGCTGCGGGAAGCGCTCGAGGACGTCGAGCGCATGCTGCTCGCGCGGCTCTCGGCCGAAGGCGGGGGCACGCCATGAGGATCCTCGAGCTCGAGCTGCGCGCCTTCGGCCCTTTCACCGGGACCCGCCTCGACCTCGGCGCGAACGAGCCGGCGTTCCATCTGCTCTACGGGCGGAACGAGGCGGGCAAGAGCACGACCCTGCGCGCCATCGGAGGCCTGCTCTACGGCATCCCCGACGGCCGGGACGCCCACCTGCATCGGATGCCCGACCTGCGGATCGGTGCGCGCCTCTGCACGGGGGACGGGCGCGTGCTCGAGCTGCTCCGCAGGAAAGGTCGCAAAGACACGCTGCTCGCCCTCGCGGACGAGTCCGTGGTGGATGAAGAGGTACTGCGCGCGGCCCTTGGCGGCATGGACAAGACGCGCTTCAAGACGATGTTCGGACTCGACCACGTACGGCTGCGGGAGGGGGCGAGGGCGCTGCTCGAAGGCGCTGGGGACGTGGGCGAGAGCCTGTTCGAAGCGAGCGGCGGGCCGGGCATCCACGGGATCCTCGCGGACCTCGAAGGCGAGGCCGACGCGCTCTTCAGGCCGCAGGGCAAGACGCGCGAGCTCAACGAGGCGATCCGCCTCTTCAAAGACGCGCGCAACCGCGTGCGCGAGGCGGCCGTGTCGGCCGGGGCCTGGGAAGCGCAGGAGCAGGCCATCGCCGAGGCCCGCAATCAAATCGCAGAGGTGCAAGACGAGCGGCAGGCGCTCGAATCGGAGCAGGCGCGGCTCGAGCGCGCGAGCCGCGTGATCAAGCCGCTCCGACTGCGGGGCGCCCTCGTCGATGAACGCGCGAGACTCGGCGACGTGGCGGACGTGCCGGAGGAAGCCACGGAGGCGAGGCTCGAGGCGCAGCGGGCTCGCGACGAAGGGCAGCGCGTGATCGCGCGCATCGAGGCGGCGCTCGAGAGGCTCGCCGGGAAGCGTGCCGCGATCCAGGTGCCCGAGTCGCTCGTGGCCCTGCCCGAGGCCGCGGTGCGCGAGGTCGCCGACAAGCTCGGCAGCCACCGGCAGGCGGCGCAGGACCTTCCGCGACGACGTGCCGAGCTCGATGTCGTCGAGGTGGCGGCACGCGAGGTCCTGCGCAGGCTCGGGCGCAACGTACCGCTCGACGAGGCGCGCGCGCTGTGCGTCGACACGGCCTTCGCGGCACGCGTGCGGGCCCTCGCTCAGGAACGCGGCGAGTTGGTGGGCGCCGCGGAGCGCGCGCAGGGCGATCTGGATGGGCGGCTCGCGCGGCGCGACGCGCTCGAGGTCCGACTCGAGGCCGTGCCCGAGCCCCGTGACGTCGCCGAGGTGGAACGCGCGCTCGAGGCAGCGCAGCGGCTCGGGGACGCCGATGCAGTCGTCGAGGAGCGACGCGAGGAAGCGGACGAGGTCGGTGCACGCGCGGAGCGAGCGCTGGCGTCGCTCGGGCACTTCGCCGGCACGCTCGAGCAAGCCGCCGCGCTCGCGGTGCCAAGCGACGAGACGATCGAGCGGTTCGCGCGCCAGCTCGGCGGGCTCGATGCCCGCGGCGAGCAGCTCACGGAGCAGGCCGACGAGGTCGCACGCGACGCAGCCGATGTGGCAGAACGCCTCGACGCCGAGGCGCGCGCCGGCGAGGTGCCGACGGAAGAAGCGCTCACCGCGGCCCGTTCGGCGCGCGACGCGATCTGGGGCGAGGTGTGCGAGGCAACGATGGGCGGCGCCATCGACCCGGCGCTCGTCGAGCGCTTCGAGGCCGCGGTCGCCGAGGCCAATCGGCTCGCCAATCGCTTGCGGCGCGAGGCGGAGCGCGTGGGCCGTCACGCTGAGCTCGAAGCGAGGAGGGCGGCTCTCGCGACGAAGCGCGACGCAATCGCGGACGCCCGGGCCGAACAGGCCAAAGAGAGGGACGCGTGCGCCGGGGCGTGGGGGGCGGCGTGGCGCGAGGCGGGCATCGCGCCCCTCGCGCCGGCGGAGATGCGCGCGTGGAAGACCCAGCTCGGTCGGCTCCGCACCCTGGCCGACCAGCACGCGAGCCTCCACCGTTCCCTCGCTGGTGCGGAGCGCACGCGCGATGCCCATCGCGACGCGCTGGTGGCTGCGCTCCGCGAGAGCGGCGTCCCGTCCGCGCAGAAGGACCGCTCCCTCGATGCCGTCGTGACACGAGCACGCGCCGTCGTGGCCGAAGCCCACGACGCGAGGAGTGCACGCGCGGCACTCGTCGAGGAGCTGGGCGAATCTGTCGACCGGAATCGCGGAACGGACGGCGCAGCGCGACGCGGCCGAGCGGGCCCTCGGTCGCTTTCGCGAGGCGTGGGCAGAAGCGGCGAAGGCCCTCGGTCTGGCAGAGGAGGCCCTTCCGCAGGAGGCGCTCGCGGTGCTCGCCGACCTCGATGCCCTCAATCGCGCGCTCCACGAACGGGAGGGGCTCGTCCACCGCATCGACGCGATGGAACGGGATGCTGCCGACTTCGAGCGACGTGTGAACACCCTGGTCGAGACGCACCTGCCCGACGTGCGGAGCCTGCCGCTCGATGGCCGCGCCGAAGGGCTGGTCGAGCGGTACCGGCAAGCGCACGAGGATCAGCGGCGGCGTGAAGAGCTCGACGACAATCGGAAGGGCCAGGGGGAGGAGCTGGCACAGGCGCGCCTCGCCGTCGGCCAGGCCGAAGACGCCCTCGCCGCATGCATGGACGCGGCCGGTGCCGCCAATCTCGCCGCGCTGGAGCGCGCGGAGAAGCGGGCGCGCGAAGCGCGGGAAGCTCGAAGCACGCATCGACACGCTGGATCAGCAGCTCTTCGATGCCGGTGAGGGACAATCGGTGGAGGTCCTCGCCGACGAGACACGCGCTCTGGAGCCGACGGCGGTGCGCGTGCGCCTCGGAGATCGAGCGCGAGATGGAAGAAGCTCGGCGAGCGGGCCCGCAACCTCGCCATCGACCTCGGCACGAAACAAAACGGCCTCGAGCGCATGGGGGGCGACGCGGGGGCCGCCGACGCGGCGGCCGAGGCCCAGGAGCACCTCGCGCGGGTCAAGGCCCTCGGGCACAGGTGGGTGCGCTTGCACCTCGCGGCCGTGCTCCTGCGGCAGGAGGTCGCGCGCTACCGCGATGCACATCAGGGACCCATCGTCGAGCGCGCCAACGCGCTGTTCCCGAAGCTGACGCTCGGGCGTTATTCCGGCGTGCGCGTGGGCTTCGGCGAGGGGGACGACCCGGTGCTCCTGTGCGTGCGGCCCGACGGCAGCGACGTGGGCGTGGGCGGGCTCAGCGACGGCACGCGCGACGCGCTCTATCTCGCGCTGCGTCTGGCGACAATCGAGCGGTTCGCCGCGCACCACGAGCCCATGCCCCTCGTGCTCGACGACGTGCTCATCCACTTCGACGACGAGCGGGCGCGGGCGGCCCTCTCGGTCCTCGGTGACCTCGCGGGCACGATGCAGGTGCTCTTCTTCACGCACCACGCACGCCTGCGCAATCTGGCGCGCGAGGCCGTCCCGCCCGAGCGCCTGCGCGAGCACGAGCTCGCGGCGCCCCGGACGCTCGCCGACGCCGTGGCCCACGCGGAGGAATGAACGTGAAGTGGCGTCGCGTGATCGGCGTTTCGGGGATCGCGGCGGCATGCGTCGCTTTCGGGTGGGCGCTCGGGGCGAGCCACGCGACGCCGACGCGGTCCATGGGCGCCGAGGGGACAGCGACGAAAGGGCCCCCTTCGCGTCCGGCGATGCACCTGCCCGCGGGCCCCATCGACTGGGTCGCCATCGGCGGCGGGGCCGACCCCGTGTCGAACGAGATCTCCCTCGAGCAGGACCTGGCGCTGGTCCGAAAGGACTTGCCCGGCCCGGGCGTCGTCCTCTTCGCCGCGGGAGCAATCGGGCGGACCGTGCAGGTGACGGATGAGACGGTGTCGCGCGGCGACCCGCTCCGGCGGCTGCTCGGCGAGCTGCTCGATCCACGTGAACGTGATGTGCGTTACCAGCCCACACGGATCACGCCCGACGGCCCCACGACACTTCCGGCCGTGAAGCGCGCCCTTCGCGCGGCCCTCACCCGGGGTCCGACCCCGCTCCTGCTATGGGTCGCGACCCACGGCGAGCAGGGCGACGCGGCCAAGGACAACCTGGTCGACCTCTGGGGCGGCTGGACCATGTCGGCCGCCGAGCTCGCGAACATGCTCGACGCGGCCCATGGCGCTCGGCCCGTGCGTCTCGTGATGACCTCCTGCTTCTCGGGCGGCTTCGCGGACGTGATCTGGCGAGGCGCCGACATGGGAAACCCGCCCGCCGGGGGGGTGCGCTGCGGCCTCTTCGCCTCGACCTGGGACCAGGAGGCTAGCGGCTGCGACCCCGACCCGGACCGGCGCGAGCAGCAGGGCTACGCGCTGTACTTCCTGCACGCGCTGCACGGCGAGGACCGGGACGGGCGCCCGTTGCCACGGAGCCAGATCGACTTCGACGGCGACGGTCGCATCTCGCTCCTCGACGCCCACACGCGCGTGCGCATCGCCGCCCGCTCCATCGACGTGCCGACGACCACCTCGGAGCGCTGGCTCGAGGCGGTGGCGCCCGTGCCGGACGAGGACGGGGGCGATCCGCCGCCCGAGGCCGACGTGCCCTTGCCCGACGAGCAGGCCGTCATCGCTCAGCTCGGCGCCCGCCTCCACCTGGGCACCGAGAAGGCGGCGCGCAATCGGCTAGACACCCTGAAGACCTCGCTCGGCATGGCGGACGAGGGCGTCTCGGACGCGAACGACGACGAGAACGACGCCTGGTCGGCGCTGCGCATCGCCCTGCTCGAGCGCTGGCCCCTGCTCGACGACCCGTGGGACCCGCGCTTCGATACGACGGTCGCCCAAAGCCGCGACGCCATCCTCGCCCAGCTCGAGAGCTCGCCCGAAGCCAGGCGGTGGCACGAGGCCCAGGCCGAGGTGCAGCGCCGCTCCGACGCCGACGACCAGATCCGTCTCGACACCGCTCAGGTGCAGAGGCTCGTCCGCGCCTGGGACACGCGCGTCGAGGCGCGCCGCCTGAAGGCGGCCGGCGGCGCCGACTGGCAGCGCTTCGAAGAGCTCCGCGCCTGCGAGCGCGGCGCACCGTGAGGGGAGACGAGACATGCGATACCAAAGCACGCTCATCGCGGTCGCGGACGACTGCCCCGTGAAGGAAGCCGTCGTTCCCGAGGAGCGGTCCGGCAAACCGACCATCGCCACGCTCCAGTACGCGATGATCGCAGAGCACCCCTACCGCTACACGCAGGAAGACGTTCTGTTCGAGGTCTGGTGGACGCGCCAGGAGACCGCGGGACGACCCAAGGCGAAGGCGCGGCAAGCGTTCTTCGCAAAGCCCCAGCCTTGCCTGCGTACCTCTCCCCTGGCGAAGAAGTACGGGTGGGGCCTCCTCTTCGACGAGGCGGGCCGTGTCGCCCTGTGCCCGATGGAGTCGCCCGAGTACCGACAGATGCTGAAGTCGAAGACGGTCCGCGTCCTGCCCGCCATGCGCTCGAGTCGAGAGAAGTAGCGAGCGGACTTCGACGCCGCCAGCTCTGCGCCGTGGTTCACCGGATGGAAGGAGCGCGGCATCCCCCGCGCGCCGCCCGAGGACGAGCCGCGTCACGCCGCCCCGAACCTGGCTCTTGCGCGAGGGCTGGCGCAAGGCGGGGCCGATCTCGGTGGTCGGATTGCACGCCCACAGTGCCTACCTTCGTCTGTGGCCGCGACGGATATTGCCTCGACGCCTCCCGCGAACGCTCCGACTGCCGCCGGCGCGCGGACTGCCCCCCTGGCCGATCGTGCATCGATGGGCGCTGCCAGTAGGCCTCCGCTGCTCGGGGCGCGACGGAACGCGGCCCGAGTTCGTCGATCATCCGCCGACCGAGGTGTACGCGAAGCTGCTCGGCGAGGGGACGTACCTCGCGTCCGTTCGCACGATGTACCGCGTGCTCGCCGCCGCGGGAGAGACGATCGAGCGTTGAATCGTCGTGTCACTCGTTGCGTCCGTTCCCTTCTCTGCTAGATTCAAGTAGTGGGTCGACGGAGGCGCAGGGAGCGGCAGTTCCATCTGGATCGGTTGCGGCATGGCGGGCGGCGCGAGGGGGCCGGGCGACCGAAGAGCAGCACGCGTGTGTCGCATCTTTCGCGGCCGAGGCTCTCGCGGCACGAACCGGTGCACGTGACGATGCGCGTGTGTAAGGACGTCCCGAACCTGCGAACGACACGGATGTACGAGGCGGTCCTCGGGGCGCTGCAGAAGGCGAGCGAGGGGCTCGAGCTGCGGGTCGTGCAGCACTCGGTGCAGGGCAACCACGTGCACCTCATCGTCGAGGTGGGCGGGCGCGCGGGGCTGATGCGCGGGATGCAGGGGCTCGTCGTGCGGCTCGCCCGCGCGATCAACCGCGCGGCGGGCCGGCGCGGGACCGTCTTCGCCGACCGCTACCACGCCGAGGTGTTGCGCACACCGCGGCAGGTGCGCCACGCCCTCGCCTACGTGCTTCTGAACGACCGGCACCACCTCGAAGTTTCGTGCCTGCCCCAGTACGCGCGCAACGCGGTCGACGCGCGGAGCAGCGCGCCCTGGTTCGACGGATGGAAGCGCCGCGTCCGCCACGGTTGCACCGGCCCGCCGCCCCATCCCCCGCCGCGCACCTGGCTTCTACGCCGCGGTTGGCGCAAGCGCGGCCTGCTCGACCCGGCCGCCATCCCGGGCAAGCGCGCATGGGAGACGTCATCGCGGCGGCGGGCCGCACACGGACGCTGAGCGCTCGACGTACGCACGGGAGCCCCCGCATCGGAGAAAAGGATACTAAATCAAATGCTTTAGTATCTTGACGGTCGCCGACCGTGGGACGTGCGGGCACCGGCGGCAGGCCGCCCGCGATCCGGTGCACCTCACCCTGCGCGTGCGCTCCGGCCTCCCGCCGCTCCGCCACCCGCGAGGACGAGGGGGAGGCCGATGCGGTGTGTCGCGGGTCAGCGTCAGCCCGAAACGATGTCGGGGACGGCCGTCCGGTCCATCGGCACACCCCCCTCGGCCAGGGCGCGCACTACGCGTTCGCGAAAGGCGACGACGCGCGGCGAGAGCGACGCCGGGTCCACCCCGAAGGCGGGCCGTGAGACAGCGAGCTTGTCCGCCGCGCGCGCGAGGATCGCTGGCGCACCGCGCGGCCGGACGCCGGTCGTCACCTTGTGGGCGGCCGCCGCGATCTGCACGAGCGCCGACAGGAGGCGTCGCGCGTCGCTGCCGTGGGTCTGCCTTCGCCAGGCGCGCTCCCAGTGCTCGTGGGCCTCGAAGTAGCGCCCCGCCCGGTACGCCTCGAGCCCTGCGGCGAAGTCCTCGGCGTCTGCGTCCTCGTCGCGCACGGTGCGCGCCTCACTCGCTGGCCGCGCGCTCGGCCTCGGCCTCGGTCTCGCTTTCACCCGGAGCGTCGACGGCACCTTCGCGCCTGCGGTTGATCACGATCGAGGCAAGGGCCGACACGACGAGCACGCCGAGCACGATGCCGAGGGACCAGACCACGGAGATCTGCACCACGTCCTCGAGCAGGAGCTTGAGGCCGATGAAGGCGAGGATCGCCGCGAGCCCGTAGCTCAGCGCGCTGAACCGCTCGACCACGTGGGCCAGGAGGAAGAAGAGGGCGCGCAGGCCGAGGATGGCCGCGATGTTCGAGCTGAAGATGATGAACGGGTCGCGCGTGATGCCGAAGACCGCGGGGATGGAGTCGGTCGCGAAGATGACGTCGGTCGTCTCGATGACGAGCAGCACGAGAAGGAGCGGCGTGATCACCATGCGCCCGCCCTCCCTGAGGACGAAGCTCGCGCCGCGGTAGCCGTCGGTCATGGGCAAGAACCGGCGCGCGATCCGGACGACGAACCGGTCCCGCGGGTCGACCGGCGCATCCTCCTGCACGACGAGCTTGATCGCCGTGATGACGAGGAAGATGCCGAAGAGGTAGAGCACCCACTCGAAGCGCCCGACCAGCGCCGCGCCGAGCCCGATGAACAGGCCGCGCATGATGATGGCGCCGAAGATGCCCCAGAAGAGCACCCGGTGCTGCATGTCCTGGGGGACGGCGAAGGCGCGGAGGATGACGACGAAGACGAAGAGGTTGTCGACCGACAGCCCCTTCTCAATCAGGTACCCGGTGAAGAACTGCAAGCCCAGGGCGGGCCCCGTCATCAGCCATACGCCCACGCCGAAGGACACGCTGATGGCGATCCAGGTGGCGGAAAGGAGCGCCGCCTTGCGGACGGAGACCGCCTCGGGTCGCCGGTTGAGCACCCCCAGGTCGATCGGAGCAGGGCGATCGCGCCGACGAGAAAGCCAATCCAGAGCGTCAGGCTGTGGTGCAAGGGACCTCGCCCGCCTCCCCCTACGAAAGGCAGTCGAATGGGTCCGGTCCCATAGCACGACCCGCTCTTTCGTGCTCGATCTCGGTCCGCCGCGCCTTCGGCAGCCGCTTTCGAGCCCGCGCTCGGCTCCCGAGAGGCGGCGTGTCCACTTCCTCGACGGGCTGCTACGCTCCGCGACCGGAGACAGGACGATGGCGAACGACAATCGGACGTGGCTCTACGTGGGGATCGGCTGCGGCGCGCTGGCCCTGCTCGGCATGTGCATCGGCTCGGCCGGGCTGGCCTTCTTCTTCTATCAGAAGGGCCATGCGGCCGCGGCCCAAATCGAGGACACCCCGGTGGGCGCGCCCTCCGCGGCGCTGCCGGCGGGCTACCGCAGGGTCGGAGGCGCAGGCTTCGCCTTCGCCGTCCCCGACGCCTGGAGCGATGCGACCGCATCGACGCCGGCGCCGGTCCTCGTGGCGGAGCGCGCGCCGATCCACCTCGGCGACACGTTCGCGACCAACGTCAACCTCGTCAACGAGCCCTTCCTGGGCGACGTGGATGCCTACACCCAGGCGAACATCGCCCAGATACAGCGCATGGGGGCGACCATCGTCGCCCAGAAGCCTGCCACGGTGGGTGGCCAAGACGCGATGGACGTGGAGTCGATCGCGGCGTCGACAGCGCCGCCCACACACATGATCCAGCGCTATACGACGAGAGTCGGCAAGGGGTGGGTGATGACCTGCGCCGGGCCGAAGGACGGCTTCGACGGTGTTCGCGCCCAGTGCATGACGATCCTCGATACGCTCCGCGTCGGCGACTGACCGAGCTCGCCATCGGCCTCACGGCCGCGGCGCTCGCGAGCGGGTGCGGCGCGCGCAGCGGCGTTCCCCTCGGGGTGGCACCCGCCCGAGACGCCGGCACCGATGCGGCGGACATGGGCACCTTCCGCTGCAGCTGGAGCCTCGGGCGGCCCCTCCGCATCGCCGACGCGCCACAGCCCTTCGACACTCTCGAAGGGGCCGTGCACACGCGCGACGACCGGGCGCTCGTCGGCGCACGCCCGGGACCGGGCCAGGCGTGGACCGGCGCGATCGTCGATCTCCCCGCCGGTGGGCAGATCGATCACCCGGTGCAGACGCCCATGCTCGCGACGATCGCGGGCACCTCGACGGACTGGGTCGAGGTGAGGAGCGGCTCGACGTGCACGACGCGACGCCTCGACGACGCGCTGGCCGTGCAGAGCAGCGGCGTGTTGCTCGACGGGCCCTGCCGCGTCGGCGCGCGGACGGACCCGGTGTTCCTCGACATCGTCGGGATCGGTCACGGCGGGTTCGTGTTGACGCGCTCCCCGGTGGAGGCCGGCCACAGCGCCCTCGCCACAGCAATCCCGGACCTCTCGCTCGAGGAGCCGCACCTCACCTGGGCCGACGGGCAAGGGTGGATCGTGCTGGACGCCGAGGGCCCCGAGCTCCGTGCAATACGCATCGCCAATCCGCCGACCGCGTTCCCCGTGTGGAACACGGTCGTGGGCGAGGCGAGCAGCCTTTCGACCGACGCCGACCGTTTTCGCGCGGGGCTCGTCGTGCTGCGACGCAATCCGTCGGGCACCTTCCACCTCGAGCGACTCGGCTTCGAGATGGACCGGCCGCGGCTCGGGTCGCTCGCGGACCTGTCGGCGCTGCCCGCTCCACCCCTCGGCACACTCACCACGACCGACGGCGCGGCGGGCGTGCCCCTCGCAGACGGCCACCTCGCCTTCTTCCCCCTGAGCGGCGGCGCGCCCACCCTCGTCGGGCCCCTTCCGGAGCCGGCCCTCGAGGATGCCGTGCTCGTGATGCGCCCGAACACGAGCATCGGCGGCGTGCTCTACGCGAACGCCGAGGGCTCGAGCCACGTGCTGCGCTTCCGCGCGCTCACCTGCCAGCGCTGACCGATCACGCGCCCATCAGGCTGCCGATCAGATACGTCGCCGCCCCCGCGGCCGCGCCGATGAGGAGCATGCGCAGCCCGCCCCGCAGGGCACGCCGGCCCGTGAAGAGGCTGATGGCCGCGCCTACGCCGAAGAGGGCGACGGCCGCGAGGGCGATGGCCACGAGCAGGGGCCGGGCCAAGGGCGCGAGCACGAAGGGGGCGAGGGGGATCACGGCGCCGATCGCGAACGACAGGAACGAGGAGACGGCCGCACGAAGGGGCGAAGCCAGCTCCCGCGGATCGACGCCGAGCTCTTCCCGGGCGAGGGTGTCGAGGGCCCGCGTCGGGTCGGCGACGGTGCGCTCGGCCACGGCGCGTGCCTGGTCTCGAGGAATGCCGCGCGCCTCGTAGATGAGCGACAGCTCGGCGGCCTCTTCCGCCGGGTACTGGGCGAGCTCCTGCCGCTCCATGTCGATCTGGTGCTCGACCATCTCACGCTGCGCCCGGACCGAGACGTACTCGCCCGCAGCCATGGAGAAGGCGCCCGCGAGCAGACCCGCCGTCCCTGCGAGCAGCACGACGTGCGGATCGCCCGACGCCGCGGCCACGCCCAGCACCAAGCTCGCGTTCGAGACCAGCCCGTCGTTGGCGCCGAACACCGCGGCGCGTAGCGTGCCCGCGCTGCCCGCGCCTCGATGACGCCGGCCCACGTCCTCGAGGGAGTGGGGCATGGGATGCCCCTGGTCGGGCTCGCTCAGCGCCGAGAGGCCGCGCACCTTCATGGCGGCCAGGACCGACCGCAGGCGCTGCGCTCCGAGGACGCGGACGAGCCATCCCACGGTACGCACGCGGAGGGTCGGCACGTACCGCGCGGGCAGCGTCCGCCCCTGCTCGCGCGCCGGCGCCTCCCACTCCTTCGCCTGCTGCTCGGCCGCCTCGGCGAGTTGCGCGAAGAGCAGCCGGCGCCGCTCGGATCGATCCCTTTCCGCCAGCACCCGGTACAGGTAGACCGATTGCTTCTCCGCCTTCCAGCTCTCGAGGGCGCCCATGGACCTGCCCCACAGGTGCTCCCCCACCCGGTCGTCGGCAAGCACCACGGCATGGTCGCGACGACGAACCGGCAGCTCGTCGCCCCACGGCAGGAACGTTGGCAAACCGGCCGTGGGACGGGTCCGCCCCCCCACTGCCTTGCGCCCCGTGGGGTGGACGACTAAGAAAATCGCTTCCTCGTGACACCGAGCCCCAACAGGGTCCATGGCCGGCTGCGTGGGACGGGGGCGGTGGCGACCGCCGCGCTGCTCCTCGCCGCAGGCGCATCGAGCGCGGCAGCCCAACAGGCCCCCTCGGCGGCACCTCCGTCTCCGGGACACGTGCTCACCCTCGCCGAGGCCGTGCACCGAGCGCGCAAGGTCGACCCGGACGCCCGGGCGCTGCGCGCGCGCCTCGAGCAGCAGTCGGCCCAGGTGCGCATCACCCTCGCCCAGGTCCTTCCGAACCTCGGCCTCACCGGTAACTACCAGCACAACGACCAGCAGGTGCAGCTCGGCGACCGCGTGATCGTCCACCAGGACACCGCGTCGCTTCAGGGCAACGCCTCGGTCAGCCTCTTCGCGCCCGACGCCCTCGGCAGCTACCTCTCCGGCAACGCGAGCCTCGACGCCCAGCGAGAGCAGGCCCGCTACGACGCCGACACCCTCGCCATGGGCATCGTCGAGCTGTACATCGGCGTGCTGCGTGCCAAGGCGCAGCGCGAAGCGGACGCCGCCGCCGTCGACCGCAGGACCTCCTTCCTGCGGGCGTCCGAGGCGCGGATGGCGCACGGCCTCACCGATCGCTCCGAGGTGCAGCGCGCGCGCCTGAGCCTCGACGACGCGCAGATCGATCAGACGGGCGCCCAGGCCGACGAGGCGACGGCCCGACAGGCGCTCGCCGCCGTGCTCGACATGCCGGGGATCACGCAGGTGGCCCTCTCGGACGACGCCGGCACGCCCGCCGCGGCCCTCGCGCCGCACCACTTCGATCCGACGCACCGGCCCGACGTGCAGGCGGCGCGCATGCGGCGTGATCGGCGTGACTCCCTCGAGAGCGTCTTCGCCTGGCTGCGTTTCCTGCCGAGCCTGGTCGCCAGCGCGGGCTTCACCCTGGAGCCCGCTTCGCTCAGCGACCCGAACGGCTTCCGCTGGATGCTCGGGCTCCAGGCCACCTGGGCCCTGTACGACGGCGGCATGCGCGAGGCGGAGATCGGGCTCGCCTCGGCGGACCACGACCTGGACTCGGCGCTCGTGGACGGGCGCGTGGCGAACGCCCGGCGCGACGTGCAGAGCGCTGCGATCCGCGTCCGGCAGCAAGAGGTCCAGCTCGACGCGGCTCGCCGTTCGCTGGACATCGCCCGCCAGTACCGCGACGATACCGAGAGGCGGCTCGACGCCGGAGTCGCCACATTGCTCGACGTGCTCGACGCAGAGAACCAGCTCTCCACGGCGGAGGTTCGAGTGAGCACTCTCGAGCAGGATCTCCATCTTTCCGAGTGGCGCCTGGTCCACGCGCGGGGCGACCTGGGGAGGCTTTTGCCGTGACGGAGCCGCTCCGACAGGTACCTCTCGCGCGCGGGGAGCGCACCGATTCCACCGAGCGGCCGCGCTCGGGGCAGGGGGACGGCCCCGAGACCCCGGCACCGCGCCACGGCGGATGGGTCCGTTGGCTCGTGGTAGTCGCCCTCGGCGCGGCCATCGCGTTGTCGTTCTTCTTGCACGGCGGCAGCCCGGCGGCCGAAGCGGGCGGTACCGGACACGGTCCCGGCGCGAAGGGCGCGGGGAAGCCGGCCACGGTGCGCGTGGCGCCGGTCGAGCGGCGCGACCTCACCGAGCGGGCGACCTACCCCGGTGAGATCGTCTCCGATGCGGTCGACCTCTCGTCCGACGTGGCGGGGCGGCTGCTCGAGGTGAAGGTCCGCATCGGCGAGCACGTCGACAAGGGCGCCCTCATCGCGCGCGTCGACGCCGCGGAGCTCTACCGCCAGCGCGCCGAGGCGATCGCGAGCCAGCACGCCGCCGACGCGACCCACCAGCGAAGCCTCTCCAATCTCGCGGCCGCCAAGCGCCAGGCCGACCGCACCGCGGGCCTGCTCGACCATCACTTGGTGAGCGCACAGGAGGTCGACACCTTGAGGTCGCGCGTCCAGTCGCTGACGGCGGACGCCGAGGCCGCCGCAGCCCAGAGCGCCGAGGCGACGGCCAACGCCCAGCTCCTCGAACAGAAGATCTCGGAGTGCCGCATCACGGCGCCCTTCGCTGGCGTCGTGAGCAAGCGCTACCGGGACCCGGGCGCCTACGTCCAGCCCGGTACGCCCATCGCCCGCATCGTCCAGCAGCGCCCTCTGCGCGTGCAGTTCGACGTGCCGGAGCGCGACGTGGGCGCCCTGAGCGCGGCCGGCACCGTGCACGTGCACACGACGGCGGCCCCGGACGCCGACGAGGTGGTGGCCCACGTCTCGGGCATGGCTGGCGAGGTGGACCGTGACCGCCGCACCGTCTCCCTCGAGGCGGTCATCCCCAATCCGCCGCCAACGATGCTGCCGGGCATGTTCGCCCAGGTCGCCACGGCCGAACAGACGCTGCACCAGGTGCTCGTGGTGCCCGGCGCCGCGGTGCTCGACCGGCTCATGGAGGACGGCGGGACGGCCGAGGGGGTGTTCACCTTCGCGGGCGGTCATGCGCACTGGGTGCCTGTGCGCGTCCTCGGGCGGGACGGCGACCACATGGCCGTCGACGGAGCGATCCACGCGACCGATCAGGTGCTCGTCGCGGGGCACGCCGAGCTCGCCGATGGTGCGCCCGTGCGCCTCGCCGCCGCGGAGAAGGGCAAATGATCCGCACCGCGGTCCGACGCCCCATCGGCACCGTGATGATCTACCTCGGGGTGCTCGTCGTCGGTCTCGTCGCGACGCGCAGGCTCGCGGTCGACCTCCTGCCGCAGGTCGACTTCCCGCGGATCTCGATCATCACCCTCTACGACGGCGTCGCGCCACAGGGAGATCGAGGAGCTCATCACCCGGCCCATCGAGCAGCAGGTCTCGACGGTGCAGGGCGTCGACAAGATCGAGTCCGTCTCGGCCGAGGGCATCAGCCGCGTGCAGCTCCAGTTCAGCTGGGGCACGAGCCTCGACACGGCCGCGGCCGACGTGCGCTCGAACCTGGAGCGCCTCGCCAACACGCTGCCCGTCGATGCGGATCGGCCGGTCGTCTACAAGTTCGACCTCTCGTCGATCCCCGTGGCCTTCGTCGGCCTGAGCGGCAGCGGCGACCCACGGCGGCTCCGCTACCTCGCGGACGACACCCTGAGCCGACGCCTCGAGCGCGTCGACGGTGTGGCGAGCGTCAACGTGCGGGGCGGGCGCAAGCGCGAGAATCCGCGTCGCTCTCGATGGATCGCGCCTCGTGGCGCTCGGCCTGTCGTCCAAACAGGTCGTGGACGCCCTCGCGCGCGACAACCGCAACGTGTCGGCCGGCGACACGCGGTCCATGGGACGCCAGGTGCTGGTGCGCTCGGTCGGCCAGTGGACCTCCCTCGACGACATCCGAAACGCGCTGGTCACGGTCAAGAACGGGCAGCCAATCTACGTGCACGACGTGGCCGAGGTCCGCGACACCTTCGCCGAGGTGGACAGCGACCAGTGGGTCGACGGGCAGCGCGGGATCACGATGAGCATCTCGAAGCAGTCCGGCGCCAACACCGTGGACGTGGCCAAACACGTGCGCGAAGCCATCGGGGAGATCAACCACGACTACGCCGGACGTGCCCGTCTCTCTTTGCTCTGGGACTCGTCGCAGTTCATCCGGGACTCGGTGACGAACGTGGAGTCGGGCGCCATGTGGGGCGCCCTGTTGGCGATCTTCGTGCTGATCGTCTTCCTGCGGAACATGCGGGCGACCCTCGTCATCGCGACGTCGATCCCCCTGAGCGTGCTGGCCGCCCTCGCCCTGATGTACTTCGCCGGCTACACGCTCAACGTCGTGTCCTTCGGCGGGCTCGCCCTCGGCATCGGCATGCTCGTCGACAACGCGATCGTCATCCTCGAGAACATCTACCGCAAACGCGAAGAGGGGCTCGACTCGATCACGGCGGCGATGGAGGGCGCGCGCGAGGTGGCGCCGGCCGTCCTCTCGGGCACCCTGACGACGGTCGTGGTCTTCGCGCCCGTCGTCTTCATCGGCGGCTTCGCCAGCATCTTCTTCGGTGAGATGGCGGCGGTCGTCACCTTCGCGCTCCTGTGCTCGCTGGCGGTCGCCGTGACGCTCGTCCCGGCCATCAGCGGGCAGCTCTTGCGCGGCGGCATCCACAAGCCCCGCGGCCTGCTCGGCCGCGTCTCCGAGCGCACCGGGCGCATCCTGGACGGCCTGGACACGGCCTACTCGCGCCTGGTGGCCGCCGCCCTGCGCACACCCTGGTTCGTCGTGATCGCGGCCATGCTCCTGCTCGTCCTGAGCGTGCGCCTCGCGCCCCTCATCGGCTTCGAGCTCATGCCGGAGACCGACGAGGGCCGCGTCGACGTGGACGTGCAGCTCCCCGTCGGGACGCCCATCGAGACGACGGGCCCACTCATGCGCAAGCTCGAGCACCGCGTCGTGACCAAGGCCCTGAAGCCCGGCGAGCTCGAGCACATCCTCACGTCGGCGGGCCCGTCCAAGTGGTGGCAGCCCGGTGGCTCGAACCTCGGCTCCATGTCGATCCATCTGGTGCCGGTCACCGAACGCACGCGCGGCGTCGACGCGATCGTGGCGAGCATCCGCAAGGAGCTGTCGGGCGTGCCGGACGCGGACATCCGCATCCGCAAGACCTCGTCGAACTTCCTCATGCGCCTGATGCGCGGCGGCCAGGACGAGCGGCTCGTGGTCGAGGTGCGGGGGCACGATCTCGACACGAGCCGCAACCTCGCGCGGAAGGTGCTGGCGGCGATGCAATCGGTCCCGGGTGTCACCCACGCCTACGTGGACCGGGAGGACGGGCTCGAGGAGCGCGCCGTGCATGTCGACACCGCCCGCGCCGCCGACCTGGGCCTGTCGCGCGCGGACATCGCCGACACGGTGGAGACCTACGAGCTCGGCGACGTGGCCACGAAGTACCGCGACATGGGCGACGAGTTCGACGTGCGCGTGCAGCTCCGCGAGCAGGACCGGCGCAACGCCTCCCAGCTCGAATCGATGCCCGTGCTGACGCCGTCGGGTGGGAGCGTCCCCCTCGGCTCCGTGGCCCACTTCGACGACGAGAAGGGGCCGACGGCGATCGCGCGCGAGGGGCAGGAGCGGCTGCAGCAGGTGCTCGGCTCCATCTCGGGCCGCCCCCTCGGCGACATCGTGAAAGACCTCCGAAAGAAGCTCGACCGCATCGCCGTGCCCGAGGGCTTCGCCCTGCACATCGCGGGCGAGCAGGAAGAGCAGCAGAAGACCTTCGGCGGCCTGCTCATCGGCATCGCCCTGGCGATCTTCCTCGTCTACACGGTGATGGCGGTGCAGTTCGAGTCCGTGCTGCACCCGCTCATCATCATGGCGGCCGTGCCCTTCGCCGCCATCGGCGTGATCCTGACGCTGCTCTTCACCGGAACGACCTTCAACATGAACTCGTTCTTGGGCGCGATCGTGCTCGTCGGCATCGTCGTCAACAACGCCATCGTGCTGGTGGACTACGTCAACCTGCTTCGCCGCGAGCACGGCATGACCCTGCACGAGGCCCTGGTCGAAGGCGCGCGGCGACGCCTCCGACCCATCCTGATGACGACCCTGACGACGGTGCTCGCCATGATCCCCCTCGCCCTCGGCATCGGCGAGGGCAGCGAGGTGCAGGCACCGCTCGCGCGCGTCGTCCTCGGCGGTCTGCTCAGCTCGACCCTCGTGACACTCGTGCTGATCCCGTGCCTCTACCTGCTGGTCGAGCGCCGCCGCGCCGCGGCCCACGAGACGGCGCCCGCCCTTCGCGCCGTGGAGCGATCGCACATGCCCGAGGCGTCGCCGGCGCCTGGTGGCGAGTAGGGCGAAGCACCCTCAGCCTGGCCCTTCGTCCGAGCCGCGGAGCGCACGCTCGATGCGGCGGTCGGGCACGAGCCACATCAGGGCGACGACGATGTAGAGACAGCCCGCGATCCACGGCTCCAGGAACGAGACGCCGATGGCGGCGGCGTAGAGCACGGGTGAGAGCTTGCCCTTGAGGTCTCGACCGAGGGACTTCGACAGCTTCGAGTCCCGACCCTCCTGGGCGAGGATGAGGCTCTGCAAGATGTAGTAGGCGATGGCCGCCATGAGCGCGACCGCGCCGTAGAGGGCCGTCGGTGCGGGCGTGAAGTGGTTCTCGCCCATCCAGCCGGTGACGAAGGGGAAGAGCGAGAGCCAGAAGAGCAGGTGGAGGTTCGCCCACATCATGCCGCCGGTCACGCTGCGAGCGGCCTTGAGCAGATGGTGGTGGTTGTTCCAGTAGATGGCGATGTAGACGAAGCTCAGGACGTAGGTGAGGAATACGGGGAGCACGGGCGTCAGCGCCGTCAGGGCCGAGCCTCGGGGTACGCGCAGCTCCAGCACCATGATCGTGATGATGATGGCCAGCACGCCGTCGCTGAACGCTTCGAGTCGGTTCTTCTCCATCGTGACAATCCTTCCCCGCCGTCGCCGAGCGGCACGCAAAAGATGCGAGGCGGGGCCGAGCATGACACCCTCCCCGGGTGCGCGCGCGGACCTCGCTCCTTGCCCTGCTCTTGCTCGCCGCATCTGCGGGCGGCCGAGCCCAGGGGCCCCGCGTCGAGGACACGACTGCGCCGCACCCCCCGAACATCCAGGCCCCCCAGGCCGGCGGCGCCACACCTCCGCCCCACGGCGCGAGCACCCCGGCACCCCATGCCGGCAGCACGACGTCGCCCCACCCGGCGAGAGCCCGCGGAGGCGTCGACGGCACGACCCTGCCGCGCCTGCTCCGGGCCGCGGGCTTGTCGGCCCCCAGCCGCTTCAAGGCGCTCGTGGTAGTCCTGCCCCACCGGGGCGAGGGAACGCCGGCTGCGCTTCGGGGACGCGACTACGACTGGTACGGCACCTCCACCGATCGCGGCGACTGGTGGCCCGCCTCCACCGTGAAGCTCTTCGCCGCGATCGCCGCCCTCGAACGGACGCGGGCCCTCGGCTTCTCGCCCCAGGTCGACCTCCTGTTCCACGACGACGGCACCCTGTCGCACACCCGCATGGACGCGCTCCTCCAGCAAGCGCTCATCCCCAGCAACAACTACGCCTACGACCGGCTCGTGAGCATCGTCGGCTACGACGAGATCAACGACCGCTTCTTCACCGCGAGGAACGGCCTCTCCCACACGCGGCTCGAGCGCAGCTACGGGTTCCACGACGTGGCGCCCGACGGCTCCAACGTCAGCCTGCTGCGCCACTCGCCGGCCGTCACGCTGAAAGAGGGGGCTCGCGTGCGAGAAGCTCCCCGCGCGAGAAGGCACGGGCCACTTCGACTGCCCGGACGACGGCAACTGCACGACCCTCGCCGACCTGGCCGAGGCCATGCGCCGCGTCATGCTCCAGGAGGAGCTGCCGCGCTGGCAGCGTTTCACCCTCGCCCCCGATGACCTGTCGGTCCTGCGCAGCGCGCTCTCCGCGGACACCGTCCCGGGCGGACACGACCTGACCGATGCGTTGCGCGCAGGCCTCGGCGGTGTGCCGGTGCAGCTCGCCCACAAGCCCGGCTACGCGGTCCTCTGGGTGAGCGACGTGATCTACGTCGAGCGGCAGGACACCGGCGACCGCTTCGTCGTGGCGGCCGCGGCCTACGGGGGGCGGGACCAGCTCGGCGATGCCCTGCGGCACATCGGTGCGCTCCTCATTTCGGAACAGCTCGAGGGACCGCACGTGCGACCTGCCGCGGGGACGGCCGAGGGCGGACGGACGGCAACGACCGGGACGGCGCAGGCGCCCGCCGCCGCGTCCGGCCTCCACTAGGGGAGCGCCGGGACGGGCGATGCGCACCCCGAGTGCCGGCACGACAAATTTCCTCCCTCCTAACCCGGCGCCGACCGTGGTAGGAGTGGTTCGGAGCAAGCGATGGAAACGCTAGCCAACGGCCAGAAGGGTCCCCGGGACATCGCCGCGGACGCCACCCACGTCTACTGGACGACCTACTCGGGCGGCACAATCTCGCGCGTCTCGAAGCAGGGGGGCGCGGTCGAGACACTCGCGGAGAACCAGACCAAGCCGTGGCGGCTCGCGGTCGACGCCCAGTATGTGTACTGGGTCGGCGAAGAAGACTCCGCGAACGTGATGCGGGTGCGCAAGCTGGGCGGCGAGGCCACGGCCCTGGCGACGGGACAGAGGCGACCGTCGACCGTCGGATGCGATGCCGCGCGTGTGTACTGGCTCACATCCGATGGCCGCGTCGTGTCGGTCCGGCGCGCGGGCGGCGAGCCCGTGGTGCTCGCGGAGGGTATTCCCAAGCCGTGGCGGCTCGCGGTCGACGAGCGCCGCGTCTACTGGACGAGCCCGGATGGCACCATCCGATGGCTCAACAAGTCGGGCGGGACGGTCGAAGTCCTGGCGTCGAACCAGGGCGATCCCCGGGACATCGTGACCGACGCGGACCGTGTCTACTGGACGAGCGCCGCCGGCTACATCCGCTACGCCCGCAAGTCCGGCGGGCCCGTCGAAACCCTCGCCACGAGCGAATCCGACGCGCGGGGGATCGCGGTCGACGACCGCTTCGTGTACTTCACGAGCGCCAACCTGAAGGTCGTCATGAAGGTCCCCAAGAACGGCGGTCCTGCCAGGGTCCTCGTGACGGATCAGAAGTACCCGCTCAACATCACCGTCGACGGCCAGTACGTCTTCTGGACGAACTACACCGGCGGCAGCGTGATGCGGAACGACAAGTAGGAGCGGGCGCCCCCGCGGGCGCCCTCAATCGGATCTCCTACAGCTACATGAGCGCGAGGATCGCTTCGGCGCTGCTCTTCTCGAGGCCGCTCTCATCGACGTGGATCGACTTCACGGTACCGTCGTCGACGACGGCCGCGAAGCGCTTCGAGCGCACACCCATGCCCTTGTCGATGAGGTCGAGCTCGAGGCCGAGAGCCTTGGCGAGCTTGCCGCTCCCGTCGGCCACCATCTCGACCTCGTCCTTGGCGCCGGCGGCCTTGCCCCAGGCGTCCATGACGAAGACGTCGTTGACGGCGACACAGACAATGCGGTCGACGCCCTTGTCGCGGAGCTCGGGTGCCTTCTCGATGAAGCCCGGCAGGTGCCGGTTGGTGCACGTGGGCGTGAACGCGCCGGGCACGCCGAAGAGCACGACTTTCTTGCCGGCGAACAGCTCGTCGGTCGTCACGCTGTTCACGCCGCCTTCGGTCTTCATCTGGAGCGTCACGCTGGGGATCTTGTCGCCGGGCTTGATCATGAAAGCACCCTCCTGTCGGCTCCTTTCATAGTCAGTGCGGAGCCGTTCGCAAGTTGTCGTGGCTCGAGCTTCGGATCGCTCGAGGTCTCAGAGCAGGCCGAGCTCGAGGCGGGCCTCTTCGGTCATGCGGTCCATGGCCCAGGGCGGGTCCCAGACCAGCTGCACGTGGCTCGTGGCGACGCCTTCGACCTCGCCCACGCGGCGGGCCACGTCGCCGACGAGGGCGCCCGCGACCGGACACGCCGGCGCCGTCAGGGTCATGCGGATCTCGACCTTGCCGCCCTCTTCGACATCGAAGCCGTAGATGAGACCCAGGTCGTAGATGTTGACGGGGATCTCCGGGTCGTAGATGTCCCGGAGCACGTCGACGATGCGCTCGCGCAACGCCGCCTCGTCGACCGCCTCGGGGGGAGCGACACCCGAGCCACCGAAGGCCTCGCCGCCGCTCCCGAAGTCGGTGATGGGCGGTGCATCCGCCGTGGGCAGGTGCATGCAATCGGGCCTCGGCTCGAATCCGGTTCGTCTTGAGCGCATCGACGTCTTCGCTCATCGCATCACTCCGTCATTCCGTCTTGGCGGGCGAGTCGCCGCCGTCGAGCGCCTGGTGCAGGGTGTGCCAGGCGAGGGTCGCGCACTTGATCCGGGCGGGGAACTCGGCGACCCCCGCGAAAACCGCGAGCTTGTCGAGAACCTCGAAGTCCGGATCGTCGTCCTTGCCGGTCACGAGATCGCGGAAGCGCTCGAAGAGGGCCTCCGCCTCGGCAACGGTCTTGCCCTTGATCGCCTCGGTCATGGTCGAGGCCGACGCCTGGGAGATGGCGCAGCCCGAGCCCTCGAAGCCCACGTCCACGATGACGTCGCCGTCGAGGCGCAGGCCGAGCGTGATCCGATCGCCGCACAAGGGGTTGTAGCCGCGCCCCTCGCGGTTCGCGCCCTCGGGCAGCGCAGCGTTCCGCGGGTGACGTCCGTGGTCCAGGATCATTTCCTGGTAGAGGTCGCGCAGGTCGCCGCTCATCACAGAACCCCACGTTCGCGCACGCGCGTCATCCGAACATCTCCCGGACGCGGCGGAGCGCGCCCACGAGCGCGTCCAGGTCTGCGCGCGTGTTGTACATGCCGAGCGACGCGCGGGCGGTCGCCGGGATGCCGAAGCGCTCCATGACGGGCTGGGCGCAGTGGTGGCCGGTGCGGATCGCCACGCCCTCGGCGTCGACGATGGTGCCGATGTCGTGGGGGTGGACGCCGTCCATCACGAAGGAGAGCACCGCCACCTTGTGGGGCGCGGTGCCGACGAGGCGCAGCCCCGGCACCTCCCCGAGGACGCGCGTCCCGTAGGCGAGCAGGTCCTGCTCGTGGGCGACGAGCGCGTCCCACCCGAGCGCGTCCATCCAGTCGATGGCGGCCGACAGGCCGATGCCGCCCGCGATGTTGGGCGTACCCGCCTCGAAGCGGTAGGGCAGCTCGTTGTAGAGCGTCTCCTCGAAGGTGACCGAGCGGATCATGTCGCCGCCCCCCTGCCAGGGCGGCATCGTCTCGAGCAGCGCACGCCGCGCCCCACAGGACGCCGATGCCCGACGGGCCGTAGAGCTTGTGACCGCTGAAGGCATAGAAGTCGCAGTCGAGGGCCGCGACGTCGACGGGCACGTGGGGCACCGCCTGGGCGCCGTCGACCAACATCAGGGCGCCGACGGCGTGGGCGGCCTCGGCGATCTCGCGAACCGGCAACACCGTCCCGAGGGCGTTCGACACGTGGGCCATGGCGACCAGACGCGTATGGGGGCCGATGCGCGCGGTCACGTCCTCGAGCCGCACCTCGCCCGCGTCGGTGATGGGCGCGACGACGAGCTTCGCCCCGCGCTCGTCGCACACCTGCTGCCAGGGCACGATGTTCGAGTGGTGCTCGAGGGCGCTCACGAGCACCTCATCACCCTCGCCGAGCTGGGAGCGCCCCCAGCTCTGGGCGACCAGGTTGATGCCCTCCGTCGTGCCGCGGACGAAGATCACCTCCGCGAGGTCGCTGGCGCCGATGAAGCGCCGCACCTTCTCGCGCGCGCCCTCGTAACGCTCGGTGGCGCGCTGGGACAGCTCGTGCACGCCGCGGTGGATGTTGGCGCAGTCGCGGGCGTAGGTCTCTACGACCGCGTCGATGACCGGCTGGGGCTTGAGGGCGGTGGCCGCGCTGTCGAGGTAGACGAGGGGACGGTCGTGCACCGTCTGGTGCAGGGCCGGGAAGCTCGCGCGCACACGGGCGACGTCGAGGGTGCGGCCGGCCGCGGTGCGGCCCGTCTCGGTCGAATGGCTGGCGGTCATGGCATCTCCCCGAGGGCGTTCGCGCCGGGCAGGCGCGCGACGAGCGCGTCGGCGAGCCGCTGCCGCACCGCCTCTTCGGGGATGCGGTCGACCACGCTGCGCAGGAACGCGAAGGTCAGGACGGCGCGTGCCGTGTCGGCGTCGATGCCGCGCGCGCGCAGGTAGAAGAGCTGGTCCTCGTCGAGGGAGCCGACCGTGGCGCCGTGGCTGCACTTGACGTCGTCGGCGTCGATCTCGAGGTGCGGCTTGGTGTTGACGACGGCGTCGTCCGACAGGAGCAGGTTGCGGTTCTCCTGGTGGGCGTTGGTCTTCTGGGCGTCGCGGCGCACCACGATGCTCCCGTCGAAGACAGCACGGGACTTGCCGTCGAGCACGCCTCGGTACGACTCGCGGCTCGTGCCGTGGGCCTGGGCGTGGTCGATGAAGGTGTGATGGTCGACGTGCTCGCCGTCACGCGTCAGATAGGCGCCTTCGAGCGTGCACTCGGCCCCCTCGCCTGCGAGCAGGACAGAGAGGTCGAGGCGCGACAGGGCCCCGCCCAGGGTGACGACGCGCGACACGTAGCGGGCATCGCGCTCGACGCGCACCGCGAGCGCCCCGAGGTGATAGCTCCCGCCCTCGCCGATCAGGATGCGCACGTGATCCACCGAAGCGTTCGCCCCGACAGCGACCTCCGTCACCGCATTCGTCAGGATGCCCGCTCCCGCCGGCCCCTCACCCGCAGCCTGGACGGGGCTCGCGGGAAGGCCTTCATGCGCATCGACGACGAACGTCTCCACGAACGACAACTCGCTCCCGTCCTCGGCCACCACGAGCACGCGCGGGTAGCTCGCAACCGGCGCGTCGCCCTTCGTGGTGACGTGAACGACGTGCACCGGTTCCTCGACACGCGCGCCCGCCCGCGCCCGCACCACGAGCGCATCGCGAAAGAGCGCCGCGTTGAGCGCGACGAAGGCGCCCGCCTTCGCGATGTGCCCGAAGCGCGCCTCCATCGTATCGCCCATCGCGCGCGACGCGGCCTCGAAGCCCATCACCTCGAGCCCGGCCGGCGCCTCGCCCTCGATCCGCGGCACGCCGTCGACCACGAAGACCGTGAACGCCCCTTCGTCCGCGAAGCGCGCGCGGAGCGCGGCAAGCGCCGCCTCTTCCGTCCCGCCAGCCTCGCGCGCCCGAAACGGCACGCTCACGATCGGCCGCACCGACGTGAAGCGCCAAGCCTCGTCCTTCGTCGTCGGGAAGCCGCCCGTGCGAAGCCGCTCGGCCGCCTCCGTCCGGAGCCTCGCGAGCCAGGCAGGGCCGCCCGCCGCAGGCCGTTCGGGCACCGTCGCCATGAGGCCTTCGGTGCTCATGCGCCTGCCTCCGCCCGCGCCTCCGCCTCGGTCGCGGCGTAGCCCTCGCTCTCGAGCTCCTGGGCGAGATCCTTGTCGCCCGAGCGCACGATGCGTCCGCCGAGCAACACGTGGACCTTGTCGGGCACGATGTAGTCGAGCAGCCGCTGGTAGTGTGTGATGACCAGCATGGAGCGCTCCGGCGAGCGCAGCGCGTTGACGCCCTCGCTCACGATGCGGAGTGCGTCGATGTCGAGCCCCGAGTCCGTCTCGTCGAGCACGGCGAGCTTCGGCTCGAGCATGGCCATCTGGAAGATCTCGTTGCGCTTCTTCTCGCCGCCGCTGAAGCCCTCGTTGACGTTGCGCTTGGCGAGGGCGTCCGGTCGAGCTCGACGAGCTTCGCCGTCTTGCGCGCGAGCTTCATGAACTCCATGGCGTCGAGCTCGGGCTCGCCGCGATGCTTGCGCACGGCGTTCAGGGCAGCCTTGAGGAAGTAGATGTTGCTCACGCCCGGGATCTCGACCGGGTACTGGAACGCGAGGAACACGCCCTCGCGCGCCCGCTCCTCGGGCGCCATGGCGAGCAGGTCCTTGCCCTCGTAGATGACGCGGCCCGCGGTCACCTCGTAGCCGTCGCGCCCCGCCAGCACGTGGGCGAGGGTGCTCTTGCCCGAGCCGTTCGGCCCCATGATCGCGTGGACCTCGCCCGGCCCCACTTCGAGGTCGATGCCGCGAAGGATGGGCTTGTCGTCGACGCGTACGTGCAAGGTTCTGAATGGAAAGCATCGTGTCACTCACCCGACGGCTCCTTCGAGGCTCACGCCCAGGAGCTTCTGCGCCTCGACGGCGAACTCCATGGGCAGCTCCCTCAGGACCTCTTTGCAGAATCCGTTGACGATCAGGTTGACCGCGTCCTCTTCGCTCAGGCCGCGCTGCCGGCAGTAGAAGAGCTGGTCCTCGCCGATGCGCGACGTGGTCGCCTCGTGCTCGACGGCGCGCGCTCGCGTTGCGCACCTCGACGTAGGGCACCGTGTGGGCGCCGCACTTGTCGCCGAGCAGGAGCGAGTCGCACTGCGTGTAGTTGCGTGCGTCGGTCGCGCCCTTCTGGATGCGCACGAGGCCGCGGTAGGTGCTGCTGGCCGTGGCCGGCGCTGATGCCCTTGGAGATGATCGTGCGAGCGCGTGTTCTTGCCCAGGTGGATCATCTTCGTGCCGGTGTCGGCCTGCTGATAGTTGTTCGTGAGCGCGACCGAGTAGAACTCGACCGACCGAGTGGTCGCCCTTCAGGATGCAGCTCGGGTACTTCCAGGTGATGGCGGAGCCCGTCTCGACCTGGGTCCAGCAGATCTTCGAGCGCGCGCCCTCGCACAGGCCGCGCTTGGTCACGAAGTTGTAGATGCCGCCCTTGCCCTGGGCGTCGCCCGGGTACCAGTTCTGCACCGTCGAGTACTTGATCTCGGCGTCCGTCGAGGGCGACGAGCTCGACCACGGCGGCGTGGAGCTGGTTCTCGTCGCGCATGGGCGCGGTGCAGCCCTCGAGGTAGCTCACGTAGCTGCCCTCGTCGGCGATGATCAGCGTCCGCTCGAACTGCCCCGTCTTGGCGGCGTTGATGCGGAAATAGGTGCGAGAGCTCCATCGGGCAGCGCACGCCCTTCGGCACGTAGACGAAGGAGCCGTCCGTGAACACGGCGCTATTGAGCGACGCGTAGAAGTTGTCGGTGTGGGGAACGACCGAGCCGAGGTACTTCTTCACCAGCTCGGGGTGCTGGTGCACGGCCTCCGAGATGAGCAGAAGATGATGCCGACCTCGGCGAGCTTCTCGCGGAACGTGGTCGCGACCGACACGCTGTCGAAAACCGCGTCCACGGCCACGCCCGCCAGCGCCGCGCGCTCCCCGAGCGGAATGCCGAGCTTCTCGTAGGTCTCCAGGATCTGCGGGTCCACATCGTCGAGGCTCTTCGGCCGCGCCTTGGGCGCCGCGTAGTAGCTGATGGCCTGGAAGTCGATGGGCGGGTGCTTCACCTTCGCCCACTGTGGGTCCTCCATCTTCAGCCACTGCTGATAGGCCTTGAGCCGCCAGGCGAGCAGCCACTCGGGCTCGTCCTTCTTCTCCGAGATGAAGCGGATGATGTCCTCGGAGAGGCCGGGCGGCGCGTAGTCCTGCTCGATGTCGGTGACGAAGCCGGCGTCGTAGCCGCGCTCGAGCAGCTGGCCAATCTCGTCGCTCTGCGTGTCCGTCATCCTGCTTCGCCTCTCTGCTCCGGCGCGTCGGCCGTGGTGGGTGCAGACGCCCCCTGCGGCGTGCGCCCGAGCTGCACGAGCTCTTGCGCCTGGGGCCCCGCCATCTCGGCGAGGCTGATGTCCTCGAGGGCGCGCTGCACCGCGAGGTTGATGCGCTGCCAGTTCGCCTGCGTCCCGCAGGCTCCCTCGTAGTCGCAGGCGCCCGCCGTCTCGTCGGTCGAGCACTCGGTCACGGCGATGGGCCCCTCGAGGGCAGCAATGATCTCGGCGACGGTGATCGCTTCGGCGGGGCGCGCCAAGAGATAGCCGCCATGGACGCCTCGCTGCGAAGCGACGATGCCCGCGCGCGCGAGCTTCTTGAGCACCTTGCTCGCCGTCGGCTGCGGAATCCCCGTCCGCAGGGCCAGCTCCCGGACCCCCTGGGCGCGCTCCTCGACCCCGGCCGAGAGCTCGGTGGCGAGCACGACCGCATAGTCCGTGAGCTTAGAAATCCGCAGCATTTTTCAGGACCTAGACGATATTAGACCGCTACGGTCCTCTATCTAGTCCTGAGCTGTGGACCTGTCAACCGCCGAGGCGTGGGCGCGGCAGCGCGATCGGAGCGGCCCTCACGACGACCGGCTCCCCGTCCTGCGGGGCCACCTCCGGCGCGACCTCCGTGCCGGGCGTGTCGAGCACGAAGCGGCCGCTCTTCGCGAGGGCGGCGAACATCGGGTTGCGCGTGCTCAGCTCGGGGTAGCCGGGCCTGAAGGCGACCACCACGTGCAGCACGGGCACATCGCCTTGCGCGCGGCGGCCACGACGCCCGCGACCCGTTCGAGCAGCGGCCCGGCCTGGTCGCCGACTCGTCCGACGATGCCGACCTGAAAGTCCATGACGAGCAGCGCGGCGTGGGTAGGCTCGATGGTGCTCACGGGAAGCTCCTGGCCGGGGGCTCTGGCGGTGGCGTCATACCACGCGCCGGAGCCCCCGTGGGCGGAGGACCGCAAGCACGACCAGGGTCGCCGCCAGGACCGGGGCGCCGCACGGAGAGCTACCGCCCGCCGCCGAGCATCCGCCCGCGAGGCCGCCTCCACCGGAAGCACCGCCCACGGCCGCGTCGGCCTGCACGTCGACGCCCGCATCCCGCGACGGAGGTGTCCCGATCCCCAGGTTCGCACCCGTCGCCGCCTCGATCTCGGTCGCGTAGGTGGGGACCAGCGAGAAGATCGTGCCGGTGTCGCAGGCCGAGTCTGCCCTGGCCCCGCGCGACGTTGCCCCAACGAGTCGTCTTCCCGCTGCCGTATCGATGTACAGCGGCCCGCCCGAATCGCCGAAGCACGTGTCGGGGCCGCCCGGATCGCCCGCCTTCACCTCCCTCGATGTCCGGCTCAGGTACGCCACCGGGGCCTCGTACAGGTCGCCGCTGCTCACCGTCGCGCCGCTACGGTCGGTCGTGCCGTAGCCCGCGATGCCGAGCATGCGGCGCGGAGTCAGCTCCGCGTCCACCTGAGAGGGATTCGAGCACTTGTGTCGGCGCGACCCCCGTGACCGGGCTGCCCAGCACGACGGCGCCGATGTCGTTCTGGTCAGCCGTGGCGGTGAAGTCGGCGGCGGGGTCAGGCCAGAGGAAGACGGGCGCGTACTGCTCACCCGGCGGCGCTGCCAACGCGTTCGTCGCGCCTACGACCACGGTGACGTCCGATGGCGCGAGCTTGGGCGGGCCGTACGACGCACTCGGCCCGGTGTCCGTCTCGGTGAGCAGACAGTGAGCGGCCGTGATGACGAGGCGCGGGGCGACGAGTGTGCCGCTACAGAGACGGTCCGGCTGAATGAAGAGCGCGACGGTCGAGCCCACGTCCAATGGAGGTGCCAGCTGGCCACCGACGATGGGCGACGCCGCTTCGCCCGCAGGCTGCTCGCTCCCGCATCCGCTCGCTGCCGCGACGGCAAGGAGGATGCAGACGCTCGGCCGGTTCATCGTCGCCCCGACACACCATCAAGGTACACCATGCGCGAGCATTTTGGCCGACAGGGCCCACGCGCATCGGTCGGGCTCGACGCCGCAACGGCCCGGCCCCGTGGGGCGACGGGGGCCAGGCGCGTCCCGATGCGCGTGCGGTCACGCGACGCGCCCGACCGCCCGTGAGCTCAGACGCCACGGGCCGCCGCCGTGGCGTCAGTACCCTCCGTAGCCGCCGTAGCCGCCGTAGCCGCCATAGCCGCCGGCACCCGCGTCGCCTCCGTAGCCGCCGTAGCCGCCATAGCCGCCATAGCCGCCGGCACCCGCGTCGCCGCCGTAGCCGCCGTAGCCGCCGTAGCCGCCATAGCCTCCGGCACCCGCGTCGCCTCCATAGCCTCCGTAGCCGCCGTAGCCGCCGTAGCCTCCGGCACCGGCGTCGCCACCGTAGCCGCCGTAGCCGCCGTAGCCTCCGGCACCGGCGTCGCCACCGTAGCCGCCGTAGCCTCCGGCACCCGCGTCGCCGTAGCCTCCGGAGCTGCCCAGGCTGGTATACGTGCAGCTGGGAAGGTACCTGCACTGTCCCCAGTCGCCGCTCGCGAGATCGCACGAGGACATGCCGGGGCACTCGTAACCGGCAACGCAGGGGGTGTGGCCACCGCAGCTGCCCGTGCCGCCGAAGCTGCAGTAGGTGCCCGTTGGGGTCCCGGCTGGGTAGCCGCCGGGGACAGGGCAACCCGCATCGGTCCCGGCGCTCGCGTAGCCGCCGTAGCCGCCGTAGCCGCCCGCCGACCCGGTTCGCGGCGCCGCGGGCGTCCCGGTCCCAGCGTCACCGATCACTCCCGCCCCGCGGTCGCGTCCCGTCGAGGGGGTGCCCGCATTGGCGCAGCCGACGAGGACGCACGCAGACGCGGCCGCCAGCGCAGGGAAACCGCTGGAGAGAACGTGCTTGAGACCGAGGTACGGGGACATCGTTTGCCTCCTGAGCCGCTCCTGACGCAAGGGCGATGCCAACGGCTCGGCTCAGGAATTCCTTGTAATTTCCACACCATCCTTGGAGCGCGGAGCGCTCCTTGGACGTCGGGGCCCGAGGACAGCATGCCCCTGGAGACACTCGCCCCCGCGTCCGAGGTGTGCTCGACCCGGACCGACCGCAGCGTGCGACCGCCGGACCGTGGGCGTCCTCGCCGCGGACGGTCAGATCGATCCACAGGTGCTGACCAAGTACGTCCAGGTCGGCAAACAACGCGGAACGGAGCTGCGTGTCCCCGGCCTTCATTTTGACCTCACGCCGCGGAGCGATCTGCGCATCCCACGGCGGTTGCGGTCACGCCCTGCTGGCGAGAGATCCTCCTCGCTGGCAATGGAATATCACTGCTACCGAGGCTGCTAGCGAGAGACGGCCATCACGCCGAATCGACTACGGTGCGGGACAAGGGCAAGGCGGCAGCTCGCACTATGTCCGTGGCGACATTCGCGGCGCGAACGTTGGTCCCTCATCGGTGGGACGGAGAACGATCGTTCGGGCTTCGGCTGGCGCGTATACGCCGGCGCGACCTACTTCCCTCGAGTTGGCCGGGCCGGCTTTCGCGCAATGCCTTCAGCGGCCGTACTAGCGACGGTGCTTCGTCTCTCGCAGTCGGTCATGCAGCGCGGCGAAGTCGGACAGGACCAGGTCGGCGCCCGCCGCCTCGAGGGTCGCGCCGTGGCCAGGGTCGCAGTGGCCGCCGGCGGTGAAGCCTGCGGCGATCATGCCGGCCGCCTTGGCCGCGCGGATGCCGTTCACGCTGTCCTCGATGACCAGCGTGGTCGCCGGGTCGGCGCCGAGGCGGTCAGCCGCGAAGACGAAGAGGTCCGGCGCGGGCTTGGGAAGGGCGACCTGCTCGGCCGAGTAGACGTGTTCGCCGAATGCGCCGGCGAGACCGGTGAGCTCGAGCTTGTAGAGGAGAGCCGAGAGGCCCGAGGAAGAGGCCACGGCCTTGGGCTGCCGGACCTCGGACGTGGCATCGACCGCGCCTGCGATCGGGCGAAGTCGCTCCTCGAACGCCGCCCGAGATCGGTCCAGGTACCGCGCTTCGAAGTCGGGCGGCAGGCGTCGACCCGTGCGTGCCAGGGCGTCGGCATCCACCGCCTCGAGGAACGCCGAGGTCGACATGCCGAGGAAGCGTCGCTTGTACTCGTCGAGCTCGTAGGTGAGACCGATCTCCGCGAACAGCGCACGCTCGATCTCGATGGCGAGGACCTCGCTGTCGACGAGGACTCCGTCACAGTCGAAGAGGACGGCGGTGATCACGGCTGGGCGCGCCTGCGGGTGACGGTCACAGGCAATAGCCGGCGGAGCAGTACGGTGCCTCGATCAAGCCGCTGAGATGGTAGCTGTCGCCGGAGAGCTCGATCGACAGCGAGACCGTGGCGCCGGGATCGGAGGGGTGCCCCGCGTAGCCCATGACGACCTGCCCGGCCGCTGCAAACGTGCGTCCGTCCGCGGCCGTCAGGGTCGCGGTCGCGGGGGCGCTGCCGGACCAGCCCGCCGCTCCGAGATCCGAGGGCAAGTTTACCGTGATACCCACGTTCGGCACTGGCGCTTCCGCCAGCGACAAGGGGTCGGGTGAGACCCGTACGAAGAGCTGTGGAGCACAGTCGCCGCCGGTGAAGGAGACGGCCGCGTGGGAAAAGATCGGCCCGGGACCGGCGGGAGTGGTGTCCGAGAGATCGGCGTGCCCGGTCTCACAGGCCGACGGGTCGGCCGCATCGATCCCTCCCGCGTCACTCACGCGTGCGTCGATCACTTCCGCGTCGATCACTTCCACGTCGGTCACGCGTGCGTCGATCACTTCCGCGTCGTCTGGAAGCGGATGCCATGCGTCCGAGAGTGGTGCCGCGTCGCGAGCAGCCGGGACGCCGCCGTCTGCCGGAGGGAGCCCGGACCTGGTGTGCGATTGGGCACAACCGGTGAAGAACAGGGCCAGGCCGAGGGCGGCGATGGAGGACACGTGGATGGGCACGAGGCCTCGAGTGTACACGGGCGCACCAGAGCCGTCGGGGGGGCGCGCAAGCGAAGGGTGCAACGCGGACACGAACGTTGCGATGTGGGCGGGCCACACCCCACTGCCGTTCGGCCGCGGCGACGCCCGCGTCGTCGAGCTCGTACGTGGTGGGCCACGCCGGGCTGGACGATGGGGGTCGATGGAGCGGGCGAACGCGCCCCGGCACCGCTTCCAGTCCGTCCGGGTCGGCGCCCGAGTGCAACGGAGACTGATCTTGCACGTAGCGCGGAACACTCAAGCAGTTGCTTTACTTTTTTCTTTTGGGGGAGCGAACCGGTGCCGTGGGCGTGCGAGCTCAGGACTCGCGACGTGCCTGCGCTCCCGCGCGGCGTGAGGGGCTTCGAGATCGCGTCTGCAAGACGCGCCCGCCGGGGATGGCGGCGGGGTCGAGGAGGCCGTGTTTGCGAAAGCCGCGGCGCAGGAGCCAGGTGCGCGGCGGGGGATGGGGCGGGGGGCCCGTGCAACCGTGGCGGATGGGACGCTTCCAGCCGTCGAACCAGGGGGCGCTGCTTCGCTCGTCGACGGCATTGCGCGCGTACTGGGGCAGGCACGCTTGCTCGAGGTGGTGGCGGTCGTTCGACAGGACGTTGGCGAGGGCGTGGTGCGCTTGCCGCGGCGTTCGCAGGGCCTCGGCGTGGTAGCGGTCGGCGAAGACGGTCCCGCGCCGGCCCGCTGCGCGGTTGATCGCGCGCGCCAGGCGGACGACCAGGCCCTGCATGCCGCGCATCAGGGCCGCACGCCCCTCCGCCTCGACGATCAGGTGCATGTGGTTGCCCTGCACCGAGTGGTGCACGACGCGCAGGCCGAGGTCGGCGCTCGTCTTCCGTAGCGCTCCGAGCACGGCCTCGTACATGCGCGTCGAGCGCAGATCGGGCACGTC
The DNA here is from genome assembly GCA_963830115.1 of uncultured delta proteobacterium. GTDB lineage: Bacteria > Myxococcota_A > Polyangia > Polyangiales > CAWHLB01 > CAWHLB01. The sequence goes on from CAWHLB010000025.1 coordinate 82,671, forward strand.
CTCACATACGCGCAAGGTCACGTGCACCGGCTCGCGCCGCGTCATCTTCGGCCGCGAGAGGTGCGATACGCGCGCGCTGCTCTTCGGCCGACCGGCGCCCTCGCGCCGCCCGCCGTGACGCAAGCGATCGAGATGAAGCTGCCGGCCGCGCCTCCGGGCGACCCCGTGCGTCGGCGCTCGTCTTCTCCCGGGAAGGCACCCGCTCCGGGCGGCGTAACATGGGCGTCCAATGCAACCCGAGGCCGCCGCTCTCGCCGCGCTCCGCGCCCACCTGCCTGGCTGGGTCGGCTTCGCGCCGCTCGCTCTCGTGCTGCTCGCCGCGCTGCTCGCGGCCGTCGGCGCGCACCTCGCCGTCTCCATCGCCCTGCGGCCCTTCCTCCGCGTCCCCGCGGACGCGCACTGGACCGAGCGCGCACGCCTCGGGTGGCCTGCGCGGGCCACGGCGGCGTCGGCGCCGATGCTCGCGGCCATCGTCCTCGGCCTCGGCTTCGGTGAGCTGGTCGGGCCCTTGTCGCTCGTGCCCCCCACGTGGGTCGGGCTCCTCGCCGGCGTCGCAGCCTTCGTGGCGGCCTATCCGCAGATCGAGCGCGTGTCGCGCCGCGTGTGCGGCCGGCACGTCCCGGCCCGGGAGCGGCTCGCGGGGCAGGGCATCGTGTTCCTCGTCCTAAGGCCCCACGGGCTCATCGTCCTGCTCGCCGTCGTGCTCATGCCGACCGACCCACTCGGCGCGACCATCGGCGGCGCGCTCGTGCTCGCCCTGCTCACGGCCGTCGCGTTCGGGGCGGGCCTCCGGCTCGCCGGCGCCCTCGGTCTCGCCCGTCCAGCCGATGCCCGCCTCGCGCGCCTCGTCGATGCCTGCGCCGAGAAGGTCGGGGTGCATCCGCGCCGCGTCTGGCTCTTGCGTTACGCGATGGTCAATGCCTTCGCCCTTCCCCGCTCGGGGCAGCTCGCGGTCACCGAAGAAGCCGCCGCGAAGCTCACGGACGACGAGCTCGCCAGCGTGATCGCCCACGAGCTCGGCCACCTCGGCGAGCCGCGCCGCGTGCAGCTGGTGCGCACCGTCGGCCTCTTCGCCGTCTTCCCGCTGGCCCTTTTCAGGCCGATCACCGCGCCCATCGACGACCCCCTCGACCGACTCCTGGTGCTGCTCCTGGTCCTGCTCTTCGTGCTGCTCGTGTTGCGCCTCGTGCGAAGGACGTCGCGCAAGATGGAGGAGCGCGCCGATGCGGTCGCCCACGCCCACGACGACGAGGAGGGCGGCTACGCGAGGGCCCTCGAGCGTCTCCACACGCTGAACCTGATCCCCGCCGTGATGGGCTCTAAGCGAATGGCCCATCCGCATCTCTACGATCGGCTCATCGCGACGGGCCGGCGGCCGGACTACCCTCGGCCCGCAGCGCCGCCCCGGGGCGCCACCCGCTTCGCCGTGCTCGCCCTCCTGACCATCTGCCTGGGCGGAGTCGGTGTCACGGCCATCGGTCCGTTCGTCGTCGACCCGGCGCAGCACTCGATCGTCGCCCTCGCCGTCACCGGGGGCTCGACCGACACGATCGGCGGGGAAGGACGCGCGCGCTTGCGGGCCGGTCATCTCGAGGAGGCGATCCCGTTCTATCGGGCGGCTGCGGCGCTGGACCCGGGCTCGGTGTACTGGCAGGCCGAGCTCGCACGGCTGCTCGCGGGCGCGGGTCACTGCCACGAGGCGATGCGCGCCGCGGGGGTCGCGATGGGGCGCGCGCACCCGGAGAACCACCCTCCCCTCGACTACATGAGACGGGTGCTCCGTGATGTGGAGCGCTCGTGCCTCCCCCGACCGGAGCTCCCCAACACGCCCCGCTAATCACGCAGGAGCGTCGAGCCAGGCGTGCGCGAGGGCGAAGGTTGCGGCGTGCTCGGGGACCCTGTCGAGGAAGCTCCGGCGCAGGACCGGATCGCTGATCTTGGCCGCGTGCGCTTCGATCCGTGCGCGTGCCGCCGCGATCGCCTCACGGGCCGCAGCCCGATCGCCCGATGCGTCGAGGGCGCGGGCGAAGGTGAGGCCCGCGTGCGCCTCGCCCTCCTCCATGCCGCCCGGTACGTCGAGCGCCGCCGCGGCCTGTCGCGCCGGAGCGAGCGCGTCAGCCGGACGCTCTTTCGCCAGCAGCACCTCGGCCAGCACCGCGAGCGCCGGTGGACAGAGGGGCGCGACCTTTTCGAGGAGCGTCACCGCCCTGCGCGCCTCCTGCTCGGCCGCGTCCATGCGGCCCAGGTCGAGCAGGGCCCGGGCCAGGCAGGTGCGCGACGCCCCCTCGAGACGCCGATCGCCCTGCGCCTCGAACACCTGGACGGCTTCGGTCTCGCATCGCAGCGCCTCCTCGGGCTTGCCTGCGGAGATGAGGACGAGCCCCAGGTTGCAACGGGCCGCGGTGGCCACGTGCGAAAGGGCGAGGGGTCGCGCCCTCTCGATCACCTCGCTTAAGTAACGCTCTGCGTCGGCGTAGCACCCGAGCCGGAAATACGCGTAGCCGACGTTGAGACGCCCGGTGCATGCCATGCGGCGATCGCCCGCCTCTTCCCACGCCTCGAGCGCCTGGCGCTGCAGGGCGAGATAGCGTGCGGCGTCCCCACGAACACGCGCCTGGGAGGCATGGGCGGCGCTCACGTAGGCACGTTCCTGGGGCTCGGTCGCAGGCGTGCGTTCAGCGAGCCCGAGCAGGCGTGTGGCGAGCTCGGGATGCCCCGCCTGCAGGAGCGCCGTGGCCATGTGGGCCACCCGGGCCACGTTGAGCGGCGTGTCCCTCGCTTCGGCCAGCACCTCTTCGGCCATTTCGACCGCCCGCTCGCCGTGGCCCAGGGTCACCGCGGCTACGGTGACGCGCGTCGCGGCCTCCTCCCAGCCTTCGCCGTCCCGAGGCAGATGGTCCATGGCCGCCTGGGCGGCGCGCTCCGTCCCCTGCCAATCGCCGAGCCACCCGCGAGCGCGCGCCTCGTGCAGGCGCAGGGTGCCGAGCTCCTCGCCCTCGGCGCCGAGGGCCACCGCGCGCTCCACTGCCGCCACCGCGCCCTCGTAGTCGCTCGCATCACCCGCCTGCTGCGCCGCCCGAAGCAGCCAACGCCGCGCACGCACCGGCTCGCGTCCGCGCTCGAAGTGCTCGGCGAGCACGGCCCCGTTGCTCTCGCCTGCGTGCTCGAGCCATGCACCTGCCAGGCCGTGGGTGAGGACGCGGTCCTCCTCGGTCAGGGTTTCGTAGGCCGCCTCACGCACGAGCGCGTGCCGGAACGCGTACTCTCGTTCGCTCGCGAAGCGGCCGGCTCCGCGCCGTGAGACGACCTCTCGCTGCACCAGCTCCTCGAGCCAGCCGTCGGTGTCGGTCGATCGCGCCTCGCCGCACAACGCCCGCACCCCGCCGCGCCAGAACCGCTCGCCGAAGACGCTCGCAGCGCGAAGAACACGCCGGAGCTCCGGCTCCATTCGCCCGATGCGGCCGAGCACCATCGCCAGCACCGTCTCGGGTGTCTCGTCGGTGCCCTCGACGGCGGCGCGCGTCAGCTTCCTCGAGGAAGAAGGCGTTGCCGGCGGCTCGCTCCACGATGGGCGCGACGCGCTCGGCGGGGACGTCGGCGTCGAACACGGCGCGCACCAGGCGCTCGGCCGCCCTGCGCGCGAGCGGAGCAAGCTTGATGTGCTGCGCACCGCGCGATTCGAAGAGCGCCGGAAAGCGGTCGAGCATCTCGGGCCGCCCGAGGGCGAGCACCATGAGCGGCCGCTCGGCGCACAGGCGCAGCGCCTCGTCGACGAGCCGCACGCTCGCCGCGTCCGCCCAGTGCAGGTCCTCGAGGATGAGCACCAGCGCACCGCGCGACGTCGCGGCCTCGACCAGATCGGTGAAGGCACGCCGCACCTGATCGGCCATGATGCGCGGATCTCTTCGCGCCGAGCGCAGGAGAGGGCTCGCCTGCTCTTGCGGGACCGGTTCGGAGGCGGCCTCGCACAGAAGCTCGCTGACGCGGTCCGCCTCGCTCGTGGGCACACACCGCCCGACCCACTGCCGGAGCCTTGCCTGTCCGAGGGTGAGAGGCTGGCCCCCCGCGATGCCCGCCTGCGCCCTGATCATCCGCACCACGAGGCCGAGCGCCGCCCCGGCTCCCATCGGCTCGCCGCCCGCGCTCCACACCTCGACGCCTTGGCCCAGGCGCTGGCGCAACTCGCGACGCAGGCGCGACTTGCCGACGCCCGCCGCGGCGCTCACCACCAGCGCGCGCGCCGTGCCCTCCTCGCTACAGGCGCGCACCGCCGCTTCGAGCAGGCCGAGCTCCATCTCGCGTCCCACGGACGGCGTCGCCTTGCCGAGCAGGGTGCGCTCGGCCGTCTGCCGCAGGGGCGCACCGAGCACGCCTCCGTCGACCCCGTAGCGTCCTCCCACGAGCCGGGCCGTCAGCGCGTCGAGCCGCACCTGTCCCGGCTCGGCACACGCGAGCAACCGGGCAGCACGATCGATCGCCTCGCCCACAGGCATGCGCGCCCCGACCTCCGCGCGCCCACTCGACAGGGAAAGCCGCCGCCCCGCAAGGAGCGCGCGCACCGACAGGGCGCACGCCGCGCCGATCTCCGGCTCCTCGAACACCGCCACCCGTGTCCCTTCCGCCAGGGCATCGAGCCGCCCGCCATGGCGCTCGATGATCTCGGCCACCGGGTCCGGCCCCTCCTCGACCGTCCACTCCGCCGTCGTCGCAGCAACCGAGAGCGCCTCGCCCTCGGCGAGCAGCACCGTCACCAGGCGTTGCTCGCGCGCACCTAGCTGCTGGACCGCCCGCGTCGGAGCGCGCCGCGAGCCTTCGGTCGCCCCGAGCGCCCGGAGCGCCGCACCCACGGCCCCCGCGTCCAGGGGTCGCTCCGAGCGGTCCTTCGAGAGGAGTCGTGCGCACAGCGCGTCGAGGTCGGGCGGCACGTCCACGAGCTCCGAGGGACGCGGCGCCTCTTCGCACAGGATCTTCGCCAGCACCGCGATCGGCGTCGCTCCCACGAAGGCCGCCCGTCCGGTCAGACACTCGAAGAGCACGCAGCCGAGGGCGAACACGTCCATGCGCGAATCCACGTCGGGCTCGCCGCGTACCTGCTCCGGCGCCATGTAACCGGGCGTACCAATTGCCGTCCCGGCCCTCGTCATGGTCCGCCCGAGCGGCGCACCGCGCGCCACGCCGAAGTCGAGGAGCTTCACACGCTCGAGATCCCCCGTGACGAGGAAGATGTTCGACGGCTTGATGTCGCGGTGCACGATGCCGCGCACGTGAGCGGCGGCCACCGCCTCGGCGACGCGCAGGAGGAGCGCGACCGCCTCCGTGGTCGTGAGCCCCTGCCGTTCGAGGCGCGCCGCCAGCTCCTCGCCCTCGAGCCACTCCATCGCGAGCCACGGCCGCCCCGACGCGCTCTGACCGTGACCGAGCCAGCGGACGATGCCGGGGTGACTCAAGGTCGACAGCGCTTCGGCCTCCCTGCCGAACCGCTCGGCCAGGAGCTCTTGGCCCCGCCCCACCCATCGCATCAGCTTGACGGCGACCGGCGCACCCTGCGCATCGAGGTCGCGCGCGCGCCACACCGTGCCCATGCCGCCCTCGCCCGCGATCCGCTCGAGCTCGAACCGCCCGCCGAGCACGTCGCCCACCCGCATGGACCCATCGTCGCGTGCTTGTCGCCTCCTCTGCAACGCGCAATCGCGGCGCCCCGACAAACGCCCCTTCGCTCTGCGTCCTGCGTCACGCGCGATGGAGAGGCGCTCAGGGCGAAGGGTCGAGCCAGGCGCGAGCCAGCTCGAGGGTGCGGGCGTGCTCGGAGATGTGCATGAGGAAGCTCTCGCGCAGCGCCGGGTCGCTGATCTTGTTGGCGCGCTCTTCGAGGCGGGCGCGCGCGGCGGCGAGGGCGGCGCAGGCGGCGGCATGATCACCGGTGGCGTCGAGCGAACGGGCGAGCATGAGCCGGACGAGGGCGTCCCCGACCCCCAGGCTGCTCGAAGCCTCGTGCACCGCGACGGCCTCGCGCGCCGTCGCGAGCGCATCCTCGGCGCGACCTCGGGCGAGCAGCACCTCGGCCAGGGCGCCGAGGGCATGGGGGAGGATCGGAGGCGCCGCATCGAGGAGCGTGACGGACGCGCGTGCCTCCCGCTCCGCAGCGTCCAGGTCCCCGGCGATGAGGAGGGCTTGGGCGAGGTAGACGCGCGAGGCACCCTCGAGACGCCGATCGCCCTGGGCGCGGAACGCCTCGATGGCGGCCTCCTCGACACGACACGCCTCCTCGACACGACCGAGGGCGACGAGGGCGGGGCCCAGGTTGTTGCGGGCGAGGGCGGCGAGGCTCGCGAGCTCCATCCGCTCGGCCCGCGCGAGCGTTTCGCGGAGCACGCGCTCGGCGTCGGCGTAGCAGCCGAGCTCGAGGTAGGCGTAGCCCACGTTGCTCCCCGACACGCAGGCGGTGCGACGATCGCCTTCCTCTTCGTAGGCCGCGAAGCTCGTGAGCTGCAAGGACAGATACAGGGCGGCGTCCCCCTCTTCGAGCGCCTTGAAGGCGCGCGCGTCCGAGACGCGAGCGCGCGCCCGCGCGTCGTCGCCCTGCTCCACCTCGGCACGCTCGAGGAGCCCGAGGGCGAGGTCCGAGTGGCCGGCGTAGAAGAGCGGCACGGCAACCCGGGCGGCCCCCGCAGCGAAGGCGGGGCCGTGGCCTGGGTGAGCGAGGAGCGCTTCGGCCACCTCGAGCAGCAGCGCCTCGTGGCCCAGGGAGACGGCAGCGCCCGCGAGGGGGATGGCGGCGCGCAGCCATCCCGCTCCGTCACGGGGCAACAGCCGCATGGCTTCGCGAGCGGCGCCCTCGGCGGCCTTCCATCGGCCGCGCCAACCCTCCATCAGCGCTTCGAGGAGGCGCAGGTGGCCGAGCTCCGCCCCTTGGGCGCCCAGGGCCACCCCGCGGGCCACCGCGGCCAGCGCGCCTTCGTAGTCGCTCGCCTCGCTCGCCTGCTCCGCGGCCCGGAGCAGCCAGCGCCGCGCGTGGGCCGGCTCCTGTCCTCGCTCGAAGTGCTCGGCGAGCACGGCCCCCCCCGTCTCGCCTGCGTGCTCGAGCCACGCGCCCGCGAGGCGGTGGGCGAGGACGCGGTCGTCGTCGGTCAGGGTGCCGTAGGCCGCCTCGCGCAACAGGGAGTGTCGGAACGCGTACTCTTCTTCGCTCGCGAAGCGACTGGTACGCCTGGGGTAGACGATCTCTCTCCGCGCCAGCTCCTCGAGCCAGCCGTCGGTCACGGTCGAACGGGCTTCGCCGCAGAGCGCACGCACGCCGCCGCGCCAGAAGCGTTCACCGAAGACGCTCGCGGCGCGCAGGACGCGCCTCGCCTCCGGCTCCATCCGCCCGATGCGGCCGAGCAGCATGGCGAGCACCGTCTCGGGCGTCTCGTCCGTGCCCTCGACGGCGGCGCGCGTCAGCTCCTCGAGGAAGAAGGCGTTGCCGGCGGCCCGCTCCACGATGGGCGCCACGCGCTCGGCGGGCGCCTCGGCACCGACCACGGCGCGTACCAGCCGCTCGGCCGCCCTGCGCCCGAGCGGGGCGAGCTTGATGTGCTGAGCACCGCGCGACTCGAAGAGCGCCGGGAAGCGCTCGAGCATCTCGGGGCGACCGAGGGCGAGCACCATGAGCGGGCGCTCGGCGCACAGGCGCAGGGCCTCATCGATGAGCCGCACACTCGCGGCGTCCGCCCAGTGCAGATCCTCGAGCACGAGCAGCAGCGTCCGGCTCGACGTCGCCGCCTCGATCAGATCGGTGAGGGCCCGGCGCACCTGGTCGGCCATGATGCGCGGGTCTCCGCGTGCCGAGCGCAGGAGCGGGCTCGCCTGCGCTGCCGGGGTAGGTGCGGAGGCGGCTTCGCACAAGAGCTCGCTCACCCGGTTCGCCTCGCTCGCGGGCACGTACCGACCCACCCACTGCCGGAGCTTCGCCTGTCCGAGGGCGAGGGGCTCGCCCGCCACGATGCCCGCCTGCGCCCGCACCATGCGCGCCATGAGGCCGAGCGCCGCCCCGGCCCCCATCGGCTCACCGCCCGCGCTCCACACCTCGACGCCGTCGCCCCTGCGCCGAAGCAGCTCGTGGCGCAGGCGCGACTTGCCTATGCCCGCCGCGCCCATCACGACCAGCGCCCGCGCCGTGCCCTCGTCGCCGCACGCGCGCACCGCCGCCTCGAGCAGGCCGAGCTCCATCTCGCGTCCGACGCACGGCGTCGCCTTTCCGAGCAGCGTTCGCTCGGCCGTCTGCCGACGCTCCGCGCCGAGCAAGCTTCCCTCGATCTCGTAACGTTCGCCGACGAGCCGCGCCGTGAGCGCGTCGAGCCGCACCTGTCCCGGCTCGGCCGCCGCGAGCAGCCGGGCGGCCCGATCGATCGCTTCACCCACCGGCACCCGCGCCCCCACCTCCGCGCGGCCGCTCGACAGCGAAAGGCGCCGCCCCGGAAGGAGCGCCCGCACCGAGAGGGCGCAGGCCGCACCGACTTCCGGCTCCTCGAACACCGCCACGCGCGTCCCGTCCGCCAGCGCATCGAGCCGCCCGCGGTGGCGCTCGATGATCTCGGCCACCAGGTCCGGCCCCTCCTCGACGGTCCACTCCGCCGTCGTCGCGGCGACCGAGAGGGGCTCGCCCTCCGCGAGCAGCACGGTCACCAGGCGCTGCTCGCGCGCGCCGAGCTCCTCGTTCACCGCCCGCGTCGGAGCGCGCCGCGAGCCTTCGGTGGTCCCGAGCGCGCGCAGCGCCGCACCCACGGCCCCCGCGTCCAGGGGTCGCTCCGAGGGGTCCTTCGCGAGGAGCCGCGCGCACAGCACGTCGATCTCCGCCGGCACGTCCACCAGCTCGGAGGGACGCGGCGCCTCCTCGCACAGGATCTTCGCGAGCACCGCCATGGGCGAGGTGCCGACGAAGGGCGCCCGGCCGGTCAGGCACTCGAAGAGCACGCACCCGAGGGCGAACACGTCCGCACGGGCGTCCACGTCCTGGTCGCCACGCACCTGCTCGGGCGCCATGTAACCGGGCGTACCGATCGCCGCTCCGGTTCCCGTCACGGTCCGGCCGAGGGGCGCACCACGCGCCACGCCGAAGTCCAGGAGCTTGACGCGCTCGAGGTCTCCCTCGACGAGGAAGATGTTCGACGGCTTGATGTCGCGGTGCACGATGCCGCGCACGTGGGCGGCCGCCACCGCCTCTGCGACGTGCAGGAGGAGCGCGACCGCCTCCACCGTCGTGAGCCCCTGCCGCTCGAGCCGCGTCGCCAGCTCCTCCCCCTCGAGCCACTCCATCGCGAGCCACGGCAACCCCGACCCACTCTGACCGTGAGCGAGCCAGCGGACGATGCCGGGATGGCTCAGCCTCGACAGCGCCTCGGCCTCCCGCGCAAACCGTGCGGCCGCCGTGCCGTGGCCCCGCCCCGGCTCGCGCATCACCTTGACGGCGACCGGCGCCCCCTCCGCCTCGATGTCACGGGCGTACCACACGGTCCCCATGCCGCCCTCGCCCGCGATCCGCTCGAGCGCAAAACGACCGCCGAGCACGTCACCTGCCCGCATGGGCGCATCGTGGCGTGCTTCGCGCTGGTGGTGCAATGCGCAATCGTGCGACAGACGCCGCGCGCCGAGCGGATGGCGCCGACGTCGAACGCGGAAGGACTAGAGGCCGAAGGACTCGCCGCAGCCGCAGGCGCTCTTCGCGTTCGGGTTGAGCCACTTGAAGCCGTAGCCCATGAGCTTCTGCTCCCAGTCGAGGGTCGAGCCCCGCAGGTACTCGATGCTGCGGTCGTCGACGACCACGTCGAGCCCGTCGAAGGAGAGGACCCTGTCCCGGCCTTCGCGCACCTTCTTGGCGAAGTCGAAGACGTAGGAGAAGCCCGAGCAGCCGCCGCCTCGGACGCCGACGCGCAGCCCCACCACCGGCTCACCGGCCTCGGTGAGCTTCTTCTTGGCCATCTCGATCGCCTTGGGCGTCAGCGAGAAGGGCACCTCGGCGGTCGGGCTGGGCGGATTTTCGTGCTCGCTCATTGGCGGTGGGCCTCCAGGGGCAATTGGTAGGACGGCGGCGCGGCCGGCGCCAGCCCCCGCGTCCCCGGCGAGAGGCCCGCGGCGCGAAATCGAGGGGTCCCCGCACGGGGCTCAACGCACCATGAGGGTGAGGTCGATGGTGCCCGCGCCGCTGTCGGGCGGGAAGTACACGTGGGTGATCGGGTCACGGACGCAGGAGGTGACGACGAAGGACGGGGACCCCGACATGTCGCGAAAGTCGAGGATCTGCCCGTTCGCGTCCAGCTGGATCTCGTAGCGAAGCAGCCTCGGTACCTCGTCGCCCTGGTTCGCCGCGCGGTCCAAGCAGCTGCCGATGATGCCGAGCGTCGGCGCGATGGCGAAGCGGACGTTTCCGGAATAGTTGGACGTGAACACGTTCGCGATCGACACCACGTGCTCCCCGCCGCGCTCTTCGGGCGGCACGGCCGGGTCCCACGCGCGGTTGCCCTGGTCCTGCTGCACGGGCGACGCGCTCTGGGCACCCCCCGGGGGATGCGCGGTGGAAGGGCCGGAGGGCAGGAACGCGTGGTGCTCGGCGGTGGCGCCGGCGGGCTGGGGATGGGCGGACGCGTGGGACGGCCTCGCGTCGTGGTGCGAGGAAGCGGCGCTGGGCGTTGCAGGGCTGGCCGCGTGGTCGTCAGACGCCGCTCGAGCTGCGGGGTCGTCGGTGCTCGGAGGAGCGGAGGGGGCGCGATGGCCGGATGGCGTCTTGTCCGGGTCGTCGGCGCTCGGAGGAGCGGAAGGGGCGCGATGGCCGAATGGCGTCTTGTCCGGGTGCGCCGGGACGACGCCGAGCGGGTCGGCACCCGCCGCCGGCGGAGACGAAACCGACGCCACCTCGCGAGGCGGGCTCAGGACGCGATGCATGAGGTACAGGGCCCCACCGCCCGCGAGGATCGCGAATACGGCGACGACCGCGATCGCGATGATCGGGGGGCGGCCGCGGCGCGGCGCGACGGACGAGGGGCCCGGAAGGGAGGACGCGGGTCCCGGCGCCACGGACGAGGGGTTGGCGGTGACGCCCTGGGCCGGCGTGACGCCGTGGGCCGACGTGACGCCGTCCGCGAGCTCACCGTGGCGGCTCGCCGCTCCCGGTCGCTGGCTCGGCCGCGTCGGCGCCATCTCGGGACGCTCGCTCGCCGCTCCCGGTCGCTGGCTCGGCCGCGTCGGCGCCATCTCGGGACGCTCGCTCGCCGCTCCCGGTCGCTGGCTCGGCCGCGTCGGCGCCATCTCGGGACGCTCGCTCGCCGCACCAGGACGGTAGCTGCTCCGCGTCGGGACCACCTCGACTCGGTGGCCGCTCGCCGCCGCTCCCGCCGCCGGCACCACGGCGCCGGTCGCACGCGCGATGGCCGTGGACATCTCGCCGGCGTCGGCGAAGCGCTGCTCGGCGTGCCTCGCCATGGCGCGGCGCACGACCTCTAGCAGCGCCGGCGACACGTCGGGCCGGTGCATCTCGAGCGGCACCGGATCACCCGCGAGGATCGCGGGCACGAGCTCCGCGTAGCCCGATCCCCGAAAAGGAGGGAGGCCAGCGAGCATGGAGTACAAGAGGACGCCCACGGCGTAGAGGTCGGTGCGCCCGTCCACCGGCTCACCGAGGAGCTGCTCGGCTGCCATGTAGCGCGGCGTACCGATGACCTGGCCCGTGGCCGTCAGACGCGTGTAGCCCGTGCTCTCCATGAGCTTGGCGACGCCGAAGTCGACCAGCTTCGCCACCTCGCCGCCGTCGTAGCCCGTGACGAGCAAGACGTTGGCCGGCTTGATGTCGCGGTGGACGACGCCCGCGGCGTGCGCCGCGGAGAGGGCGGACAGGAGCTGCAGCGTGATCCGCACGGCGCGCTCCGTCCCGAGTCTTCCTTCGGGGCGCAGTGTCGCCGAGAGGGACCGCCCTTCGAGCAACTCCATCACGAGGAAGGGTGGCGCGGACGTGTCGGTGCCGATGTCCGTCACCTCGACGATGTGCGGATGACGCAGGCGTGCCGTGGCCTCCGCCTCGCGCCGAAAGCGCACCAGGTGCTCGGCCTCGCCGGCCAGCTCCGGGTGGAGGATCTTGATCGCGACGCGACGCCCGAGGTCGATGTGGACGCCCCGGTAGACGGAGCCCATCCCACCGCGGCTGATCGCGCCCTCCACTCGGTAGCGGCCCGCGAGGACGCGGCCACTGAAGTCGATGTCACCTATGGGCATCGTGTGCTCGAGAGCGGACCGTGCGAAGGCAACGGTGTCAAGCGCGGGCCCCAGCGGCCTTCGTATCCGCTACGACGGAGGTGCCGAACCGGGGCTGGACGCGCCGGCCAGAGTGTCCGCGTCCGTCGAAACGTAGGCTGTGCCATCAAGAGGTCGATTGGCAGCCCCGCCCCCGTCCGCAGACGCGGCCGCAGTCGCGTACAACAGCTGCTACTTCGATCATACGTCCCAGGAGCTCGAGGCGTTCCTCGCCCAGACGCTCCACGGCTGCACCGCGAACGAAGCCGACTGCCCCTGAGCGCCACGCCCGAGCGCGGCCCTTCGCCCAACGGGCCGCTCAGGGATCGCACGGCAGCGGCGAGGTGCCGGCGGCGACCTCGTCGGTGTAGACGACCAGGGGCGCCTGGCCGGGATCGCTGAAGGGGATGCCCGCGGAGAGCCTGTGGTAGCCGCTCGCCGGGAGCGTGTCGATCCCACTGACCGAAAGGACGGCCGTTCCATCGATGTGCACATCGACCGATCCGGTGGTGTCGGACAGGGCGAGATGGACCTGGACGCAGGCCCAGCGATCCTGCGGAAAGGTAGCAACCGGTGCCAGCTGGGAGAACGCGTGCTCGTCGAAATACACACCCGGGTGTCCGCCCGTGCCGACCAGCAACGCGAACCCGTCGACGGGAGCGCTCCCTTCGACCAGCGACAGCACGTCGAAGCCGGTGAACACGGGGCCGCTCGGGAGATAGACGTAGGCCCGGACATAGAGGCTGCCGCTGGCGAGGTCGGGCAGACTGTCCGTGACAACGCATGCGAGGCCGCCATCGGAGGTGGTCACGCTCTTCTCCGCGCCGACGCCGCGGTAGACCGGGTCCGGCGCCGTCGCCCAGCTCACCGAGCCAGCGGTGGTTTCCGAGCCCGACCAGGCGACGAAGCCCGCGCCGTCCTCGAACCCGTCGCAGAACAGGGCCCCGGTGAGCGTGCTGTCGCATGCGCTCTTGTCGAGTCCGGCGTCGACCGGGCGTACCGGGCCGGCATCGAGCAGGCCGGCGTCGAGCGGGCCGGCGTCTGTGGGGCCGGCGTCCGGGAGCGACGCGTCGATGGGACCGTCGAGCGGAGCCCCGTCGGCGGGCTCGGCGTCGCGGAAGGGAGCATCGGGAGCGCCGTCGACGGCTCGTGCGTCGAGCCCCCCGTCGGTGCTTCCGTTGCGAATGCAGATCTGCGTCGCACTGTCGCAGGCGTAACCACTGCCGCAGGGGCAGGCCTTGCCGTCGAGCGACACCTTGCTCAGCACGCAGCCGCCAACGCAACAGGCGATCCAGAGCCCTCCCAGGACCATCCACACGCGTGCGCAGGCCACAGGTGGACAATACCACCCTGGAGACATCGCGATACAGCCGAGAGTCGTCGGCGCCTCGCCACCGCACTGGCGCCCAACCGACGACGCGGCGGCTTGACGCGCGCCGTTTGTCGTGACGGATCAGCGCCTTCCCGTCCGCGGACACTGCAGGCGCGCCCGCCATCCGAAAGCTCGGTTACCGCGCGGGGAACCACTGGCCGAGGATTTCCTTCAGGCGGGCGAAGGCAGGGTCCGTGCAACTCGCGAGACTGACTCGACCGGCGAGTTCGCGGTACAGCGCGGACGATCGTGGCGTGCCCGTCCGACGCAAGACTTGCTCCATCGCCTCTTTCGGGTCTCCGGGCTTTGCCGCGCCCTTCACCCACAGGCCCTGCTGCGTGAGCCATCGCCGCACGGAAGGATCGTCCGACCAGCGGAGCACCCGCTCTACGTGCGGCGACGTGCTCCACACCCATGCCTCGATCTCCGGCTCGATGACCAACACCTCTACACGGCCAGCCATCTGCCCCGATCCACTGCGGAGCTCGTTCTCGGTCTCGACGCGGTTCGAATGAGGGTTCCCTTCCCACGCTTGGTCGAACACGAGCAATCCATGACGCGCCGAGCCAATGAGTCTCTCGAGCAGCTCGAGTCCCCGCTTGTAGCAGCCGGGGTCACGTTCGGGGTGCACGAAGATCTCGAATCGAAACTGCCGGATTCCGAGCGATGGGGCACGTTTCTCGAACAGCCCCCTCAGCGCCGCCTCGATGTTCTTGTCAGCGACGAGGCACATGAGCTCGGAGCTCACCCGAGCACTCCGGTAGCGAAGAGCGTTGACAGATCGAGTGCTCCTTGCCACTGCTTGAGCCGGGGGTGCTCTCGACCGGCGATGATATCGGTGACGCCTTCGGGAGTGCGCGCAAAGCAGAGCAGATCGTCCGGCGAAGCCATGCCGAGGATTACCGGAGAGTGCGTTGCCAGCAGGATCTGCGCGCGATACACAGACCGAAGCGACTGGAAGACCGTCTCGACCGCGCGAGGGTGAATTCCATTCTCGGGCTCCTCGATGAGGTAGGTGCCGCCGAGCCCCGGTGCATATGCAAGCAGGGTCAGGGCCAGGAGACGAAGGGTACCGTCCGACACGAGCCAGGACGGTGCCTTCAGGCCGGTTCGGTAGTGCACCACCAAGTAGCGATGCCGGTCCTCGGGACGTTCTTCAGAGGTGATGGTTTCGACGTCGGGTAACGCTTCCCGAACGTGGCTCACCCAGAGGGCCAAGCGGTCCGGCGCTTCGGCTTGAAGCCGCGAAACCACGTAGGGGAGATTGGATCCATCGGGCAGATAGCCTGCCTGCCTGGTAGGCGGGCACGGACGCCGCATTGCTTCGCTCGATAGCGATACCCGATGCACGCCAGACTGGAGGGCACGCCGCAGCCAGGTTGCTGCGGGAAAGCGCTGCTCGTCCTCTGGGAGGCCCGCGAGCGCTGGCTTCTGGGCTGAGAGCGCGAAGGGCGAGTTCCAGCCCGTGGTCTCAGCCATGAAGTACACCTGACCGGCGTCCCCCCCCCGCGAAATCACTTTCTTCCAGCCGGCGAGTGTCTTCCTGCGGGGGAGACGAACAATATGCTGGGGAGCCGCCACGGCGCTCGGAAACAACTCCGTCTGGCGGCCTCGATCAGCCGAGGGGCCGCCCTTCAGCCAGACGTTTTCCACAGCGATGCGTGGCGGGTCACCCACCTCCACGCGGAGCTCGTATCGAATGCGGGGGTGCACTCCGTTGCCCTTCGGCCGCACATCGGTGGGGACAGCGAGCTCGACGGCAAGCTCGAACGCATCCCCTTCGCGGAGCCAGGTGAGGTGCCGTGGATCGGGCGCGCGCAGGGCGATGCCGAGTCGGGCGTCGCCACGAACTGCAGTGTCCAGATCCGTTCGCAGGAGGTCACCCAGAAATGCCACGACATCCAGAAAGGAGGACTTGCCGCTCGCATTGGGGCCCACGAGAAGCTGAAAGGGGCGAAGCTCCTGCGCGATGTACCGCAGGCTTCGATAGTGGAGCGCCTCAACACGCGCGATCCCGCGGGACGACGATTCGGAACGAGCCTGAGTCATGGAGCCATCAATATCCGGGGCAGCTCACACTCGCGATTCGCTCGACCTCTCACTTGGAACCGCGGTGCCGCCAGCCCAGTGCCTGAACGGTAGGCGAGCGGATCGGTGGGGGCAAGCATGGAACGAACGTGTTCGGTGCCTGAGTGAGCCGGCGGCCCAAGATCTCCTCGGAGCACCTCTCGGCGACGGACGGGCTCACCACCGCAGCGTCGCCGGGTCCACGCCTTCCTCGCGCATCTTCCACAAGGGCGAGAGCTTGCGCAGGCGGTCTACCTGCCGGACGACGATGTCGGCGGCGCGGTCCACCTCGTCTTCGGTCGTGAAGCGGCCGAGGCCGAAGCGGATGGAGGCGTGGGCCAGGTCGTCGTCGACGCCCATGGCGCGCAGGACGTAGCTCGGCTCGATGGTCGCGCTGGTGCACGCGCTGCCGGACGAGACGGCCAGCTCCTTCTGCAGCGCCATGATGAGCGCCTCGCCCTCGACGTAGCCGAAGGAGATGTTGAGGTTGCCCGGGTGGCGCCACGGGTCCTCGGCGCCGTTGAGGTGCAGCTCCTCGATGCGCGAGAAGAGCGCGTGACGCAGGCGCTCGCGCAGGGTGCGCACGCGCTCGGCTTCCTCGCGCCACCCGTCGGCGAGCAAGTCGGCGGCGCGAGCGAAGGCCATGATGCCCGGAACGTTCAGGGTGCCCGAGCGCATGCCGCGCTCGTGGCCGCCACCGTCGATCTCGGCCACGAGCCGCACACGCGGCTTCGAGCGCCGCACGTAGAGGGCGCCCACGCCCTTGGGCCCGTAGATCTTGTGGGCGCTCAGGCTGGCGAGGTCGACGTGCATCGCCTCCACGTCGAAGTCGGTGCGCCCCACGCCCTGCACCGCGTCGCAGTGGAGGAGCACGCCGCGCTCGTGCGTGATGGCGCCGATGTCAGCGATGGGTTGGATGGTGCCGACCTCGTTGTTGCACAGCATGATCGACACGAGCACCGTGCGGTCGTCGATGGCGCGGCCGACGGCGTCCGGGTCGACGCGCCCTTCGCCGTCCACGTCGAGCCACGTCACGCGGAAGCCCTCGCGCTCGAGCCTTCGGCACGAGTCGATGACCGACTTGTGCTCCGTCTTCTGCGTGATGATGTGGTCGCCGCGCTCGCGCATGGCGTGGGCCACGCCCTTGAGGGCGAGGTTATTGCTCTCGGTCGCGCCCGAGGTGAAGACGATCGTCTTGGCGCTCCTTGCGCCGACGAGCCGGGCGATCGAAGCGCGCGCCTCCTCGACCGCGTCCTCCGCCTCCCAGCCGAAGACGTGGCTGCGGCTCGCCGCGTTGCCGTACCGCTCGGTCAGCCAGGGCAGCATGGCCTCGACGACGCGCGGGTCGACGCGCGTCGTCGCGTGATTGTCCAAGTAGATGGGGCGCGCCTCGTCGCTCATGGCTCTCGATCCGGTTCTAGCGCGACGGTACCGCGCGGTCACGCTGCCGGCCGAAGACAGGGGCGCCGTCGGATCTTTTCAACCGCGTCGCGGAGCCTGCGCAGAGCATGCGTAGGCCGGGAACATTTCCTTGCGCCGATGGTGACTATTCCGCGGGATGCCCGAGCAAGGCGCGCGGCACGGACGGTGCTTCTCCTCTTCATCATCCCCGGCCTCGTCCGAGGACAAGGAGACAACGATGACGAAGATCTCGAAGTCCGTTCAGATCGATGCGCCGCCAGAGCGCGTGTTCGCGTTCATGACCAGCCCGAGCAACCTGCCGGAGGTCTGGCCCAGCCTGGTGGAAGTCTCGAACGTCCAGCGCAAGCCGGACGGGACCCACAGCTTCGACTGGGTCTACAAGATGGCCGGCGTGCGGTTCAAGGGCCACGCGCAGACGACCGATGTCGAGAAGGACAAGCGCGTAGTCGTGAAGAACGAGAAGGGCATCCCGAGCACGTTCCGGTACGACTACGAGCAGCTGGCCGGCAACCGGACGAAGATCACCATGCACGTCGACTACACGATCCCGAATCAGCTCCTGAACAAGCTGGTCGAGCCGGTGCTCCGCCGCATCAACGAGCACGAAGCCCAGACCCTGCTCGACAACCTCAAGGCGCGCATGGAGCTCGCCAAGGAGGCGCGGCGCCCCGAAGCGCGCGCCTGAGCGCACGGGCCGGACGCGTCCGTTACCAGCGTCAGGGATCGAGCACGATCTCTTCCGTGATCACCCGATTGCGGCCCGTCTCTTTCGCGCGGTAGAGGGCCTGGTCCGCGGCGCCGTAGACCTGCTCGCGTTCGACCCGCGGCGAGGGAACGATCGTCACCGCACCGACGCTCACCGTCACGCGATCGCTGACGGGTGACCCGCGGTTCGTGATGGCGAGTGCCTCGACGGCGGCGCGCTCGCGCTCGGCGACGACGCGCGCTCCGGAATAGACGCAGGTCGGCAAGAGGACGGCGAACTCCTCGCCGCCCATGCGTGCAACGACGTCCGACGGACGGTGGACGGCGGCAGCCGCCGCGGCGGCAACGCGCGCGAGACATCGATCGCCCGCGGGATACCCGTAGGTGTCGTTGAAGGTCTTGAAGTGATCGACGTCGATGCACAGGATCGACAACGGGAGCGCACCCCGGCCACACGTCGACCAGGCCTGCCGGAACGCCGTATCGAAGGCGCGTCGGTTTGGGAGCCCCGTGAGGGGATCGGTCGAGGCGAGGTCGAGAAGCCGCCGCCCTTCGGACACCTCGACCACGAGGGACAGCACGGTCGTCAGGCGCATGAGGCCAGCGATGTCCTCGTCCGACCATCCACCCGGCCGCTCCGTTGCGATGGTCAACACGGGTCGGCCCGAGTGCTGCGTCCGTAGCGGGACCGCGATGTAGTCGGTGAAGCCGCGGCTCGCGAGGTCGGCGAGGAAGTCGAAGCGCGATCGCTCGTGCCCGAGGCGCACGCGCAGCGGGTTCCCCGTCGAGAAGACCTGATGGAGCGGGCTCCGAAGGTGCTCGGGTTGGTCGAGAAAGCCGTGCGGACGCCTGAGGATGTCGACCTGGTCCGGCGACTCACAAGACCAGATGAAGTGGACGCCGTCGACCCCGGCGTAGATCGGGATGAGCGCGAGCGACAGCCGCGAGGGTGAAAGCGTCGTGCCCGAGAGCTCGACGCCGAGGCGCCGCACCGCCGTGTCGAGGCCTCCCTGCTCGGGCCACGCTTCGAGCATCCACTCACGCGCACGCTCGATCGAGCGGCTCGGGGGGTCAGCCGGCCTCGACGACGTCATTGCGACTCCAGGGTAGCGAGCCTCGGCAGGGGATACCACCCACATCCGCGCGGCCGAGCAGCGGGATGATCCTTCCGCGCTCAGCGCGGAGACGACCGGAAAGGAGCGGGCGCGTGGCACAGGCCGGCACGGGCCTGCGACTCGTGCGCCGTCCTCTTCGGGGTCGCGTCACCGAAGAGCGGGCGATCGCGCGACCGAGAGGCGTGGCATGTCGCTTGCCTTGTCGACGCCCATGACCCGACGCGCAACCACGATCACACTCCTCGCCGCCCTCTTCGGGACGGTGATCACGGGATGCGGCTACGAGGGCGCTTCCACCGGCGCCGGGCCGGGAGACATCGGCGCCACGCCCGGCGGCGCACAGGACATCGGCTACGCGCGCCAGACGATCGAGGGCGGCAACGTGCCTCCCTCGACGAGCATCACGGCGGAGGGCCTCTTGAGCGAGCACGACGTCCCGTCGGACGGGTCGCCCTGCGAGGGTCTGCTCTGCGCGAGGCCCTCTGTCGCTGTCGCTCCGTCGCTCGACACGGGCCACGACGCCTACTGGGTCTCCCTCGGCCTCAGGAGCGGCATCGCGAGCTCGGCAGGCGCGTTCCACCGCCCGCCCGTGGACCTCGTCATCCTCATCGACCACTCGGAGTCCATGGTGGGCGACATCGACCAGACCACCGAGGCGGTGGCCGACATCGTCGATCGCCTTCGGCCCGACGACCGGCTCTCGGTCCTGGCCTTCAACGACTCCGTGACCGAGGTCCAGCCCTTCGGCGCGATCGCCGACAAGGCCGCGCTCGAGTCCCGCGTGCGTCGCATCGACGCGACCGGTGGGTGGAACCTCGACCAGGGCCTCACCCAGGCCTACGACACGCTCCGTCGAGCGGGCGACGATCCGGCGCGCCTCCGGCGCGTGATCGTGCTGTCGTGCAGCTATCCAGACAACAGTCCAGGCGCCGACCAGTTCGATCGGATCGTCGGGCAGGGCGCAACCGAGCGCATCGGCCTCACGTTTCTCGGTGTCCTGCTCGAAGACGACTCGGTGCTCGCCGCCGACCTCGGTCGGGTGCGCGGCGGCGCCTACTACTTCGTCGAGGGCACCAACGACCTACCGACCTTCTTCGACGACGATCTCGACTTCATGCTCTCCCCCCTCGCCTACGACCTGCACTTCGGGCTCGCCGTGTCCTCCGGCTTCCAGGTGGACCGGATCTTCGGCATTCCCGGGGACTCGACGGGCGATCCGACGATGGATGTCCAGACGGCGTTCGCGAACCGGCGGGGCGGCACGGTGTTGGTGCGCCTGCGCAAGACTGCGGGGAGCGGAAGCCAGGTGGCAGCGCCGACCAGCCTCGGCACCGTCTCGCTGCACTACGACCCCGAGTCCGCCTTCGGCCTCGGGGCCAGCAGCGAGCCTGCCCAGAGCCTGCCCGTTCCGAGCGACGTGGGCAGCGCGGACGGCGAGTCCTTCCAGGGGCCCGGCGTGCGGAAGGCCGTCTTCCTCGTCAACGAAGCCGAACGCATGATCACCGCCCTGCAAGCACACGAAGCGGGCGATGACGTTCTGGCGCGCTCCATCCTCGACACGCTCATCGGCTACATGCGGCGTGAAGAGGACGCGATGCACGACCCGGATCTCACGAACGAGGTGAAGCTCGTCATGGAGCTGCGCGCGAACCTGCGCTGAGACCGTGCCTCCAGACCCGCCGCCGCCCGCCCATAACCCCCTTCGAGCGCCTGTCCGCCGGCGGCGGCATGGCGACCATGTCACCTCAGATCGCCAGCGCGAGCCAGGTGCCCAAGCCGAGCGCCACAACCGACGCCACCGCCATGCCGGCGATCTGGACCTTCGACGGCGGCTTTTCATGACCGACGCCCTGGTCATGGCGCACCGTCGCCGCTGGCGCTTCTTGCTCGGACGCACCCGGACGTACGGTCATCATGCCGTGCTTGAGACCCTTGGCGACCAGCCACCAGTTCATGGGGTAGGCAACGATGAACCCGACCAGCAGCGCCATGCTCATGACGAACCAGAAATCCGGCGTCAAGGGGCTCGAGCCGTGTCCAATGAGCATCCGCTCGACCGCGGCGGTCAGCACCATCCCGGTCATCAGCAGGTTCATCGAGAGAAATTCGGGAATGAAGGTGCTGACAAGCGAACGTGGATAGGATCCCCCGGCCATTTCGCGCATGAATAGCGCCTGGAAGATCGTCCAGCCGAAGCCGAAGCCCAGCACGTATTCGAGCGCGATGCCCACAGGAGGCGACAGCGTGAGGATCGACCCAAGCACGGCTCCGGCCAGAATGCCGATGCCGTCCCCGGCGACGCAATGCATGGTCGAGCCCAACACCTGCCGCCAGCGCGCGGCGACATAACGTTCGTGCATTCCCGGCAGCGGCTCGCGGCAGCCGAGCACGTAGAGAAAGGCGCCGATCGGTCCGGTATAGGCCGTCAGCAGAACAAACCCCCACTTGAGCACCGGCGATTCGGGCGTGGTCCGGATGTCGACGGAGACGAACACGACGGAGGCCGCCGTGAGGAGGAACCAGAGCAACATCACGCCGTCGAGCACCGGCCGCCTCCGTTCGGGACTTCAATCGCGCGTTCGCGTCAGCACCGCAAGACTGCGCTATTGGCCAGTGAGCTTCCATGTAAATGCGCGCTCGGCGCTGGACGATCCACGCACACGTGTGGCTCAGGGCCGCGTCGGCGTAGCCCACGGGAAGCACTACGCGCCGTGCGACACGATGGCCCTCGAGGCGCCCACCCTGCGCTCGGGCTCACGGGGCTGATCGGGCTCCAGGTGGTGGTCCTCTCCGCCGCGATCTGCGCCAGTGGGGGTTCGCAGGGCTCATGGGAACCTGCTCGGCCCTGGGAAAGCTCACAAAGCACCGCACACCCTGTGATTCCGCCGCCGCGGGATTACTCTTTCCCACAGCAGTGTCGCAGCCGAAGGCGCCCCACCCCGTGAACACGCTCAAGCGACTTTGGGACAAGCTCCGGACGAGCTTCTGGCTTTTCCCATCGGCAATTGTCATCGGCAGCATCGCCATGGCGGTCGCCTTGATCGCAGGGCACACCAACGCAAGCACACAGTGGCTCACTCGCTGGCCGCTGATCTTCGGTGCCAGCGCGGAAGGCGCGCGGGGAATGTTGTCCACGATCGCGGGTTCGATGATGACGGTCGTGGGGGTCACGTTCTCGATGACGCTGGTGACGCTGGCGTTGGCCTCTGGGCAATACACATCACGTATCCTGCGGAACTTCATGCGCGACCGCGTTACCCAGGTCGTGCTCGGGATCTTCGCCGGCATCTTCGTCTATTGTCTGATCGTGTTGCGCACCATCCGCGGCGGCGGCAATGGCGGGGGTTTTGTTCCGGACATCGCAGTGTCTTTCAGCGTCGTGCTCGCGACGATTGGTATTGGTGTCCTCATCTTCTTCATTCACCACGTCGCGTCCTCGATCCAGGCCTCGACCATCATCGCTGCGGTTGCCCATGAAACACTCACGGCCGTCGACCGATTGTTCCCGGAGAGATTTGGGAAGGAGGAACCGGGCGAGGACGACTCTCGGTTGACGCTCGCTCTGTCGGACGAGAGGTGGCACCCAGTCCCGGCCAACGAAAGCGGTTACGTCGAGGGGCTGGACGAATCCGCGCTCATGGTCCTGGCGCGCGAGCACGACTCCATCGTCCGCATGGAACGCGGCATCGGTGAGTTCGTCGTCGACGGCACCACACTCGTCTCGCTGACGCTCGAGGAACCTCCCGACGAAGCGCTCATCGCGGCGCTCCAGGCGGCGTACAGCATCGGACGCCACCGCACGCTGCAACAAGACTGCGCGTTCGGAATCCGTCAGCTCGTGGACATGGCGCTACGAGCGCTCTCCCCCAGCACCAACGACACCACCACGGCCGTGATGTGCGTCGACTATCTGACGGCGATTCTCGCGCGGCTCGCGTCGCGTGACGTCCCGTCATCGTATCGTCATGAGGATGGCGAGCTCAGGGTCATCACCAAAGGCCAGACCTTCGCCAGCTTGGTCAACGCTTCGTTCGACCAGATTCGGGTCAGCGCTACGGGGAATGTTGCCGTCATGTTGCGGATGCTCGGCGCTCTTCAAACCGTTGGCAGCCTGACGAGCAGTCCCGGGCGGTTGCTGACCCTCGGCAGACAAGTGGACGCCATCGCAGAGCTCGCGGAGCGCACCGTTGAATCCTCGCAGGACCGGGCGCGATTCGAGAGCCGCCTCGCGCACGTGCGCGAAGCGCTCCAACGATTCGGTGAGCCCAAGAGCGCGAGCTCGTAGTACGGCTTCGGGTCTCCGCAACGGCGACGTATCTGGCGCTCGCGACGCCCGATCGCCGGAGGCTCCCAGCGCCGGCACGAATGCGGGCGCCGCGGCGGCGAGCCCCGCGGCAAGCACCTCGACGACGACGGCCGGCGCCGCCGCGCCGAGCCAATCCGCAACGCCGCCCACCTCGGGAGCCACGGCCGCTGCGCCGAGCCAGACGGCCGCAACGCCTCCCGGCTCGGGAGCCACCGCGGGCGCGTCCCCGGGGGGCCTGCCGGAAGAGACGCTGCACGGAGCGGACCCCGCCACGGCGGAACGGCTGCCCGTCTTCACCGTCGACCTCGCAGCCTTCGGGAGCGGTGTCGAGAAGTTCAGCGGAACGAGCTCGTCGGGCAGGCACTATGGCCAGACGCGTGAGCGCAGCTTCGACGGGAACGTGCACATCACCGCGGGGGAAGGATTGGACGGCCTGCCGGGCGAAGCTCTTCGAGCACGGCCACGACCTCCTCCTGATGCGTGAAGAACATTGTTCGGGCGGTCCCGAGGCGCGCATGACGCTAAGGATGATCGGCCTGACGAGCATGTTCGTCTTCGCTGTCGGTCGCGAGGGTCAGTGTGCTCACGTGATCTGAGGGCGTGATTCTCAGGAAGGATGAGGGAGGCCGAGGCAGAGCTGTCTCGGGTCGGGTGGGGGCAGGTGGCGCAGCGCCGGCCGCAGGAGCGGGAGGCTCGGCAGCCGAGCGAGAGCGGCGGCGATGGTGAGGTGGGCGGTGGGCCGCGCGGCGGTGAGGGACAGGACGTTGTCGACAAGCGCGGTGGGCGCGAGCCAGATGTGGACCCCGTGCAGATGGAGATGGTCGGCGACGGGATCGAAGCGATGGAGCAGCTCGGGCAGGACGACCTCGAGGTAGGACTCTCGGGCGAGGTAGTGGGCGAGCTGCGCACGTCCGTCGAGGTTGCGCTCGACGCGCAGGTGCAGGCGCGAGGGTCGCGGCCCGGGGAGCTTTATGGCGACGACGAGCTGTCGCGCGGTGGGCCAGATGCCGGCGCGGAGCATGGGTCAGCCCTTGCGCCGCGAGGCCTTGTTGCGGACGGGCTTGGGGGAGACGGCCTTCGGGTGGACGACGTCGAGGAAGAGATCCTCGTCGATCTGTCCGAGCTCGCGCTCGTAGGCGACGGTCATCAGCTCGTCGGCGAGGTTCATCATGATGCGGTAGTTGCCGGCACAGTGCTCGGCGAGGGTGGACTTGAGCTCGGTGGTCATCAGCGCCGTGTTGCCGGCGGCCTCGAGCAGGTGGTCGAGGCACGCGCTCAGCGCGTCGCGTTCGGCGTAGTCGAGATGGAGGCGGCGACGGATCCGACTGCCGAGCGGGAGCAGGTCGGGATGGCGAAAGCGCTCGGGCAGGCGCTGGTCGCCGGCGAAGACGACGCACAGGAGTTGCTCGGAGTCGAAGCTCTTGGAGGTGAGGATGCGCAGCTCGTTGAAGACCGTGGTGAGCATCTCCTGCGCCTCGTCGATGATGAGGACGGGCCGGGACATGGAGCTCTGGATGTGATTGCTCCACCGCTGGCGAAGCGCCTTGAATCCGCCCCAGCGGTTGTGGCGCTCGAGGGTCACGCCGAACAGGTCGCCGATCTCTCGGTAGAAGTCGCTGCACCGGCTCTGCGGGTGGTCGATGCACCCGACGCTCACGTCGCGCATCTGCCCGAGCCGGTGGGCGAGCAGTCGCAGGGCGACGCTCTTTCCGGTACCGGGCTCCCCGGTGACCATGACGAAGCCGCCGTCGGCCACGGTGAGCGCGACGCGGCGAGCGAAGGTATCGATCTCCGGTGCCGGCCAGAGGGCTTCGATGGGTGCGCCGGGGCGGAAGGGGTGAAAGGCAAGGCCGAAGTGGGTCAGCATGTCGTGCGTGCTCATGAATCGTCCTCCTCGATGGACTCGGGGCCGGCGAGGTACGCCGGCGGCAATCCGGTGGCCGCGTACTCGCTCATCAGCGACTCGAGCAGCGGCGCGATCCCGCTCGATGCCGGCGGCTCGTTGCGTGGCGCGCCGGGGACGACCGGCCGCCGGCGCCCGTCGGCGTTCTTGCGCTTGTCCTGCGGGTAGAGCACCGCGAGGTGCGCGCCGCTGCGCGGGTCGACCAGGTCGACGGTCGACAGATCCCATCGCGCGTAGCGCACCTGGACGCGCTCGAGCGTCCGGTAGACCACGGGGAGCTCGAAGCGGACGCCCTCGACGGTGAGGGTGCCGTCGCTCTTGCGTTGCTTGCGGCCGCGCTGCATCCGGAAGGCGCGCCGCAGCGCCTGCGCCGTCGGCGCAGGCCGACCGACGTTCGGGGCGCTGGTGAAGACCGACAGCGGCGTGTTGCCGAGCTCGCTGTGGACCGAGCGGTTGTACTCGAGCTCGACCCACGCCTGCGTCGCCTCGTTGAGCAGCGGCAGCGTCAGCTCGCGATGGCCCTCGAGCATCGGCAGAAGCCGGCCTTCGATCTGCCCCCAGAAGCACTCCTGCTTCGCGTTCTGCTCGGGCGTGTACGGCAGGGTCGTGTGGTGGACGATGCCGAGCCGCTCGAGCCCCTCAATCACCTCGGCCGCCGTCTCGGCGCCGCCGTTGTCGCTCAGCAGCGCACGCGGCAGGCCTCGCTTGAGAAGCCCCTGGCTGAAGCCGTGGACGAGCGTCTCGGTCGACTCGACCATGTACCACTGCAGGTGGCAGGCGAGACGCGACCAATTGTCGAGGCAGCCGAACAGCCACGGCTTTTCCCATCGGCCGGCGGACGTCAGCACGGCGCGCGAGCCCTCGTGGAAGTCGAGGTGCCACAGGCCGTGCACGTGACGGACCTCGAAGCTGAGCATCTCCCGGGCCTCGAGCGGCTCGAGCTCTTGCCGTCGACGGCGGCGCTTCTTCTGCCGCGCGAGGCCGTTCGACTTCATGAAGCGGCACAGCGTCTGGTAGCTCGGCAGCTCACCGAGCTCGGCGTGCTGTTCGACGAGGACGCGCAGATTGTCGTGGTGGAGCTGGTAGCTCCACGAGGGATGCTCCTTGTGCTGGGCGCGGATCACCCCGGCGAGCGCGAGGCTCACCGACGGGTGCGTCCCGGCCCGCGCGTGCGTCTTGCGGCCGAGGGCCGCGACCGGATCGGTCGGATGGTTGCGCGCGAGGTAGTACCAGCGCTCGAGCGTCTTGACCCCGAAGCGCACCGCCTCGCCGGTCGTCGGGTGCTTGTAGGAGACCTTCGCCAAGCGCTCGAGCTCGCGGCGAGCTCTCCGTGCTCCGGCGGGCTGGCCAAAAGCGGTCCCACCACCGAAAAGCGGAAACGACCCCAGCGCAATCGTGTGCTCTCGTCGCCGGCCATCGGGCGCACCTTCCCCTCGCGCTCCTGAGCGCCGCCTCGGCGTCTCGAGCGAGAGCCCACCCTACGTCCACGAGGGCGACAATCCCGAGCACCATCCTCTGCGTGTCGCTCGACCTCCCTCAGCTTTCACGAGCCGTCGGCGGACGGGCGCCGGCGACGAGCGCGAGGAGGCGGACGAGCCGATCACCTCGGTCGGCGCCGCCCATGCGCTCGAGCAGCGAGCCCGGCAGGGCGCCGACGTCGAGCGGTGTCGCGAGCCGCCCACGCAGCTCCGTGACGACGGCGCTGTGCGCGAAGACATCGCGCCACCACCCGAGCCACCGCGCCACGCGCCGAGCCTCCTGCCAGCGCCGCTGCGTGGCCTCGGCGACGCACGCCACGACGATCGCTATCGCCGCGTAGACCCGGCGCCCGAGAAATCGCACCGAGGGTGGCAGCGTCCGGCGGCGGCAGCCCTCCCGGGAGCAGCACAGCGCGAAGCGCCGCTCGAACAGCACCTCCACCGACTCCGGCAGCCCTCGCGGCTTCCGCGGAAAGTCCGCTGATCGAGCCGCCCACCGCAGTACACGCAGCCGCCCCGCCGGACAGCCTCCGTCAGCTCGACATCGAGATCGTGCAGTCGCGCGAAGATCTCGTCGTCGAGCCCCATCTCGTGGGACACTTCGACCTCCTTCGTTCTGTTTCGCGACTGCGAGGGAACGCCCCTTCGGAGACTTCTCGCAAGTTTTCAGAGGGGGCGATTTTCATGAACGGCGAGGGAGATCTCGCTCCTCCCTCACCCTTCCTGAGACTCCGGCCCCGCAAACCCCTCGCCATTCGTGC
>CAWHLB010000026.1:0-238991 GCA_963830115.1 uncultured delta proteobacterium
CCTGCCAGGGGAGCGAGAGCTGCTCGAGCTGTCCCGCCGACTGCGGCCTGTGCACCCGGTGCGGTGACGGAACTTGCCAAGCGAGCGAGTCGTGCGACTCGTGCCCCCAGGATTGCGGCACGTGCTCGAGCTGCGGCGACGGCCACTGCCAGGCCTCCGCCGGCGAAGACTGCCTCACCTGTGCGCCGGACTGCGGCGGGTGCCCGAGCTGCGGCGACGGCACCTGCGACCCGTCCACCGAGAACTGCTTCACCTGCCCCGCCGACTGTGGAGCCTGCAGCAGTTGTGGAGACGGCCGGTGCCGATCGGGCGAGACCTGCGCGAGCTGTTCCCGCGACTGCGGCCCCTGCTCGGTGTGCGGCAACGGTAGGTGCGAGTCGGCAGGCGGCTTCGAGACGTGCCTGAACTGCCCGGCCGACTGCGGATCCTGCCCGGCCCTGAACTGCGCTCAGGTCGTCTCCCAGGCCCTCGGCTGCATCCACTTCGGCTCGAGCCCGCCCGTCGACGCGGTCTGCTTGGCCAACGCCATCGCGCAAGGGTGCCCGGCCGCCCAGTCCTTCGTCTCCCAGTTCCTCGACTGCGCCTTCTCGCACTTCGGGTCCTGTCGCAACATCGGGTGCATTACGAGCGCGTGCAGCTCGGAGTTCGCGGCCTGCATCGGGTCCCACTGCTGAGCTGGCCGCGGCCCGAGCCGCTCAGCCCACGACGGTGACCGACACGCGTTGCGACTGACCCGCCCGGCGGTGCTCCCACAGGTACACGCCCTGCCAGGTCCCGAGGTCCAGCCGACCCTCGGCGACCGGGATCCCGATGGAGGTCTGGGTGAGCACGGTGCGCACGTGGGCGGGCATGTCGTCGGGGCCCTCGGCCGTGTGTCGGAAGAGCGGATCACCGTCGGGAACGAGGCGCTCGAAGAAGGCGTCCAGGTCGCGGCGCACCGTCGGGTCGGCGTTCTCGCACACGAGAGGGAGGCGCTCGTATGGTGGATGAACATGGTGCACAGGCCATCCCGGATCCCCGACTCCGTGACGACTCGCTGGATGCGATCGGTGACCTCCAGGGTGCCGCGGCCTTGGGTGTGGATTCGCATCGATTCGCGATGGTGATGGCTGACTACCGGGTGCGCGCTCGGGACAGGGACGCCTCTTCGCGGCACCTAGCGCGCGTCGCCCCGCCCGTCGAGCGGACGCTCACACCACACGGCCACGCCACCTGGTTCCTGGGCGGGCTGCTGGCCTACACTCGCCCGCCATGGCGGCAGCACAGGAGACAGGACCGAAGCGTCCGCGGCTCGTCCCAAGGTCGAGGAGCCCCAAGGCGATCGAGCGGACGGCCTGCGGCGCCACCCCATGCGGGACCTCTACCACCGCCTGCTCAGGATCCGCTGGCCCGCGTTCTTCGTCCTCATCGTCGTCGCCTACCTGGTTGCCAATGGTCTGTTCGCCCTGCTCTACCTGGCCGGGGGCGACTGCATCTCGGGCGCCGCGCCGGGCTCGTTTCGGACGCCTTCTTCTTCAGCATTCAGACGATGTCGACCATCGGCTACGGGGCATGAACCCGGTCGGCCCCTGGGCGAACTCCGTCGTCACGGCCGAAGCCCTCGTCGCCGTCCTCGGCTTCGCCGTCGCGACCGGCCTGATGTTCGCGCGCTTCGCCCGCCCCACCGCCCGCGTCCTGTTCAGCGACGTCGCGGTCATGGGACGCTTCCAAGGCCAGCCGGCGCTCCTGTTCCGCATCGCGAACCAACGGGGCAACCAGGTCGTGGACGCGCGCCTGCGCCTGACGCTCCTGCGCAACGAGCGGTTCGAGGACGGCACCTCCATGCGCCTCTTCCACGAGCTGCCCCTGCGGCGCAACACGACCCCGGTCTTCGCCCTGACCTGGACCGCCATGCACCTCCTCGACGCGTCGAGCCCTCTGTACGGCGCGTCCCCCGAGAGCCTCCTCGACGACAACTCCGAGATCATCGTCTCCCTCATCGGCATCGACGGGACCTTGAACCAGCCGGTCCACGCGCTCTACTCGTGGGTGGCCGAAGAGATCGCGTGGAACGCATGCTTCGAGGACGTGCTCGAGCGCAAGGCGGACGGCGCGCTCACCATCCACTTCGAGCGTTTCCACGACACCATGCCCCTCGCACCCGAGGCCTCGGCGGAACCGGCCGCCCGGGACCCGTAGGTCCATTGGCGCGCACCGGACGGCGCCCGACGTCAGACGCCCTGGGCGTCGGCGTCCCAGACGTGCTTGTGCATCTGGAGCTGCAGCCGCGCCGGCAGCCGGTCCTCCAGCATCCAGGCGACCAGCTCGCGGGGATCGAGGACGCCGTGGACAGGGCTGAGGAGCACGGCCCCCACGCGCGTGTCGAGCCGCTCGCGCGCGATGACGTCCCGCGCCCACGCGTAGTCCGCGCGGTCCGCGAGCACCAGCTTGACCTCGTCGCGTGCCGTGAGATGCCCGAGGTTCTCCCAGCAGATGCGCCCGCTCTCGCCGCTACCCGGGGCCTTCAGGTCGACGATGCGGTGGACCCGCGGGTCCACACCCGAGATGTCCCGCTCGCCGCTCGTCTCGAGCAGCACCGTACGCCCCGCATCGCACAGTTCGCGGAGCAGCAGCAGCGCCCCCGCCTGCAAGAGCGGCTCGCCGCCCGTGCGCTCGACGAGCGGCGTCTCGAAGAAGAGGGCGCGGCGCAACACCTCCTCCCGCGTCATGCGCGTCCCCCCGTGAAACGCCTGCGGCGTGTCGCACCACACGCAGCGCAGGTTGCACCCGGTCAGTCGCACGAACGCGCAGGGCACGCCGACGAAGGTCGACTCGCCCTGGACCGATGCGTAGATCTCGTGGACCCGGAGGCTGTCCTCGCGCTGCACGCCCGGAGGCTAGCAGGCCGCCCGGGAACCGCCACGCCGCGCGGCCGAAGCGGCCCGCGCTCAGTGGGGGCGCGAGGTGGGGGTCACGAGGGCCCAGGAGTAACGCTGGGGCACGTGCACGTGGCCCAGGACCCAGGGCCAGAAGGGGGGCTTGTCGATGCAACCTTCGGTGGCGTCGGTCGGGTCGCAGTAGATCCGGACGTGGAAGTGGTCGCGGTGGGGGCTCGTGCGCCCCCGGGTGGGCGCCAGCAAGGCCCGGCCGACCCGATCGAGCACGTCGGCGCTCGCCCCCTCGCGCTGCCCCTCGCGCAGGAGTCTTCGCTTGATGGTGGCGGCGACGATGACCAGCTTCACCGGCGTCCGCGTGTCGGTGAGCAGGGTCGAGATGAGGGCCCAGTTGCGTGCCTCATCGAAGTGCACGAGCTGGTCGTGGTAGTGGGCGTGGCCCGAGCGCCACACCCGGACGAAATGGTCGGCCTCGACCGGCGCCCCGTTCTCGTCGAGCAAGTAGAAGCCCACATCCGCGTCGCGACCGCTGCGGTGGGAACGATGCCCGATCAGGTGGCCACCCTTCTGCGCCGAGAGCTCACCGATCGAGAGCCGGGCGCCGCCGGGCAGCCGGGTCGCGACCGTGTCCGCGGTCCGGCGGAGAAGATCCACGAGGCTTCCGCCGTCCCGTAGAAGTTGCCGCCCACGAGGCAGTCGTCGACGAGACGCAGGTGGGTGGTGGGCTCGAGGCGAACACCCTCGAGCAGGTGCCCGCGCCAGGGACGGCCCACCGAGCAGCTCGGCGAAGGGCCCGCGAGCGCGGGAGGGCGCGGCACGGCGTGGGGAGGCGGCAGGGTCCGGGCGACCGCGGCCACGGCGCTCACCGTCGCGTGCGTGGTGGGCAGGATGTGGCCGCCGCCCACGCGATGCGCCGACGCGAGGTCGGGGCCACCTTCGGCCACGGCCACGGCCACGCCGGTCACGAGCCCGATGCCCATGAGAACGGCGAGGACCGAGCTCGGGGTTGCCCGGCGGATACGCACCACCGGTCGAGGATAACGGTTCTCGTCGCCGACGCCAAAGGGAGGGGTTGGGCTGGCACCCGAGCCTCGTAGGCCCGCTGCTCAGTGCACCCCGAAACGGACTAGTAGCGGCGATCCTAAGTCCGCTCCGGGTTTCCGTGGAGGTCGACGAGGGTCCATGGAAACTGGTCGATGACCATGTCGACGAGCTTGTCGCGCTGGTCGCGGAAGGGGGTCTTCTCCCAGCGCGAGCCGTGGCCGGCCATGTCGAGCCACCAGAGGTGGACGGTGTCGCGCCGAAGGCGGAAGTGCTTGTAGGGGGCGTCTTCGGGGCCGGATTCGACGATGACCGATGCGCCGTGCTTGCGAGCACGTAGGTGCGTCAGCCCGCGATCGTGCAGGCGCTGTTCGACCGCGGGCGGGTCCCAAGTTTCGGCGTGGAAGCGGGGCATCGGGCTTTCAGGCGGCCCGACGATGTTGCCTCGGCTGAACACGCCACGTCCACCGAAAGGGATGGCGTTCCACGTCGTTCCAGTAGCGAATGAACGCGTTGACGGCCTGACGTTGGCGCTCTTTCGTCCCGAAGTCGCCGTGCTGCAGGATGCGACGGTGGAGGATGGAGAACCAGATCTCGACCTGGTTCATCCACGAGGCGTGCTTGGGCGTGTAGACGAAGTGGAACCGGCCTCCATGCTGCTCGTTGAAGCGCGCCCAGCGCTGTTCGCTCTTGCTGTCGCAGTGCGTGTTGAGGTTGTCCCACACCACGTAGACCTCTCGACCGCGGTACCGTCGTGCGATCTCGCTCATGAACGACAGGGTCGCCTTCGCCGTTCGCTTGGGCACGACCCGGCCGACGACGCGCCCGCTGCGGATATCGAAGGCCGCGATCAGTTGCTGCACGCCGTGTCGCTTGTACTCGAACTCCTGTCGCAGAGCGCCATCGCGATGGTCCACGTGGTTGGGGTCGAGTCGCTCGAGGACCTGCATCGGCTTCTCGTCGACGCACAGGACCACGGCGCCCGGGGGCGGCTCGAGGTACAGCTGGCAGACCCTCTTGGCCTTCTTGTCGAAGTCGGGATCGGGGCTGTGCAGCCACTGCCGTATTCGGTGAGGGCGAAGCTCTGCGTTGCGGAGAATCCGTCCGACCTCGCTCACGCTGAGCCGATGACCGGTCAGCCGCTCCACGTGTTCGGCCAGCGCGTCGCGCGTCCACACCTCGCGGAACGGAGTGAAGACGCCGTCAGGCCGGTCGCACGCGATCTGAACCAGCCGGCAGCGAACCCAAGTCGGCACCCTCGCCGGACGGCCGGACCGCGTCGCGTCGTCCAGCGCGGCGATCGTCGGGTTTGCACGAAACCTCGCCTTCCATTTGCGCACACTGCGAGCCGACCAGCCGAGATGCCGCGCAATCGCCGTCGTGCCCATCCCCGCCCGCGCCAGCAACAATGCCTGCGCCCGCTGCACCGTCACGAACGGCGCTCGATGTCGCCGGACGAGCTTCTTCAGCTCGCGACGGACCCGCCGCGACATCCGCAGCGGCTCGGGTGCTGGACCTCGCGCCACGTCGATCGGATCGACGCTAGCCCGCAGATATTCACCAAACCCGGATCGAACTTCGGGCCGGGGGTACTAGTGCCGAGACCGGCCCGGCAATCCCCGAAGGTTTCGCCGGGCCGGCTCGAGCGGGTTCAGCCGCACTCGAGCGTCTGCTTTTCTGCGCGCGCCGACCGGTCGGTCCCCTCGCCAGTCGGTGCCTCCCCAGCCCCTGTTCGCGGTTCCCCTGCGGTCCCTCGTCCCCCGTGGAGAAGGACCGCCCGCGTGGGTGCCTCGAGAAGTACGCAGGTGGTGCGGGCGCTCATGTGCGGCAAGCCTTCGTTCAGCTCGGTCCTCGGTTCAGCTCGAAACCGCCATGCCGCGCGTCCAGATGACCCGCGGCGGCGCCTCCGAGTGTTCCTCGGAACACTCGACCGCCAGGCCGAGCAGAATGGTGGAGACAACGGCTGCAACGCCCGACGGTCCCTGGTCGCTGACGCGGACCGGCCGCCAGCGGAATGCGAACCGCCTTTCGTTTGGCGGATCGTGCGGGCTAGGCGACGCCTCGAAGATCGCGTCCGGCTCCAGCACCGGGATATCATCGGCCAACTGTTGTTGCATTCGTGTTGTCTCCGGTTGGTTCCGCAGCCCCCCGCGGAACACTTCCCGGAACAATGCAGACCGCGTGCCGACTCGTGGACCGGGCGATCACCCCAGTAATCCCCAGCGATCCTCGGCGCGCCCCCCTTCGCCCATCCCGGTTCGCGGTGAGGCGAGGTGCCACACGTGGCGTTCCGCTACAGCGGTTGCGCGCCATCGCGTCGCGGCCCGCCTCCAGCCCACCCGATCAATCGACCTCGATCCCGTAGCGCTCGATCTTGCGGTAGAGGGTGCGCCGGTCGAAGCCCAGCACCTGGGCCGCCTGGCTCTTGTTGCCCCCCACGGCGCCGAGGACCCGGACGATGTGACGGCGCTCGACCTCTTCCATGGAGAGCAGCTCGGCGGACCTCCTTCTTCGCGGCGTCCGCGGGGGACGCCTCGTAGCGGCGGATCTTTTCGGGCAGGTCGTCGACCGTGATCTCCTCGAAGCGCGTCAGGGCGACGGCGCGCTCGATGGCAGTTCTCCAGCTCGCGGACGTTGCCGGGCCAGTCGTAGTGCCAGCAGCCGCCGGCCGCCGCGCGTCGAAAGGCCGCGCACCTTGCGTGCCCGACCGCCGCCGCGAACTGCTCGAGGAAGTGCTGGGCGAGCAGCAGCACGTCGTTGCCGCGCGCGCGCAGCGGCGGCACGGCGATGTGGACCACGTTGATGCGGTAGTAGAGGTCCTCGCGGAAACGCCCCTCTTCGACGTCCTCCTCGAGGTCGCGGTTGCGTCGCGGCGATGATGCGCGCGTCGAACGGGACCTCGCGGCTCGCCGCCGACCGGCCGCACCTTCCGCTCCTGCAGGCGCGCGCAGCAGCTTGGCCTGCATGCTGCCAGCGGCATCTCGCCGATCTCGTCGAGGAACAGCGTGCCGCCGCTCGCCTGCACGAACAGGCCGCGCGTGTGCTGTGCCTTGGCGTCCGTGAACGCGCCCCGCACGTGGCCGAACAGCTCGCTCTCGAGCAGCGTGCTCGGGCATGGCGGCGCAGTTGATCGCCACGAACGGCCCGCTCGCGCCGGTCGCTCCGCTTGTGCAGCGCGCGCGCGACCAGCTCCTTGCCGGTGCCGCTCTCGCCCGTGATGAGCACCGACGCGTCGGCGCTCGCGCGACCCGCGTCGATCAGGTCGTAGCACCTTCCGCATGGCGGCGCTCTCGCCCGATCATGCTCGCCGAAGCCCGGCGGGCCTCCTCCACCTCCTGCCGGAGCCGCTTGACCTCCTCGCGCAGGCTGCGGTGCTGGATGGCGCGCTCGAGGGCGATGGCCAGCGGCGTCCATCTCGAACGGCTTGGTCACGAAGTCGTAGGCGCCGGCGCGGATGCGCGGCGATGGCGGTCTCCATGCTGCCGAAGGCGGTCAGCACGATGACGGGCATGTCCGGGCGGTTCTGGCCACGACGCGCTCGCACAGGCCAGACCGCTCATGCCGACCATGTTGAGGTCGGTCGACGACCACGTCGAAGTCGCGGTCCTTGAGCGTCAACAGGGCCTCGTCACCCGAGGTGCGCCACTGGACGTCGAAGCCGCGCCGCCTCAAGCCACCCTGCACCAGCTCGCACATGGCCGCGTCGTCGTCGACGAGAAGGACTTCACGCTTCGGGGAATGCTCCACGGTCCACTTCGATAGCGATCTCGATGGGCGAGGTCAATGGGGTCCCACTCGGATGACCCTTCCGGCGCCCCCCCTTGCCCCCGCTCCCGAGCGAGGCTATCGCATGACCACAGTCCCTCGAACGGGCCCCATGAAGGATGACGGCGAACAAACGGGCAGGGAGCGAGCAGAGATGCAGATCGCCCTCGCCAAGGCCGAGGAGCGCATCGTCGAGCTGGAACGCCAGCGGGCACGGCTCATCTCGACCGTTTCCCACGACATCCGGGCTCCCCTGGGCGTGATTCTGGGAGGGCTCTCCGAGCTGACCGCCGCCGGGATGCCGGAGCTGTCCGAGGAGCAGACCATGTTGGTGCGCCTCATCCGGCGCAGCGCCCACCGCCTGATGGAATTCTCCTCCGACCTGGTCGACGTGGCCCGGGCGGAGGAGGGCAAGCTCGCCCTTGCGCGGCGCGAGGTGAACCTGTCGGACGTCATCGGGGAGGTGGTCGACCAGAATCCGGGCGGGCAACGACCAGACGGTCGCCATCGAGACGTCCCTACCGCCGCAACCGCTGCACGTCTGGGGCGACCCGGCGCGCCTTGGGCAGGTCGTCCAGCAGCTGATCGTCCACGCCGCGCGCTTCGCCCGTCAACGGGTGCGCGTCACGGCGGAGCGCACGGGCACCGTGGCCCGAGTCGAGGTGCTCGACGACGGCGCGGGGCTGCCGCCCGAGTCGCTCGCGCATGTGTTCGACCGGTTCCTGTCGGCGGGCCCGGGCAGCCCGGCCGTCCTGCCTTTGGCTCTGGTGCGGGGCCTCGCGGAAGCCCACGGGGGGCGGGTCTGGGCCGAGAGCCACCTTGCCCCCGACGGGAGCCCGGTGGGCAACCGATTCGTCCTCGAGCTACCGCTCGAGCGGCCCGCCGAGCCGTCCACGTGAACGGCGTGGCACACGCGTGCCGACGGTAGGGTCCCGCCGATGACGGGGCCAACGCATGGGCGGCGCGCCGACGCGAACGGCTCAGCGGCGGCGCGTCATGCGGAAGGTGCGGTGTGCACGATCGCTGCGCGCGAAATCCCGCGGGACGGTCTCACGGGTGACCTCGCGGGCGTCGAGCTCGGACAAGGCCCCGGCGTCGAGCTCGAAGCCGTGCAAGGGCGTCGAGAAGTACAGCTCGCCCCCGGGAGCGAGCAGGCGCCCGACCCGCCGGAGCAGCGCCGCGTGGTCGCGCTGCACGTCGAAGTCGCCCTTCATTCGCTTGCCACGGGAATAGATGGGCGGCGCGACCAGGATCAGGTCGAAGGGCCCGCGGGCGTGCTCGAGGTAGGCCATGCAGTCGTCGCGCACCAGGGTGTGACGGCTGAGGTCGACACCGTTCTCGGAGAGGTTGCGCCTGCCCCAGTCGAGGTACGTGCGCGACAGGTCGACGCTGGTGCTCGAGATCGCACCGCCCTTCGCAGCGGCGACGGTGGCCGAGCACGTGTAGGCGAAGAGGTTCAGGAAGCGCTTGCCCCGGGCCGCGTCTCGCAGCATCCGCCGCAGCGCCCTGTGATCGAGGAACAGGCCCGTGTCGAGGTAGTCCGTCAGGTTGACGAGGAAGCGAAGGGGCCCCTCGTGGACGACGCGCAGGCGGCCTTGGTCCGCCCGCTTTTCGTACTGCCCGCCCGCGGACTGCCGGCGCCGCACCACGAGGGTCACGTCGTCGCTGGAGATGCCGAGCACGTCGGGCACGACGTGGAACACGTCCCTCAGGTGCTGCTCGGCGCGTTCGGGATCGACCGAACGCGGGCGCGCCCACTCCTGCACGTGGGCCGCACCGTCGTAGAGATCGATCGCCACGTTGTACTCGGGGATGTCGCCGTCGTAGAGGCGATAGCAGGTGATGTTTTCGCGACGGGCCCAGCGACCGAGGCGGCGCAGGTTCTTGCGGAGCCGATTCGCGAGCATCTCGGCCTCGGGCGAGGGGCGGCGCCAGGCGGGTCCGCCCTCGCCGCGGACCTTCGCGGTGGCGATGGGCAGCTCGAGTAGGCGGCACTCGATGGGGCCGTTGTAGAGCACGTGGCGGCGCGCGGGCTTGAGGCCGATGTGCCGTGACAGGGCCGGGTTGCCCGAGAGCACGTAGCCGGTGAAGCCACCGAAGCGGTGCTTGAGGACGTCGCCCAGGGTCTCGTAGAGCGGGAAGAGGGCGCCGACCTCACCGAGCCGTTCGCCGTAGGGCGGGTTGGTGACGACCAGACCACGGGGCGTGTCGGTGCGAGGCGACGGCAGGGGCTCGGCGTCGCGGAGCTCGCCCTGCCGCACCCGGACCAGGCCCGCGAGGCCCGCCGCGGAAAGGCTCCCCTGCGCCGCCTCGACGGCCGACGGCGAGGCGTCCCGGCCTTCGATGGTGGGGATGCGCCCGCGGCCTTCGGCGCGCCGCGCCTGCGCTTCTTCGCGGAGCGTGCGAACGAGGCGGTCGTCGTGGCCGCGCCACCCCTCGAAGCCGAAGCGCTGGCGGAGCAACCCGGGCGCCACGTCGCCGGCCATGAACGCAGCCTCGACCAGGAAGGTGCCGGTGCCGCACATCGGGTCGAGCAGGGGCGCGCCCTCGGCCGCGAGGGCCGGCCAGCCGGCGATGTGAAGGATGGCCGCCGCGAGGGTCTCCTTGAGGGGCGCCGGAGCGCCGCGAGAACGGTATCCGCGGCGGTGCAGGGCGTCTCCCGACAGGTCGATGGATACGGTCGCCTCGGACGCGTCGAGATGGACATGGATGCGCACGTCAGGCGCGTGTCGGTCGACGTCGGGGCGGCGAGCGCAGGCGTCGCGCATCGCATCGACCACCGCGTCCTTGGTCCGGAGCACCAAAAAGCGGAGGTTCGCCTCGCGCCCGCGGGAGGCGACGCAGGTGACGGCGAAGGTGCGGTCGGGGTCCAGGTGCTCGAGCCAAGGGAGCGCGCGCACCCCTTCGTAGAGCGCCTCTTGATCGGGCGCGGGGAAACGCGCGATGGGCAGGAGGATGCGGCTCGCCACGCGGGACCAGAGGCACGCGCGGTAGGCGAGCTCGAGCGGACCGCGGAAGGCGACGGCACCCGGACGTGGCTCGACGTCGGTCGCCCCAAGGGCGGACAGCTCCTCGGCGAGGACCGCCTGGGTACCCCGCGCGCAGGTGGCGATGAGATCGAGGGCGGTCGGCACGACGGGCGGACTGTAGCGCGAACGCGAGCGCCGGGCGGGCGGAGATACGGCGAGGCATGGGCTCGGGCGATGGGCAAATGAGCACGCTGGCGCGCCGAAGAAGAGAGACCGTGGAGGTGAGAGGTGGTAACCCGGTGGCGTTCGGACGACGGTGCGTGGGAGACGGCTCGAGTGGTCACGGTCACGACGAACGAGGAAGACCTGGATGCGAAGCTCCGAGCGCGCTTCGGGCTTCCGGCGTTCCGACCGTGGCAAAGGGACGCGGTGCAGGAGCTCCTCGAGGGCCGGGGGCGTGTCCTGGTCGTGGCGCCGACGGGCGGCGGAAAGTCGCTCTGCTACCAGTTTCCCGCGACCGAGCTCGGTGGAACGTCCATCGTGGTGTCCCCCCTGATCGCGTTGATGGAGGACCAGGTGCGTGCCCTCGATGCGCGGGGCATCCCAGCGACGTTCCTCGCCTCGACGGTGGACGCGGCGACGCGGCGCGCACGGGAGGCGGCCATGCGCGAGGGTCGCTACCGCCTGGTCTACATCGCCCCCGAGCGCCTCGCCCAGGGTGGCGTGGTCGAGATGCTGGCGCGGCTCCAGCCGCCCCTTCTGGCGATCGATGAGGCCCACTGCATCTCCCAGTGGGGCCACGACTTCCGGCCGGACTACCTGCGGCTCGGCGAGGTCGTGCGCACACTCGGCGCGCCCCGCGTCATCGCTTGCACGGCGACCGCCACGCCGGTGGTGCGCCAAGAGATCGTCGCGCGGCTCGGCATGGAAGAGGCGCGGGTCCTCTTGCGCGGCTTCGCGCGGCCGAACCTCCACCTCGAAGCCGCCGTGATCGACTCGCCGCGGGCGCGGCGCCGCGCGGCCCTCGATACGGTGAGGAAGGCCCTCGGCACGCCGAGCGCGCCAGAGGGTGCGGCCATCGTATACGCCGGGACGCGACGCGGCTCCGAGCGCATGGCCGAGGAGATCGCGCAGGCGGGA
Organism: uncultured delta proteobacterium; assembly: GCA_963830115.1. Lineage (GTDB taxonomy): Bacteria > Myxococcota_A > Polyangia > Polyangiales > CAWHLB01 > CAWHLB01. Next base: position 11,789 of record CAWHLB010000026.1, read on the forward strand.
TGGCAGACGGCGGTCTACCACGCGGGGCGCGAGGCGGCCGACCGCGCCGAGACCAGCCGCCGCTTCGCCGAACGAACGGTCGACGTGGTCGTGGCGACCAACGCCTTCGGCATGGGCATCGACCGGCCCGACATCCGCACCGTGGTTCATGTGCAGGCACCCGGCTCCATCGAGGCCTACTACCAGGAGGTGGGACGCGCGGGGCGCGACGGGGCTCCGGCCCTCGGCCTGTTGCTCGGCTCCTCGGCCGACTTCGGCCTGCGACGGCGGCTCATCGAGCGGGACCGGAGCGGCGATGGGGCCGATGCCGAGCAGGTCGCGCGCAAGTGGCACCTGTTCCTCGACCTCATGCGCTACGTCGAGGCCGGGAGCTGCCGGCACGACTTCATCCTTCGCTACTTCGGCGACGAGCAGGAGACCCTGGGCGGCTGCGGGCATTGCGACGTGTGCGAGCGGCTCGATGCGCTCGGCGGCGAGGCGGGGGAGCGACGCGTGGGCGAACAGGACGCGCTCGTCGTGCGCAAGGCGCTCTCGGGGGTCGCGCGCACCCACGGACGGGTGGGCCTGCGGGCCGTCGTCGCGATGCTGCGGGGGCAGCGCTCGGTGAAGATGGAACGGCTCGGGCTCGACCGCATGAGCACCTTCGGCCTGCTGTCGACCCAGAGCGACGCCTGGCTGATGGCGCTGCTCCGCCGCCTCGTCGCCGCCGGGCTGGTGGACGTGAGCGGCGACGAATACCCGGTGTGCGGGCTCACGGCGTCCGGCGTCGAGGTGATGAAGGGCGCGACCCCGGTGCGTGTGCTGCCGCCCGAGGAGGACGAGATCGGTTGGCGACGCGGCGAGCGGCACAGCAAGGAGGGCGCGGGCCGGCGCAAGGGACCGAAGGCGCCGCCGCCGGCACCGGCGCCGAAGGACGCGACGCTCTTCGAGGCCCTGCGGGCGGCCAGGCTCGAGGCGGCGCGGCAAGCGGGCGTGCCGGCCTATGTCGTCTGCCACGACCGGACCCTGGTCGAGATCGCGGCGAGGCGCCCCGAGAGCCGCGACGACCTGGCGGACATCGTGGGCATGGGGCCGGCGCGCATCGAGAGCTGGGGCGACGCCTTGCTCGAAGCGGTGCGCGTCCACGGCGCGGCGTGACGCGTGTGCTGGGACGGCCGGAAGGGAGCCAACTCCTCCGGGGCCCGGCGGCCATGCAATGCGAGCGCTTGCCAAGCCGTGTGATGTGGTCGGCGAGCGCTCGCGCATGGCCGCCTCGGCGCGCGTGCCAACACGGGCTTCGACTGGGGGCGTGTTGGCACGCGCGACGGCCCCGGAGGAGTTGGCTCCCTTCCGGCCTCGGTTCTCCCAAGTGCCTGCGATCCCACCCGCGGGTGATCGCGCCGTCGCATGCGCTGCGTTAGATTCGCGGCCGCAGGGAGAGGGACAGGAACAGAAGGAGGCTCGCGTGAAGTCACTCCGGGTGGTCAAGGAGGATGGGGTCGCGGAGGTCGAGCTGTGCGGACCCGCCCTGGCCGCCGACTTCGACGTGAAGGGGAACGAGCGTCGGCTACGAGGCCATCAGATTCCGATGTTGTAGCAGTCGTACGTCCCATCGCTGCGGCACTCGCACCCGATTGGCCAAAGTCCTGATGTCGGCGAAAGGGCGGGACAGGAGCAAGCCGGCTCTGCGACGCAGCCGTCCGGGACCGGGCGGCACTGGTCGGACTCGGACCAACACCGTTGGTAACGCTGCATACCCGATGTGCACACCCCACCGTCGGGGAGGGGCGGAGGCGGATCGTGCGTGTAGTAACCGTGGACACAGACCTCGCCGGCGTCGCATGCGACCGCACATTCGGGACTGCCCGCGGGCCCGGCCTCGGTGACCGCGCCCCCCGAGCCGTCGCTGACGGCACCCGGCGATGCGTCGGTGATTGGCGGAGGAGGGGCGTCGATGCTGGCATCGGGGGAGCCAACGGCGCACCACGAGCCGACAGGGCACTCGAAACGGTAGCCGGCCGGGCAGACCCACTCCACGAGGGGCCCGCAGGTGGCGCGCCCCGAGTTGTATGGATTGCAGCAGTGGTCCCGCCAGCGAAAGCAGGACGGGGGGAGGTGGCCACTGTCCGTCATACAGGGCCCCCCCGTCTCGCCGGCGTCGGACGGGCCGGCGTCGAGCGTGTGCGAAGCGGTGCAGCCGCCGACCGCCACGAGGGCGAGAGCCCATAGGACGGTTCCGCCGAGCGCGGGCCGGCTCCTGCTACCGCGCTGCGCCAATGGTTCCTCCCGGATGCACAGCCCGTACTTCCAAGGGCGGGCTCGACCTCGAACGATGCCCTCGTCGATTGCGGTCCTTGCCGACACCGGCCTCGCCGATGAGTCTCTGGGAAACCCGGGGCGGTTCACATCTCTTAAATTTCTCCCGACGCGGCACAGCTTGACGCGGGTCAAGCTCGAGCGTGCCGTCGATTGTTCGCGGTGGCCCTGCAGAGGCGAAGCGGGAGGGAGGTTCGAACCCTGAAGGTTCCCAAGGACCCCCGAGCCTCGAGGGGTCATCGAGCGGCTCCAGACCATGGCTGGAGGCGGAACGCGGCCGGGTGCGTTAGATTCCCGGGCGCGCGCTCGCGGGAGCGCGAGGAGGTGGCCGTGGAGTCAGCGCGCTTGGTGAAGCACGATGGGATTGCGGAGGTCGAGCTGTGCGGGCCCGGCAAGGGCAACGCGATGGGGCCGGACTTCTGGCGGGAGATGCCAGCGCTCTTCGCCGAGCTCGACGCCGACCGGGACGTGCGCGCGGTGCTCGTCCACGGCAGCGGCGAGCACTTCAGCTACGGGCTCGACCTCACGGCGATGATGGGCGAGCTCGGGCCCCTCATCGCGGGCGAGCAGCTCGCCAAGTCGCGCACGGAGCTGCTCGCGCTCATCGAGCGTCTGCAGGAGGCGTTCAACCGCGTCGCGGCATGCCGCAAGCCCGTCGTCGCGGCGGTGCACGGATGGTGCATCGGCGGCGGCGTGGATCTCATCGCGGCCTGCGACGTGCGCATCGCGGCGCGTGATGCGCGCTTCAGCGTGCGCGAGGTGAAGGTGGCGATGGTCGCCGACCTCGGGAGCTTGCAGCGCCTGCCGCGCATCGTCGGCGAGGGGCATGCGCGGCAGCTCGCCCTGACCGGCGCCGACATCGACGCCGAGCGCGCCCTCGGCATCGGCCTCGTCAACGACCTGTACGACGACCGCGCGGCGATGCTCGACGCCGGTCGCGCCCTCGCCCGCTCCATCGCCGACAACCCGCCCTTGGTCGTGCAGGCCGTAAAGCGCGTCATGAACCAGGCCGCGGGCCACGCGGTGGCGGACGGTCTCGCCTACGTCGCCGCGTGGAACGCCGCGTTCCTGCAGTCGAAGGACCTCATGGAGGCGTTGCGCGCCTTCGTCGAGAAGCGGTCCCCGACGTTCCGCGGCGAGTAGTGGCTCCGCGGTGCGTGAGGGCGGGGGCAGCGCTCCCGCCGCGTCACTCCGCGAGGTCGCGCAGCGTGGCCATCTCGTCGGCGGCGCGGTAGCGGCCCCGCTCGTCGCGCACCACACGCGACAGGGCGACCGCCGGGTCGTGCGTGTAGAAGAGACGACCCCCGCGGGCGACCAGATCCTCCATCAGGGCGCGCTTCTCGTCGACGAGCCGCTCCGGGAAGCGGTCGTAGCCCATCGTGATCGGCAAATGCACCCAGGCGGCGCCGGGCACCAGGTCGGCCGCGAAGACCACGGGCCCGTTGGGCATGGCGACCTCGGTCAGCATCAGCCCCGGCGTGTGGCCGTCGCTCAGGTGAAAGCGATAGCCCTCCCCGAGCATGGCGCTCTCGGTCCCCTCCACGAGCTCGAGCCGCCCGCTCGCCTCGAGCAACGGCGCGAGCTGCGGAATGAAGCTCGCCCGGTCCCGCGGGTGCGGCGCGAGGGCGCGCTCCCAGGCCTTCTTGCCCACGAGGAACCGGGCCCGCGGAAAGACGAGGGAGGGCGCGGCGCCGGGCGAGAAGGCCGTGAGCAGACCGCCGGCGTGATCGAAGTGCAGATGGGACAGGACGATGACGTCCACGTCCTCGGGCGCGACGCCCACGTCGGCGAGGGAGCGGAGCAGCACGTGCGTGTCCTCGACCACGCCGTAGCGCTCGCGCAGCTCGGGCTCGAAGAAGGCGCCGATGCCCGTCTCGAGGAGCACCGTGCGGCCCTCTTCGCGCACCAGCAGAGCGCGGCAGGCGAGCGGGATGCGGTTGTGCTCGTCGGGCGTGATCCAGCGCGACCACAGGGCGCGCGGCGCGTTACCGAACATGGCGCCCCCGTCGAGCTTCTGGGAGTTGCCGAGGACCGAGGTGAGCGTGCGCACGACCGGAGAATGGCACGAGGCCTCGGGCCGCGCACCCCTTCCGCCGAGCGAGGTTCAGCCCCATGATGGGAGCGCGAAAATAGAGGAGACGCCATGCTGCAGACCGGACAGGGGAGCGAACGGCCCACGACCGCGGCCAAACCCGACGTGACGGCGCTGGTCGAGGGGCTCCGGCGGACCTTCGAGGCGGGTCGCACGCGGCCCGCCGCCTGGCGCAAGGCCCAGCTCCGGGCCCTCGATGCGCTGCTCGCCGACCGGGAGCAGGTCTTCCTCGATGCCCTGGCAGCCGACATGGGCCGGGCCCGCTTCGAGGGATGGCTCGCCGAGACGTCCTTCGTGCGGAACGAGATCAAGCACACCCTCGGCCACCTCGCGGAGTGGATGAAGCCCGCGCGCGTGCCGACGACCCTGGCGAACCTGCCTGGCCGCTCCTTCGTGATGAGCGAGCCCTACGGCGTGGCGCTCATCATCGGCGCCTGGAACTACCCCGTGCAGCTCACCCTCGCGCCCCTCGTCGGCGCCATCGCGGCGGGGAACGCGGCGGTCGTCAAGCCGTCCGAGCTCTCACCCCACACGGCGGCCGCCCTCGCCGAGTGGATCCCGAAGTACCTCGACGAGAGCGCGATCCGCGTGGTCGTCGGTGGTGTGGCCGAGAGCCAGGCGCTGCTCCGGGAGCGCTTCGACACGATCTTCTTCACCGGCGGCGAGCGCGTCGGGCGCATCGTGATGGAGGCGGCGGCGCGGCACCTGACGCCGGTCACGCTCGAGCTCGGCGGCAAGAGCCCCTGCTACGTCGACCGGAACGTGGACCTGGCCGTGACCGCACGGCGGATCGTGTGGGGCAAGTTCTTCAACGCGGGTCAGACCTGCATCGCCCCCGATTACGTGCTGGTGCACCGCGACGTGGAGGAGCGCTTCCTCGAGCGCGTCGCCGAGGAGGTACGCACGTTCTACGGCGAGAACCCCAAGGCGAGCCCGGACTTCGCGCGCATCGTCGACGACCGCCACTTCCAGCGGCTCACGTCGCTGCTCGAAGGCCAAGAGCCCGTCGTGGGAGGGCAAGCCGACGCCGAGGCGCGCTACATCGCACCGACCGTGCTGCGCGGCGTGCGGGACGAGGACCCGGTGATGCAGGAGGAGATCTTCGGGCCCATCCTGCCGGTGATCACCGTCGACGACGCGAATGACGCCATCGAACGGATCCGGAAGCGGCCGCGGCCCCTCGCGCTCTACGTGTTCTCGAAGGACCGGCGGGTGCAACGCCGGATGCTCGAACAGACCAGCTCGGGCGGGGTGTGCATCAACGACGTGATGGCCCACGTGCAGGTGCCGGAGCTGCCCTTCGGCGGCGTCGGCGCGAGCGGGATGGGCGCCTACCACGGCCGCGCGAGCTTCGACGTCTTCAGCCACAAGAAGGGCGTGCTGCACAAGGGCACGCGGGTGGACCCCTCCCTGCGCTACCCGCCCTACGACGAGAACAAGGAGAAGTGGGCGAAGCGGCTCATCTGACCGCGCCCGCGCCCACCGCGTCCGTGCCTCAGCCGACGAGGGCGCGGACGATGCCGCCGAGGGAGAGCACCGCGCGCGGCGAGCGTTCCTCGCGGAGCACCGCCTCGAGCACGCCGCGAAGTCGAGCGCTCCGCTCGGCGCGGCGTGCGAGCAAGTCCACGACGGGCGCGCTCGCCACCCAGCGCTGGGCCCGGGCGTAGTGCTGGAACTTGGCGCGGAAGCCCGCGGCCTCGAGGGCCGTGTCGTAGGCGGCGAGCCGCGATGCGGTCGCAACGCCCTCGAGGGCCGCCGCCGCTGCCACCGCGCCGGCGTGGCGCCCCGACTCCATGGCCTTGCCGATGCCTTCGCCCGTGAGCGAGTAGGTCGTGCCGATCGCCTCGCCCGCGACGAGCAGGCCGTCCGCGTGGGTACGCGCGCCCTCGAAGGCGCACCGTAGCGGCGCACCGCGCAGCTCGCCGAGGGGGGAGGCGTTCGCGAGCAGGGCACGCACGTGGGTGCACTCCTCGACGAAGCGCGTGAAGAGCGAGCGCAGGTTCGCGCCGGTGCGACCGCCGGCGAGGAACACGCCCACGCCCACGTTGGCGATGCCGTCGGCCATGGGGAAGACCCAGCCGTAGCCGGGCATCACCGGACGCTCGTAGGAGATGATCAGCTCGCGCGGGTCGAGGTCGGGCGCGCGGTAGTAGGCGCGCAGGGCGAGGGCCGACGGCTGGCTGCGCATGCCCACGCCAAAGGCCCGAAGCATCCCGCCCGCGGCGCCCGTGGCGAGGATGGTGATTGGCGCAGCGAGGGAGAGGGGGCGACCGTCGGCATCGCGGCCGCGAACACCGATGACCGCGCCGTCGCCCTCGCGCCGGAGGGGCGCTTCGATGCGGGCGCCTTCGATCATCTCGACGCCAGCTTCCACCGCGGCGCGACAGAGCAATGCGTCGAGGTCGGCGCGGCGAACCGTGAGGAACGGGGCGCGCAGGGCAAAGGACCGACCGGCGGGAGAAAAGATGCGAACGGCCTCGGCGTGGTGCGCGATGGCGGCCACGCGGTCCTTGAGCCCGACCTCTTCGAGCAGGCGCAGGCTGTCGGGGATCAGGGCATCGCCACACACCTTGTCGCGCGGGATCGACCGCGCCTCGAGGAGCCAGACGCGGGCCCCCGCCCGGGCGGCCGTGAACGCAGCGACCGCGCCGGCCGGGCCGCCGCCTACGACCAGGACGTCCGTGCTCTCCATGGCGCCAATCACAGCACCTGACGCGCGGTGCGTCGAGGCGGGAGTCGCCGGCGGGCGCGCCGTCCTCGCACGGTCCAGCGCGATCGAGCCCGTCCAGGCGCAACCTGACACAGCCCGATCCCGGCCGCGTTGGCCCCGTTCGCCAGCGTTTCCGGGTCCATGGGCAGCGGCCGGCAGTTGGCACCGGCCCTGCAACGAAGGGAGGCGACAGGGGAAGAGCCGGAGGGTCGAATGCGTCGCAATCGGGTAGTCGGTGGGATTGTGGTGGGGATGGTCGTCGGGTGCTTCGGCTGCTCGATGGCGGGCACGTCCAGCAGTGCCGGAGGGGGCGGCACCGGACGCTTCGTGGGCACCGCGCCCGCGGCGAGCGACCCCTCGGGCAGCAGCGGCCATTCGAGCAGCGGCGACACGAGCGTGGGGAGCGCACCCGTAGGCAGCGGCGGCGTGGACACCAGCGGCAGCGGCAGCGCGAGCGACGGCGGCAGCCCCTGCACCGGTAGCGCCTGCACCGACCCGGTGCCCGCGGGACAACTCACGGCGGGCGAGTGGGACGACCTTGGGCACTGGGACTACTGGACCAGCCTGATGGGATTCGGACACCTGGGGCCCGATGCAGGAGCAGTGGGGCTACGAGACGACGGGGCGCATCCCGGTCGACGTGCATGCCGGCAGCAAGCCGGTCGTCGACGCGCAGGTGACGCTCCTCGACGCGGACGGGAACGAGGCGTGGACGGCCCACACCGACAACCACGGCCGCGCCGAGCTCTTCGCCGGTGTCTTCGCGACCCAGCCGGGCCCCTTCTCGGTGCACGTGGAAGATGGCGGTGAAACGGCGGACGTGGCCGATGTCACTCCTGGCACGAGCACCCCCGTGGACGTGTCGTTCGCGGCGGCCCACACGCCCACGCCCTCCCTCGACCTGATGTTCCTCGTCGACACCACCGGCTCCATGGGCGACGAGCTGAGCTACATCCAGGCGGAGCTCGGCGACGTGATCGACCAGGCCCAGCGGCAGTTCTCCCAGAGCGTCGACCTGCGCGTGAGCGTCGACTTCTACAAGGACGTCGTCGACACCTACACCGTGCGCTCCCATCCCTTCACCCGCGACATGAGCCAGATCCACACCTGGCTCGCGGCGGAGAGCGCGGGTGGCGGGGGTGACTTCCCCGAGGCCGTCGACCAGGGCCTCGACCAGGCGATCACCGACCACGACTGGCGCCCGTCGGCGACCGCCCGGCTCCTGTTCATGGTGCTCGACGCGCCGCCCCACAGCACCCAGGACACCCTCTCGCGCTACCAGCAGGCGAACGCGGCGGCGGCCGCGGCGGGCGTGCGCATCATCCCGGTCGCTGGCAGCGGCGTCGACAAGTCCACCGAGTTCATCCTGCGCTTCACCGCGCTCACGACGAACGGGACCTACACGTTCCTGACCAACGACAGCGGCATCGGCGGCTCCCACATCGCGCCGACCATCGGCGACTACACGGTCGAGTACCTGAACGAGCTCATGACGCGGCTCATCGTGCAGGACACGACCATCGACTGAGGGACGCGAACGCCCTGCCGATCGAAGAGCCCCGCCCGTGCACACCGCGGGCGGGGCGCTGCGTTCGGGCGCTTCAGGGCGCGCGCGCGATCTCGTTGCAGTTGACGTACCAGCGAGAGCTTCCCGAAGGCGTGCAAGACCCACAGGTCGACGCACTACAGTTGCCATTGTGGCCGCTCGTCCACCCATCCCACTGTACGAGGAGGGGCGGGGTGCCGGTCCCGCCCGAGATGACCGTGCCCGTCGCGCCTTGGGACAGGCCGCTCGCGCCGTCGGGGGAGTTGACGAGCAGTACCACGCGATCGCCCTGGGAGAAGACGCCGCCGCAGGCGCACGTGAGGCGCTGGGTCGTGACGTCGGCGCACGCGACGTACCAGCGGGAGCTACCGGAGTCCGTGCACGAGCCGCAGGTGAGGAGGCTGCAGTTGCCGCTGTGCCCCGAAGTCCATCCGCTCCACTGGACGAGCATCGGCGGCGTCCCGGGATTGCCTCCGAGGACCGTTCCGACGGTGCCGGCCGCGAGACCGGTAGAACCCGAGGGGTTGGCGGCCGCCGCGGTCACCTGCTCGCCGATGGCGAAGGCGCCGCCGCACACGCAGCTAGCGAGCGCTTGGCAAACCGGCGGCTGGCCAATCCACGTGCCGGTCGGACCGCACCCGAGGTAGTTCCCACCGGCGAGCCGATAGCCGGCGTTGCAGGAGTAGGTGGCGAGGGCACCCGGATTGCCCGATGGCGCGCTCACCGTGCCGTTCGCGACGGAAGGCGGCGCGGGGCAGTGGGGCATGCAGGTCGGCGCCGTCCCGCTCCACGTCCCGGAAGCCTGGCACGTCCGCATCGCTGCGCCGCTCACGACGTAGCCCATGTTACATGCATAGGTCGCGGTCCCGCCATAGGTCGTGCCGGTCGTGCTCACCGTGCCGTTCGCGGGTGCCGTGAGCGCGCCGCAGGAGACCGGCGCACACGTCGGCGCCGTCCCGCTCCACGTCCCGGAAGCCTGACACGTCCGCATCGACGCCCCGCTGACCGTGTAGCCCGAGCTGCACGTATACGTGGCCATGGCGCCGTAGGTCGTGCTCGCTGCGCTGACCGCCCCGTGCGTCGGGTTGGACAGGGAACCGCAGTCGACCGGCGCACACGTCGGCGCCGTCCCGCTCCACGTCCCGGAAGCCTGGCACGTCCGCATCGACGCCCCGCTGACCGTGTAGCCCGAGCTGCACGTGTACGTGGCCATGGCGCCATAGGTCGTGCTCCCTGCGCTGATCGCCCCGTGCGTCGGGTTGGACAGGGAGCCGCAGTCGACCGGTGTGCAGGTGGGCGCCGCGCCGCTCCACGTCCCGTCCGCCTGGCACGTGCGCATCGCCATCCCACCGAGCGTGTATCCCATGTCGCAGGCGTAGCTCGCCGACCCGCCGTAGGTGGTGCTCGGCTCGCTCACCGTGCCGTGGCTCGGTGCCGTGAGGGCCCCACAGTCCACCAGCATGCACGTGGGCGCCGCGCCGCTCCAGGTCCCGTCCGCCTGGCACGTACGCATCGCCGCGCCGACGAGCGTGTAGCCCGTGTCGCACGTGTAGCTCGCCATCGCGCCCCCGGTCGTGCTCGCTGCGCTGACCGCGCCGTGGGCCGGGTCGGTCAGGGCGCCGCAGTCCGGAGGCCCGGCATCCGGAGGCCCGGCATCCGCTCGGCCCGCGTCCGCGCCGCCCGCGTCCGCGCCGCCCGCGTCCACGCCGCCCGCGTCCACGCCGCCCGCGTCCACGCCGCCCGCGTCTACGCGCCCTGCGTCCGTTCGCCCGCCGTCCGTTCGCCCCGCGTCCGGGGAGCTCGCATCCTGCACGTGGGCGTCCCCGGCGGCGCCGTCGGCAGCGCCGTCTCGCTGGGACCCACCATCGCCGTAGGTGTAGCCGTTGAAGTTCGTGGTTGCGGTGCAGCCAACGCAGGCGAGCGCCAACGCCAAGACAATCGAAGGGGTCGTACGAGTCATGATATCGCCTTTGCTCCGTCCGCCCCGCATTGCACGATCGGAACCGGGGCTCGGCGGCCGGATGATACACCAGGTGCTCCCCGCAGAGCGACGGGGCGGAGGCGGCGTGCGGGGCCCGTCCCGGGACTGCTAGGCTGGGCGCAATGGGAACCGACGACAACCCGCTCCACAACCCGCTCCTCGAGATCGACTTCGACATCCCCTTCGACCGCATCCGCGCCGAGCACGTGGAGCCGGCGGCCGACCACCTGCTCGCCGAAGCGCGCGAGAGGCTGCGGGCGATCGGCGAAGGGACCGGCCCTCGCACCTACGACGACACCCTCGGCGCTCTCGAGGAGACGACCGAGAAGCTCGAGCGCGCCATGGGCGTCGTCGGGCACCTGGAGTCGGTCGCGACCACGCCCGAGTGGCGCGCCGCCTACAACGCGGTGCGGCCGAAGGTGAGCGCCTTCTACTCGCAGATCCCGCTCGACGAGAGGCTGTGGAAGGCCCTGCGGGCATTCGCCGAGACCGACGAGGCGCGCGGCCTCGACCCGGTGCGGCGGCGCTTCCTCGACAAGACCGTCGACGAGATGCGACGGCACGGCGCCGACCTCGGCCCGGAGGACAAGAAGAAGCTCGAAGCGATCGACGTCGAGCTGACGCGCGCGACGACCGCCTTCTCCGAGCACGTCCTCGACGCGACCAACGCCTTCGAGCTCGTCGTCACCGATGAGGCGAAGCTCGCCGGCCTTCCACCGTCGGCGCGGGAGGCCGCCCGCGAGCGCGCCCGGACCGCGGGGCGCGAGGGCTTTCGCTTCACCTTGCAGGAGCCGAGCCTCGTCGCCGTCCTCACCTACATGGACGACGGCGCGATCCGCGAGCAGGTCTGGCGGGCATGGAACACACGGGCCACCTCGGGCGAAGAGGACAATCGGCCCGTGCTTCTGCGCATCCTCGAGCTGCGCGCGGCCCGCGCCAAGCTCCTCGGCTACGCGGACTTCGCCGACCTGGTGCTCGCCGACCGCATGGCCAAGACGGGCGCGCGGGCGCGGGAGTTCGTCGCCGATCTGCGAGCGCGCACCGAGCCCTTCGCCGCGCGCGAGCACGACGCCCTCGCGGCGTTCCGCGCCGAGGCCCTCGGCGGAGATGCCGGCGCGATGGCCCCGTGGGACCTCGGCTACTGGTCCGAGAAGCAGCGCCAGGCCCTCTACGACTTCGACGCGGAGGAGCTCCGTCCCTACTTCGCCGTGGACCGCGTGCTCGAGGGGCTCTTCGCCCTGGCCCAACGGCTCTACGGCCTGCGCATCGAGCCGTGGGACGCACCGGTGTGGGACCCGAGCGTGGGCGCCTGGGCCGTGCGGGACGCGGACGGAGCCCTCATCGCCGGCTTCTACACCGACGTCTTCCCGCGGCCGAACAAGCGCGGCGGCGCCTGGATGAACGGCCTGGTCACCGGCATCGACGGGGCGCCCCACGTCGGTCTGCTCTGCGCGAACGTCACGCCGCCCATCGGCGACGCACCGGCGCTCCTGACCCATCGCGAGGTCGAGACGCTCTTCCACGAGTTCGGCCACCTGATGCACCACACCCTGAGCCGCGTGCCCGTGCGCAGCCTGGCCGGCACGAACGTGGCGTGGGACTTCGTCGAGCTGCCGTCCCAGATCATGGAGAACTGGGTGTGGGAGCGGGAGGCGCTCGATCTCTTCGCGCGGCACGTGGAGACGGGCGCGACGATCCCCGCGGCTCTCTACGACAAGATGGTGAAGGCGCGTAGCTACAGGGCAGCGACGGCCATGCTGCGGCAGCTTCAGCTCGCGTCGGTGGACCTCTGCTTGCACACGGCCTACGAGCCAGCCCGGGACGGCGACGTGATCGCCTACGCGCGACGCATCATGCAGGACTTCATGCCCGTCCGGCTGCCGGATGACTACGCGATGGTCACCGCCTTCACACATCTGTTCGGCAGCCCCGTCGCCTACGCCGCGGGCTACTACAGCTACAAGTGGGCCGAGGTGCTCGACGCCGACGCCTTCAGCCGTTTCGCGGAGCAGGGCATCTTCGACGCCGACGTCGGGCGCGCCTTCCGCGACACGATCCTGGCGCGCGGCGACAGCGCCGAGCCCGAGGCCCTCTTCCGCGACTTCATGGGGCGCGAGCCGCGCCTCGACGCCCTGCTCGAACGCAACGGCCTCGTGGCGCAGGCCGATCCCGAGCGCCTGCGGGATGGCGGAGGACGGGCCGGCCGGGCGCGAAGAAGAACAGTAAAGCGATTGCTTGACTGTTCCGTTCCGGGGGGACGACGCGCAACCGTCCCCGATCACCCGCACCGAGCGCCCCTACCGAGCGCCCGTACCCGCCCCGGCTGCGCCGATGGTACAGTCGCGCCGCCGTTCGAACGACGCGAGCGGCTCCTCGGAGGAGAGACGATGCCGATTGCAGCCATGGCACGACGCGTGCGCTCTTGGGTGATCCTGGTGGCGGCAGCCGTCGCCGTCGCGATGGCACCGACGGTCGCCCACGCCCACTTCTATCTGCGCGCGCCGGCGTGCTACTCGGCGCAGGACGGCCTGGGCCTACCCGAAAAGAGCGCGCCCTGCGGCCAGGCCGACCCGGGCAACCCCCCGGTCCCCACGGGCGACGTCACGACGGTCATCGAGGGGGGGATGCTGACCGTGACGATCGAGGAGAGGATCTTCCATCCGGGCCACTACCGCGTCTCCATCGCGACCGACATGTCGTCCCTGCCGGCCAATCCACCCGTGACCGCGGGCGCGACCCCTTGCGGCTCGACGGTCATCGACCCCTCGCCGACGCTCCCCGTGCTCGCCGACGGCCTGTTCGACCACACATCGGCGTTCAGCGGACCCGCAGACCGCCGAGATCCCCCTGCCCGCCGGCTTCACCTGCGACCACTGCGTGGTGCAGGTCGAGGAGTTCATGTCGAACCACGGCCTCAATGTGCCGGGCGGATGCTTCTATCACCACTGCGGCATGGTGACGGTCACGGCTGCGGGTGGCGACGGCGGCATGTCCACCGACGGTGGCGCGGGCGACGGCAGCATGATGTCCATGGACGACGGCGGCAGCGCGATCGACGGCGGCCGCGCGATCGACGGTGGCAGCGCGATCGACAGCGGCGTGCCGCCCGTCGATGCCGGCGTGGGCCTCGACGCCTCCGCGCAGCCCGACAGCGGAACGTCCAGGGACTTGAGCAGCGGCGGCTGCGGGTGCCGCGTGGCCGCGCGATCGACCTCGGGCCTGCCCGCGTCCCTCGCAGCGGTGTTCGTGCTCGGCCTCTTCGTACTTCGCCGGCGCAAGAGGCGGCCGTAGCAGCGCGACGAGCTCAGGCGCGGATCGGCGCCGTCTCGTGGAAGGTCCACTCGGGGTTGTCGCGCTCGGCGCGCCGGAGCTCCCACTCGTCGCGGAAGAGCGCGACCGGACGGCCGTCCACGTCGTTGACGCCCATGGGGATGTGCCGGCGCTCGAGGTCCTTGACGTCCGTGACGCCCTCGACCCACCGCGCGTAGCCGTAGGGCAGCATGTCGAGCACGACCTTCGCCCCGTACTCGTGCTCGATGCGGTAGCCGAGCACCTCGAACTGCAGCCGCCCGACGACGCCGCAGATCGGGTCCTTCTCGCGCCCGGGCTGAGTGAAGAGCTGCACCGTGCCCTCCTCGGCCAGCTCCTGAATGCCCTTCTCCCGCTGCTTGCGCTTCATTGGGTCGAGCAGCGTCAATCGCCCGAAGTGCTCGGGCGAGAAGCGCGGCACCGCGTCGAAGACCACGTCGCCGCCGCTCGAGAGCGTGTCGCCGATTCGGAACAGGCCTGGGTCGTAGAGGCCGACGATGTCGCCCGCGAAGGCCTCGACCAGGCTCTCCCGATCGCGCCCGAAGAACTGCTCGGCGCCCTTGAGGCGGATCTCCTTGCCGAGGCGGTGATGGTGCACGCGCATGCCGGGCTCGAAGCGCCCCGAGCACACGCGCACGAAGGCGATGCGGTCGCGGTGGGCCGGGTCCATGTTCGCCTGCACCTTGAAGACGAAGGCGCTGAAGCGGTCGTCCTCGGGACGCACGACGGCACCGCCTGCCGCCGGGCGCGGGCCGGGCCGCGGGCACAGGTCCTCGAAGGCCTTGAGGAACCCCTCGAGACCGAAGCTCGTCAGGGCGCTGCCGAAGAACACGGGCGTGAGCTCGCCGGCGAGGAAGCGCTCCCTGTCGAAGGACTCGCCCGCCCCCTCGAGCAGCTCCACCTCGTCGTGCAAGGTCTCGGAGGGCCCCTCGCCGAGCATCTCGGAGAGCTTCGGATCGTCGATGCCCGCGACGGCGACGAGCGCCTTCTTCGCGTTGCCCGCCTCGCTCCGCTCGAAGCGTAGGACGCTCTTCTTCTGCCGGTCGTAGACGCCCTGGAAGCGGTCGCCGCTGCCGATGGGCCAGGTCATGGGTACGGTGTCGAGGCCGAGCACCTCCTCCACCTCGCTCATGAGCGAGAAGGGATCGCGCGCCGGCCGGTCCATCTTGTTGACGAAGGTCACGATGGGCGTGCCGCGCATGCGGCAAACGTGGAAGAGCTTGCGCGTCTGGGCCTCGACGCCCTTGGCCGCGTCGATGAGCATGATGGCGCAGTCGGCCGCGATCAGGGTGCGGTAGGTGTCTTCGCTGAAGTCCTGGTGGCCCGGGGTGTCGAGCAGGTTCCAGCGCACCTGGTCCCACTCGAACTGCAGCACCGAGCTCGTCACCGAGATGCCGCGCTCCTTCTCGATGGCCATCCAGTCGCTGGTCGCCGATCGCGCCGCCTTGCGCGACTTGACCATGCCGGCCGCGTGGATCGCCCCGCCGTAGAGAAGGAGCTTCTCGGTCAGGGTCGTCTTGCCGGCGTCCGGGTGCGAGATGATCGCGAACGTGCGCCGGCGCTCGTGCTCGTGAGGCATGGGGGGGCGCAACGATTAGGACAGGTGGGCGCCCGTGGCAAGCCCCGCCGCGCCCGCCGCACGCGTCACAGCGTCAGGGTCGCCTCGACGGCGTAGTGGTCCGAGAGGTGAAGCCCCCCACCGCTGGGCGCTGGCTCGGGCCGCACCGCCACCTCGGCGCAGGCGAAGCGCCGGAGCGGGGCGGGCTGGTCCTGCGTGTCGAAGGCCGGAACGAAGTCGAAGGCGAAGAGGTAGTCGATTCGCTGCTCGGTGCGGTCGTTCGCCGGGGTCATGGCGTTGTGCAGGCCGTCCCACGTGACGCCGGGCTCGGCCGGGTGGGCGGTGCGGAACAGATCGCGCGGGTGGCCGAGATGGCTCACGAGGGCCTGGTACTCGGCGGTGGGCGCGAGGTGGTCCCCGTCGAGGGTTCGGCTCTCGCCGATGACGTTGAAGTCGCCGCACAGGAGCGCCAGAACCTCCTCGGTCGCTTCCACCGGCCGCAGCATGTCGGCGATGAACCTGCGGAGCTGGCGCATCTGGTGCAGCCGCGTCGGCGCCGCGCTCACGTCCGACTGCATGTGGGTCGTGAACCAGTAGATGGCGGGCACGCCGGGGAAACGCGTCGAAGGGTCGAGGCACAGGCCGAGCACCCCCTTGTCGCTGAACGCGTCGCTTCCGGCGGACGCGTGGTACTCCTCGAAGCGGTACCAGACGATGGGCAGCCGGCTCGCGACGAAGAGCCCGCTATCGTCGTCCAGGTCGTCGTCGCCGGCCCGCTTCACCAGGTGGAAGCCCGCCCCGAGCCCGTCGGCGAGGACCTTGCGGATGCCCTCGTCGAACACCTCCTGGAAGCAGACGATGTCGTAGGCCGGCTGGTGGGTGCGCACGGCCTCCACGATGAGCCGGGCCCGTGCCTCGTCGGTCAGGTGCGCTTCCCACCACCCTCGCGGCTCGCCCACCGGCGAGATCACGAGCTTGGCCAGGGTGGGGAGCATCTTCACGTTCCAGGTCAGGACGTGCAGGGCGTCAGCCATGGTTCCTCCGGGCGCACGCTACCCGACCGGGGCCGCCGAGAGGAAGGGGGCGCCCGGGTGGTCGCCGAGCGGCGGCAGGAATGGTACAGAGCGGCGTCATGAGCGATGCACCGCGACCGGGCTCCTTCGGCGACCTCTTCGAGCAGCAAGCGGCGGACGTGCCGCGCGGGCGGGCGCCCCGCGTCGGCGACCGCGTCGCGGGCACGGTGGCCCACGTCGGGGGCGAGAGCGTCTTCGTCGACCTCGACGGGATGCGGCAGGCCTTCTTCGAGGCGGTGGACCTCAAGGATGCGGAGGGCCGCATCGACGTGAAGGTGGGCGACCCGATCGAGGGACACGTGATCGCCGTCGACGACGACGGGCAGATCCGCCTCGGGCGCTCCTTCGGCAAGGACGCGGGCCTCGACCAGCTCCGCGTCGCCCACGAGGACGGCGTGCCGGTCGAGGGCAAGGTCGTGGGCGTCAACAAGGGTGGTGTGTCGGTCGAGATCGGCTCGGTGCGCGCCTTCTGCCCCATCTCCCAGCTCGACAACCGCTTCGTCTCGGACGCCGCCGTCTTCCTCAACCAGACCCTCTCCTTCCTCGTGACGAGCCTCGAGGATCGCGGGGCCGTGCTCTCGCGCCGCGCCTTGCTCGAACAGGAAGCCGCCTCGGCGCGCGAGACCTTGGCCGCCGAGCTCGTGCCGGGCAGCGTGCTGAGCGGGCGCGTCACGCAGATCCGCGACTTCGGCGCCTTCGTGGACATCGGCGGGGTCGAGGGGCTCGTGCCCGTGCGGGAGCTGTCCCACGACCGCACGCGCCCCGAGGACGTGGTCTCGGTGGGCGACGTCGTGAAGGTGCAGGTGCGCGAAGTTCAGCGCGAGAAGGACCGGCTCCGCATCACCTTGTCGCTCAAGGCCCTCGCTGCCGACCCGTGGGACGGTATCGACGTGATCGCGCCCGTGGGGCGGGTGGTCGCGGGCCAGGTCAGCAAGCTGATGGACTTCGGCGCCTTCGTGCGGCTCGCGCCGGGGGTCGAGGGGCTGCTGCACGTCTCGGAGCTGGGCGCCGGGGTGAGCCGGCCCGAGGCGCAGCTCGAAGTGGGGCAGCAGGTCCTGCTCGTGGTGCGCTCGGTCGACCTCGCACGGCGCCGCATCGCCCTCGCGCCCGCCGCGGACGGCGAGACCGCGGGAAGCGTGGCGCGCGGTGTGGACGCCGTCGTGGGCGCGGTCGTCAAGGCCACGGTAGAAAAGGTGGAGCGCTTCGGCATCTTCGTGCAGCTCGCCGGAACGCGGGGGCGCGCGGGGCGCGGCCTCATCCCGAACGCCGAGCTCGGCACCGAGCGCGGCGTCGACGTACGCAAGGTGTTCCCCGTCGGCAGCGAGGTCACGGCCAAGGTGCTCGAGACAAACGAAGGGCGGCTCAGGCTGAGCATCCGCGCGGCGCACGACGACGCGGAGCGAGCCGAGTACGACGGCTACCGGCAGGAGCAGGCGTCCACGGGCGGCCTCGGGACGCTCGGCGACCTCTTGCGCAAGAAGCTGTGAACGCGGCGGCGACGCCTGCCGGGGCGGCGCCGTTTCTGCGCGACCGCGACGGCGGGGTCCTCGTACTTCGCGGGACGAACGTCTCGGGTGACGCGAAGAGCGCCCCCGACCTGCTCCCGCCCTGCGGCCCGGCGGACTTCGTGCGTCTACGCCAAGAGCTCGGGCTGAACGCGATCCGCCTCCTGGTCTTCTGGGAAGCGATCGAGCCCGACGAGGGACGCTACGACGCGCGCTACCTCGCCGCCGTGCGTCGGATTGTCGATGCGGCGGGGGCGGCGGGCCTGTGGGTGATGGTCGACATGCACCAGGACGTGTACGGCCGCGGCTTCGGCTTCGACGGCGCACCCGAGTGGTCCCTGGACGCCGCGCTCTACGACGCGTTCGATCCCCCGTCCCCCTGGCAGCTCGCCTACTTCACGCCCCAGGTGATGACCGCGTTCGATCGCTTCTGGGGCGACCCTCGCCTGAGGGGCGCCTTCACCTCGGCCTGGGCCCGGCTCGCCGAAGCGCTCGCCACCGCCGATGCGGTCCTCGCCTTCGACCTCGTCAACGAGCCCTTCTGGGGATCGACCACGCCCCAGGACTTCGACCGCCGCATCGCGCCCGCGCTCTACGGCGCCCTCGTCGATGCCGTCCGCGCCCGCGCGCCGCGCCCGTTCATCGCCCTCGAGCCGGCCTCCATCGCGAACGTCGGGGTCGCGAGCGCGCTGGTGCCGCCCGCGCGCGATCGCCTGATCTACGCGCCCCACCTCTATCCACCGGCCATCGAGATGGGCTTCGGCTACGACGGGGACCGAACACGCCTCGCGGCTCGGCTGCATCGCATCGCGGCCGACGCAGCGCGCATGGGGCTCTCGGCAATCGTCGGCGAGCTCGGCGCCCGTCGCGACGTGCCCGGTGCCCGCGCCTACCTCGACGACGTCTACGACGTGCTCGACGAGGCCCGGCTCGGCGCCTTCCAGTGGGACATGGGGCGTGGGGGCGAGGCGAGCTACGCGCTGTGGGACATGGCCGGCGCGCCGGCGCTGCAAGCCGCAGCGATCGCGCGACCGCACCCGGACCGCATCGCGGGTACGCCAATCGGCTGGCGATGGGACCGGGCACGGGGCCTCTTCACCGCCGAGTGGAACGAGGACGGGAGCGCGAAGGGCCCCACGCGCCTGTCGGCTCCCGCCCTCGCCTTCCCGAAGGGCTTCGACGCGGCGATGGACGGCGGGGGCCGGGTGCGCGTGGCGGGCTCGGGGATCGACGTGCCGCAGGTCGGCGGGCGGCGCCGTCTCGTCGTCACGCGCCGCTGAGCTCCCCGCTCGAACGAACGCCCAAGCGCGCGCCGAAACGCGGGAGCCCTGCACTCGACCACCACGTGCGCCCGCATCGTCGTGCTCTTGCAGACTCCGCTCGGCCATCACCTCGTCGTCGCAGCATGGTGTGCGGCACCGCCGACGCGGCGTCCGGTGGCGGGAACTTTTTTCTGCCCGGGCCCGCGGATTGACAAGCCGTGCAGCCGTGTCCAACGCTGGCGGAGCATGGCGACACCGGAACCGCGCCCCCGTAGACCGCTCTACCCGCCCATCGAGCCCTACCGCACGGGACGGCTGCGCGTCGATGCGGTGCATGAGCTCTACTACGAGGAGTCCGGGAACCCGAAGGGCAAGCCGGTCCTGTTCCTCCACGGTGGCCCGGGCGGCGGCACCGAGCCGACCCACCGGCGCTTCTGGGACCCGGAGGCCTATCGCATCGTGCTCGTCGACCAGCGCGGCTGCGGCCGGAGCACGCCCCACGCGTCGCTCGAGAACAACACGACGTGGCACCTCGTCGACGACATCGAGCGCTTGCGCAAGGAGCTCGACATCCATCGCTGGCAGATCTTCGGGGGCTCCTGGGGCAGCACCCTGGCGCTCGCCTATGCGCAGAAACACCCGAAGCCCGTCTCCGAGCTCGTCCTCCGCGGCATTTTCCTCGTGCGCGCGGCCGAGGTCCGATGGTTCTACCAGGACGGCGCGAGCCACCTCTTTCCGGAAGCCCATGCGAAGCTCGTCGAGCTCATCCCCGAGACGGAGCGCGACGACCTCGTGAGCGCCTACTACGCGCGGCTGACGAGCCACGACCTCACCCTCCGCCTCGAAGCGGCGCGCGCGTGGGCCGTGTGGGAGGGCAGCACGAGCCGGCTCGCACCGGACCCGGAGCTGGTGCACAAGACGGCCGAGGCGCGTTTCGCCGAGGCGTTCGCGCGCATCGAGACCCACTACTTCGTCCATCGGGGTTTCTTCGAGCGCGACGGTCAGCTTCTCGAAGGCGTCGACCGCCTCCGGCGGATCCCTGCCGTCATCGTGCAGGGCCGCTACGACGTCGTGTGTCCGGTGCGAAGCGCCTGGGACCTGTCCCGGGTCTGGCCCGAGGCAGAGCTGATCATCGTGCCGGACGCTGGCCACTCGGCCTTCGAGCCGGGGATTGCTTCGGCGTTGATCGACGCCACGGACCGATTCCGGACCGCCTGAGCTGGAGACGTTTGCCCCCAGGCCGGTGATGGAGTCCCGGGCCACCCTGCTCGATAGCGCCGAAACGGGGGGACGATGGCGCGGGACACGCGGATGGATCGCGGATTGCTTTACCAACTTGAAGGCGAAGGGCGACCGGAGACATTGCACCCCAGCGACGCGGGAAAGCATCGATGGCGAAACAGAACGGTTTGGAGACGCTCCTTCACCATCCCGAGCTAAAGGGCCGCTGGGTGGCGGTCGACCCGAGCGAGTACGACGAGTCCGGAGAAGCGGTGGCCGGCTCGGTGATCGACGCGGACATGGACCTGGGCGCGCTCTGCGGGCGGCTCGCCGAGTCGCGCAGTCGCTGCGCCATCGTCTTCTGCCCCGATGAGCCGGGTTGACGTCGAAGCCAGGCCCCTCGCGCCGCGCGCCACCTACTGTCTCCGCGTGTCCCACGAGGTGGAAGCGGCTCTCGCCGTGTCACGTCCTCCGACCCCGCGCACTCGCACGTCGCCCACCAGCGTTGCGTACGCGCGTAGCGCACGCCCGTAGGCCCGCCTTCCGAGGGGTCGTGTAGAGGCCCCTGTTCGGTCGCCGCTATCGGCGCCCGGGGGACGCGGCCCGCGGATCGTCGGGCCACGCATGCTTCGGATAACGCCGCCCGAGCTGCTTTCGCAGCGCCGGGTAATGCCGCTCCCAGAAGCCCGCCAGGTCGGTCGTGACCTGCACGGGACGCCGGTTCGGTGCGAGCAGGTGCAGGACGAGCGGCACGGCGCCGCCGGCGATGCGCGGGCCCTCGGTCATGCCGAAGAAGTCCTGCAGGCGCGAGGCGATGAAGGGCCCGCCCCCTTCGGGGTACTCCACCGGGACGCGCGCACGCCCCGCGATCGGCACGGCCTCGGGTGCGAGGCGCTCGAGGCGAGCGAGGTCCGCGGCGGCGACGCGCCCCCGCAGGGCTCCGATGAGGTCGAGCCCTCGGAGGTCGGCGAAGCTCCGGCACCCTTCGCACAACACGCGCAGGGTTTGCTCGACGACCGGAGCCGAGAGGTCGAGGGGAAGGCCGTGGGCCGCGGCGAAGGTCGCCCTCGCCCTCAGCCGCTCGAGGGCGTCGGCATCCCAGAAGCGGCCGAGGCCCGCGGCGAGGGCCGCCTCCGCGAGCACCCGCGACATCTCCGCCCCGTCCTGGTCGCCACCCTTGCTCTCGTCGAGGACCAGACCATCATATGTGAGCTTTATTACCGCATCGACGCGCTCGGTGCCGGCGTCGAAGCGCACCTCGCGCTGCTCCTCCACGCGCTCCGGGAACAGCTCGAGGAGCCACTCGGGCTCGATGGCGCTCGCGGCCCGGATCGTCGCGCTCCCGCCCCGGCGCCCCTCGGCCTCGACGGCCACCAGGAAGTCCGCCTCCCGCACGACGCTCACGGGCGCGAGCCGGCCGGAGCCGCCCGATGCGAAGACCACCTGATCGCTCCGCGGTCCGCGGCGGCGCCCCACGCGATTGGGGAAGCCCGCGAGCACCGCAATCCCGAGGGCGCTCTCTTCGCTCTCGGTCAAAGCCTTCCGAACGCCCACGTCCATCGCACGCACGCGATGCTCGAGCAGGTCGCGCACGCGTGCCACCTGGTGCACGGCACCCACGTCGAGGTCGTGCGCGCGGATCCGGGACGCGGACAGCCCCTCAATCTCCACCGCGTCGAAGGCCTCCATCCGCTCGAAGAGATCGCTCTCGCCGACCGCGTGGATGGCCGCCGGGCCCCCTTCGAGCCGCGTGCGTGCCGCGCGTCGAAACTCGCGCTCCGCGATGACCGCGGCGAGCAGCGCACCGCGCTCGGGCACACCCCGCGCGGCCGCCTCGAGCAGGACGCGCGAAAGGCGCGGGTGCAAGGGCAGACGCAGCATGGCCCGGCCACGCTCCGTCGCGGCGCCCGCCTCATCGATCGCGCCCAGGCGTTCGAGGAGGGTCTCGGCCGCGTCGAGGGCGGCCGCCGGGGGAGCCTCGAGCCATTCGAGCGCGCGCGGGTCGTGCCCCGAGGCTCGAAGCAGGAGCACCACCTCGCACAGATCGGCGCGCCTCACCTCGGGCGGGTCGTGCATCGGACGCGTGTCGTGGTCATGCCGCGTGTAGAGCCGAAGGCACAGGCCCGGTCGTGTGCGTCCGGCGCGCCCCGCACGCTGGGCGGCCGAGGCGCGGCTGATGGGCCCGGTCTCGAGCGAGGAGAGGCCGCTCCAGGGCGAGTGCCGGGCAAAGCGCGCGAGGCCGCTGTCGACGACGGCCACGACGCCGTCGATGGTGACCGAGGTCTCGGCGATGTTCGTCGACAGGATCACCTTCGGCCGGGGGCCGCGGCGCACGGCCCGGTCCTGATCGGCGCCCGACAGGTCGCCGTGGAGCGTCACGAGATCGAGGCCCGCCCGCTCTGCGACGGACCCACACGCCTCCCGCGCCCGCCGTATCTCCGACGCGCCCGGCAAGAAGACGAGGACGTCGCCCGAAAGGCCGCGATCGACCACGCGGCGCACCGCGCCGGCCACTTGCACATCGAGGGGCCGCTCGTCGGGGCGCTCGGCATGCTCGATCTCGACCTCGAAGCGACGCCCGGGCACCTCGAGCACCTCGCAGCCGAGGAAGCGTGCGACGGGGGCGGCCTCCATGGTCGCGCTCATGGCCACGATGCGCAGATCGGGCCGCTCGCGCGCCTGCAATCGGCGCAACAGGGCGAGGGCCACGTCGGCCTGCAGGCTCCGCTCGTGCAGCTCGTCGAGCACCACCACCGACACGCCCGCGAGGCACGGGTCGGCGGCGAGCTGCCGGACGAGGATGCCCTCGGTGACGAAGCGTAGGCGGGTGCGAGGACCGGTCCTGTCTTCGAAGCGAACCTGGTA
Organism: uncultured delta proteobacterium; assembly: GCA_963830115.1. Taxonomy (GTDB): domain Bacteria; phylum Myxococcota_A; class Polyangia; order Polyangiales; family CAWHLB01; genus CAWHLB01. Next base: position 35,206 of record CAWHLB010000026.1, read on the forward strand.
GCCGACCCGCTCCCCGATGCGCTCGCCGAGCTCGTCGGCGACACGGCGGGCGGCCAGGCGGACCGCCAGGCGGCGGGGCTCGAGCACGACCACCTCACCCCCCTCGGCGAGGCCCGCGTCGAGTAGGGCCCGGGGGACGCGCGTCGTCTTGCCCGCGCCGGGCTCGGCCACGACCACGAGCCCGGAGCCGGCCCGGAGCGCCTTCACGAGGGCCGGAAGGCTCGGGTCGATGGGCAAAGGTTCGAGAACGGCAGGCACGGCGGGAGCATGATCGGAAAACGGGGCCGCTTCGAGCGACTGAGCAACTGGCCGCGCCGCAACCCCCGACCGGACCCGGGCTTCGGCCCGCCCGGGACGGACACGGGGGAACGGCGCGTGCCTCTTTTTTCCCACGGCCCGGCGCTCCGCCGGCTCCCGAGATCGGGTCCCACGTGTCCGGCCTCCGGGTCCGTTCCCACCGGATCGTCCCCCGCCGGGGACGGGCTCGCCGAGATCGCCAATCCGGTCGGTTTTGCTCCCGCGTTCCGGTGGACTAGCATGCACCTGGTGATGTTCTCTTCCTGCTTTTCCTCGCGGCGTGTCTCCCCCTGCGTGGCCTTGGCGGTGGTGCTCGCAGCGAGCCTCGCCGGCTGCGGTGCACGCTCGGCCGTCGACCTCGGTCCCGACCTGGACGGGGGCGCGAGACCCGATGCCCAGCTCCCCGACGGCAGCCAGCCGGACGGCGGCGGGCTGTTGCAGGTCACCTGCCCGGCGGGCGCCGACACCTACACGTCGCCCCACCACTCGCTCACCCTCACGGCCTCGGCGACGAGCCCCGACGGCGTCGCGAGCCAGGGCTGGCGGATCCAGTCCTCGCCGTCCGGCTCGACGGCGACCAACGCGCCCACCAGTGGCGCGACGACGATGATCACCACCGACGTCGCCGGTGACTACCAGCTCGACTACTCGGTCACCGACGGTGCGGGGCGCACCGCGGGATGCTCGGTTACGGTGCACTCGGTCGTGGGCCCGCCGGTCGCCATCTGCCCGGCAGGACAGACCACGGCCATGGGCGTGCCGGTGACGGTCGTCGGCGAGGGGTACGACGACGTGGGCGTCGCGTCCTTCGGCTGGACGATCCTCCATGCACCGCGGGGCAGCGCACCCACCATCGACACCATGACGGGACCGACCGTGGTGTTCACCGCGTCCCAGCCCGGGAGCTACACGCTTCAGCTCACCGTGACCGACGTGGACGGCGCCACCGATCAGTGCACCGTGGTCGTCCGCGTCACGGCGCCACCCATCGTGACGTGCCCGATGGCTCCCATCGAAGTGCCGACGCGACACACGGCGACCGTCACCGCCACGGCGACCGACGACCGGCGCGTCGTGAGCACGCAGTGGGAGCTACTGTCCGAGCCCATGACGAGCATGGCGACGCCGAGCCCCATCACCGGCACGACGACCATGATCACGCCCGACCGCCAGGGCACCTACGTGCTGCGGTTCACGGCGACCGACGACGACGGCCTGTCCGCGAGCTGCGAGGCGACCGTGATCGGCCTTCCCTCGCCGCCCACCGTGATGTGTCCGGCGCGCGTCGACACCCATCCCCTGACGACGGCGGACATCATGGGCAGCGCCGTCGACGACGGGACCATCGTCAGCTACCAGTGGACGCTCGTGGATACGCCGATGGGGTCGGGCGCGACGCCGCCCATGCCGCCCGACTCGCCGACGACGAGCTTCACGCCGGACATCGCCGGCATCTACCACGTGCAGCTCACCGCGACCGACAACGACGGGATGACGGGCTCGTGCACGACCGAGGTGCGGGCGATCAACACCGACGGGCTGCGCGTCGAGATCATCTGGAACACCGACGCCACCGACATGGACACGCACCTGCTCGACCCGACGGCGATGCACTGGTTCAACAACCAGGACGACTGCTACTACGCCAACTGCGTGGTCGACCGGGCGACGCTCGAGTGGGGCGCACCGGGACCGGACGACAACCCCCGCCTCGACATCGACGATACCGACGGCTTCGGGCCCGAGAACATCAACATCACCTCGCCCCAGCCCGGGGTCTACCGCGTGGGCGTGCACGCCTACCGCGGCAACGCGAGCGTGACGGTCTCCCTCTACTGCGGCGGGTCGACCACCTCGCCGCGCCAGATTTTCGGCCCGGTGCCCCTGCTCAGCCGCCAGTTCTGGCGTGTCGCCGACGTGACGATCAACGCGACTGGCGGGTGCACCATCAGCGACCTCGCGTCCTCCACCGGCCCGAACGTCACCGCCGACACGGACGCCATGAGCCGCCGCTGACGCGGGGCTCTCTCGTGGCGCCCGCCTCGAGCGCGGGCGTGCGCCGCACCGCGTGCGCGGGGCGATCGATGCAGCGTCGCGACGGGCCAGGCCTGGCGACCGTGGACCAGATGCGCCATGATCCCCCGCATGAATCCCGACCCCTTCATGCCGCCCGCCGCGGCTGCGCCCACCGCCCACCAAGAGCTGATCAGCGGCGTCATGGCGAAGGTCTACTGGTGGATGGCCCTCGGCCTCGGCCTGACGGGCCTGACCGCCATGGCCGTCGCCTCGTCGCCCACGGCAACACGCTTCATCCTCGGTCAGCCGTTCGTCTTCTACGGGCTCGTGATCGGCGAGCTCGTGCTCGTGTGGGGCCTGTCCGCGTCGCTCCAGCGGCTTTCGCCCACCGTGGCGGGAGCCGGCTTCCTGCTCTACGCGTTCGTGAACGGCCTGACGCTCGCGATCGTCTTCCTCGTCTATACGCGCACCTCCATCGCCTCGACCTTCCTGGTGACGGGCGCGACCTTCGGGTCCATGGCGGTGTACGGCACGGTGACCAAGCGCGACCTGTCGGGGATGGGGAGCTTCCTCTTCATGGGCCTCATCGGGCTCATCATCGCGATGGTCGTGAACATCTTCCTGCACAGCTCGATGCTGTACTGGCTGATCACCTTCGCTGGCATCGGCATCTTCGTCGGGCTGACCGCCTACGACACGCAGAAGATCCGCCGCATGGCGGCGAGCGGTGCCTTCGGGGGCGAGAAGCTCGCCATCTTCGGCGCGCTCCGACTCTACCTCGACTTCATCAACCTCTTCCTGATGCTGCTCCGGCTGCTCGGCGACCGGCGGCGGTAGCGCGGGCCCTCCCCTCCCCTCACCGCTCCCGCGAGCAAGAGGGGGATGGGTCCGGGTGCTTGCGCGGCGCGGGCTCAGTGGTGGAGCTTGCGGTACTTGATCCGGCGCGGGATGTCGGCGTCCGGACCGAGGCGCTTGTGCCGGTCGGCATCGTAGTCGGCGTAGCTCCCCTCGTACCACACCGCCCGGCTGTCGCCCTCGAAGGCCAGGATGTGCGTCGCGATGCGGTCGAGGAACCAGCGATCGTGGCTGACCACCAGCACGCAGCCGGGGAACTCGAGCAAGGCATCCTCGAGCGAGCGCAGCGTCTCCACGTCCAGGTCGTTCGTCGGCTCGTCGAGGAGCAGCACGTTGCCGCCGCTCTGGAGCAGCTTCGCGAGGTGCACGCGGTTGCGCTCACCGCCCGACAGCTTGCCGACGGGCTTTTGCTGATCGCTGCCGCGGAAGTTGAACCAGCCGACGTACTGGCGTGACTTGACCGTCTGGGTGCCGAGCGCGATCTCCTCGGCGCCGCCCGAGATCTCCTCGAACACGGTCTTGTCCGCCGATAGGGCGTCGCGGCTCTGGTCCACGTAGGCGAGCTCGACCGTCTCGCCCACCCGCACCGAGCCGGTGTCGGGCGTCTCCTGCCCCACGATCATCCGGAACAGGGTCGTCTTGCCGGCGCCGTTCGGGCCCACGATGCCGACGATGGCGCTACGCGGCACCCGCAGCGACAGATCCTCGAACAGGAGGTTGTCGCCGAACGCCTTGGTCACGCCCTCGACCTCGATGACCACGTCGCCGAGGCGCGGCCCCGACGGGATGCGGATCTCGTTGGGATCGCGCTTCGCCCTGCCCTGCTCGGCCACCAACGTCTCGTAGGCCTGCAGGCGCGCCTTGCTCTTGGCCTGCCGCGCCTTGGGCGAGCTGCGCACCCACTCGAGCTCACTCGCGATGCGCCGCTTGCGCGACGAGTCCTGCTTCTCCTCGAGGGCGAGCCGCTTCTCCTTGGCATCGAGCCACTCCGAGTAGTTGCCCTTGAAGGGATGGGCCTCGCCCCGGTCGAGCTCGAGGATCCACTCGACCACGTTGTCGAGGAAGTAGCGATCGTGTGTGACAAGGATCACACATCCGGGATACGCGGCCAGGTGCCCTTGAAGCCAGGCGACCGACTCGGCGTCGAGGTGGTTGGTCGGCTCGTCGAGCAGCAAGAGGTCGGGGCGCTCGAGCAGGATCTTGCACAGGGCGACGCGGCGTCGCTCGCCACCCGAGAGCGTAGCCGGGTCGGCGTCACCCGGTGGCAGGCGGAGCGCATCCATGGCGACCTCGACCGTGTGGTCGAGGTTCCACCCGTCCATCGCGTCGATGCGGTCCTGCAACCGTCCCTGGGCGTCGAGGAGCTTGTTCATCGCCTCGTCGTCCATGGGCTCGCCGAGCTTCATGCTCAGCTCCTCGAACTCGCGAATGACTGCACGCGTCGGCTCGACCGCCTTCTCGACCACCTCGCGCACCGTCTTGGCGTCGCCGAGGTCGGGCTCCTGGGGCAGGTAGCCGACGGTCGTGCCGGGACGCCGCCAGGCCTCGCCGGTGAAGTTGTCGTCGACCCCGGCCATGATGCGCAGGACGGTCGACTTGCCGGCGCCGTTGACGCCGATGACGCCGATCTTGGCGCCGGGCAGAAAGGACAGATACAGGTCCTTGATCACCGTCCGGTCGGGCGGGTGGACCTTGGTCAGCCCCTTCATGGTGAAGATGTAGTCGGACATGGGGGCCGTGGTCTGACACGTTCGTGCCCTCGGTTCCAGCCACCCGGGGGAACGAACCGCTTGCGGCGGACGTTGTCCATAGGAAGGTTCGGCCATGACCCCCTACCGCTGCCGAACGTGCGACCACACCTTCGAATCGGAGGAGGCGCGCTGCCCGCGCTGCCTGCGCACCTCGACGGTCGAGCCCGCGAGGGCCCCGATCCCCAGCGTCTCGAAGGACGCCCGACACCTGCGGACCAACCAGATCCTCCAGGCGGTGCTCGTGGCGCTCCACGTCCTGGTCATCCTGTCGGTGCTCATCAACCTGGGCCTCGCGATCGCGAGCCTCGGCGGCCATGGCTCCCTCTCTCAGGTGCCACCCGACGCGACCGGCCGCTTCGCCTTCTTCGGGACCGTCGCCTGCATCGGGACCTGGGCCTCCCTCGGCCTCCCCTGGGCGGCCCTCAACACCTGGGGCCTCGCCAAGCGCCGGCCCTGGGCGCTGCGCTCGACGCGCGCCTACTGGGCCTGCTCGCTCCTGACGTGCGCCTGCATCCCCTTGGGTCTCTACGGCCTGGTGAGCCTGGGGCGACCGGGGGTACGCGCGCTCTTCGAGATGCCGGCGGGAGGCGCGGACCTCTAACTTGGGTGTAGAGGGTCAGCCGAGGCTGTCTCGCGCGGCGCGCAGGACGTCCACGTAGGTCACGATGCCGACGAGAATCCTCCGAGTCCTCATCGACGACGGGGACAGCACCGATCTTCTCCTCGAGCATCAGATCGATGATCTCGCGAACGTCGGTCGCGCGGTCGACGCTCAGGACGTTGCCGCTCATCAAGCTCGTGATCGGGGCGCCGAGCCGCGCCTTGAGGCGGTCGTAGCCCTCCATGTCCTGGACGAGCCCAACGCCGATCGACCGCAGGTCGCGGTCGGACACCATGCCGACCACCTCACCGTCGCGCACGACGGGCAGGTGTCGGATGGAGATCTCGGCGAGGAGCTCGATCGCCTGACCCACCGTCGCGTTCTCGTCCACCACCCTCACGTCGTCCGTCATGATCTCTTCGGCCGTCATGGCTTGCCTCTCTTCTGTCAAGTGTGGCGGGGGGAAGGCTCGGGGTGAGCCTCGACCGCCCGGGGCCTTCGAGGTGTGCCCCAGAGCGTACGGGTCGCGACGCGCGCACCCTCGGCGAGCGCCTGAAGCTTCGACCAGGCGATGGAGGGCTCCACGGCCGTGTAACCCGCCAGGGTGGACAGGCCGCAGTCGGTACCGGCAATCACGTTCTCGCGGCCGACGAAGCGCGCGAAGCGGACGATGCGCTCGGCCACCAGGTCGGGATGCTCGACGAAGTTCGACGTCGAGTCGATGACGCCGGGGATCAGGACGCGCCCCTCGGGCAGGCGCACGTCCTGCCACAGGCTCCACTCGTGGGCGTGGCGCGGGTTGGCCGCCGCGAAGGAGAGGGCCGCGGGCCGCGCCCTGAGCACCACTTCCAAGAGGTTCCGGAGGGGCAGGTCCCAATCGTGAGGTCCCTCGTAGTTGCCCCAGCAAACGTGCAAACGCATGCGGTCCCGCGGGATCGATGAGGCCGCCCGGTTGATCGCCTCGACGTGCATCGACGCCACGTCCAGGAAGTCGCCCAGGTCCAGGTCCGCGAACTGGGTGTGGCGCCCCATGGCGAGGTCGGGCGCGTCGATTTGCAGGAGGAAGCCGGCCGCGTGGATCGCCTCGTACTCGGTGCGCATCGCATCGGCGAGCGCGAAGACGTAGGCCTCGTGGCTGCGGTAGTGCTCGTTGTCGAGGAAGAGGGCGATGACGCCCGGCGACGCGGCCGTCAGGAAGGCTCCCTCGTGGCGCCGTGTCTCGACCGCGTCGTGCAGGTTCGCGATGTCGTGCTCGATGGCGGCCGTGCTCTTGTAGGCCACTGGCGAAACGCACTTGGGCGTCCGGAGCGTGCGGATCGCCTGGGCGTTGAACAGGCGCCCCGCGTAGTCCGGGTGGGCGGCGAGGTCGGCCGGCATGGGCAAGGTCCCCTGACCGCCGAAGCCCGTGAGTCGGTCCTTCACGTAGGTCGAGTAGCTCGGCTTGCTCATCTCGCCATCGCTGACGATGTCGATCCCCATCTCAATCTGCCGCGCGACGGTTTGCCGGACGGCGTCGGAGAGGGTGCTCGCGAGGATTCTCCGGATCGACGTCACGTCCTTCCTCGCGCGCCTCGAACAGCGACAGCAACTCGGAGGGGCGGGGGAGGCTCCCCGCGTGGGTCGTCAGGATCCGGTTGGTCGTCTGCTTCATCGTCCATGCCCCACAGATTCCAGATAAGGACGGCGAAGAGTCTCGCAAGCCCCGAACGGTCACCCCCGGCCGGCTTGTCCCCGACCGCGGTCGTGCACACCTGCACGGGTGATGGACCTCCGGGTGGAACGGCTCCGTGACGCAGCCCCGACGCGGGAAGTGGAGGTGGTCGAGCGCAAGGGGACGGGCCACCCCGATACCATCTGCGATGCCCTCGCCGAGGAGGTGAGCGTGGCCCTCGGCCGCTTCTACCTCGAGCGCTTCGGTATGGTGCTCCATCACAACGTCGACAAGGTGCTCCTGGTCGGCGGCGCGTCCCGGCCCGCCTTCGGCGGCGGCGAGATCGTCGCGCCCATCGAGATCACGATCGCCGGGAGGGCGACGCGCACCGTGGGTGAGACGAAGGTGCCGGTCGAGGAGCTTTCGGAGACGGCCTGCCGGAGCTGGCTGCGCCGGCACATCCGGCACCTGGACGCCGAGCGGCACGTGAAGATCCGCACGCAGATCCGTCCAGGCTCCGCAGAGCTGGTGGACCTGTTCGCGCGGCAGGCGCCCGCGGGCCTCGTCCTCGCCAACGACACGTCCGTGGGGGTGGGCTACGCGCCCCTGTCACCCCTCGAACAGAGCGTGCTCCACGTGGAGGTCGATCTCCGCTCGGAGGCGGCCGGGCGGCTCCACCCCGAGGTCGGGGAGGACGTCAAGGTCATGGCGGTGCGTCACGGCGAGGAGGTCGAGCTGACGGTCGCCGCGGCCTTCGTCGATCGCTTCGTGCGCGACCTGAGCGAGTACGAGCAGGGGCGGGAGCGGCTCCGGCAGCGGGTGGTGCGCACCGCTTCCGAGATCCTCGAGCGCGAGGTGGCGGCTTCGGTCAACACCGCGGACGACCTCTCGCGAGGTAAGATCTACCTCACCGTCTCGGGCACCTCGGCCGAGGGCGGCGACGACGGCGAGGCTGGACGGGGCAACCGACACAACGGGCTCATCACGCCGTGCAGACCCATGACCATGGAGTCGGTCGCGGGCAAGAACCCGGTGAGCCACGTGGGCAAGGTCTACAACCTGATCGCTTCGCGGATCGCGCAGGAGGCCGTGACGCGCCTCTCCGACGTGAGCGCCGCCGAGTGCATGCTCGTCAGTCGCATCGGCGCGCCGGTGCGCGATCCCTGGTTGGCCGTCATGCGCGTCGCGACGCCCGCCATCGAGCCTTCACGGCTCGCACCGGAGCTGCGCGCCGTCATCGAAGAGCAGCTGGCCGAGACGATGGCGCTCGTGCGTGAGCTGCTCGCGGGCGAGGTCCCCCTCTACTGAAGGCGCGCGGCTTCGCGGGCGGTCGCATCGGACCCGGGGGAGGCCGAGGTCCCCAGGCGCCGGGACCGGCGGCGGCACCGCCGAGCAGAATTGGTACATTCTAACTAGCTATATTGGACTACCATGACTGCGGCAGTTTTGCATATTGTCCATTGTTTAGACGAGAGTCGAGATGTACCACGAGGGCCATGCACAGAGGCTCATCGACGCTGGGCATCCGCCTCGAGACCGACGGGGCCGAGCCCCTCTACCAGCAGATCTTCGACACCCTCGCGCGACGCATCCGCGAAGGGACCCTGCCACCTGGCTACCGGCTGCCCGCGTCACGGGTGCTCGCGGAAGCCGTCGGCACGCACCGCAACACGGTCGTCCGCGCGTACCGCGAGCTCGAACAGGCGGGCTTCGTCACGTCCGGTGTCGGACGGGGAACCTTCGTTGCCGACGCGCCCTTGACGGTGCTCGCCGACGCGCCCCCGAGCCGTGCGCCCCTGCCCTGGGGATCGTTGACCGCCCGTGTGCTCGCCGCCGAGCCCCTCGGCCGCGCCGACCGGCTCAGCCGTCCCGCGCCCGGACGCGACGTCGTCGACATGACGCGGATGCAGCCACCCGAGGAGCTGATCCCGCACGAGCTGTTCGGGCGCTGCGTGGCGCACGTGATCGCGACCCGCGGCGCCCGCGCCCTCCAGTACGCACCGCGCGAGGGCGTGCCGCGGCTGCGCGAGCAGATCGCGCGCGACCTGGCGCGCCAGGGCGTGCCCACCCAGGCCGACGACATCTTGGTGACGTCCGGGAGCCAGCAGGCCCTCGACATGGTCGTGCGCGCGCTGGTGGATCCGGGCGAGCCGCTGCTCACCCACGGGGCGACCTACAGCGGTGCCCTCCGCCTCTTCGCGGCGGCGGGGGCGCGGCCGGTGGCGGTGCCGGAGGACGCCGAGGGGCCGACAATCGACGGCCTGCGCGCGACCGGCCGGGGCGCACGCCTGCTCTACCTGATGCCAAACCACGCGAACCCCACCGGGACCACAATCTCCGCCGCCCGCCGCGAGGACATCGTGGACTGGTCCCACGAGACGAGCGTTCCCGTCCTCGAGGACGACTACGCCTCGGACCTCGTGCTGGACGAGATGCCCCCCCTGCCGGCGATGCGCGCGCTCTCCGCCGAGGTGATCCACGTGGGCACCTACAGCAAGAAGCTCATCCCCGCGCTCCGCGTGGGCTACCTGGTTTGCCCGCCGCGCCTTCGCCCGCACCTGGCCAACCTCAAGCACGCGATGGACCTCGGCGGCTCGGCCCTCTTGCAGCACGCCCTCGCCGAGCTGCTCGAGCGCGACTGGCTCGTGCCCCACCTCGGCCGCGTCCAGAAGGCCTATCGCGAGCGGCGCGCCGTGCTCGGGGCGGCGCTCGAGCGGAGCCTCCCGCCCGACGTGCGCTTCAGGTGCTCACCGCGCGGCGTCGCGATCTGGATCGACCTGCCCGAGGACCTCTCGCCCGAAGCGGTCTACGAAGAGGGCCTGCGTCACGGTGTGCTCGTGAGCCCGGGGACGCTGCATCGCGTCCAGGGAGGACAGGCCCACGGCCTCCGCGTGAACTTCTGCTACGAGCCGCCGCCTCGCCTGCGCGAAGGGGCCAGGCGCCTCGCCCGCGCCATCGGCGCCGCGCGCACGGCCGCGCGAGGCCATTCGGCCGACCACCGCCTCACCGTCATCTGACTCAGACCCAGCGAGGAGCGACAGCACCATGGACAAGTCGACGCACACCACGAAGGTAGGCCTGGCCCGCATGCTCGAAGGCGGGGTCATCATGGACGTCACGACCCCGGAGGAGGCGCGCATCGCGGAGGCGGCGGGCGCTGCCGCGGTGATGGCGCTCGAACGGGTGCCGGCGCGCATCCGCGCCGAGGGCGGAGTCGCGCGAGCGAGCAATCCCGCGGTCATCCGCGCGATACGCGACGCGGTCACCATCCCGGTCATGGCCAAGTGTCGCATCGGGCACTTCGTCGAGGCGCAGATCCTCGAGGCCCTGGGCGTCGACTACGTCGACGAGAGCGAGGTGCTCACGCCGGCCGACGAGGAGCACCACATCGACAAGCACGCGTTCCGGGTCCCCTTCGTCTGCGGATGCACCGAGCTCGGCGAGGCCCTGCGCCGCGTCGCGGAAGGCGCGTGCCTGATCCGGACCAAGGGCGAGGCGGGCACGGGCGACGTCGTCGAAGCGGTTCGGCACCTCCGACGCGTGCGCTCTCAAATCCGGCGCGTGGCCTCCCTCGGCGACGAAGAGCTCGTCCGCGAGGCGCGCGATCTCGGCGCGCCGCTCGACCTCGTCCAGAGCGTGGCCGGCACCGGTCGCCTGCCCGTTTCGTCGTTCGCCGCCGGCGGCATCGCCACACCGGCCGACGCCGCGTTGTGCATCGCCCTCGGCGCCGAGGCGGTCTTCGTCGGCAGCGGGATCTTCCTGAGCGAGGACCCGCCCCGCCGCGCCCGGGCGATCGTCGAGGCGGTCGCGCACCGGGACGACCCGGTGCGACTCGCGGAGGTGAGCACGGGCCTCGGCGCCGCGATGCACGGCCAGGCGAGCGCGACCCTCGGCGCAGCGGAGCTCCTGTCCGGACGCGGCTGGTGAGGACGTGGCGACCATGAGGGAGCACGGCGCGACGTCCGGCACGAAGCACGCGCTGCCGGGCGGCCGACAGTCGACGATCGGAGTCCTCGCCCTACAGGGTGGCGTGACACCGCACCTCCAGAATCCTCGCGGCCCTCGGTCATGAAGGCGTCCGCGTGCGCAGGCCCGAGGATCTCGTCGGCTGTGACGGCTTCGTGCTGCCGGGCGGCGAGAGCACAGCCCAGTCTCAGCTCATGGAGAGCGTCGGGCTCGACCGTGCGTTAGAGGCCTTCATCGCTCGCGGCCATCCCGTCCTCGCGACCTGCGCGGGCCTGGTGCTCGTCGCGCGACACCTCGGCGTCACGGTCGAGCGCAACGCCTGGGGCCCCCAGGTCGACAGCTTCGAAGCCACCTCCGACGACGGTGGCCTGCACCTCGTGCTCATCCGCGCGCCGCGCATCCGTGAGGTCGGTCCCGGCGTCCAGATCCTGGCGCGCTACGCGGGCGAGCCCGTGCTCGTGCGAAGCGGCTCCCTGGTCGGCGCCACCTTCCACCCCGAGCTCACCGCCGACACCACCGTCCACCGGCTCGCGTTCGCGTGATCGCGCCCCACACGACAGCGCCCCGCCGCCGCGTGCTCACCAATGCCGGTCAGATGAGCCAGATGGCGGGTGCCCCCACAGGTCGGACCCGAGGAAGGCTCCGAGCATCTCGCAGGGTCCGACCGAGGAGGGTTGCCGCCAGATGGCTTATCTGGCCGGCATGGGCGCTAGCGGATGACCTCTGCGAGCCTCAGCAGGCCAGGGTCCAGATGGGCGCCCTCGGCCTGGACCGCGCGCAGGTTCACGAGCAACCGCAGCTGCGAGCCGTGAGACAGGATGCCCACGCTCAGCCCGCCGCGCACGGCGACCTCGCGCGTCGCGATCGAGAAGGTGTGTGTCGCGCGCGCCGCTCCGGCGATGGCGGCCGCCAGGTCCTCGAGGCCCGGGCAGACGTAGATCGCGGCCGCCCGCTGGGAGCGGGCGAAGCTCGCCAGCGCGTCAGACGTCGTGAAGGCCTGGGCGATGGCCCGGGCGGGCATCCCCGCCACGGTGGTGTGCAGGCCGTTGATGGCCGAGATCATCTGCGACGCCGCCCCCTGAGAAGCCCCGTTTCCCCGCTGATAGAGCACGATCACGGTCACCTGACCGTGCACGCGCCTCGGGAGGTTGTGATCATAGGCGAGGATACGCAGCACGAGGGCGGCCTCGTGCGACGCCTGGGCCTCGGCGACCTCGGGGAAGGAGACGACAGCCGCGATTGGCACCGAGACGGATGCCAAGAGGAGCGCGGCACTAAGGATGCGGGTAACGACTCTCATCGGGTTCGCCTGACAGCTCGGTAGACTAGGGGGCCCTACCAGATATTCAAGCCCCCTTGCCACCTTTTCGAACGTGGGGATGCCGGCGAGCTGCGGCCTGCGACAGGGAGGATCGCGCCGCCGTGGCGGGCGCCAGCGCCGGCCGGCATCGCGTCAGATCAAGCCCTGCATGCGCCACTTGTCGTAGACGGGGTTGATCTTGTCGAGGGCCCACATCACGGCCTGGTCCGTCGTCATGCTGCCCTGCACCGCCTGGGCGAACATCTGGGGGATGAAGCTCGAGTTGAAGACCTCGATGGCGGCGGCGTTCGCGGTGCCCGGATAGCCCTGGTTGACCGTCCAGTCGCCGGCGTTCTGCATCACCTTGAGCTTGTCGGGAGGGCTCGACCCGAAGGGGTCAGTCGCAAGCTGGGTGGTGAGATCGGTGACCGTCCCGGGGAAGGCCGGGAAGTTGTACAGCTCGGAGTTCGTCACCTGGTCCGACGCCGCGTTGGCAACGAGGTCGAGGAGGAACTGCTTGGCCGCATCCGCATTCTGGGACCACTTGGGAATGACGTAGACGTAGATGACGTGCGTTCCGGCGTAGCCCATGCCCCCGGGCCCGGTGAGCGCGGGTGTGAAGAAGATGTCGTTGGCGACCGTGGGGCTGGCCGCCTGGGCCGAGCGGTAGGCCGAGATGGAGTTGATGATGTAGGAAACGTTGCCGGCCACCAGCTCCTGGTTATTGGAAGCCGGAACCCAGCTGAAGATGTCCTCCACCGACATGTCCATCGCGTCCGTGTAGAGCTGCTTCATGTACTCGATGGCCATGCGCGTCTCCATCGAGTCGAGCGCCACCTGCCCCATGGCGTCCTGGACCTTCGCGCCGTAGGACCAGAGCAGGGCGCGGCACGCCATGTTGGAGTCGAGCTCCTGCGACATGCCGATGCCGACGGGCTTGCCCGTCATCGCCTTGATCATCATGCCGCCGTCGTGCAGGTCGGCGTAGCTCGCCGGCCCGTTCGGCAGCCCCGCAGCCTGCCACAGGCTCTTGGGGTAGTTGCCGGGGTCGGCGACCCAGCCGTGGCAGAAGCCGTAGTACTTGCCCGTCTTGGTGTTGTACGAGCTCTTCGTGCAGACGTCCTTCTGCTGCCCAAAGCGCGTCTGGGCCTCCATGTTGATGTCCTTGAGGTCCATCACGCTCATCTCGAGCGACGAGGGCGCGCTGATGAACTCGATGAGGTCGTGGCCACCGTTCGCCATGATCTCCATGTTCACCGTGTCGCTCAGGGACGGGGTCCCCATGGAGCCGGTGAGGGGAGCGTGATCGACCATGACGTCCACGTGGTTGTTCTGCCCCCACGACTGGGCGTACCCATCGAACCACGTGTCGTAGCGGGGAATGAAGTGGGTCCATTGGAGGATCTTCAGGGACTTGGTGCCTCCCCCGTCGGTCGTTCCGCCGCCACCGCCGCAGGCCGAGAGCAGCGTGGGGCCTGCTCCCGCGACCGCCGCCGCAGCGCCCGCCCCCTGCACGAACTCGCGCCGCGTAATCTTCGTCTTGTTCCTCTTCATGGGTAAAGACCCCCTTTCATTGGGACTAGTACCCCCGGCCCGAAGTTCGATCCGGGTTTGGTGAATATCTGCGGGCTAGCGTCGATCCGATCGACGTGGCGCGAGGTCCAGCACCCGAGCCGCTGCGGATGTCGCGGCGGGTCCGTCGCGAGCTGAAGAAGCTCGTCCGGCGACATCGAGCGCCGTTCGTGACGGTGCAGCGGGCGCAGGCATTGTTGCTGGCGCGGGCGGGGATGGGCACGACGGCGATCGCGCGGCATCTCGGCTGGTCGGCTCGCAGTGTGCGCAAATGGAAGGCGAGGTTTCGTGCAAACCCGACGATCGCCGCGCTGGACGACGCGACGCGGTCCGGCCGTCCGGCGAGGGTGCCGACTTGGGTTCGCTGCCGGCTGGTTCAGATCGCGTGCGACCGGCCTGACGGCGTCTTCACTCCGTTCCGCGAGGTGTGGACGCGCGACGCGCTGGCCGAACACGTGGAGCGGCTGACCGGTCATCGGCTCAGCGTGAGCGAGGTCGGACGGATTCTCCGCAACGCAGAGCTTCGCCCTCACCGAATACGGCAGTGGCTGCACAGCCCCGATCCCGACTTCGACAAGAAGGCCAAGAGGGTCTGCCAGCTGTACCTCGAGCCGCCCCCGGGCGCCGTGGTCCTGTGCGTCGACGAGAAGCCGATGCAGGTCCTCGAGCGACTCGACCCCAACCACGTGGACCATCGCGATGGCGCTCTGCGACAGGAGTTCGAGTACAAGCGACACGGCGTGCAGCAACTGATCGCGGCCTTCGATATCCGCAGCGGGCGCGTCGTCGGCCGGGTCGTGCCCAAGCGAACGGCGAAGGCGACCCTGTCGTTCATGAGCGAGATCGCACGACGGTACCGCGGTCGAGAGGTCTACGTGGTGTGGGACAACCTCAACACGCACTGCGACAGCAAGAGCGAACAGCGCTGGGCGCGCTTCAACGAGCAGCATGGAGGCCGGTTCCACTTCGTCTACACGCCCAAGCACGCCTCGTGGATGAACCAGGTCGAGATTCGGTTCTCCATCCTCCACCGTCGCATCCTGCAGCACGGCGACTTCGGGACGAAAGAGCGCCAACGTCAGGCCGTCAACGCGTTCATTCGCTACTGGAACGACGTGGAACGCCATCCCTTTCGGTGGACGTGGCGTGTTCAGCCGAGGCAACATCGTCGGGCCGCCTGAAAGCCCGATGCCCCGCTTCCACGCCGAAACTTGGGACCCGCCCGCGGTCGAACAGCGCCTGCACGATCGCGGGCTGACGCACCTACGTGCTCGCAAGCACGGCGCATCGGTCATCGTCGAATCCGGCCCCGAAGACGCCCCCTACAAGCACTTCCGCCTTCGGCGCGACACCGTCCACCTCTGGTGGCTCGACATGGCCGGCCACGGCTCGCGCTGGGAGAAGACCCCCTTCCGCGACCAGCGCGACAAGCTCGTCGACATGGTCATCGACCAGTTTCCATGGACCCTCGTCGACCTCCACGGAAACCCGGAGCGGACTTAGGATGCCGCTACTAGTGTCAAAAGCTCAGGGCCGGCACGCACCCGGCGTAGAAGGGCAGCCCGACGGATCGCTGACGCAGTCGTACGTCTCGACGTCGGAGAACTGCTCGTTGTCGACGCGGTAGTGGGCGAACTTCCCCCGCACGTTGCCGTGGGCGTCGAAGTCCATCGGTCCCGAGGCCCCCACGTAATCGATTGGCTTGCCGTCGTGCACGGCGCGCACCGCGGCGGCGAAGCCCCCGGGGCCCGCGGACACCTGGACACGCTGCGCCTCCACCATCGGGTCGTAGCCTGGATCCCCGGGCGAGAGCGGGGTCAGCTGCCCCATGGCGTCCCGCAGCTGGGCGGGCGTGATGCGGCTGGGATTTGTGAGGTTCTGCTGCTGCGCCGCGACGAGGGTCCCGAGCATGAGAACCATGGTCGCGTCGTAGGTCTGGGCGTCGAGCTCTGTCGGGTCCCGGCCGTTCTGCCCGCGGATCTCGTTCCAGA
The DNA here is from genome assembly GCA_963830115.1 of uncultured delta proteobacterium. Taxonomy (GTDB): domain Bacteria; phylum Myxococcota_A; class Polyangia; order Polyangiales; family CAWHLB01; genus CAWHLB01. Next base: position 51,206 of record CAWHLB010000026.1, read on the forward strand.
ACGTCTTTCCGGAGGTCGCGCAGTTGTCCACGATCGAATAGGAGATCCCCTCCTGGCCGTTCAGGTCGAAGGTGCTGAGCTTGATGAGCGTCTGATCGCTCCGCCAGTTGTGATGATGAATGAAGATCGTGCGCTGGATGTCCGCCTCCAGGAAAGCACGCGTGAGGGCTGCCGTGTAGAGAGGGAACGTGTCGGCCATCACGAAGTCGGGCTTGCCGTCGACCTGCCCGAGAAGCTGCTCGTTCCGATCATCGGTGAGCTGCACCATATCGGCGTTCCAGTCGTGCGTGTCCACGTAGATCGCCGGCTCGTGGCGTACCGTCTCGATGACGGCCCCACTCATCTGAGTGTCGCGCGCACTCTCGATGCTCTGAAACAGGCCGAGGCCGTCCAAGTCGTCGACCACCTCGATGCCGATCTTCCGCACCCCGTCGCCGTTGACGTCGCCGTTATACCCATGGCTCCGGGCCAGCCTCACCAGCAGCATGCCCTCGTCGCTGGAATCCGCCACGCTCCGAAAGCCCCAGCCCTGTTCGTTCCGCAGGGCGGAGCGAACCGCTGGATCGCTGCTCACCGCGGCTGGGTTGCCGAGCTGGGGCGAGGTGCAAGCCATACACACGATCGGAACGGCGAGGTCGTTGCTCGGGTCGCTGTCGTAGACCGACGCGAGCATGGCTGCCTCGTCGGCGCCCGTATCGGTCACCAAGCCGACGACGCCCTGCTTGCGCAGGGCGACGGCGCGGCCCAGGGCCACCGACGGGTCGTTGGACGAGTCGGTGAAGAGCAGATCGAAGTGGAGGTCCTTGTAGCCGCCCGCCTGCGCCAGCCCCGCGTTGGCGTCCTCCTCAGCGAGAAGCGCGGCGTCCTGCCACTGCGGCTCCGCGAGGGACCCGGTGCGATCGATGACGATCCCGTACCGCACGACGTGGCCGCCCGGGGCAGCCGGGCTCCCACAGCCGGCCAGCAATGCCGCCGCAACGACCACCGTCCAAACCCTCGCGTTCACGCTCGCCATCGTCGATAGAGCTCCCTAGCGAAACGTCTGCCGCAGCTCCAACAAGAAGGTCCGCCCGAGCATCGGAACGTCGAAGCCCCCGAAACCCGGCTCGGAGTAGCGCTGATCGAGCACGTTGCGGACCGAAAAGAGGATGCGGGTCTCCGACTTGTCGTCACCCATGAGATGGAGGTCCTTGGTGCTCGCGGTCAGATCGAGCTCAGCGTAGGCCGGCAGCGTATAGAACGCCTGGTTGTTGAGCAGGACATTGCTCTGGGTGGCCCCGCGGGCACTGGCCCAGCGCAGGTCTGCGTTGAGCCTCAGACGCGCCTCGGGGATGCCGAGAGTCACGCCCGCGGTGCCGAACTCGTTCGGGTACTGGGCAGAAGGATCCCCGATGAGCTTCCCGCCAGCGATCTGCCGCTGGAGCGACACGGTGGCGTACCCGGAGAATCGGCCTACGTGGGCCCGCACGGACGCGACGGCCCCCACGTTCTGCTCGGCTTGCTCGTTGACGGCGACGAAGTCGGTCGCTACCCGCTGGAAGCGGATGGGGTCGCCCAGCTCCTGCGCGTAGAGCCCCGCATCCGCCTCGAGGCCACCGTCGAACAGACGCAAGCTCACGATGGCCTCGGCGCCGGTGACGGTTTGGGGCCGGAGAGCCGGGTAGCCCAGGGGTGTGAGGTGGGCATTGCCGATGACGTTGTTGGCCCGCCCGAAACCCGGATCGGCGAACATCTGCACGCCGGACGGGGTCTGGAAGGCACGGCCGCCCACGAGCTTCGTCACGACCGCGTCGCTCCACTTGTAGACGATCCCAACCCGGAAGCTCGGCTGCAGCGGAAACGCGATCGAGCCGTAACGCAGGACGTCGCCCCGGAGGTTGCCGGTGAGCTGGAGGTTGGGCAGGGCGTCGCCGAACGGGGTGCTCGTCACCTGCAGATCGAGGCCCCCGTCGCCGATGAGCTGGGTCCCGCTCTCGGTCGCGTCGGCCAGCATCAGGGTGTCGCCCGGAACGCGGTTGCCGAACGGCAAGAGGAACGTCTCGCGGTAGCGCAGGATGGACTCGAAGTCGAGCTCACCGTCGAGCCCGAATCGCAGCGACAGCCGCTGGGGCACCGGCGTCCAGTTGAGCTGAGCTGCTGCCTGGACGGAGCGGTAGCCGAACAAGGGCTGATAGGAGGCGTTGTCGTCGCCCGCCAGGAAGATCCGGTAGTCGCGGGTCGGTCCTCCGGCCGCGAAGCCCGCCGTGACCGAGCCACGTAGCGCATCGGACCACTTGTGCTCGAGCTCGGCCGACGACCAGAAGTTGTCGATGGCGTACCGGCTGCGATGGCTCATGGCGGAGTTGACCTGGAACTCGCCCATCGCGTCGAGCCGCTGGAGCCCGCCCTGCACCGTGAGCTGTCCGATCCGATCGCCCGGATCGCCCGCGTTCAGCAGGAGAAAGAGGCTCTGGGGCGTCGTGATGTCGCCCTGGCTCGGACCCGCGAACAGCGAGCGGTACTGGTCGCTGCTCGGATCTTGCCCCGGGAATGTATGCTGGATCGCGAGGCCCGAACGATCGGTCCAATCGAGGGAGAACGCCCCGAGCACGCCCACGTTGCCCGCGGAGCGCGAGACGTACACCGACCCACCGCCGCCCAGGTTGCCGTTGATCACGGTTCCGCGACCCGCGATCTCGGCCGACGACTGGTCCGGCTTGCGCGTGATGACGTTGACGGTGGCGATGAAGGCGTTGGCACCGTAGAGCGACGAGAGCGGTCCCTCGACGATCTCGACGCGATCGACGGCCTCGATCGGGATGAACTCGGGCCCGATCATGGCGGTCAGGTCGGGCCGGAAGTTCACCGGCACGCCGTTGATCATGACCTTGATGATGCGCGTTCCGGCGCGCAGGCCTCCGGTCACCCCTCGGACGCCGACCGAGGGCATGACGTGGTCGTCGATGATGTACAGCCCGGGCACGGAGGCGAGCACGTCGGCGAGGGTGCGCCACCCGTGCAGGGCGATCTCGTCCCGCGTGACCACGAACACGTTCGCCGGCGCGAGGGCCCGCTCCTGGACGACGCCTCCGCTGGCCGTGACGATCGGCTCGCGCAGCAGCGCCGCGAGGTCGAGCTGCTCAATCGCGTGGACGTGCTCGGTCCCGGTTCCAGAGGCGTCGGATGGCCCTTCGCCCGAGGTCGAGGCCCCAGGCTGGACTCCCTGTCCCCCACCCTGCCGCTCCGGCGGGGTGAACCCGCCGAGGTTCCCTCCGGGCGAGGTCGATTCGTGTGCGCCGGCCCCCGCGTCCGGCGAGGCCGGAGGGGCCATGCCCGCGTCCGGCGAGACCATCTGACCAGGGCCCGCATCGCGTGATGGCGATGGCGGCACGCCTGCGTCGAGCGAGGCGGCACCGGCCACGCCCGCGTCCATCGCGGCCTGGCCCACGTTGGCATCGACATCGGCACCGGACGGCGCCTGGGCACTCGCCGGCACCGCCCAGGACACGACCACGTAGTAAGAAGCCGCCGCGAGCCACGACCGCAAGGACGACGGTCGGGTCATTGCTTTCCCGGTCTGATACACGACTGTCGACGCTAACGCCCTCGGCGCCGCCAGGTCAACGTCGTGGAAGAATTCGCGGTCGGAATCCCCGGGATCCCCGATCGCGGGGGGATATATGGAGGGGATCCATCCGACATTGAGATAGCGAATTGCGGGAGAAGAGTAGTGCGGAACGCAGTGTCCCGATGCGATCGATCTCTCCCTCGCTTCGGCGCGGCTCCCCCAGCAGTCCGTTGAAGAACTGGATGTGTTGGATCGGGTCGCCGGAGCTCTCGTGGCTTCGCTCCTGCGATCCCGGGTCGCCGCTGGTGCGTCCATCCGACGACGAAATGCAAAAGCATTTTCGAGGAGGAGGGACGGCGTCAGAGGTGGTCGCCCCGGCCGCGAGGCGGCTGCTAGTCCCCTGGATCCGATGCAGAGCATTTTCGAGGAGACAACGCCGGCGGCTCGAGGCGCGTCGAGGGCCGGATATTTGTGTAACGGATTACTGATCCGGGGAACCAACCTGGTCGACCGCCACGCGCAGCCGCGTGAAGTCTACGAGCCACAGCAGGTCGTCGTCAATCATGGCCCACCCCACCACATGGGGTGCCAGCATCGCGCGCAGCGCGGGCGACAGCGGTCGAGCCGCGCTCGAGGGCAACGTGCGTAGGACGGGTTTGGAGCAGCCGACCCACACGAGCACGCCACCGTCCCCGTGCGCCGCGAGCCACCGGTCCGCGTCGCCGGCGCTCAACGGATCCCAGAGGCTGCTTTGCCTATCCCCGGGCTCCGTAGCCGCCTGTAGGACCTGCGCGCGAGGAACCGCACACATCACGCCACCGTGCTCGAAGCACAGGAGGTCCATCAGCCGGCTCCGAGCAATGCGTCGACCACCTCTTCGGGCTCGATGAAGCTGAGCGCTCCGGCGCTGCCCTCGAGCACGTCGCCGAGGCTCGACGTCGGTGGAGCCACGACGTTCTCGACGCCCTTCGTGGTGGCCGCCGGGAACCCGATGTGACCCCGGCGGGTCTCCACGACCACGACCCGCGCGGCCTCACCCGTCGGGCTCTCGGCGCGCCCGGCCGGGTGACGCAGGACGACGATGATGCGCCCCGCGTCCTGGATGACGCCGGCGATTCGACTGCCTCCCTGCGGAATGGGGGTCGGAGCCCGCCAGGACACCACCGTGCTCACACGGTGGGCGGGTACACCGTACAGGACGTCGTCGAGCGAGAAAATGAGCAGCTCCTGCTGCTCGGCGACCGTGCCCTCGTCCGAGGTTTCGTCCTCATCACCCTTGAACGCGGCTAGCTCGTCGTCTGCCATGGTGCCTCGGCTTCGCAGGAAAGGAACGGCGCGGCCACGTTCTCCTCTATGCTAGTCTCGGCAGCTCGAGCCGCGGTGAATGCATGGGACGCCTCTTTTCGATCCGGATCAAGATCGTTTCGCTAATCTCCGTCGTGGTCCTCGTACTTGCGGGGATGTACGCGGTCTATGCGCCGAGCCGCTACCAGAAGGCGGGCCGGCAGGCACTACGCAACCGTGCCGAGGCCGAAGCGGCGCTGCTCGCCGATGGCGTCAAGACCGCCCTCGACTTCGGGCAGACGGACGACGCACAGAAGACCCTGCACACAGGTCTCGCCAATCCGATCATGGCCTGGGCGGCTGTCTATGGCCAGGACGGCAAGCGCGTGACGCATGCCGAGCCGCGGGGTGCCGAGACGCCGCCAGAGTCGCTCGGCGGGCGGCTCCTCCCTCCGACGGCCCACAGCCGTGGACGCGAGATCGAGGCCGGCGACAACGCTGTCGCCGTCATGGTGCCCATCGGCAAGAAGGGCAAGCTCGGCTCGGTGGCCGTCGCGCTGCACACCAAGGAGGTGGCCCGCGTCGTGGCCCAGATGCGCTCCGACGCTTACGTGGTCGCCGCCCTCGTCGCCCTGGTCGGCCTGCTCGCGGGCTTCATCATCTCCCACCGGATCGCACGCCCGATCGAGCGCATCACGCGAGCCGCCGAGACGATCGCCGACGGCACCATCCCCGCCTCCTTCCCCATCGAAAACACGCGCGACGAGGTAGGCGCCTTATCCGTCGCCTTCGGCACGATGTCCCAACGCCTCCGCGACCTGGTGGGCCACATCGGCGCGAGCGCCGACTCTCTCGCCACCGCCGCGGCCGGCATGTTCTCCGAGGTACGCGAGCAGGAAGCGCTCGCGACCCAGCAGACCGCTTCGCTCGAGGAAATCCGCCGCACGCTCGAGAGCCTCCAGGGCGCCGCCGAGCAGGTGGAGGTCGATGCGACGGCGGTCCGCACCATGTCCCACACCAGCCTCGAGAGCTCCCAGCAAATCGCCGAGCGCACGCGCCTCGTCAGCGCCCACTCCGACCGCATCGGCGAGATCCTCTCGCTCATCCAGGACATCGCCGACCGCTCCAATCTGCTCGCGCTCAACGCGGCCCTCGAAGGGACCAAGGCCGGAGAGGTGGGCCGGGGCTTCTCGCTCGTGGCCGCCGAGATGCGGCGCCTCTCGGAGCACGTCAAGGATTCGGTGCGCGACATCCGGAAGCTCGTGGCCGACATGCGCGAGGCCTCCCACTCGTCGGTGCTCGCGACCGAGGAGGGCATCAAGCTCTCGGACCAGACCTCCTCGGCGGCGACCAAGATCTCCGAGGCCGTCGCCCGCCAGCGCGCCGGCACCTCCCAGGTCAAGTCGAGCGCCGACGAGAATCGTGCGCGTCGTCAACGAATCGCTGCGTGGGCGCGCGGAGACGACCTCGTCGGCCGAGGCGCTGCTGTCGCTCTCGCAGAACCTCAAGGAGGCGGTGAGCGTGTTCCGCCTCGGAACGTCCGATGACTAGGGCGCATCTCGAGAATCCCTCGGTCCGCGTCGCGGCCAATCTCCGCCGATCTGCGGCGTCGCGGATGCCCTCGCACTGCTGCTTGGGCGGGGCGCTGTCCACGGCGTCGGGTCCGGCCCGGTCGCCGGCCGGCGAGGGGCGGTGTGCCCGCTGCGAGGACGGGCTCCCCGACTCGACGGCAGCGGTTCTCGGCGAATGATCGCGCGGCCACGGAGAGACGGCCGGGGAGCAGGGGGCGCGGGGCAGGGAGCGCGCCCGCGGGCGGGAGGCGAATGACGGTCGGGCTCGACGACCTGGTCGACCGCTTCTGGAAGCGTGCGCCCGAGCGCGTCGCCGAGGCGACCGGTCTCTGGCTCGCCGTCGAGCGCGGCGAGATCGACAGGCTCCCGGAGCTGCGCAGGCTGCTGCACACGATCAAGGGCGAGGCCCAGATGCTCGGCCTCGAAGAGCCCGCTCGCATCCTGCAGCTGTCGGAGCACCTCGTCGACGTGATGACGCGAGCCGGCCGCCAGCCGGTCAACGCGGGCGACGCGCTGCTCGGAGGCTTCGAAGGAATCGGGCTGTTCGCGGCCAACATCGGGAGCCCCGAGGCTCTCGATCTGCAGGGCGTCGTCGACGAGCTGCAGGCCGCCATCACGGAGCTGGAAGAGAGCGGCAAAGGGCCGGCGGACTCGAAGGCGGCGGCGTCGGCGTCGGCCCCTCCCAAGAAAGGCCAAGAGCAGGGAGCCCCATCGACCAAGACCGAGGACAGCGCAGACCGACCCGAGGCCGAGGGCGGTGGCTCCGCTGCGGCGCAGGGGCAAGCCGCGACCACCACGCCTCTCGACCTCGAGAACGTGCAGCGGCTCTTCCACGGCCTGCGCCGCCTGCAGGGCGAGCAGACCGTGCTGCTCCCCGAGCTGAGCGAGATCCAGCGCCAGCTCCGCGCGCTGCTCGCCGAGATCGACCCCAACGTGGACGCCGAGCTGTTGCGTGAACGCGTCGTCAAGACCCTGGGCTACAGCTCCGAGATCGAGCGGCGAATGACGAGCCTGCGCGCCGCTTGGAGCTCGAACGAGTTCTCGACGAACCTCGCGCTCGATCAGCTCGAGGAGGTACTCCAGCGCGCCTCCCTCGTGTCCACATCGGACCTCCAGGCCCACATCCACCGAGTCGCCCGCGGGACCGCCAAAGCCGTCGGCAAGGAGGTCAACGTCATCGTCGAAGGCGACGCGATGCTGGACGCCGCGGTCGAACGGCGTCTGCGCCCTTCCCTCCTCCATCTCGTGCGCAACGCGGTCGATCATGGAATCGAGAGCGAAGAGCTGCGCAAGCAGCGGGGCAAGCCCCGCCGCGGTACGGTGAAGGTGACCGTGCGCCAATCGGAGTCGAGCGTACGCGTCGTGGTCGAGGACGACGGCGGGGGCATCGACTTCGACGCGATCCGCAAGGCGATGGCCGAGCGGGACCCGCGTGCCGAAGAGATGTCGAGGACCAATCTGCTCGAGGCCATCTTCCAGCACGGCGTGAGCACGCGCACCGAGGCGACCGACATCTCCGGGCGCGGGGTCGGACTCGACGTCGTGGCGACCGAGCTCGCGGCCATCGGCGGCACCACCCAGATCGACTCCCGTCCGGGCGAAGGCACCCGCTTCGTGCTGACCATGCCGGCGACGCTCAAGGCCGACGTGGTCGTGCCGCTCGTGGCACGCACACTCGCCTGCGCGGTGCCGGCGCGCTCCGTGGTGCAGGTGACGCGGGCACGCACGGTCGAGAAGACCTCGGAGGGATTGCGGCTGCGCATCGAGGGCTCCGACAGCAACAACCTCGTGCCCCTGTCCTCGCTCTCGGCGCTCGTGCACGGCAACGGTCAGCCCCATCGAGGCGACGTGGCGGTCGTCGTCCAGCACCGCACCGGCCTGTTCGCGATGACGGTCGACGGGTTCCAGAATCCGCGACCCGTCACGTTCCAGAGGAGCGAGGATCTCGCGTTCCGCTCACCGCTCGTGCGCGGCGTCGCGCTGCAAGCCGACGGAGGCGCGTTGATGCTCCTCGACGTCGATCAGCTCTGGGCGGCGGCGAGCCGCGCGCGTCTGGGCCTTTCGGGCGACGACGACGGCTCGGGCGGGTCGGCCGAGGCCCACGTTCTGGTCGTCGAGGACGCGCCGGTCGCACGCGAGCTGCTCGTCGGCGTGCTGCGCTCCTTCGGCCTGCGCGTGACGGAGGCCGTGGACGGCCGCGACGGCTTGTCCCATGCCCTTCGCGATCCTCCGAACATGATCCTCACCGACATCGAGATGCCCTATCTGGGTGGGCTGGAGATGATCGCGCGCATTCGCCAGGACGCGCGGATGGCTCGCCTGCCCATCGTCGTCCTCACGACGCGAGTCGACGAGGAGACCCGCAGCCGTGCTCGGGACCTGGGCGTGCGCAGCTTCCTGTCGAAGCAGAAGTTCGTCGAAGAGCGGCTTCGGGAAGTCGTCGAAGACTGCCTGGGCAAGCGGCAATGACCAGCCGCTGGCCGGGCCTGACCCGGTGGCTGGACTTGCTCCTGGAGCCCCGGCTCGGCCACGTGCTCAGACCCTGGCCGGAGCCGGCGTTCCTGGTCGTGCGGCGGCTGGCGACCGAGGCGGGCGTCAGTGAGCAGAACCTTCTCGCACGCCTGGCCACCCGGCCGGACCCCGCGGCGCTGCGAGCGATCGTGGCCGCTGCCACCGTCCCCCACACCGCCTTCTTCCGCCATCCGGAGCACTTCGAGCACCTCGAGAAGATCCTCCCGGTGCTCGCGCAGCGGCGGGGCGGTATCGCCCGAATCTGGTCGGCCGGCTGTGCCACGGGAGAAGAGGCCTACAGCATCGCGATGACGGCGCGGGCGGCGCACGTCGAGGCGCGCATCCTCGCCACCGACGTCAGCGAGGCCGCCCTGACCTTCGCCCGCGCCGGCCGCTACGGACGCGCACCCGATCCCGTCACGCGGACGCAGCGACGAGGGGTCCCGTGGTTGGCGCCCCCGGAGATGCAGCAGGCGATCCGCTTCGAGCCCGTCTCGCTCACCGCGCCGGACCCGACCGCCGGACAGGGGCGCTTCGACATCGTGTTCTGCCGCAACGTCCTGATCTACTTCGACCGGCCGCACGGCGAGGACCTCATCGATGTGCTCATGTCCCACGTGGCGCCCGACGGTGCGCTCGTGGTCGCTCCCACCGAGGGCGTCGTGCAGGGGCAAAGACTGCATCCGGTGCCGGACGCGCCCCTCGGCTGGCTGACGCCGCGCCGCATCAGCATGCGGCGTTCGGCCCCGCCCTGGCTCCTCGCCCCGAAGCCCCGCTCGGTCGCCCCGAGACCGCCGACGGCACCGCCGCCGCCTCCCGCCGTGCCCGAGGAGCTGCCGAGCCCGATCGAGCTCGCGTCGCGGTGCCTCGGCTCGGGCAATCCGGAAGGGGCAGAGCACGCCCTCTCGGGCTTCCTCAACACGGAGCCCGACAACGCCGAAGCCTGGTTCCTGCTCGGCGAAGCGCTCTTCCAGCGCGGCGAGCCGGTGCAGGCGCGGTCGGCGTTCCAGCGTGCAGCGCGCCACGCGCTCGATCGCCCGGGAGCGATGGACGGCCCTACCCTGCGTAACGCCGCTGAGCGCCGCGCCGAGCAGTGCCGACGCGGCGCGTAGTCAGAGGCCATCTCGACAATCCGTCTGTCGGCGTCGCGGCCAATCCTCGGTCGGGACTCTGGGTCAGCCGGGCGGTGGCTGTGTCGAGAGCCGCCGGACCGTCTCCACCAGCTCCGTGGCGACCAGGTTCTTCTGGACGGTGGCGTCGGCGCCGGAGCGCCGGCCGAGCTGCTCCAGGTACTCCTCGGGCTCGCTCGACACGAGCACCAGGCCCACACCGGCGAACTTCGGGTTGGCGCGGAACAAGCTCACCAGCTTGTCTCCCTGCATGGCCGGCATGTTCACGTCGACCACGACCACGACGATGTTCTCGCGCAGGATGAGCCGAGTCGCACCGATGGGAGTTCCCTGCTCGTGGACCGTGAAGCTCGCTTCACGGAGGATCTGAGTCATCAGCGTACGCGCCGTGTCGTTGTCGTCGATGACGAGAATCCGCGGCTCGGTCGACTTCTCTGAGCTCATCACTCACCATTATGCAGTGTCCTCGGACACCTGAGCAAGCCCGGCTTGAAAGGAAAGCGAGGATCGGGGCGGCACGGCCGGGCGTCACCGAACCCGCCGTCCCACGCCGCGGACAACGACCCGGCGGACCGCGTCCCCGGAATCGATGAGCCTCACCGGGCGGACCTTGGGCGAGACCTCGAGGGCCGAAAGGGGCATGGAGGGCGCGACACAGTCCTCGGGCGCCTGCACCACGCAGCGCCCGCCAGCGTCGAGCACGGCCCCGACGGCGGCCGCACCGTCGTTGCCCATTCCCGAGAGGATCACGGCCACGAGCCGCCCACCGAGGGAAGCGGCGGACTGGAGGAGCACGGTGCCCGAGGGCATGTGGCCGCCGACCGGGACACCCGACTCCACTGCGACGCGTCCCCTGTCCTTCAGCACCATGTGCCCCGCGCCCGTCGCGAGCAGGGCACGCCGTACCTCCAGGACGTCCGACCGCCAGACCGGCCGGGTAGGCAGGCCGAAGCCCGTGAGCCACTCGGCGAAGCTCGCCTCCCGCCCATGGGGCATGTGCTGCACGATGAGCACCGAGGCGACGGCGCCCCGGAGACCCGTGGCGAGCTCCTGCATGGCCCGGATCGCTCCCGTCGAGCCGACGATGGCGACGACCGGCGGTGGGCGCGCCTCGCCCCTGCCGACGGCGGCGCGCACGGCGGCCCGCAGCCTTTCGGCCCCCGCCTCGTCGGCGAGCTCCGCCTTGGCGAACACCGCAACCGCGCCCTGGGCCTGGGCCTCGCGCGCGATCGGGGACGAGGGGGGGGTGTCGCTGACGAGGATCACCGGCTGGTCGGCGCTCAGCTCGCGGATGGCGCCGAGGCCCTGCCGCCCCGGCATCCACATGTCGAGCAACAGGACATCCGCCGTGCGGCGCTCCTCGGAGGCAAGCACTCCTCGATGGTGGCCGCGCGCCCGACGACACGAAGGTCCGGATCGACTTCCACGATGCGTTGCAGCAGCTCCGCGGACAAATCCGAATCGTCCGTGATGTACACCCGCGTGACCACGAACCTCTCCTAATACACCCTCGCGCCGTCGCACGGGAGCATGGATCGACGGCGCTCGGGGGGCACGCAGTCGGTGGTCGAACGGCCACCCACCCGGCGCGTGCCGACAGGGAGGGGGCAGCACGCGGGCCCCACAGGGGGGTCGCAAACGGCCCTGTCAGGGGTTGGGTGGGTGCGACAGGCGGCGCTCCGACAGGCGGCGCACGACATCGACCAGGTCCTTGGAGACGAGAATCCTTCTGGACGATGGCGTCCGCGCCCGCCTGCTGGGCGAGGCCCTCCAGCATCTCCCTGGGCTCGCTGGACACGAGCACCAGGCCCAGGCCGTTGAACCTCGGGTTGGCGCGAAACAGGCTCACCAGCTTGTCCCCCTGCATCGCCGGCATGTTCACGTCGACCACGACCACGGCGATCTTCTCGCGGAGGATGAGGCGGGTCGCGCCAATCGGTGAGCCCTGCTCGTACACCGCAAAGCTTGCGGCGCGCAGGAGGCGCGCCATGAAGGTGCGCGCCGTGTCACTGTCGTCGATGACGAGGATCCGCGGATCCTGTCCTTCGTCACCCATTGCATCCATCTTGAGCGACGCCGACCATGTTGGCAACAATAGGTGCGTCTGCCTTCCGGGTATGCAGACGAGTGCACCCTCAGCGATGTCGGTCCATGAAGGTCACCGCGAAGTCGACCGCACGCCGGAGGGAGAACAGCCGCGCACCGGCGCGCGCCACCGTGCCCACCCGCACCTCCCCGGTCGCCTCGAAGGCCGTGCCAATCGCCGGAAAGTCGTCGGTTCGGAAGTCGGGCTCCTCCCAGGACACCCAGGCGCGACGGCCGTCGCGCAACACGGCCGCTCCCTGTCGGACCCGCGGAGGTGGACGCCGCAGCCGCGTCTCCGCGAGGTGGAAGCAGGTGCACGAGCGGAAGTCGGCCCCGACCAGGAGCACGGCCGCATCGTGGACGTGAAGCCGCCCGAGGGGGCTCCCGTCGCCGAGGGCGTCGTCGAGGGGATGGTCGGCGACGATCGTGTCCGCGAGGGCGCCCCAGGCGGCCATCGAGCACTGGGGGTGGTCGCTGCGCCGCACCCCCCGCATCCGGCGGAAGGTCTCGGCCACGACGCCGATGCGGAAGGTCGGCGTCTCCTCCCGCACGAAGGGCGGCATGTGCTCGCGCACCAGGGGCCACCACGGCTCGGGCGCCGGCGGGTTGGTCCAAAGCGACGGCTCGGAGTTCTGGGCGGTGAAGGCGGGCATCACGATGGTGCCCTCGCGTCCCACGACCTCGCGGAGGGCGTCGACCAGCGCCACCGCCCCGCCGATGACCATGCTCCGGGGCCCCGAGAGGGACCTTAGGGACGAGTGCACGAGCACGACGCTCCCGGTGCGCAGGCCGAGAGCGCGGAGGTCGTCCGCCATCGTTCGCACGGTGACGGGGGTTTCGAGCAGCGGCTCGTCCCTCATCCGTCTCTGCCCCCCGAGCCGCGCCGTCCCATCACGCGCTGCGCTCTGTAGCGTCCTTCTCCACGTCGAGCCAGCCGAAGAACGTGGCGAGGTGCGCCCGCTCCTCGGGCGGCATGTACTCGAAGTTGCGGCCGCGGTCGATGATCTCCCAGAAGTCCTTCGTGTCGACCGACTCGAGGGAGCTCGCGAATGACGCGGAGGCGCTCGGGCGGCTCGCCGGCCATGTCGCGGGAGATGCGGCGCGCCTTCTGCTCCTCGCCCGCGGCCAGGTAATAGGCGGCGAGCTTGACCTGGGCCTTGCGCACGCCCAGCAGGGCCTTCTCCTGGCTGCGCGTGCGCAGGGGCTGGTCGAGGTCGAGGAACTCCTGGAGCATGCGCGCCTCCTCCGGCGCCTCGATGCTCGTGGGCGAGCTCGCACAGGGCGGCGACGTCGTAGGCGACGGTCTCGGTGACGAAGGTGAGCTTCATGTCGAAGCTGATGTGGCCGTAGTAGATCATGTGCCCGACGCCCTCGAGGCCACGTCCCCGTAGCCGTCCTGCGAGCATCGCCTCGATCAGCAGGCGGTACTGGTTGAGCACGTTGTAGGCGGTACGCACGTCGCGCGCGTTGAGGGTGGCGCGCAGGTAGGAGTTCATGAAGCGGTAGACGAGCCGAGCAACTCGTCGTCGCCGCGCCTTGGCCGCCGCCTCGCCGATGTAGCGCGTGTCGATGGCGATCAGGTAGTTGATGTCGGGCATGGCGGCGTGGGCCTCGGTGTAGATGCCGAGGTACTGGCGCAGCGCCTTCCACTCGAGCCAGGTGCGCCGGTCGACCAGGTCCTTGAGCGACTCGGGATCCATCGCGACGAAGTCCGGGTTGTCGCGGATGCTCGGCGCCGATGTCGAACCAGCCGTCGGCCGCGGGCCTTGAACCCCAGGTAGTCCAGGGCGAAGTCCTTGATCGCGTCGACCGCACGGCTCGCGATGATCTTGTCCTTGCCCGAGATCGAGTTGCACGTGATGTCGGTCAGCTCCTCCATCGCCATGAGCGCCGCGGCCTGGGCCTCGTGGCAATGGACGGCGTCCGCCGGCGCCGCGCCAGGACCGTACGCACGGCCTCGCGGCGGATGCGCGCGATGATGTTCATGGGCTCGAGGAACCGGAACACGTAGGCGAAGTAGGGCAGCATGATCACGAGCCCGAGTGGTCGTCGACAGCAATGATCGCGAACATCGTGGCGCGCGGAACGAAGTTCCGGTGGATCGAGATGCTGAGCCAGACGCCGGCACACGCAGGTGACGACGTAGAAGGCCATCACCGCGATGTTGATGCTTGTCGCGCAGGAACATCTGCGCCACGCCCGGTGTACCGGTCGGCCGAGAGCTGCACGATGATGCTGACCACCGTGATCACGATGCCGAAGCACGGCCGCCATCATCGCCGGCGAGGCCGGTGGTGGCGTCGGTGATGCTCTCGGGGTCGAAGTGGATGTAGCGGTCGAAGGGGCCCGTCGGATGGAGGTTCGGCGGCGCCGCCGGTGACGTAGTGGTCGAGGGTGTAGAAGCCCCAGAAGACGACCAGGGCCGCGCCCGTCAGGATGATGGTCGGCACGAGAGTCTTGGGGCGGCCGCTGCCGTCGTTCTTGGGCTTCGCCATGCGGCTCCCGCCAGGATAGGCCCTTGGGCGGGTGGGAAGGAAGCCTCCACGGGCGGGGCGGCCCCCGCGCCCGCGGACGGCCCCTGCCTCAGTGGTGGGCGTGGGCGAAGAAGGTCTTCGCGCTGTCGGCCTGGGCGTGGACGCGGGCCGCGCACAGGTGGATGGCCTCGAGGGTGGCGGCCAGGTTGCGCGGACCGCCCGAGAGGTGGGCGACCCGCGGCTCGAAGAAGCTCTGCACGTCGTGGGCCGCGTCCTCGGAGCAGAAGCCCGTGGCCAGGTAGGGCATGTAGCCCGCCCCGGTCGGCCCCACCCGCGCGGCGACCGCGTCGAAGTTCTGCTTCAGCCACTGCCAGGTCGCCTCGCGCGTCTCGCGCATCGCCATCTGGACGCGGAGCGGCGCGGTCACCTCGTTGACCCGCAGGCGCGCGTCGAGGGCGAGGGCCCGCGCGCGGGCGGCGAGGGTCGAGTCCTTGGTGCGGGCGAGGGCGCGGAGCATGTCGGACCGGAGCACCGCGTCATTGCTCGCGAGGAAGCCGTTCAGGAGCGCGTCCCAGAAGGCCGCATCGCCCTCCTGCACCGCCGCAATCAGGGCGGACTCGACGAGGTTCGGGTCGACCGCATCGCGGTGGACCGCGTTGTCGCCCCCGTAGCCGATGAACGCGCGCCCGCGCCGCGCCCCCTCGTCACGCACGTGCTTGTCGCGCGCGCGCCGCGTCATGAAGTCGATCACGCTCTCGCGCAGGAGCGCCGTCTCGCCACTCTCCTGCTGGCCGTGCCGCGGCGCGTAGCCGAGGTGGCGGTAGAGCGAACCGTAGAGGTGGCTGTCGAAGGCCTGCACCTTGGCTCGCTCGGCGTCGGGCACGAGATGATCGGCCGTGTAGGCCAGCGGGTCCATGGGCAGCGTCGCCACCAGGTGCTCCGGGGAACGCACGAAGGGCCCGAGGTCCGAGAGCATGTCCGCAGCCGGCAGGGTACCCGCGGCGAACGCCGCCTCCATGCTGTCACCGGCCGCGAGCTTCTCGCGTGCCGAAAGGTGCGACCAGCCCACGCGTCGAAGCGCCGAGAGGGCGTCCGCCGAGAGGCCGAACCGGTAGTAGCCCGCCCCGTCGGCGTTGGGCATGACCCAGGCGGGGCACGTGTTGCCGTCGAGGGCGAGGGTGCCCTGGGCGGCGCCGAGCAGCGTGCACTTGACCTGGCTGTCGTGGCCGTGGGCCGTGCCGTAGCGGACGCATACGGGGATCTGCCAGGTGCGGTCGTGGTCCGCCTCGGAGCCGACCGGAAGGTAGCGCGACTGGGCGAGGGTCAAGCGGGGCGGATGCCCCGAGCCGCAGTCGATGCCGACCTGGACGAAGGGCACGCCGGACTGTTCGAGGAAGGTCCGGAAGGGCGTGGCCACATCGCTGCCGGCGGCCTGGCCGAGGGCGGCGAGCAGGTCGTCGGCCGTGGCCGTGCCAAAGGCGTGGGCCTCGAGGTAGGCGTGGATGCCCTTTTGGAACTTCGCCGCGCCGATGTAGCGCTCGAACATGGCGATGACGGCCGCCCCCTTCGAGTAGGTGATCGAGTCGAAGGCGTTGTCGATGTCGTCGTTCGTCTCGATGGGCTGACGGATGCGGCGCGCAGCCTTCAGGCTGTCCTGGCCCATGGCCCCTTCGGCCGAGTCGAGCATGGACAGCTCGGCGTGGTAGTCCGGGTCGACCTGGTCGACAATCTTGTGGCCCATGAACGTGGCGAAGGCCTCGTTGAGCCAGATGTCGTCCCACCAGGGCATCGTCACCAGGTCACCGGTCCACTGGTGGGACATCTCGTGGGTCACCACGCCGGCGTAGGCGCGGTGCTGCCACTCGGGCGCATCGTCGCCTAGCAGGAGCAGCTCCTCGCGGAACGTGATGAGCCCCGCGTTCTCCATGGCCCCGGCGGCGAAGTCGGGCACCGCGACGATGTCGAGCTTCTGGTACGGGTACGGGATGCCGAAGTAGTGCTCGAGGCCCTCGAGCAAGGCCGGCAGGTGGGCGAGGGCGTAGTGGAGCTTGTCGCCCTTGCCGTGCACGGCAATCCCGCGCAGGGGCACCGCGCGATGACGGACGTCGTTCGCGGGGATCGAGCCGCCGTCGACCACGTCGAAGGGACCGACCGCCCAGGCCACCAGGTACGTCGGCAGGGGCTTGGTCGTGTCGAAGCGCACGCGCTTCATGCCGTGGCCGGCGTCCTCGGTGCCGGTGACGGGCGTGTTCGCGGCGACCACCTGATCCTTCTCGACCGTGAGCGTCACGTCGAAGGGCGTCTTGAAGCGCGGCTCGTCGAAGCACGGGAAGGCGTAGCGCGCCGAGGTCGCCTCGAACTGGGTGAAGGCGTAGCTCTGGCCTCCGTCGTCGACGCGATAGAGCCCCTCGAGCTGGCGGTCGAAGGGACGCGGTGTAGGTGATGTCGATGGTCGCGTTCCCGGGGGAGAGACGATGGGCGAGCCGGAGGGCGACGACGCCCTGGGTGTCGTTCGCGACGTCCCACTGTGCGTCGATGGCGTCGCCGTGTGCCGGCTTCACGGTGACATGGCTCACCGTGAGGCCGTGGCCGTGCAGCCAGATCACGTCGCGCGGCTTGGTGAGCGTGACGGCAATCTTGGCCTCGCCCGAGAAGCTCTGCTCGGACGGCACGATGGTGAGGGCCAGGTCGTAGTGGGTCGGTGCGACGTCCGCCGGCAGCTTGCCGAGGGGCGTGGGCTCGGCGGGCAGCGGCGCCTCGGCGGCGGGCGCGCTCGAAGCACCTGCCGTCGCAGGCGTCGGTGCCGGTGCGAGGGTCGCGGGACGCGCGGGCGCGGGACCGCAGGCCGCGATGAGCAGGAGGGCGGGCACGAGGCGGAAGGATCGCGTGGGCATCATGGGGCGGCGTTGTAGACCGATCCCCGCTCCCGATCCACCGGCCATCGAGGTCGCTCCGCTGGGGGGAACGGCGCGGTTTACTTTAGCAATCGCTTTAGTTTTGCTCGGCGACCGGCCGAGACCGTGCGACCGGCGCGTCCCATCGGGGGATGGGTGGCCGCCGACGCAATCGGGCCTCACGGTCCGACCGGAGCGTCCCATAAGGCACGGGTGGACGGCTCAGTCACCGACACGTCCCGCGTAGGCCGAACCGCTTCCCGGCTTCAGCCGACTTCAGCCCTTCACCCCCAGGGGTGAAGCCCCGGAGGATTGTCAGTGATTTCGGCAACGTACGCCCTGTGGATCGGTGTGCTTACACCCCTTGACGGGACGACCCACGAGGCAGAGGCTGGAGGTGTTTCAGCTCTCACATCGAAGAGGCGGCGACATGGCACACAAACTGAAGGGGGGGGGTTGCGGCCGCTCTCGCCGTTGCGCTGACCGGGTGTAGCGCGGGCACGGGGGCGTCGCAGGCGGGGGCGGCTCGAAGCGCGCTCACGACGACACCGCGCGGCATCCCCGCCGGCACCGTCATCCCGCCGTCGCCGCCGCCATCTCCGCCGGTGGCCGAAGTCCTGCGCCTGACCGATACCGTGCGCGCAGCGGCGACCGCGCGACGCACCACGCTATCGCCGGACCGGCGGGCCAAGGAAGACGACCTCGCGACCCGCTTCGGCATCTCGGCGAGTCGGCTCGAGACGAGCTGGACGCGCTTCGGGACGGTCCGCCTCCTGTGGAGCTACGCGATGCGCTTGCCGGTGGACACGACGGCGACGGCGCCGGAGGACCGAGCGCGGGCCTTCATCGACGCCCACGCGGTCCTGTTCGGGCTGACGACGTCGGGCGAGCTCAGCGTCGACGGCGTGCGCGACGACGAGGGCGGCAAGGCGGTCGACTTCACGCAGACCATGGACGGACTGCCCGTGTTCAACGCGAGCATGAACATCGAGATCGCGGCGGACGGCGCGGTGCGCGGCGTCGGGGGCGTCCTCTTGCCGGACGGCGTGGTCGGAGCACCGGACCCGGCCCTCGACGCGGCGGCGGCGGCCGCGTCCCTCGGGGGCGATGCGGCGGGCGCCCAGCTCGGCTGGTACGATCCAGAAATGTTCGGCAGCCCCGGAAGCGACGTGCACCTCGCCTGGCGCGTGGCCGTCCCGTCCAAGAGCGTCTGGGTCTACGCGGACGCGACGACGGGCGCGGTTCTCAACGCGTCATCGTGGAAGAAATATAACGACCCCCACCGCGAGACCTTCTACTGCAACGGCTGCAACAAGAGCCAACTCCCAGGCACGCTGGAGTACAATGACCGCTGCGACGACCTCGCGGGGACGCCGGACTACTGCACGGGCACCTGCAACGGCGGCCACTGCGACGTCGCGCCGCCATGGCTCGGCACATCACAGCAAGTCGACCAGAGCGCGGAAAACTCCGTCGCCTACTGGTGGGACAACTTCGGCTGGGACGGCTGGGACGGCCAGCCCACGAGCACCTATCACCGCCTCCGCGTCGCCTCGGACGCGGACCCGGCGACGGGAAGCGATGGGGAAGTGATCTGGCTCGGGACCTACGGCGGCATCCCGGAGAACGAAAAGGCCACCATCGCGGTCGGGAGCGGCGCCACCTGTGTCGAGGCCATCCAGCACGAGGTCACCCACGGCGTCATCGAAGCCAAGGCGGGGAACGCCAATCTCGGGCTGTGTCACGTCGCCCAGATGCTCGACGAGGGCATCCCCGATATCTTCGCCGAGTACACCTCGGACTGGCTCTACGGACCGCCGGACTGGATCCACGACACCGGCTGCAGCAGCTCGTCGCGAAAGAGTCACTTGCGCGACCCCGGCTGTTACTCCTTCGGGGTGGACACCCCCTATGGCACGTGCAGCGGCAACCCTTTGGCGCCGTCTGCCCCCCAGCCGGACCACTGGGCCAACTACCGATACGTTGGCGAGGGCCATTTCAACTCGACTATTATCAGCCAGGCGGGCGAGCTGATGGGACGCGAGCCCGCAGAGGGTGCCGAGACCCACTGGGGCGTGAGCGTCACCGGCATCGGTCGAAGCGAGGCCGAGCAGGTGTGGAACTGGGCCCTGCCCGCCTGGAGGGCATCGACCACCATGTCCGACTGGTACTACTACATGATCTGGGGATGCATCGTCGAGGCGGGCGCGGACGAGCTGGCCTGCATCAACGCGGTGCTGTCGGTGGGTCCGTGGAGCCCGGACACGACCACCCCGCTCGCGAGCGAGTACCCGGTCGGCCTCGCGCAATGGACCGTTAACGGCCAGAAGCGCTGGTACGCGTTCTATGAGAGGGCGCCGGGCTCATATTACCAGTGCTACCGGTACAAGACGTGCGACTACGACCAAGGCTGCGGCTGGAGCGCGGAGACCTGCTACGAGCAGGGGACACCCCACGGCCCCGCGGTTGCGGTGCTCCCTGGAGTGGGGATGTTCAGCTGCATGGACAACATCTACGGCAGCATCTGGTGCCTCTACTGGGACAGCACAGGCACGGAGTACGGCGCCAGTCCCGGCGGGTCCAACATCTACGAGCAGCCGAGCCTCGTCTATTACTACGGCCAACTCTGGTTGACCTATAGGGACAACACCTCGCATGAGGTCTACTGGAGGTACCTTTCTACCTACCCGTATGTACATTGGTCGTCCGCGATGGACGCCGGATTCAAATCCAAATTCACGCCACCGGTCCTTGCTAGCAGCAGCGAGGACGTCTGGAACCCGAGCAACAACTACATGTTCCTCGTGTACACCTACGACGATGGCGCCAGCGACGGCATCGCCTACAAGCAGTTCGACACCCCGACCTTCACCTGGACCGGCGGAGGGGTGGTCCAGGAGAGCGACTCACCGTTGCCTGACATTCTCACATACGACCGGCCTGCGGTCGCCATGTTCCGTGGGCGCCTGCAGCTCGCGGTCCACGGCATCGCGAGCTGGCCGTACGCGGACGCGGACAAGACGATCTGGTATGCGAGCTGCAAGGCCCCGTGCGACCAGAACGCGCCGCCCGCCGCTTGCGACAAACCCGAGGACTCCGAGCAGTGGAGCCGATTCGTGCCGCAGCAGGGACTGTCGCAGACGGGCATCACCCTGAACAGCCAGGCCGCCGGTGACGGCTATCTCTACATGTTCCACCGCCTCAACACCATCGGGGACAACACGATCGCCTACCGTGCCTCCTACGCTCAGTGACCTTTTCTGGGTGAGCCTCGTCCTCGCCGCCGGGTGCGGGGCGCGCACGGGGGTTCTCGTGCGGCGCGCGGCGGACGCGGGACGCGCGGACGCGTCGGTCTCAGCCGACGCGTCCGCGTTCGATGCGCCGGTCCGCGACGCGGGTGACGGCTGCGGCGCGGGTCAGATCAGGTGCGGCGGCGTGTGCACCGACGTCACGTCGTCCAACACGGACTGCGGCGCCTGCGGCCACGCCTGCGGCACAGGCGAGCGCTGCGACTCGGGAACATGCCGTTCGGCCGTACCGCCGGTCCTCTGGGCACATGCCCTCGCTGATGCGCAGAGCCCAGAAGTGAGCTTCGCAGCGCCCCAGGTCGCTGTCGACCACGCCGGGAACGTCTACGTCCTGACTCGGGGCTTCACGCAGACGATGCCGGTCGACCTGGGCGATGGGCCCATCGTGCCTGCGGACCAGGGAGGGCTCTTCCTCGTCAGCTACGACAAGAACGGCAGATACCGTTGGTTCCACGGGATAGGCAGCCCGCGAGATCCGCTGACGGGCAACCTGATCCACGGCAACGACATCGCCGTGGCCGGCCGCTGCATCGCGGTGGTTGGCTCGTTCCTCGGCCCGACGGACTTCGGCCACGGCCTCCGGTCTCCCCTGACGGACCTCCTTGGAGCCGACAACGGTTTCGTGCTGTGTCTCGACCCGGACAATGGCCAGGCGCGATGGGACCGTGAGATGAGGGGCCCTCTATTCGTACGCGCGACCGCAGTCGCTCCAACGGCCACCGGCGCCCTGTTCGTTGCGGGGTACTACGAGAGCGAGGCGGAGATCGGCGGCACCGTCCTTCCGGATGCCGGCACGGGGGAGCACTTCACGCAATGCTTCAGCGCCACCTACTCGGCAGACGGCGATCTGCTCCACACCTCGTGGGCCCGCACCTGTGGAGCGATGCAAGCCCTGTACGATCCCCGGTCCTCGGCGCTCTACGTCGCGGAGGTCATCGAGGGCCTGACCGATTTCGGCCTCGGCCCCATCGGGAATCCAGGACCCACGGGGCTTAGCAGTGTCCTCCTGCGGTACGGGCCATCCGGCGAACCCGTGTGGCAGACGCTCTTGACTCCCGGCGGCAACGAGATCTACGCCCTGGGCCTCGATCCCGCAGGGGGCGTCGTACTCGGAGGCGCCTTTGAAGCCGAGTTGTCTCTCCAGCCATCTAGCGTCCCTGCCGTGAGCGAGACCAACGGCCGCTCGGGCTTCGTCGCCACCGTCGACCCGTCCGGTCATGGAACCAGCCTACGCGCCATCCCGTCGGAAGCGCTCGGCGTCGCCAAGCTGTCCAACGGATCCGTGCTCACGGCCGGCCTCTTCGCCCGTCACGCCGACTTTGGCGGCTGCCAGATGACTTGGTCCCCGGACACCTCAGAGAATGACGGCGACGGCTTCCTGGTCAGCACCGATTCGACCGGCGCCTGCGAGTGGGCGCTACAAATTGGCACCGTGGCCCCCTCCGGAATCGTGGGCATCCCGCCGCGCGAAAGCGACTACATCGCCGGCCTCACCCTCTCACCCTCCGGCCACCCCGTTTTCGTCGGTTGCTTCAACGGCAGCCTCGACCTCGGCGGCGTCCACCTCGAGGCCACGCCCATAGACACCTGCACCACCTTCGTCGCCGAGATGGCGGCGCCCTGAGTGGTCCGCGCTCGGCGTAGCGAGTACTATCGGCTGGTGTTCTTGCTTTCAAATATCCGGTGAACGCGCGCCGTGGGCTCCAGCGTGCGGTGTGGCTCAGCATCGTTCTCGCCGCCGGATGCGGGGCGCGCACGGAGGTCGAAGGTAACCCCGTGTTTCTGCGGGTTCTGCTCGGCTTTCTTCTCGTCCCATTCGAATCACCGAAGACGACGATTGACACAACAATAGGTTAGCACGCCCCGGGGCAAAAGGAGCCACGCATCGGGAGGGGACGTCAGGCGCCACGACCGTCGGTGAGCCGTGCACGCCGATGCGAACCGCCGGTCTCCTCGACGACTTCGCCGTCGACGTCGATCACCGAGCCGTCACGGGCAGGCCCGGCGAACGGCCCGAAGCCGTCCATCCCCGCTTGCGCGCCGAACCCACCGCCGAAGGGCGACCACGTCGTGACGCGGACGGTGCCGCTCTCGATGCCGCGCTCGAGACGGCGACGGATCACCGAAGCCGCGAGCCGGCGGGTGGGCGGCAGGAGCAGGAGCAGGCCCGCCAGCGTCCGTCAGCACGCCTGGCGTCACGAGCAGCACGCCGCCGACTAGCACGAGCAGCCCCCCGAGCACGCCCTCCTCGGGCATGCGCCCTGCCCCGAGCGCGAGCTGCCATTGGCGCAGCACGCGCAGCCCCTCGCGCTTGGCGAGCGTTGCACCGAGCAGCGCCGTGACGAGCACGATCGCCACCGTGGGCCAGAAGCCGATGACGCTGCCGAGCAGGATCAGGAGGTAGAGCTCGGCGAGGGGGACGAGGGTGAAGAGGAGCAGGAGCTTGGCCACGGTGCCCAATCTAGGGCCCGACGCGCTCCGGGGCCAGCCCGGGCTTGGATCCCGTCGCGGTGCGGGCTCCCGCTCCGCGGTTCGCGTTCGGCTCGTGTCTGTGCTTCACCTGCGGCGCGTGGAAAACGGGTTCACGCCGCGGTTGCCGACATGCCACCGGGCTGGCGCAGGGGAGGCCGGCCGGGCGGTGCGCTCGCGAGGGCGCGCACCAGGTAGGGCGTCGCGAGGGCGAGCAAATCGATGTCCGGGTCGAGCTGCTTGCCGAGCCCCTCGGCGACGAGCATGGCGATGTGGACGACGGTGAAGACCGGGTCGATCTGCACGCGGTGACGCCTGAGGACGTTCATCAAGCCGCCGACGACGGCGCCCACCTCGACCTCGCCGAGCTTCTTGCCGTGCAGGGGCTCGAACTGGGCGATGACGTCGCGCTCGTAGGCCGCGTAGTCGTCGGTGCCGACGTGGGGCGCGTAGCAGTAGAAAAGGCGCGAGGCCTTGCGACCGTCACGGCCCGCGAGGGCGACGAAGGTGTCGATCCACGGTCGCCGCATGTCGTCCGGGATCTCGGCGACCAGGCCGAGGTCGATGAGGACGATGCGACCGTCGTCGGTGAGCAGGATGTTGCCCGGATGCAGGTCGGCGTGGACGAAGCCGTCGATGAAGACCATCTGCAGGATGCATTCGGCGCCGCGCCGCGCGAGGAGCGATCGGTCGCGGCCGACCTTCTCGGGCTCGGTCGCACGCACGCCGCGCACCAGCTCCATCGCGAGGACGCGCTCGGTACAAAGCCCCGGGGCGAGCTCGGGCACGCCGACGCCTTCGAGGGGCCCCAGATTCTCGGCGAAGCGGCGGTTGTTGTCGGCCTCGAGGCGGAAGTCGAGCTGGGCGCGCATGGCCGCACCGAAGCGCTCCACCGCGCCGGGCAAGGACAAGAGGCGCACCGACGGGATCGTGCTGATCAGGCGCGCGCCCAGGCCGAGCAGCGTGAGGTCGCGCTCGATGTGGGCACGGGCGCTCGGCCGCTGCACCTTGAGGGCCAACAGGGCGCCGTCGGTGGTGCGCGCGCAGTGCACCTGGGCGACCGACGCGGCGGCGAGGGGCTCGGGATCGACGGTGGCGAGGCGGGCACGCGCCTCGCGCGAGAGATCGGCGGCGAGCACGGCCTCGATCGCGCGAAAGGGCGCGGGCGGCACCCGGTCCTGAAGGCGTGCGAGGGCGCACACGTACCCCCGCCCGAGCAGGTCGGGGCGTGTGCTCAGGATCTGCCCGAGCTTGACGAAGGTGGCACCGAGCCGCTCGAGGGTGCGGGCCAGCACTTGACCGCGCAGAGCCTCGAGCGCGGTGGCATCGACGTCGCCGGCATCGACGCGCCGGAAGGCATAGGCGCCCGCTGCCGTCATGAGGATGGCGCCGATTCGCAGGGAGCGGAGGACCAGGCGGAGCGTCTCCATCGCGGACCGATCAGTCCTTGGCCCAGCGGATCCGCACCTGACGGTAGCCGAGGGAGCGGACGAGACCTGCGATGGTGCGGGCGGCGTTCTTCTGGGCGCGCACCAGGATGCCTTCCTCCACCGCGGCCGCACGCAGGGTGCGCTCCGCCTCCGCCCGCGCGCGCGTCTCCAGATTCTCGTCGCGGCGCGCGAGCAGGTCCGTGGTGCGCGAGTAGACGTAGGTGTGTCGGTTGTCGAGGTGCACCGACAGGATGCGTGGCGGCGGCAGGGTGAGGGTCGCGCTGCTCCTCGTCGGGTCCACCACCACGTCCCCGTCGCGCATGAGAGACAGGTCCACGCCCGCGCGGATGTCGCCCGCAGCGACGAGCAGGATGCCGTCCTGGGCCTGGACGAGCCCGAAGAGATGGCTCTGGTGGTCGCTCAAATCGATGACGCGCTCGACGTGGTACTCGGCCGAGTCGAGCTCGGCGAGGTCGCGCATCGCGACGACGACGTCGGGTGTCGACCGGACGACGGTGGTCGTGGCGTGGGGCTTGGCGGTGGCCATCCGGTAGACGACCGTTCCGACGCCCATCCCGAGGAAGGCGGCGACGAGCACGAGGACCGCCGTGGCCCCACCCCGCAGCACACGGGTGTTCACGATGCCCTCGCTTCGTTCGGGGGGCTCAGGAGCGCTCACGCTGGCCCTCCCCTCACGCGGCGAAGAGGTGGTCGAGGTCCTGGCCGTAGTGCTTCATGACGTTGCGCCGCTTCACCTTGAGGCTCGGCGTGAGCATCTCGTTGTCGGTCGAGAAGTCCTCGAGGCCCAGCACGAACTTGCGGACCTTCTCGAACTGCTTGAAGTCGGCCGAGTACTGCGCGAGCTGCTCCTCGAACAAGCGCCGTACCTTCGCGTCCCGGGCGAGCGTTGCCGGATCGCTCGTATCGACCCCGTGCTCGCCGGCCCACTTCCGCAGGGCCTCCATGTCCGGGATGATCAGCGCGACGTTGTAGGGCTGGTTGTCGCCGTACAGCATCACGTTGGTGATGAACGGCGACAGCGCGAGCTTCTCCTCGAGCGGGGCCGGCACGACGTACTTGCCGTTCTCGAGCTTGTACTGCTCCTTGATCCGGCCGGTGATGTGGAGGTAGCCGTCCTCGTCGAGGCGGCCGCAGGTCGCCGGTGCGGAAGCCGCCGTCCGCGGTGAACGGCCGCTCGGTCTCCTCGGGCAGGTTGTGGTAGCCCTTCATCACGTTGGGCCCGTAGACGATGATCTCGCCGTCGCTCGAGTCATCGCCGTCGACCGAGCGTGTCGATCTCGATGCGCACGCCCGGGATGGCCTTGCCGACGCGTGCCGATCGTCGCGTGCCGCGGCGAGTTGGCGAGGCGATCGGGCGAGGTCTCGGTGAGGCCGTAGCCCTCGTAGACCATGATGCCGAGCGTCGTCGATGAACTCGGCCACCTCGGGCGACAGCGCCGCGCCGCCGCTGAAGGCGTACTTGAGCCGGCCGCCGAAACGCGCGCGCACCTTCGAGAAGACGAGCTTGTCGAACAAGGCGTGCTTGAGGTTGGCCGCATCCAGGAGCTCTGGCGCCCGGGCGGCGAGTCTGCTTGCGCTCGGCCGCGTTGGCGACGGCCGCGTAGAACAGCTTCGTCTTGAGCCCGCCGGCCTCGGCCATTTTCTTCTGCACGCCGTCGTAGATCTTGTTGAAGATGCGCGGCACGCTGACCAGGAGCGTCGGCTTGCACCTCGGCCGATGTTCGTCGACGAGCTTGTCGACGGACTCGGCGAACGCCATCGAGGCGCCGCATCGAGAGCAGCACGTGCAGCTCCACGGTCTGGCCGAAGGAGTGGGCCCAGGGCAGGAACGAGACCGAGCGAGTCCTCCGGCTCCAGCGGGAAGACCTCGCGCACGGTCGCGTTGACGTTGGAGGTCAGGTTGCGGTGGCTGAGCAGCACGCCCTTGGGCTTGCCGGTCGTGCCGGAGGTGTAGATGAAGCCGGCCAGGTCGTCGCCGTCCACGTCCATCACGTCGGCCGGGCTCTCCTCGCCCTTCTTCTGCACGTCGGCATAGGACAGGCTCCCCTCGTCGCCCTGGCCGTCGAGGACGATGAGGTGGCCGAGGTCGGGCAGCTCGGAACGGAAGGCGGCGACCCGGTCGCGGATTGCCTCATTGGCCACGATCGCGACCTTGGCGCCGCAGTCGCTCAGGATGTACTGCCAGTCCTTGTCGAGCTGCGACTCGTACATCGGCACGAAGGCCGCGCCGAGACCGTAGGTCGCGTAGGCCGAGACCGCCCACTCGGGGCGGTTGTTGGCGATGATGGCGACGCGGTCGCCCTTGTCGACCCCGAGGGAGCGGAGCCCACCCCGCATGCGATCGACCTGGGCGCCGAACTCGCGGTAGGTCATCCACTGCCAAGCGCCGCCGTGCTTGGTGCCGAAGAGGGGCCGTTCACCGAAGCTCCGCATGCTGCTCTGGTAAATGTCGTTCAGGCTGGCGAACCGGGGCTCGAAGCTCGATGTCGACATGGCTCTTGACCGTCCTCGTGCGAGCGGGCGGGGCACGCGGTGCATGGGCCCCGAGCCGCTGTTGGCGGCGCAGCCTAGCAGCCGGACGGCGGACCGAAAAGCGGGCTTGTCCCGGCCGCACATGGGGTTTGGCCTGCGTGCCGCCGTCACGTACAATGGAAAGCGCTTTCCATGTCGTCCATCGATACCGCCGACCGGGGCCCCCGCCCCGGTCCTGCAGTGGAGCGCCAACGACCTACCGGTCGTCGGACAGTGCGGGCGCTACGCGCTCCTCGGGTCCCTGGCCACCGGCGGCATGGCCGAGATTTCCTGGCGCGGGAGAGCGGCGCCGCGGGGGTGAGCCGGCGCCTGGTCGTCAAGCGCATCCTGCGCCAGATCGCGGACGACGAGCGCTTCATCGAGATGTTCCTCGACGAAGCCCGCCTCGCGATACGCCTCAACCACCCGAACATCTGTCACGTCTACAACTTCAATCGCGCCGACGATACCTGGTACCTCGCCATGGAGTGGGTGGACGGCGTGGTGCTGCGCAAGGTCGAGCGCCGCGCCGCCAAGGCCGAGGGCATCCCGGTCGCCATCGCCGCACGCATCGCCGCCGACGTGGCGGGCGCCCTGCACTACGCCCACGAGCTCAAGGACGACGATGGCCGGCCCATCGGCATCGTCCACCGCGACATCAGCCCGCAGAACGTGATGGTACGCTACGAGGGTGTCGTCAAGCTGCTCGACTTCGGCATCGCCAAGGCGCGCTCGCACCCGAGCAAGACCCAGGCCGGGTCGATGAAGGGCAAGTACGCCTACATGTCGCCCGAGCAGTGCATGGGCATGGAGGTCGACCGGCGCACAGACGTCTTCGCCCTCGGCATCGTGCTCTGGGAGATGTTGGCGGGGCGGTATCTGTTCCGGCGCGACACCGACATGGAGACGATGCGCGTCATCGCCGACCTGGTGAGCCCGCCGTCCCTTCAGACCACGCGGCCCGACATACCGGTGGCCCTCGACGCGCTGGTGCGCAAGGCGCTCGCACCCCACGCGGAGGATCGCTTCCAGACCGCGGGGGAGATGCAGGACGCCATCGAGGGAGCTGCTCGCGGAGGAACGGATGGTGGTCAATGCGGGCCGCATCGCGGCGTTCATCGAGCCGTTGTTCGCGGCGGACCGGCGCAAGGGACCGAAGCTGCGCAACATCACCGACCCGATGCTGGCGTTGCGCTCGGATGGCAGTTTCTCGGCCTCCACCAGCACCCGATCGAGCAGCCAAGCCGCCTCACTGATCCAGCGCCCGGTCGAGCCGCAGGCGCAGGCCCTCGTCTCGGCGGTGAACGAGCGGAGCCTCGCTGCGATCGCCGCGAACGCCGATGCCGAGGCGGCCCGCCTGGCCCGCACCCAGGCGCGCAGGACGCTGATCATCGGTCTGCTGCTCGTGCTGCTGATCGCGGGCATGCTCTACGCGGTGAGCCGCGCGCTGCTCGCGGCCCCACCCGCCCAGGGCACGTCCACGCCCGCCGCGCCCGCGGCGGAGCCGCCCGATCCCCTGGCGACGGGCGTGGAGCCAGCGGGCGCCGCCCCGGAGCCGACGCCGGCGCCGCCCACGCCCAGCTTCGCGCCAGTGCACCCGCCGAAGTGAGGCGGGACGTGACGACCAGACGGCGAGACGGGTGACGAGCGCCCGGGCCAACCGCCTGCATCCGGCGCGAGGTTGCCCGCGTCGCGAGGCTCGGCGAGCCAGCGTTGACACGCGCACTATGCAATACAACTCACACTTTGTGATGCGCACGACTGCGGGCGCGCTAGTCGGGGGACTTGGCCGAGCCGCTCCCGGATCATCATGTCGACGGCGGAGTCGAGAGCCGGCGTACACGCGCAGAACGACGCCGTGTATGCGATGCCACGAGACGAGCATCCACTCCCGGTTGGTCGGTCGCTCTCCTCCTCGTGCTCACGACGGCCGCCGGTGGCTGCTATCGCTCGCACGGCGCGCCACCGACTCGCGACGCGGGCACGCCCGCGGACGCGGCGCCCACGGGCCACGGCGACTACAGTCCCTGCGGACCAGACACGGTTTGCTGTCGTGTCAACTCCTACGTCCCATGTGCCATACCAGACACCGGGCGGCCCTGCGGCTACTCCGCCTATTGCACCTCACCGTCGAGGTGCCTCGACGGTGGGACGGTCCCGTTGCAGCGCTCTCCCGGCCCCAACGTCCGACCATGATGCGCCACGTCGTTCTCCATCTCGCCGGATTGCACGCGGTTTGCTCGGCGTGCGGTGGGAGCAATTCCATGACGGGCGACGGAGGCGCCGTCGCCACCAACGACACTGTGGCCCTGGACTGCAACCCGGATGCGGGCACCGCCTGCGCGGCCCCCGCCCAGTGTGTCGTCACGGACCTGATCATCCGCGGCGGCGTGTGCTATCCGCCCGAGCGGGGGCGGTGCGGTCCGGGCAACTGTAGCTGTCCGGCCGGAACCTCGTGCTGGTTTCCGGCGGACTTCACGGGAGCGATGGACGGGATGTGCCTCACGCCGGCGGAAGCCGCGCGGCGCCCCATGGCCCAACGCGCTCCCTGCCCCTGACGCGGGACGGCGATCACGGCACTGCGGGCTCGTCTCGATGTCGTCCGGGGCCTGCACGTCGCCGGCAGCATTCGCTCGGGCCGGGTGATCGAGGTGTTGGGGCGGCTCATCAGCCCTCGTGGTGCGCCTCGCTACATCGGCGCCGACAACGGGCCGGAGTTCGTGTCGCTCGCGATCATGCGGTGGTTGCGGCACGGCGGGCGGCGCGAGGGGGCTGGGCGGCCGAAGAGCAGCACGCGTGTGTCGCATCTCTCGCGGCCGAGGCTCTCCCGGCACGAGCCGGTGCACGTGACGCTGCGCGTCCGGGAGGACGTGCCAAACCTCCGGACGACGCGCGTGTACGAGGCGGTCCTCGTGCGCTGCAGCAGGCGAGCGAGGGGAACGGGCTGCGGGTCGTGCACCACTCGGTGCAGGGCAATCACCTGCACCTCATCGTCGAGGCGGGGGGGCGTGCGGCATTGATGCGCGGGATGCAGGGGCTGGTCGTGCGGCTGGCGCGCGCGATCAACCGTGCGGCGGGCCGGCGCGGGACGGTCTTCGCCGACCGCTACCACGCCGAGGTGCTCAGGACGCCGCGGCAGGTGCGCCACGCCCTCGCCTACGTTCTCTTGAACGACCGGCACCACCTCGAGGCTCGTGTCGCCCCCAATACGCGCGCAGTGCGGTCGACGAGCGGAGCAGCGCGCCCTGGTTCGACGGGTGGAAGCGCCCCGTGCGCCACCGTTGCAAGGGCCCGCCGCCCCACGCCCCGCCCCACACGTGGCTCCTGCGCCGCGGCTGGCGCAAGCACGGCCTGCTCGACCCGGCCACCATCCCCGGCAAGCGCGCCTGGGAGACGTCGTCGGGGAGGCGGGCCGGGCCGTCCGCGCGGCGTCGGCGCGGAGGGCTCGACGCGCCCCCATCCACCCGCTCATCCCGAGAACAACGCTAAAGCATCCACTTGAGTGTTCTGCGTGGGCCCTAGGACGAGCGCGTGGACGGCAGGCTGCCCCGCCTTTCAACCCGACCGTACGGCGAACCGGACGAAGGGCACACGGCCGCTCCTCCCGCGCTCCCGGCGCGCTCGCTCCCGCCAGCCCTACGATCGCCCAAAGGCCGCCGCCCAGCCTCACGCCACCCGACACGTCCGCCCCAACTCACGCCACGCGACACGTCCGCCCCAGCTCACGCCACGCGACACGTCCGATCCCGCTGACCCTCCGACGACCGAAGGCCGGACGGGGGGCTGTCGCTCCGGGGGCGTCGCGCGTGCCAACACGCCCCCACGCCATCCCCGTGTTGGCGCGCGCGCCGAGGCGGCCATGCGCGAGCGCTCCCCGACCACTTCACACGGCTTGCCAAGCGCTCGCATTTGCATGGCCGCCGGCCCACGGAGCGACAGCCTCCCGTCCGGCCGTCCAGCACCCCTCGCATCCACGCCCGCCGCGTCCCAACGGGAGCCTCCCCTCCGCCCGTCCCAGCACGATCACCCTTGCTGACCCTCCGACCACCGAAGGCCGGCCGGGGGGCTGTCGCTCCGGGGGCGTCGCGCGTGCCAACACGCCCCCGAGCCATCCCCGTGTTGGCGCGCGCGCCGAGGCGGCCATGCGCGAGCGCTCCCCGATAACTTCGCACGGCTTGCCAAGCGCTCGCATTTGCATGGCCGCCGGCCCCCGGAGCGACAGCCCCCCGGCCGGCCGTCCCAGCACCACTCGCATCCACGCCCGCCGTGTCCCAACGGGACGGCCTCCCGTCCCGCCGTCCCAGCACGAACCGCGACCGCGGGCGCTCCGCTTCGGTCCCCCGACCCCGACTGCTCTCTCCGGCTGCCAAGAGGGCCCCCCTGTGCTAGTCCTCGGGCGCCCACGGGAAGCGAGGTGCTGCCTTGGACGAAGCCCACGACGACGAGACGGGCTGGACGCAAAAGAAGAGCGAGGATTTTTATCGAATCCCCGGCTGGGGCAAACCCTACTTCGTGGTCAACGAGCGGGGCCACATGGAGGTGCGGCCCGACTCGCGGAGCGAGCGCGGCGTCGACCTCTACGAGCTCGCCAACGACCTGTCGGCGCGCGGCCTCGACATGCCGCTGCTCATCCGCTTCCCGAACATCCTCGAAGACCGCATCCGGCAGATCAACGAGGCCTTCCGCCAGGCCATCGACGAGTACGGCTACAAGGGCGTCTACCGCGGCGTCTACCCGGTGAAGGTCAATCAGCAGCGCCACCTCGTCGAGGACATCGTCGAGCTCGGCCGGCCGTGGCGCTACGGCCTCGAGGCCGGCTCCAAGCCTGAGCTGCTCATCGCCCTTTCGGCTCTGCAGGACGAAGAGGGTCTCATCATCTGCAACGGCTACAAGGACCTCTCCTACATGGAGACGGCTCTCATCGGCCAGCGGCTCAACAACACGGTCGTCGTCGTGCTCGAGCGCGTCGAGGAGCTCCCCCTCGCCCTCAAGGCCGCCGAAAAGACCGGCATCCGGCCGGTGCTCGGCGTGCGTTCCAAGCTCAGCGCCAAGGGCGTCGGCCGATGGGCCGGCTCGGCCGGCGACCGCGCCAAGTTCGGGCTTACCACCGCGGAGATCGTCGAGGTCGTCGACCATCTGGCCGAGCGCGACATGCTCGATTGCCTGCAGCTGCTCCACTACCACATGGGCAGCCAGGTCTCGTCGATCATCCCGATCAAGAACGCGATCCGGGAGGCGTCGAACATCTACGTCGAGCTCGCGCCAAGATGGGCGCCAACATGCACTGGCTCGACGTGGGCGGTGGGCTAGCGGTCGACTACGACGGCTCCAAGACCGACTTCCACGCGTCGATGAACTACGGCCTGACCGAGTACGCCGCCGACGTGGTCGGCGCGGTGCAGGAGGCATGCGACAAGGCGGGCATCGCGCACCCGAACCTCGTGAGCGAGAGCGGGCGCGCCGTGGCGGCCCACCAGTCGGTGCTGGTGTTCGAGGTCGTCGGCGTCGACGAGGTGCGCTTCGGGGCGCCGGCGGCACCCGCTGCCGGGTCCCACCGCATCATCGAGGAGATGTACGAGACCTGGAAGGGCGTGCGCCCGAAGAACGTGCAGGAGTCGTGGCACGACGCCCTGACGGCCAAGCGCGAGGCCCAGAGCCTGTTCAACTTCGGCTACCTCACGATGCGCGAGCTCGCCCAGGCGGAGCGGCTCTTCTGGCACATCTGCGAGAAGATTCGACCAGTTCGTGCCGCGCCTGCGCTACGTGCCCGAGGAGCTGCTCAAGCTCGAGCAGGTGCTGGCGTCGATCTACTACTGCAACTTCTCGGTCTTCCAGTCGGCGCCCGACATCTGGGCCATCGACCAGCTCTTCCCCATCGTGCCGATCCACCGCCTCGACGAGGAGCCCGAGGTGCGGGCGACGCTCGCCGACCTGACCTGCGACAGCGACGGGCACATCGACCACTTCATCGCGGTCGACGACGTGCGCCCGGTGCTCGACGTGCACGCCTTCGAGGGCGGCGAGCCCTACCTGCTCGGCATGTTCCTGTGTGGGGCGTACCAGGAGGTGCTCGGCGACCTGCACAACCTCTTCGGCGACACCAACGCGGTCCACGTGCGCCTCGACGACGAGGGCAACGGCTACAGCGTCTCGGACGTCATCAAGGGCGACTCCATGAGCGAGGTGCTGCGCTACGTGCACTACGACCCGGAGGCGATGGTCGAGAAGGTGCGGCGCGTCGCGGAGCGGTCCCTCGGCCAGGGCAAGATGACCCTGCCCCAGATGCGCCTGCTCATGCAGCACTACGAGGACAGCCTCAGGGGCTACACCTACCTCAAGGGCGAGGAAGGATGAGGCGCGTTCAGGTCTCGTCGACCCGCCCTGACGGCGGGCGATTGGTGGAGAGAAGCGCGTGACCGAGCCTTCCGCGGGTGCCCGGCGCGTCCTCATCGTGACGCCGACCTATGACGAGCGCGACAACCTCGAGCCCTTCATCGAGCGCGTGCTCGCGGCGCTCCCGGAGGCGCACGTGCTCGTGGTGGACGACGCCTCGCCCGACGGGACGGGCGAGCTCGCCGACCAGCTCGCGGCGACGGACTCGCGCATCGCGGTGATGCACCGCGCAGGCAAGCTCGGCATCGGCAGCGCCTACCTCGACGCCTTCCGGCGCGGCATCGCCGAGGGCTACGACGTGCTGCTCGAGATGGACACGGACCTCTCCCACGACCCGCGCTACCTGCCCGACTTCCTCGTGGCCATCGATCAGGGGGCGGACGTGGTCATCGGCTCGCGCAACATTCCGGGCGGCGGCGTCGAGGGCTGGGGCGTAGGGCGGCACGTCCTGTCAAAGGGCGGCTCGCTCTACAGCCGCATGCTACTCGGCTTGTCCGTGCACGACCTGACGAGCGGCTACAAGGCCTTCCGGCGCGAGGCCCTCGAAGCCATCGACCTGGACGCGGTGCACTCCGAGGGCTACTCGTTCCAGATCGAGCTGACGTACCGCGCGCTCAGGCGCGGCTTCCGCGTCGCCGAGGTGCCGATCGTCTTCGTCGACCGGCGCGCGGGCAAGAGCAAGATGTCGCGCCGCATCTTCGTCGAAGCGGTGCTGATGGTGCCGCGGCTGCGGCTCGAGGCGCTGCGCGGGCGGATGTAGGGAGCGGGCGGCGTCAGCGGGTGCGACGCGGAGCGATGTGGGGGCGGAGCGTGGCGAGCACCTCGGCCTCTCGCGCCTCGTGGGCGACGCGAGCCGCCTCGGGCTCCGGCTCGGCCAGGGGCTCGGTCAGCTCCTCCTGCTCGCGCTCGACGAAGTGCTCCTCGCTCGCGCGCACGTGGGCGCGCCACCGCAGCTCCGCCTCCTGGGCCTCGGCGAGGGCCTCGGCCGCGCGGTGCAACATCTGCGCGAGGGCGTGACGCGCGTGCGAGTCGGTCTCGCCAACGAGGGCCCGCTCGCACTCGCGCACCACGATCCGGATCCGCGCCACCGCCTCTTGCGGCGCCTCCATCGCGACGAAGTCACGCGCCTGGGCGAGCATCGTCCACCATCGCTCGAACGTGGGGTCCATGCGGTCACGCTAACCATCCCGGTCGTCGGACGCAGCGATCGAGCCCCACGCACGATGCATGGGGTGACGGCGCCGCCCGTCGACGACACGCGCAACCTTTCGCAGGGTTGACGCAAGTCATCGGGTGCTTATCGAGTGAGCGGTCGGCGCGGCGCGGCGACGGACTCGTGGAGGGGGGCTGCGCCGCGCCGCACACAATTAACGAGGCGCGTGATCCCTCGCACCTGCGACGATCGACCCATCGATCAGAGGCAGCCACACCCGAACAGATGGCGCCTCGGGGGCGGGCCCGGCGGTCGCGGCGGCCTGTCGCCCGCACCGGCCACGACGGTGCCGCTGTCGCAGCTCACGCGCCGAAAGACGGTGGGGACGTTCACCCACTCGGGCGCGTCGGAGTTGAGCACCGATTGGAACTCTTGCCGGCTCCGATCGATCCTGCCGGAGAAGTCGTCGAGAAGGTAGTCGACTTCCGAGCCCAGGCAGCTCGGTTGGTCCGGGCGCCAGTCGGTCGCGTTGAACACGAGGGTCTTCCCGTCGAAATGCCCCCGCGCGTGCTCGGCCACCGATCGGTGAACCACGCCAATCTCGCAGGCGGGCGGCTCCGCGTCCTTCGGTCCGCCGGCCCAGAACTCCGAATGGATGGTGCCGACGAGGTCCGGCCCGCCGCCTGGCGCGTGCTTCACGCGGAGGAGGAAGACGTACCACTCCCCCACGTGCCGGTAGTAGACGTGCGCCATCCACGTGCCCGCGACCGGGTCGTGGCACTCGGCCGGGGGCGGCAAGCGCGCGCGCTGCTCGGCGACCGTTGCCGGCGCGGGCGCAGGCAAGAGGGCCACGAGCGAAACGGCGAGGCCCGAAAGGAGCAGGGCTCGGCGGAGGACGCGAGCCCGGCCACGGCGCGGCCGAGCGCGCCTCAAAGCCGGTAGACCAGCTCGACCGAGATATCGAGGGAGACCGCGGTGCGGTCGGGCAGGACCCAGAACGTCGGCGTCAAGATGTCGAAGCCGATCTCGGTCCTCTCGGACAGGGGAATGTTGAGCCCCGCCGACATGCGCACGACCGGTCCGTTGAAGGGCAGGTAGCCGACGGCCAGGCGCAGGGGCACGGAGATGTCGCTGTCGGCCGAAACGTGAACGCGGTCTTCGACCTGCGCGTATGTCAGGATGTTGCTGACGCGTCCATCCTTACCGCGCAGGTTCGCGTAGGCGGCGTAGACGCCGAGCATCACGTCGCGCGACAGGCGGTAGTCGAGACGCACGCCGAACAGCTGGTTGTAGAAGGTGTCCTGGGACGCGCCGATGGCGCCCTCGGTCTGGAGCGCGACCGAGAAACGACGCCCGACGGGCGGCGGCGCCTCCTCCTCGGCCGGCGCCCCCGCTGTGTCGATCGTGGGCTCGAAGCCAGCCGCGCTCGGCAGATCGGGTACCGCCGATGGGGCGGTGGACTGCTCGGCCAGCTGCCGCGCACCTGCTGCATCCCACACGCTCGGCGACGGGAGGGCCTGGCGCAGGAGCCGGTCGACCGTCGCGTGCAGGTCGGCCGCCCCGGAGGTGCCCCGCGCGAAGAAGGGGCCGGTGCCGTCGAGGCTCGCGACCACGACCTCGGTGACGTACTGCCCCTGATAGGCCCACACGCGCGCGAAGGCGCCGCGCTGCGCCTGGGCCGCCCAGGTCGCGCGCCACAGGTCGGCTGGCGCTGGCGGATAGGGCATGTGGAGGCGCTGGGCGGCAGCGACCGTCGCGTCCCGGTCGAGGACGTCGTAGCCGAGGGCGGCACCCGTGGCGCGCATCTGGGCGCTGACGTGCTGACCGACGACCGGATCGATGCCGTAGGGCGCGGCGTCGATGACGATGAGCTTGGGACGTCCGTTGCCGCCCTGGGCACCGGGCGGCGCACCCAGGCTAGCGGCCTGCTCGGTGCCCGGCGCTCCGGTCCCCGCCGGCGTGCCCCCGGCAGTCGGCGACGCGCCCGGTCCCGCGGCCGATGGTGTGCCCTGGTCGGCCGCCGGCGATGCGCCCTGGCTTGTGCCGGCGGCCGGGGGCTGCGCTCCAGCGGGCGTTCCCGGGGCCGCACCGCCCGGGCCGCTCACAGGTGGAGGCGCGCCGACGGTGGGCGCGGCTGGCGTGGAAACGCTGGCATCCGGCGGCACCCCGGCGTCAGCCTGGGTCTGGGCACGCGCCACGTGCACGGGGGCGATCAGCCACAGGGCCGCGAGGGACGATGTGATCCAGCACACCTTCCTCCACGCGAGCGGAAACGCGTTGGCAGATGCGTTCCGCGGCGAACGACTCCACGAGGTCGACTCGGGCCCCATCCGCTTAGGCTAGCGACCACGCGCAGGAAGTCCAGCACGACCGTCCCATGGTGGGAAGTCCTCCGAAACGGCGCCGGGGCCCATCCCGTCAGGCGGCGGCCGGGCGCCGATGCGCGGACGAGGGGCGCCGCTTAACGTGGGAGCCCATGAGAGAACGAGGAAGGACCCGCCCCACACGCGCGCTCGGGCTCTGCACGGACCTCTACGAGATCCGCATGGTCGAGTCCTACGTGCGCCACCGCATGGAAGCGGCTGCGACCTTCAGCCTCTTCGTCCGCCCCTCCGTCGCGCGGCCCTGGCTCGTCGCGGCGGGCATGGACCAGGTGCTCGCGGTCCTCGACGCCTTCCGCTACGGGCCCGAGGAGCTGGCATACCTCGCCGAGCAGGACGTGCCTGACGAGACGCTCCTTTGGCTCGAGCAGCTCGAGCCGAGCGGCGAGGTGTGGTCCGTCGAGGACGGCACGGTCGTGCTCGCCGACGAGCCCCTGCTCGAGGTGACCGCTCCCCTCCCCTTCGCCCAGCTACTCGAGAGTGCGGTGATGAACGCCGTGCATCTCGACACGCTCATCGCGACCAAGGCAGCGCGCTGCGTCCTCGCCGCGGCCGGTCGCCCGGTGGTCGACTTCGGCCTGCGGCGCGCCCACGGCCTCGAGACCGGTCACCGCGCAGCGCGCGCAGCCTGGCTCGGTGGATGCGCTTCGACGAGCAACGTGGAGGCGGGGCGGCGCTACGGGATCCCGATCGCCGGAACGATGGCCCACTCTCTCGTGCAGGCCTTTGGCGACGAGCGGGAGGCCTTTCGCACCTTCGCCCTCGACCATCCGAAGGGCACCACGCTGCTGGTCGACACCTACGACACGCGCGCGGGCATACGGAACGCGATCGCCGTCGCCAAGCAGGTCGCGGCGCGGGGCGCTCGCATCGACGCGGTGCGGCTCGACTCGGGGCCCCTCGGGGAGCTAGCCCGCGAAGCACGGGCGGCCTTCGACGCGGCCGGGCTCTCCGCGGTGCGCATCTTCGCCTCGGGGGGCTCGACGAGCAGGCCATCGCCGAGCTTCTCGGGCGGGGTGCGCCCATCGACGCCTTCGGCATCGGCAGCGCCCTGACCACCTCGTCCGACAAGCCGGCCCTCGACATCGCCTACAAGCTGGTCGAATACGGCGGCCGCGGGCGCGCCAAGTACAGCCCGAAGAAGCGCACGCTGCCGGGCAGGAAGCAGGTGTGGCGGGACGGCTCGCCCGACCACGACGTGCTCGAGCGGCGTGAGGCGACGGCCCCCGGTCGGCCTCTGCTCGCACCCCTCTGGCGCGACGGGCAGGCCTTGCGCCGCCCGGATCTGGCGCTGGCGCGCACGCGGGCGACGCGCGAAGTGAAAGCGCTGCCTCCGGCGTGGAGCCGACTGCCCGGTCCGGAGACGCCGCCCGCGCCGCGAATCGGCCCTGCCCTCGAGGCGCTCACGCGCGAGGTCACGGCCCGAGAGACGCGGATCCGCGACTGACGCTTCCGACGTCGGCGCAGTAGGGCGCGCCTACTGCGCGTCCGACGTAGAGTCGGGCAGGCGGAGCTCGACGCAGCGGTTCTTCTCGCGCCCCTCCTCCGTGTCGTTGGGCGCGACGGGCCGGTCGGAGCCGTAGCCGACGGCCTCGAAGTGCGACGCGGGGATGCCGTGCTGGACGAACCAGTGGACCACGGCCTGGGCGCGCCGCCGGCTGAGGTCGACGTTGTGCTCGGGCGAGCCCTCGGCGCTGGCGTGTCCCTCGACCCTCAGGCGGTGGATGTCCGGGTGCGCTCTCAGGCCCGTGAGGATTCTGCGGAGGAAGGGCGTCGCCGCGGGCCGGAGCCGCGCGCTGTCGAACCCGAAGCCCACGCGGTCGTCGAGCCGGAACATGGGCGGCGGCGGAGGTGCCGGAGGCGGAGGCGCGGGAGGCGCCGCCTGGGGAGCCGGAGGCGGGGGCGGGCGGTCGGGGCAACCGTCCTGGTCCTGGTAGCCGTTGCGGGTCTCCGGTTGGTTGGGGCAGCGGTCCGACGTGTCGGGGATCCCGTCGTGGTCGTTGTCGGGATCGGGACAGCCGTCGGCATCCTGGAAGCCATCGGCGTCCTCGGGCTCGTCGGGGCAGCGGTCCTGCGGATCGACGA
This sequence comes from uncultured delta proteobacterium, assembly GCA_963830115.1. Lineage (GTDB taxonomy): Bacteria > Myxococcota_A > Polyangia > Polyangiales > CAWHLB01 > CAWHLB01. Next base: position 90,453 of record CAWHLB010000026.1, read on the forward strand.
TGCCGTCGTGGTCCCGATCCCCCGGTGCGCTCTGCCGCTTGGGCGCGAAGCCGACCATCAGGAGCCCGCGCACCTTCGGCACCCCGACGGCGTTGGTCAGCCCCATCCCGACGCCGCCGCCGAGCTGCAAGCCGTTGTCGAACGCGTAGCGAGCGCCCAGCGTCGTCTCGAGGGGCGTGTCGGCGAGGTGGAACGCCGCGGCGACCCGGGTCGAGCCGTGCAGCTCCAGCATCAGCCGAAAGTGGGTGTCGACGGGCACGTGCACGCCGGTGCCGAAGTCCATCTCGGTACCGACGTGTGCCCCCGGTCCGAGGACGCGGTCCGGGCGGTAGGCGATGCCGACGTTCAGGGGGATGACGAGATGCTTGGACGCGATTGCGGCGAGCACGTCACCGCGAGCGCCGAGGCCTCCGTCGCCCGCGAACGACTGGGACGAGCCGACCGGGACGACGACCGAACCGGACAGGGCGAGGGACAGGCCCCGTGTCGGATCGCCCGCGAGGCGGAGCTTGGCGCCTACGGAAGGATTGCCGAGGGCGGTCGCGGCGAGGGCGGCCCCCGTACCGGTCGGGCCGTCGCCCGCCTGGTAGAGCGTCGCAGGAACGACGGCGTAGACGTCGAGACGGTCGCCGAGGCCGATGGCGAGGGCGAGGTCCGCGGAGACCTGGTTGCCGATGACGTCGCGCGTGTTGCCGCCGACGCCGGTCGTGCTGACCTGCAGCGGCTGGTGTGCATAGTCGAGGATGAGCTTGGGGGCCCAGCGCAGGTGCCCCAGGGTGCCCGGCAGTTGCAGCGTGAGGCCGTCCTCGACCGACGGCGGCGCCTGATACCGGTCGACGCGGAACCCCTGCCCCTGGGCGCTCGCATGGGAAGCCCACGCGCACAGCGTCAGGGCGACGCAGGCGGAAAAGACTCGTGTGATGGCGTGGTACGTCGAAGCTCTCACGGGACCTCGCGCGCAACCCTACGGCGGCGAGCGCGGCGGCGAGCATGGGAACGGCGTCGCTGGACGAGACCCAGGACGAGGAGGATGACCACCCAGGCGCCGCGGCTCGAGCCGCGTCCCGGACCTGCCGCGCGGCAGCTGAACCCGCCGCCGTGGTAGAAGAGGCTGCTGCCCGCGTCGGGGACGGACGCCTCGGGGACCTGGGCGTCGGGCTGCGACGCGTCGAACGCGCCCCCGTCGTAGCCCGCGTCGTACGGACCCGCATCGTAGCCCGCGTCGTACGGCCCTGCGTCGTAGCCCGCGTCGGGAACGCCCGCGTCATAGCCCGCGTCGTACGGCCCATCGTACGGCGCCGCGTCCGGCGGACCCGCGTCGTAACCCGCGTCGGGAACGCCCGCATCGTAGACGACGCACATGTTGGCCATGCAGTAGAAGCCGGCCGCGCAGTCCGAGTCGGTCGTACAGCACCCGCCGATGGGCGTGAACACGCACGTGTTGGTCGACGTGTCGCACGTGTCGGTCGTGCACACCGAGCCGTCGCTGCAGTCGCTGTCCGCCGTGCAGCAGCCGGAGATCGGGGTGCTCGTGCAGGTGTTCGTGGTCGTGTCGCACGTGTCCGCCGTGCAGACCATCCCATCGTCGCATTCCGTGTCCGCCGTGCAGCAGCTGGCAATCGCCGTGAACACGCACGTGTCGGTCGACGTGTCGCACGTGTCCGCCGTGCACACCATCCCGTCGTTGCAGTCGCTGTCCGCCGTGCAGCAGCCCGGCGTCGGGGTCGACACGCACATGTTGGTCGTCGTGTCACAGCTGGCGGTCGTGCAGGCCAGACCGGCGCTGCAGTCCGCGTCCACCGTGCAGCAGCCAGGCGTGGGCGAGAAGGCGCACATGTGCGTCGTCGTGTCGCACGCGTCCGTCGTGCACAGCATCCCGTCGTCGCAGTCCGCATTCACCGTGCAGCAGCCAGAGATCGCGCTGTTCGTGCACGTGTGGCTGGTCGTGTCGCAGGTGTCCGTCGTGCACACCATCCCGTCGTTGCAGTCCGAGTCCACCGTGCAGCACCCCGGCACCGCGGTGTTCGTGCACGTGTGGCTGGTCGTGTCGCACGCATCCGTCGTGCATACCATCCCGTCGTCGCAGTCCGTGTCGACGGTACAGCACCCGGCCACGGCGGTGTTCATGCACGTGTTCGTCGTCGTGTCGCACGTGTCGTTGGTGCAGACCATCCCGTCATTGCAGTCCGCGTCCACCGTGCAGCACCCGGCAACTGGGCTGTTCGTGCACGTGTGGCTCGTCGTGTCGCACGTGTCGGTCGTGCACACCATCCCGTCGTTGCAGTCCGTGTCCGCCGCGCAGCAGCCCGCAATCGCGCTGTTCGTGCACATGTGGGTCGTCGTGTCGCACGTATCCGTCGTGCACACCATCCCGTCGTTGCAGTCCGTGTCGACGTTGCAGCACCCGGGAATCGCGCTGTTCGTGCACAGGTGGGTCGTCGTGTCGCACGTGTCGGTCGTGCAAGCCATCCCGTCGTTGCAGTCCGTGTCCGACATGCAGCAGCCCGCGATCGCCGTGAACACACACGTATTCGCCGTCGTGTCGCACGTGTCTGCCGTGCACACCATCCCGTCGTTGCAGTCCGCGTCCACCGTGCAGCAGCCGGGCGTCGGCATGGACGTGCAGGTGTTCGTCGTCGTGTCGCAGGTCTCCGTCGTACAGGCGAGCCCGGTGCTGCAATCCGCGTCCACCGTGCAGCAGCCGGGTGTGGGCGAGAAGGCACACATGTGCGTCGTCGTATCGCACGTATCCGTCGTGCACACCATCCCGTCGTTGCAGTCCGTGTCCACCAGGCAGCAGCCCGCGATCGCGCTGTTCGTGCACGTATTCGTCGTCGTATCGCACGTATCCGTCGTGCACACGTTCCCGTCGCTGCAGTCCGTGTCCACCAGGCAGCAGCCTGCGATCGCGCTGTTCGTGCATGTGTGACTGGTGGTGTTGCACGTGTCCGTGGTGCACGCGTTCGCGTCGTTGCAATCGACGTCCGCCGTGCAGCAGCCCGCGATCGCGCTGTTCACGCACGTGTTCGTCGTCGTGTCGCACGTGTCGTTCGTGCACACCATCCCGTCGTTGCAGTCAGCGTTCACCGTGCAGCAGCCCGCGATCGCGCTGTTCACGCACGTGTTCGTCGTCGTGTCGCACGTGTCCGCGGTACAGACGAGGCCGTCGTTGCAGTCCGAGTCCAACGTGCAGCACCCGGCGATCGCGGTATTGGCGCACGTGTGGGTGGTCGTGTTGCACGTGTCGGCCGTGCACACCATCCCGTCGTTGCACTGCGCGTCCAGCGTGCAGCACCCGGCCACGGCCGTGTTCACGCACGTGTTCGTCGTCGTGTTGCACGTATCGTTCGTGCACACCATCCCGTCGTTGCACTGCGCGTCCAGCGTGCAGCACCCACCGATCGCCGTGTTCGCACACACATGCGTCGCCACGTTGCACGTGTCCGCGGTGCACACGTTGCTGTCGTTGCAGTCCGTGTCCAGGTTGCAGCACCCGGCCACCGCGCTGTTCGTGCACGTGTGACTCGTCGTGTCGCACGTGTCCGCCGTGCAGGCGTTCCCGTCGTTGCAGTCCGTGTCCAGGTTGCAACACCCACCGATCGCGCTGTTCACGCACGCATGGGTGGTCGTGTTGCACGTATCCGCCGTGCAGGCATCACCGTCGTTGCACTCCGTGTCCAGGTTGCAACACCCACCGATCGCGCTGTTCGTGCACGTGTGACTCGTGGTGTCGCACGTGTCCGCCGTGCAGGCGTTCCCGTCGTTGCAGTCCGTGTCCAGGTTGCAGCATCCGCCGATCGCGCTGTTCACGCACGCATGGGTGGTCGTGTTGCACGTGTCCGCCGTGCAGGCATCACCGTCGTTGCACTCCGTGTCCAGGTTGCAACACCCACCGATAGCGCTGTTCGTGCACGTGTGACTCGTCGTGTCGCACGTGTCCGTCGTGCACGCGTTGCTGTCGTTGCAGTCCCCGTTGACGTTGCAGCAGCCACCGATCGCCGCGTTCGTGCACACGTGCGTGCTCGTGTTGCACGTGTCCGTCGTGCACGCGTTGCTGTCGTTGCAGTCCCCGTTGACGTTGCAGCAGCCACCGATCGCCGCGTTCGTGCACACGTGCGTGCTCGTGTTGCACGTGTCCGTCGTGCACGCGTTGCTGTCGTTGCAGTCCCCGTTGACGTTGCAGCAGCCACCGATCGCCGCGTTCGTGCACACGTGCGTGCTCGTGTTGCACGTGTCCGTCGTGCACGCGTTGCTGTCGTTGCAGTCCCCGTTGACGTTGCAGCAGCCGCCGATCGCCGCGTTCGTGCACACGTGCGTGCTCGTGTTGCACGTGTCCGTCGTGCACGCGTTGCTGTCGTTGCAGTCCCCGTTGACGTTGCAGCACCCGCCGATCGCCGCGTTCGTGCACACGTGCGTGCCCGTGTTGCACGTGTCCGTCGTGCACGCGTTGCCGTCGTTGCAATCCCCGTTGACGTTGCAGCAGCCGCTGATCGCCGCGTTCGAGCACATGTGCGTGCCCGTGTTGCACGTGTCCGTCGTGCACGCGTTGCCGTCGTTGCAGTCCCCGTTGACGTTGCAGCACCCGCCGATCGCCGCGTTCGTGCACACGTGCGTGCCCGTGTTGCACGTGTTCGTCGTGCACGCGTTGCCGTCGTTGCAATCCCCGTTGACGTTGCAGCAGCCGCTGATCGCCGCGTTCGAGCACATGTGCGTGCCCGTGTTGCACGTGTCCGTCGTGCACGCGTTGCCGTCGTTGCAGTCCGGGTCCCCCTTGCAACATCCGGGGATGGCAGTGTTCGTGCACGTATGACTGGTCGTGTTGCACGTGTCCGTCGTGCAGAAGCTCCCGTCGTCGCAGTCCGCATCCACGGTGCAACATCCGGTGATGAAGACGTGCGCGCATCCCGTCGGCTCGCTGCAAGAGTCCGTGGTGCAGATGTCGCTGTCATCGCAGCTCAGCGCGGTCCCTGGGGTGCAGATGCCGCTCTGACACGTCTCGTCCCCGTTGCATACGAGACCGTCGGCACAGGCCGTTCCGTTCGGTTGGTGGGCGTCGCTAGGGCAGCTCTGACCCGAGCACGTCTCCGCGATGTCGCACACCCCGGTTGCCGCCCGGCACACGGTGCCGGCAGGCGCAGCCGACCACGCCGTCGTCGAGACCGCGGTGTCGCATACCTGGCACGAATTTGCGGGATTCGACGTCCCGTCCGCGTAACACGTGCTGCTGATCGTGCATCCCCCGCCGCACGAGCAACTCGGGTCCCCGGAGCAATTGGGGTCGGCGCAGTCGACCAGGCCGTTGCCGTTGTTGTCGATACCGTCCGTGCACTGCTCTCCACAGCCGAGGGACGATCCGCCCGTCACCGACAGGGTGTAGTGCCCCTCGGTGCTGGCATCGCAGTTGATCTCGCGCGCGTTGCTCCGGAGGAACGTCGAACAACCCGTGGAAATCATCGAGTCGGTCTTGTTGACCTGCCCATACGCATCCACGTCGACCCAGAAGGTCTGGTTCTTGACGCAGGGGAAGGTGAGCGCCTCCGGCACGACACACGCTCCACCGTGGTCGTCGCAGCAGGAAGCGAGGGAGAGCATTCCGTTGTCCGAGTAGGACAGGCACTGGCTAGCCACACAGTCGGGCTGGGTCACGAAGAGGTCGATGTCGCAGTCCATGTTGGTCAGCGACAGCGACACCGTCCCCGAGGCGTTGCACGTGAAGGACCAGATGTGGTCCCGCCCGGTCTCCGCTTGTCGGTCGCAGGCGGCACCGAAGCCGGAGATGCTGTTCGCGGCCGATCCGAGAACCTGCCCCGTCACCGTGGGACCGCCGCAGCCCAGGTCCCCGTGAATGGGTGACGTGCAGATCTGCGCATGGGCCGCGCTCGACACTGCGCCGATCGCACAGAGTGCCCCCGCAACCACCAGGCCTGCGCGTAGGGGTCTCAAGCCCTCGGCCTCCCCACGATGTCGGAGACATGGGACGTCATCCGACATCGTCGCCCCGCGGAAGCCGCCGACCCGTCTCGCTGCAGGTGGCCTGGTGCGCCGGAGACACGGGCGCCGATCACGCAGGCAACCGCTGCGCGTGCGACTGCCGGTCCCTCAACTCTAAGCTCAGGCCCCACGCAAGCTCAGTTTACGATGAACCGCGCGAAAAAGATGCGTCCAAGACCTAGGACTTCTCAAATGGCCTTCGGTTCGGCACACCAGCACCTCTCCACCCACATCCGCTCCACACTCAAAACGTGAAACCAAACACAATATCGCGAGACCTCGCGCACCAGTGGCGGTTCTCCGTGCCCTGAGGGACGCTCGGGCCATGAGGGGCGTCGCCACCGCTTGCATGGAACCGGGTCACCGACGGGCCTGGCGTCGCGGGTTCGCCGCGCCTCCCATCAGCTCCGCGGCGTCGCACACCGCCTTCGCCCTCGTGCTCTTCGCAGCCTCCGCTTCGGTCGGCGCCGGCTGCGACCATCCGAGCTCGCGTCCACGCCCACGCTCACACCCCACGGCGCTCACCGCCTCGGCCCACCCGAGGCCCCCGCCTCCCACGGCCTGGCCCCCCGACGTACGCGATCTGAAGACGACCCTCGACCACTTCACGACGGTCACCGCATGTCGCGACGGGCTCCGCGGTCGGATGCCGACGGAGGTCGCCGAAGCGATGGAGGACATCGGCTACGACGATCTGCTCGAGGATGTGTGCAACGGCATCGCCGCGGTCCGGGCACACGACCCGGCCGCCTGCGACGCCCTGAGCGTCTCGATGCTTCGCAAGGGCTGCCGCCGGCGCGTCGCCCTCGTGGCCGGCTTGCCCGACGCGTGCCCCGACGATCCGCTCGTCGGTGGACGCGAGCCGGTGTGCCTCGCCTGGGCCGCGCGCGATCCCGGCCTGTGCCGGGGGGCGAGCGGTGCCGGGCGCCCTCTGTGCCGCGCGGTGCTCGCGAACGACGCGAAGCGTTGCAACCCACTCACGGCCGCCGACCGCCAGCGCTGCGAGATGGCCGTGCGCCGCTATGCCTCGTCCCTCGGCGAAACGCGTCACGCGAGCCCGGCGGCGACCGCCGTCCCCCGCATGCACCTCGAAGCGACGGTGCTCGGCGCGGACGGACGCGCGGGGGCGCCCGTCGAGATCGACCGCAACGTGCTCGGGCGCGGGGTCTACGTCGAGGTGCATGACTGCCGCTACCGCGTGGATTTGGCCGACCCGGCCGGCGAGGTTCCGCCGCCCGCGGCCCTCGACGACCGGCCCCCCTTCGCCACCCTCCGACTCGACATCCCCGCGTCGGCGACCATCCCGGCGCACCTCCCGCTCGGCTCGACCGGCACGCGCATCACAATCGTTCTGCCCGGCGTCGGGGAGGCTGACGCGATCACGGGCGCCGAGGGCCGCGTGTCGCTCACGAAGTGGCGGCCTGCGCGCGGCGCCGAGCTCGACGCCGCGGTCGACGCGACCCTCGTCATGACGCCACGGCGCGTGCACCTCACGGGCTACGTCCGCAGCTTCGTGCGCGACGTGGATCCGCTTCCCGCCACCTGCGGGGGCCAAGCCGGCTTCACGGGCGCGGCAGCACCGGCGGCGGGCGCAGGCGCCAGGATGATCTCGACCGCCCCGGGCGGCTCCGGGCGTTGGGCCACGCGGCTGCCGAATCGATCCATGAGGCGCTTGACCGCCGTGTTGTCGGCGAGCAGGAGTCCCTCGAAGCGGCGGATGCCCACGGCCCACGCGCGCCGAACCAGCTCGCCGACGAGCACGGTGCCGACGCCGCGACGCTGCCATTCGTCGGCCACCACGACGGCGAACTCGGCCAGGTCCGCCTCCTCGTCGTCGCGCACGCAACGCGCCACGGCGATCCCCTCCTCGCGACCCGTCCGGGGCACGACGGCGCGCACGCCGACGGCGAGGTGCCGATAGCCGTCGACGTGCGTCAGGTAGTGGAGCTGGTCGGGCGTGAGGTGGTGCACCGCCTCCAGGAAGCGCTGGTAGCGGGACCCCAGCGAGAGCTGCGCCAGGCCGCTCACCAGCTCGGCGGCATCGCCGGGCACGACCGACCGCACGAGCAGCGGTGTTCCGTCCGGCAGCGTGACCCGGACGGCTCCCGACGTGGTCTCGGGGGGCGGTTCCATGCCCCCCGATGTGCGCACCGGGGCGGGTCTGCGCCACGGCCGTGGGCCGAGCGCCTCGCCGAGGAGCGGCTTTCGCAGGGTTCGGCTCTCCGGCTCGTGTCAGCGGCCCCGGCCCGACGACAGGTCCGGAAAGACGTCGGGCAGCTCCTCGCGCCGCCCCGCGTCGAGCAGGATGCCGCTCAGGATGTTCTTGGTGGCCTCGTAGCCGTCGTCCCAGGCGGTGCGCGCCTCGATGAGCTGCTCGTGCGCTTCCTTCTTCTCGGCCGCCTCCTTCTTGGCCGCCTCGTTTGCGTCCGTGAGCATCTGCATGCCCTCGGTCGCGAGCTTGCGCAGCGCCCCATCACCGTCGACATCCGGGTGTTCCACGAGCGCCCCCGCGATGTGCTCGAGGGCCCTGTGGCGCTCGCCCGCGCTGCCACCGATTTGACCGACGCCACGCGGATAGGCGGCGTTCATGACGGCGTTGAAGACGTCGTGCTCGAGCCCCGCCTCGAGCTTGGCCGTCTCGAGCTTGAGCGCCACGAGGCGGGCACGCCGGAGCGCATCCTCGCTCGCCTTCTGCAGCGCCTCGAGGGCGTCGCTCTCCTCGGTCTCCTCCCGGCCCACGCGTTCGGCAGCCTGCGCGAGCGTCTCGTCGAGACGCTTCTGCCGCTCGGTGCGCTCGGCGACGATCGAATGTAGGTCCGAGAGGCCGCCCAGGGCCTCGCGTAGCGCCTCTCCCCACGAGAGGCGAAGGTCGTCCGTGATCCGCATGATGGGTTCCTCCGTGCGGGATCGAAGATGCAGCAGATGGGCGCCCGCGTCGACCGTGTGTTGGCCTGCGCCCTCGAACGGCGGACGAGCACGTGAGGATGCACGCCGATCAGACGGCCCGGAGCCGCTCGGCCGCCAGCTCCGGAGCCAGGGCCACCGCACGCATCCCGGTCGACAGCTCGAAGCCGGCACCACCGCCGCGCCGGGGCAGCACCTCGAGGTACCAGAACGAAGCTTCGTCGGTGGGGGCATCCGCCGGAGGCAGCCGCCACACGAGATTGTAATCCGCATCACGGCTCGCGACGCGCGTCCGGTGCACCGTGCGCCTCACCACCTCCGCGAAGGGCGCGAGCAGACCGTCGTCGAGCGATGCGAAGGAGCCACGCGAGAGGCGGGGCACGATCCAGGTCTCGAAGCTCTCGCGCGGCGCGAAGGGGCAGAGCACGACGAAGTGTTCGCCCTCCTCCACGATGCGCCAATCCGCCGAAAGCTCCGCGGCGAGCACCGCGTCGAGCAGACATCCGCCACCGGACTCCGCGTGCTCGCGGGCGATCATGTGACGCCGCTCGACCTCCGGCCCGAGGACGGTGGTGGCGAGCACCTGACCGTGGGGATGGGGCTGGGAGCTGCCGGCGCGACGGCCGCGGTTGCGGAAGAGGGCGACGTGGCGCACGCCGGGCTCGCCCATCACCGCGCGCAAGCGGTCGCGGTACATGCCCATGACGCGCGCGGCGTGGTCTGGGTCGTAGTCGACGAAGTCCGCGTCGTGCTCGCGGGACTCGATCAACACCTCGTGCACGCCCGTGCCGCGCCGCCACTCGCCCCCGGAAGGCGGCGCACCGACCTCGGCATCCCGTCGTGTCATGGGGTAGCGGTTCGGGACGACGCGGATGCGCCAAGGCCCGGTCACGGGGAAGCGCGCGAGGGTGCGCTCGGTCTCCGCCTCCCTTCCCGGGCAGAAGGGGCACGGGCCTTTCGGGTCGGGCAAGCCGGCACCCAGGTCGGTCCCCGTGTAGACGCCGAGCCGCCCGGGCGTCACCACGACCCACTCGCCCGTGAGCGCATGGCGCCGGTACGCGGGCGAGTCATCCATCGCCACGTTCCTCGTGGGCTTGCTGCAGGCGCGCCTTCTGCACCTTGCCCATGGCGTTGCGTGGAAGCGACGGGACCACACGCACTTCGCGCGGACGCTTGTGGGAGGCGAGCTCCGCGGAGACGAAGGCGACCAGGGCCTCGGGCGATGGCGGCCGCGCCGGATCGCGGGGGACGACGAAGGCGACGATGCGCTCGCCCAGGTCCGCGTCGGCCACACCGATGACGGCGGCCTCGGCGACGCCCGCGTCCTCGAGCAGGCACGCCTCGACCTCGCCGGCGCCCACCTTGAAGCCGCCCGTCTTGATGAGGTCCGTCGCGCGGCGTCCCGCGATGCGGATCGCGCCGTCGGGTGCACGCGAGGCGATGTCGCCGGTGTAGAACCAGCCGTCCGCGTCCCGCGCCTGGGCCGTCGCGTCGGGCCGGTTCAGGTAGCCGGCGAACACACTCGGACCGCGCACCGCCACCTCACCCAGGGTCTCCGGATCGGGCGCCTCGAGCGGGCGGCGGGCGTCGTCGACGAGGCGGAGCTCGACGCCGGCCAGGGGTGGACCGACGAAACCGGGACGCGGCGGTCCGTCGTGGCGAACCGCGCAGTTGATCAGGGTCTCGGTCAGGCCGTAGCGCTCGTGGATCCCGCGACCGGTGAGCCGCTCGATGCGCCGGTGCTCGCGCAGGGGCAACCCCGCCGAGCCCGAGATGAGGAGCCGCGCGCCGCCGAGGGCCCGGCCGAGGGAGGCGTCGGCCTCGGCGGCGTTGGCGAGGCGGTGGTACATGGTCGGGACCGCGAAGAGCATCGTGCCCTGGGCGGCAAGGGCAGCGCCCACCGCCTGCGGATCGAAGCGCGGCAACAGGTGCAGGGCCCCGCCCACGCGAAGGCTGCCGAAGAGGCCGAGCACGAGACCGTGGACGTGGAACAGGGGCAAGGCGTGGACGACCGTGTCGCGCTCGTGAAAGCCCCAGGCATCGGCCAGGGCATCGAGGTTCGCGGCCACGTTGCGCGCCGTGAGCACCGCCCCCTTCGGCGCCCCGGTGGTGCCGGAGGTGTAGAGCAGGAGCAAGGGCGCGTCGTCCACCGCGCGTTCGGGCGGCGCGCCGCTCGCGGCACCGTCGACCAACGGCACGCTCACCTCGAGTGACGGCGTGCGGCCGGCATGGGCGGCCGGGTCGGCGGCGAACACGCGGCGGGGTGCCGCGTCGGTGAGGATGTGGCCGAGCTCGCGCGCGCCGAGCTTGGGGTTGAGGGGCACGGTGACGATGCCCGCGAGGGCGTTGCCCAGGAGGGCGATGACCGTGGCGGGGCCCGGGTCGGTCCAGACCGCCACCCGGTCGCCCGGGACGAGGCCGCCGCGGGCGAGGTCCGCCGCGTGGGCCGCACAGGCCCGGGCCAGCACCCGGTGGGACATGGTCCGCTCCCCGAAGAGGAGGGCCGAACGGTCGGTCGGACGCGCGAGGGAGGGAAAGAGCAGGGCCATGGGCCGGCAATCTATGGAATCAGGCCTCCCGCGTCGAGGGCGGGACGGGCGAGGGGTGTACGGAATCTGGACGGCGTGCACAGCGGGATCGGGCGCATCCGCACACCGATCGGGGCGAGTTCGGGTGGAAGCCTGCGGACTCGAGTCCGCAACCGAGGGGCGTCCTGGGCTCGCACGGTATTTGCTCAAGGAGAGGCCCATGCGTTTTCACCTCACCCTCCCGGTCGCCCTCGCTCTCGTGTGTCTCCCCCTCGCCGCCTGCGCGACGCAGACGGGCGAAGATGTGGCGAAGAGCCCGTCGGCCGTCGTCGCATGCGCCTCGGGCTCGACCCTCGAGGGCATCGACGTCTCCTCGTGGCAGGGCACGATCGACTGGAGCCGGGTCGCGGGCGCAGGCATCCAGTTCGCCTTCATTCGCGTTTCGGACGGGGCCTACCAGGACCCGAAGTTCGACCAGAACTGGAGCGGGGCCCGGGCCAACGGCGTCATCCGGGGCGTCTACCAGTTCTTCCGCGCCCACGAGGACCCGGTGGCCCAGGCGGACCTGCTGATCAGCCGCATGGGCCCGCTCCAGCCCGACGACCTGGCGCCCGTCCTCGACGCGGAGGTGACCGACGGCCAGTCCACCTCGACCATCGCGACCAAGATCGGGCAGTGGGTGGACCGCATCGAGACCCGGACCGGACGCACGCCGATCATCTACACGGGCAGGTACTTCTGGAACGACAGCGTGGGCCGGGACATGTCGGACCTGCCGCTGTGGATTGCCAATTTGGAGCGTGTCCTGCCCCAACATGCCGACGGTGTGGAGCGACTGGAGCTTCTGGCAGTACACGGACTCGGGCTCGATCCCCGGCATCTCGGGTAGCAGCGTCGACCGGGACATCTTCAACGGCGATCGCACCGCCCTGCTCGCCATGACGGACGGCAGCGGCAGCGGGACCACCACGGGCACGGACGCCGGCATGGGTAGCACGGGCACGGACGCCGGCACCGGCAGCACGGGCAGCAGCGGCCCGCCCCCCGCCGGATGGTATGGAGCCCATTACGTGGCCCAGTCCTTCCCGCTCTCGGAGGTAGGGAGCCTCACGATTCCCAACGGGGGCGACGTGACCGTGTGGCTCGAGATGCGCAACACGGGGAGCCGCGACTGGGACTCCAACACGGAGCTCGCGCTCACCGGCCCACGTGACCGCCGAAGCGCGGTGCAGGGCGCCGACTGGGTGGCCTACAACCGGCCCGCGCGCGTGTCGGGGACGGTCCCGCCGGGCGGCACCTACCGGTTCCAGTTCACCGTGCACGGCGCAGTGCCCGGCGACTACGACGAGCACTTCGGCGTGGTGGAGGACGGCGTCGCCTGGTTCAGCGATTCCGGCCAGCTCGGACCTGCCGACGATGTCCTCGAGGGTAAGTTCCACGTCGACAGCGGCCCCGTCATGCCGGCCGCCGACGACGCGGGTGTCCCGCCGGCCGCCGACGACGCGGGCGTTCCGCCGGTCGCCGACGACGCGGGCGTTCCGCCGGCCGCCGATGATGCGGGCCCGGCCCCGACCACCGGCGACGGCGGCCTCGGCAGCTGCGACAGCGACGGTGGATACGCCAGCATCCTGTCGCCCTTCTCCGCTTCGGGCGAAACGGGTGTCCACGCCGGCGGGCTGGCCGGTGGCTGCTCCGTCGGTGCGCCCGGCGGCAGCGCGGGCGGCACGGCCGGGGGCGCGGGCCTGATGATGCTGTTCGGCCTCGCCGCCCTGATCAGGCGACGGCGGCGTCGCGTCTGAGCCGCTTCTATTCGTGCTTCGCATGGCGTGCGCGCTTCCCATCCCCCCGGGGAGCGCGCACGCCGTCTTTCCGTCTTCGGGTGGAATACGTAAGGTCCGACGGCGAAGCCGTCATCGACGCGACGTGACCGCGTCGAGGCCGAGGGCGATGAGCGCGAGCAGGCGACGCATGGCCGGCTCCGTCACGTTGGAGCCGAGGTAGTCGTTCAGGGCCGGCTGGCTTGCTTCGAGGCGCGCAACCGGCTCGCCGCCGCGGGAGACAACGTCCAGATCGGTAAAGCCCAGGGGAGGCAGGGCGGCGTCCTCCAGATGGTGCTCGAAGCACCGGGCCAGGACCTGGGCGTGGAACACCGCGTGGATCACGTTCTCACCGCCTCCGAGCTCGTCCATGTGAGCGCTGAGGAACTGGCTCGCCTCTGGGTGCGCTTGCACGAACGAGCCGACGGCGAGCTGGCCGTAGCTCGGGTCCGACATGCGCGCCGAGATCTCACGGACGACCTCGGCCACGACCTGCTCCGGAATGGTCATCACCGCCTACGCTATCATTGCCGGCGCCGCGCGCGTATGCCCCCGTGGGGCAGCTGGCGACACCCGCGTTTGCCGGCGCCCTGGGACTGTGCGGTAGAATCCGGCTCCGATCGCGGGACGAGCCGCGTCTGTGCGCTGTCCATCCTTTCGATGGATGCCGCTCCGCCGCACCCTGCCAGGGCCTGGCCTCGGTCCGGGCCTGGTCTCCGGCGCGAGCGCAGCCCGGGGCCGTGCCGTGGATCGCGCAGCGCGCGCGACGTACGATCAACCGCCCGCGGGCGGCGTGCTCATGGGCGGCAACATCGACATGCCACTGCCACTCGCGTTGGTGCAATACGGCCCCGCCGCACAGGAACCGCTGTCGCAGTTCTTGCTGTAGCATCCATCGTCCGTGGTGCAGGCGTCGCCGATGCGGCCCACCCGGACGCAGGTCCCGCTGATGCACGCGAGGCCGTCCGCGCAGCTCGGAGCGACCGACGAACTGTCGCACGGCTGGCCGGCCGTCGGCAGCGCGGTGCACGTGCCGCTCACCATGCCCATCGAGATATCGGCGTTGCAGTACTGGCCGGTCGGGCAGGGGTCCGGGAAGCCGTACTGGCAGGCCCCGCCGGCCGTCGACAAGCCCGTGCACTTGAACGTCGCTCCCATGGCGCCGACCATGTCCACCCCGCAAGACAGGCCCGACTGGCACAGAACCACATCGCCCGAGTCGGTGGGTGGCTTGCAGGTCGCACCGCTCGCCGCGGTCATCAGGGAGGTCAGGGTTCGACACGTCCCGGGTGTCATGGCGTTGGCGCCGATGCAGAACGTGCCCGTCGGACAGTTCGCGTCCGTGCTTCCGCCGCAGGCGTCGCCCGAGCCGACCGGCATCCCACAGGAGCCGCCGTTGCAGACGAGGCCGTTCTGGCACTCGATGTCGTCGGTGCAGCTGCCACCCATGGCCGCCTTGGCCTTGCACGTGCCGGGACAGGTCCCGCTCCCCGAGAAGTCGCAGTACGAATCGCCCATGCACTCCTCGTCCATGTTGCACGGACCAGCGACCGCTATCGTGCCCTCGAAGACGCCCTGGCACGCGGGGGGCAGATTGCTCGAGGCGAGCACGCTGCAGCCGGCGGCCTGGATCGCGGCCGCACAGGGACCGACCTGATCGCCGTGATAGACGATCGTGCCCATCGCGATCGCCATCTTCCAGCGGGGCAGGTCCTGATCGGCGAGCTGATCCTCGAGCGCCGTCTGACAGTTGCCGCCCAGGAACGTTGCGACGAAGGGGCCGAGGCACATCTGGAGCGTCGGGCACGCCGCGCCCGCATATTGCGCGGGGACGTCGTCGATGGCGACGTTCCCTCCGCCGTTGTGACTGCTGCCGCAGCCGGCGACCGCAAGCGCAGCGCCCGCGATCAGAATGGCCCTTCGACGAAGCACGATCATGGCAAGCCCTCCTCCACCGCCTGGCGGTGCGTAAGGCGACCATGGTGCCTCGAAGCACCGCCACGAGCCAAATGTGTCGCGAAGCGTGCCGCGCGTCGGAAGGGCTCTCAGGCGGCGGCGAGGCGCGCGGCGAGGTAGGCGACGCACGCGTCGAGGGAGCCCATCTTCGTGTAGTCGGCCTCCGGGATCTCGACCGAGAGCGACTCGTGGAGCCCCGTCACGAAGCGAAGGAAGTCCATCGAGTCGATGTCGAGCTCTTCGCGCAGGTCGGCGCCCGGATCGATGCCCGCGGGATCGCTCTCGGGCGCGATACGGGTGAGGCCCTGGACCACGGCAGCGCGGATGTCGTCGCGGGTCATAGCGTCTCCGGTCGCTGGAGCAGACGGTCGATGGCCGCGAGGAAGAGGCCGCCCCGGTGCCCGTCGCTCACGCGGTGGTCGGCCGCGAGGGTGACGGTGACCACGGGCCGCACGACCACGCGATCGTCGACTGCCCAGGGCCGCTCGACGATGCGGCCGAAGCCGACCATGGCGACCTGGGGCGGGTGGATGATCGGGAAGACCTGCTCGACGCCGCGCTCGCCGAGGCTCGTCACGGTGATGGTGGGGTCGGTCAACTCGGAGCTGCGCAGGCGGCCGGCGCGCGTGCGTTCGACCAGGTCCGCGAAGGCCTTCATCAAGGAGCCCAGGTCGTGCAGGTCGGCGTTGCGGAGCGCGGGCGCGACGAGGCCACCGCCGCGCAGGGAGATGGCGACGCCCAGGTGGACGTCCTCGAGGGGCGGCGCCGAAGCGCCGGTCCAGTGGGCGTTGAGCTCGGGCACCTCGTGCAGGGCGAGGGCCGTGGCCTTGAGGAAGAGGACGCCGGCGAGGAGGCGCTCGGTGACGCTGCGGCGGGCGTTCTGTTCGGCGAGCCAGGCGAGGGCCGGACCGAGGTCGACGGTGGTGCTCGCGTAGTAGTGGGGAATCTCGCGCTTGGCGCGCGCCATGGCAGCGCCGATGGCGCGGCGCATGGCGGCGGCCCGGTCGCTCGGCGGCGTGGCCGGCACGCGGGGCGCGCTCTCCACGTCGCGTGCGGTGATGGTGCCGTCGGGCGCGGTGCCGCGAAGGACGGCGACGTCGACGCCGAGGTCCTGGGCCCGCCTGCGGGCGAACGGGGTGATGCGGAGGCGAACGGCCGGACGGGCTGCAGATGGGCCGACCGATGCCGTCTCCACGTCGGCACGCGTCACGGCGCCGTGAGGGCCGGTGCCGTGCACGGACGTGAGGTCGATGCCGAGCTCGCGCGCGCGGCGGCGCGCGGACGGAGTGCCGCGCGCCAGGCCCGGCGGAATGGGTGTGGGCGCGGGTGGCGCGGCGGACGGCACGGGCACGGGCGGCGTCGGTGCGGGTGGCGCTGGCGACCTCGGCGCCCGAGCCCTCCCCGATGACGGCGAGCGGTGTCCCGACCGGCACCTTCGTCCCGGGTGCGACGAGCAGCCGTTCGACCACGCCCGCGGTGAAGACCTCGACCTCGATCGACGCCCTTGTCCGTCTCGACCTCGGCGATGATGTCGCCACGCTTCACGACCTCGCCCGGCTCCCTGCGCCACGCCACGAGCGTCCCCGCCGCCATGTCGGCGCCCAGCGAGGGCATGACGAAATCAGCCATGGTTTCCGCTCGGGACGATGCGCCGCACCGCGGCGACGATGCCGTCTGGCTGGGGCGCCGCCGCCTCTTCGAGGTGCTTGGCGTAGGGCACCGGCACCTCCACGCCGCACACCCGCTCGAGAGGCGCGTCGAGCTCATAGAAGGCGCGCTCGACGATGCGCGCCATCACCTCGGCGGCCAGGCTGCCGGTGCGCCAGCCCTCGTCGACGATCACCGCGCGATGGGTCTTTGCAACGGTCCGCACGATCGCCTCGTCGTCGAGAGGTCGCAGCGCCCGCAGGTCGAGCACCTCCGCCTCGATCCCCTCCCCGGCCAGCGTCTCGGCCGCAGCCAGCGCACTTGGCGAGGCCGAGCCGCCGTACGTGATCAGGCTCACGTCGCGTCCCGGCCGTCGCACCTCGGCGTGCCACGGGTCGGCCGGCTCGGCGGTCTCGTCGAGCTCTCCCTCGGCGTTGTAGAGGACCATGTGCTCGAAGATGATCACCGGGTCGGGGTCGCCCAGCGCCGCCAGCAGCATGCCGCGCGCGTCCTGCACCGTCGCCGGCGCGAGCACCTTGATGCCCGGGATCGTGCGCGTACCAGTTCTCGAGGCTGTGGGAGTGCTGGGCCGCGAGCTGTCGCCCGCCGCCCGTCGCCATGCGGATCACCAGCGGCACGTCGATCTGTCCGCCCGACATGTGCCTGAGGGTCGCCGCGTTGTTCACGATCTGATCGAGCGCGAGCAGGCTGAAGTTGACCGTCATGATCTCGACGATCGGGCGCATGCCGCCGAGCGCGGCGCCGATGCCCGCGCCGACGAAGGCCGACTCCGACAGCGGCGTGTCGCGGATGCGCTCCGGGCCCGAACTCGTCGAGCAGGCCCGTGCTCACCGCGAAGGCGCCGCCGTACATGCCGACGTCCTCGCCCATGAGGAAGACGCGCGGGTCCGCGTGCAGCGCCTCGCCGGAGCGCCTCGCGCACCGCCTCGCGGTAGGTGCGCTTCGTCACGACACCTCGCTGCTCCGGAGCCGTGTCCGGACGGCGATCCTCGGGCGCTGTCGTCACGTAGCGCGTCGAGGTCCTCGACCGGCTCCCAGGTCCCACTTCGGCGAACGCGCACCGCCGCCGTCGATCTCGGCGGCCACCTCCGCCTCGATCGCGGCGACGTCCGCGGCCGTCGATCAGCGCGCCTCGCGCAAGCGCGCCACGAAGGTGCGCGATCGGATCGCGCTCCTTCCAGGCCGCGACCTCGGCCTTGTCGCGGTACAGCTCGGGATCGAACATCGAGTGGGCGCGGAAGCGGTAGGTGCGCACTCGAGGAAGCGCGGCCGCCCCTCCTCGCGCACGCGCGTCGGCCGCGCGGCGGGCGGCGTCGCTGCGACCGCGAGCACGTCCATGCCGTCGACGACCTCGGCGGCGATGCCGTAGCACGGCCGCCTTGCTTGTGAGGTTCGGGTCTCGGCCTGCGTGACGCGCCGAGCGCGGTGCCCATCGCGTAGAGGTTGTTCTCGCACACGAACAGCACCGGCAGCCGCCACAGCGACGCCAGGTTCATGGACTCGTGGAACTCGCCCTCGGCGACCGCGCCCGTCGCCGAAGAAGCACGCGGTCACGCGCGCGGCGGCCGCGGCAGCTGGTCGGCGAGCGCGAGCCCGACCGCGACCGGCAGGCCGCCGCCGACGATCGCGTGGCCGCCGAAGAAGCGCTCGCGGCGCAGAACAGGTGCATCGATCCGCCGCGGCCGCGCGAGCAGCCCGTCCGCCTTGCCGTACATCTCCGCCATGACCGCGTCCGTCGGGACGCCGCGCACCAGCGCGTGGCCGTGCTCGCGGTAGGTGGCGACGACGCGTCCTCGTCGTCCGAGCGCGCGCATGGCGCCGACGCGCGACCGCCTCCTCGCCGATGTAGAGGTGGAGGAAGCCGCGGATCTTGCCCGCGCTGTAGTGCTCGGCGCACCTCTCCTCGAAGCGGCGGATGCGGAGCATCTGCGCGCAGCAGGTCGCAGCGCCTGCTCGCGCGGGATGGTCGATGCTCACGTGCGCGTCTCCTTCGAGGGTCGAGAGTGTCGCCCTCGGGCAGGCCGAGCTCGCGGGCCTTCAGCAGGCGCCGCATGATCTTGCCGCTGCGGGTCTTTGGGAGGTCGTCGACGAACGCGATCTCGCGCGGCGCCACCGCCGGGCCGAGCTGCTTGCGGGCGAAGCCGAGCAGCTCGTCGCGCAGCGCGTCGCTCGGCGCGAAGCCCGGCTTGAGCGAGACGAACGCCTTGACGATCTGCGCCCGCGACCGGGTCGGGCATGCCGATCACGCCGGCCTCGGCGACCGCCGGGTGCTCGAGCAGCGCGCTCTCGACCTCGAACGGGCCGATCAGGTGGCCGGCGGACTTGATGACGTCGTCGCCGCGACCGACGAACCAGTAGTAGCCGTCGGCGTCGCGCGCGCGAGGTCGCCGCTCAGGTACCAGCCGCCGGCGAAGCACTTGCGCGTAGCGCTCGTGCGTCGTGCAGGTAGCCGCGGAACATCGACGGCCAGCCGGGACGCAGCGCGAGCTCGCCCTGCTCGCCGGCGCTCGATCACGTCGACGCGCGCCGTCGTCGCGCCGCCGCACGATCGCCGCGTCGATGCCGGGCAGGGGCTTGCCCATCGAGCCGGGCCGGACGTCCATGGACGGCAAAGTTCGCGATCATGATGCCGCCGGTCTCGGTCTGCCACCAGTTGTCGTGGAACGGCAGGCCGAAGACCTCCTGGCCCCAGACCACGGCCTCGGGGTTGAGCGGCTCGCCGACGCTCGCCACGAAGCGCAGCCGGCGACAGATCGCGTTGCGCGCGCCAGCCTCGGCGCCGGCCTTCATCAGCATGCGGATCGCGGTCGGCGCGGTGTACCAGACGGTGACGCGCTCGCGCTCGAGGAGCTGGTACCAGCGCTCGGCGTCGAAGTCGGCCTCGTCGACGACCATCGTCACGCCGCGCGTGAGCGGCGCGATGATGCCGTACGACGTGCCGGTGACCCAGCCCGGGTCGGCGGTGCACCAGAAGACGTCGTCCGGGTGCAGATCGAGCGCCAGCGCGCCCGTGGCGTGGTGCGCGACGACCGCCTCGTGCACGTGCAGCGGCGCCCTTCGGGCGTGCCGGTGGTGCCGCTCGTGAAGTGAAGCAGCGCCGGGTCCTCGGGATCGGTCGGGGCGATCGCGTAGTGCTCGGGCGGCGGCCGTCGAGCAGCGCGCCCAGATCGTGCGTGCCAGGTGGCGGCGCATCGCCGGGCCGGTCGCCGACGAGGAGCACGTGCTCAGCGTCGGCAGCTGATCGCGGATCGGCCGCGACCTTGCGCGCGTACAGGCGCCGCGTCGTGACGAGCACCCGCGCCCCGCCGAGCGACATGCGCGCGCTGATCGGCTCGGGGCCGAACGCGGAGAACAGCGGCGAGAACACGCTGCACGGCTGAGCGTGCCGAGCGCGGCGACGTAGAGCTCCGGGATGCGGCCGCACGAGCGCGAACACGCGATCGCCGGGCCGACCCCGAGCGCGCGGAGCGCGTTGGCGAAGCGGCGCGTCCGGTCGGCGAGGGCGCGCGTAGGTGAGGTCGCGCGTGTCGCCGTGCCGGCCGCGCCAGCGCAGCGCGACGTGGTCGGCGAGGGCGACCCGGCGCGTGGCGCTCGACCGCCTCGTGCGCGATGTTGAGCCCGCGGCCGCCGGGCAGCCCGTCGAGCTCGGCCCGGGCGCTCATCCCACGTGAACGACGCGCAGCGCCGCGTCGTAGTCGGCCATGTTCGGCGCGACGGTCCCCGGCACGGCCCGTTTGACGATGGTCTCGAAGGGCAAGGCGCGGCCTCCGCCAGCAGGAGGTGCGCACCGTCGAGCACGTGGCAAGGCCTGCGTTCGGGGCTGTGACGTGCGTTTGAGCGCCGGCGCGGCACCAGCGATACTCCCGCCCCGTGCGACCCTCGCCTCTCGCCCTCGTCGTCCTGGTCGCGCTGAGCGCGATTGCGGGCTGCGGCGACGACACGGGTGCACCGACCGACGGCGGGCCCGCCGACGCGCCTGCCGATGCGGGCCCGCCCCACGTGCCTGCCCCCTTCACGCCGACGGCGGCCACGCGCGCCTATTGCGGCAGCGCGAACGACGACGCCATCGAGGCGCGCATCACCCACCTCCTCGGCGAGATGTTCCGTCGACGACAAGGTCGCCCTGATGCACGGGAGCGGCTTCGGGATCATCACCAAGACGTGGGATGTGCCGGGCAATGCCGCACTCGGCATCCCCGGTCTGCACATGCTCGACGGCCCGCGCGGCGTCAGCGCCGCGAGCGAGAAGCACGCCACCGCCTTCCCTGTCGGCATGATGCGCGGGGCGAGCTGGGACCCGGAGCTCGAGCAACGGATCGGGGCGGCCATGGGCGCCGAGGCCCGGTCAGCGGGCGCCGACGTGTTGCTCGCGCCGACCATGAACATCCTGCGAAACCCACGCTGGGGGCGCGCGCAGGAGACCTACGGCGAGGACACGGACCTCGTCGGCGTCATGGCGTCGGCCTTCGTCCAGGGCGTGCAATCGGAGGGTGTGCTCGCGAGTGCGAAGCACTTCGTGGCGAACAGCATCGAGGACGACCGCCTCGACGTCGACGTGCAGGCCGACGAGCGCACGCTCCGGGAGGTCTACCTCCCCGCCTTCCGGCGCGTGGTCACCGAGGCCCACGTGGCGTCGGTCATGAGCGCCTACAACAGCGTCGACGGGCTGCACTGCGACATGAACACGCACCTGCTCGGTGACGTGCTCGACGGCGAGTGGAGCTTCGCGGGCTTCGTCGAGTCCGACTGGCTCGGCACGCAGCGAGCGCGGACTCGGTACACGCCGGGCTCGACCTGGAGATGCCCGAGGGGCTCCTGTTCCAGGCGCTCGGCCGGGACGTGCGCCGGGGGGCGCTCGACGAGGACGCCCTGGACGCCGCGGTGCGACGGATCCTCCGGGCCCAGCTCTGCTTCGGTCTCGACACGGCGCGCCCGTTAGCGATGATCCGACGGCACGCGAGACGCCCGCCCACCTGGCCCTCGCCCGCGAGGCAGCCGACCGGGGCATCGTGCTCCTTCGCAACGAGGCGCCCCCGGGGGCCGCCGCGGGGACGCCGCCGATCCTCCCTTCGGCAGCGCTGTGCACTCCATCGTCGTGCTCGGCCGCAACGCGGACATCGCGAACATCGGCGACCACGGCAGCAGCGACGTCACGCCGAGCCACGTGGTCACCGCCCTCGCGGGGCTGACCGAGCGCGCCGGCTCCTCGGTGACGGTCACCCACGTCGCGGGCGTGACGCTCGACGCCGCGCGCAAGCGACCGTGCGCGCAGCAGACGCGGTCGTGATCGTGACGGGGCTCACCGCCGACGACGAGGGCGAGGGGATGATCACGGCAGGCGACCGGACGAGCCTGGCCGTGCCCACCGACCAGGTGGCGCTCATCGTGGCGGTCGCGGCCCTGAACCCCGCCGTGGTCGTCGTGCTCGAGGGCGGCGCAGCCTTCACGACGGCCTCCTTCGACACGCAGGCAGCCGCGCTCCTGCACGCCTTCTACCCCGGCGAGCAAGGCGGTCAGGCCATCGCGGACGTGCTCTTCGGGGACCTTTCGCCCTCGGGGCGCCTGCCCTTCAGCATGCCCGAGCACGAGAGTGATCTGCCGCCCTTCGACAACACCTCGCCGACCGTCACCTACGGCTACTACCAGGGCTACCGCTACCTGCAGCACAACGGCACGGCGGCGCGCTACCCCTTCGGCTTCGGGCTGAGCTACACGACCTTCGCCTATTCGAATCTGCGTTTGTCTTCGACCACCCTCACGGCCAACGACACGCTCACGGCGACCGTGACCGTACAGAACACGGGGACGGTGTCCGCCACCGAGACCGTGCAGCTCTACATCGCCGTGCCGGGCTCGTCGGTCGAGCGGGCACCCGAAGACCTCCGGGGCTTCGCGCAGGTCGCTCTCATGCCCGGAGAGAGCGAGGACGTGACGATCACGGTCCCCGTGTCGGACCTGGCCTACTGGGACACGGACGCGAGCGCCTTCCGCGTCGAGCGCACCGAATACGAACTGCGCATCGCCCGCGACGCACAGACGCCCGTACTGACGGCGACGTTCACGGTGCAGTAGCGGCTCGCCCGGGACCGTCGAACAAGGCCCGTTGCGAATCGCTCGATCCAAGGCCGTCCCTCGATCCATGGCTCCTCGGACACCGAGCGAGGGGCAGCGCCGAAGCGCGTCCCCGGTCGTTCGGGTAAGGTCTGCGCATGAACCTCCCGGGAGCGGATTGCGCGGAGATTGGGGCAGCGAAGGTCCGCGACTACCTGCTCTCGTCGCAGCACCCGGTCGGGCGGTTCAAGGCGGCGTTCTTCGCGCGATTGGGTTACACACGGTCGTCCTGGGCGAGGTTGCGCGACGACCTGCTGGCCGTAGCCCTCTCCGGGGAGGTGACCCTCGGCGAGGCGCCCGCCTACGGCCAAAAGTACGAAGTGCGTGCTACAGTGGAGGGGCCGACGGGGCGCCGAGCGGACATCGTATCGGTCTGGATCGTGCTGAAGGGCCAGGACAGGCCGAGGCTCGTTACGGCGTTTCCGGGGTAGGTGGAAGCGATGCGGTTTCGAGAGCTGGATACAGTCGTTCTGGAACGGGACCTGCCGGAGGCCGGCCTCCGCCGCGGCGACCTCGGCGCAGTGGTGCAGGTCTACCCGCCCGATGGTATCGAGGTCGAGTTCGTCGCCGCGTCCGGCCGCACGCAGGCCCTCGTGACACTGCACGCGGATGACGTACGCGAGGCGGCGGACGAGGATCTCGTCGCCGTGCGGCCACTCGGACGGACGGCCTGACCCGGACGGACGAGCGGGGACTCCCGTCGGCAGGACGCGCAGCGCGAGCGCACGCCCTCCGGGAAGGCGCCCACCCCATCGGAGCCGCCCCCCCACGCGTGCGACCCCTTCACCCCCAGGGGTGACGCGAGCGCCCAGTCCCAGACGTGCTCGGCCTCGCTTCGACCGATGTCGGCCTCATACGCACAAACGAGCGGCCCGCGGTGGCCATGTTCCGAGGGCGCCTGCAGTCTCGCCGTCCACGGCATCGCGTCGTGGCCGTATCCCGACGCGGACAAGACCATCTGGTATGCGAGCTGCAAAGCCCCGTGCGACCAGAACGCGCCTCCGGCGAACTGCGACACTCCGGAGGACTCCCAGCAGTGGAGCCGATTCGTGCCGCAGGAGGGCCTGTCGCAAACCGGCATCACGCTGAACAGCCAGGCGGCCGGCGACGGCTTCCTCTACATGTTCCACCGCCTCAACACCATCGGTGACAACACGATCGACTATCGTGCCTCCTACGCTCAATGATGTTTTCTGGGTAGGCATCGTGCTCGCGGCCGGATGCGGCGCGCGCACGGGGATCTCCGTGCGCAGTGCTCCGGACGCGGGACGCGCGGATACGTCGGTCTCGGCCGACGCGTCCGCTTCGGTCGATGCGCCGGTTCCCGACGTGGGCGACGGCTGCCGCGCGGGTCAGCTCAGGTGCGGCGGCGTGTGCACCGACGTCACCTCGTCCAATACGGACTGCGGCGCCTGCGGAAGCGCCTGCGGGGCGGGCGAGCGCTGCCACTCGGGAACGTGCCGCTCGGCCGTGCCGCCGGTCCTCTGGGCGCATGCCCTCGCGGATGCGCAAGGCGACGAGGTGGCCTGGCCTGCGCCCCATGTCGCCATCGACGACACCGGCAACGTCTACGTCCTGACCCGCGGTTTCTCGCAGACGATGCCGGTCGACTTGGGCGATGGGCCCATCGTTCCGGCAGAGCAGGGAACGCTCTTCGTCGTGAGCTACGACCGGAATGGCAGGTACCGCTGACTGGCAACGGCGACGACCGCATCGATTCCCTCGCTCTCGATCCGGCGGGGGGCGTCGTGCTCGGGGGCAACTTTCAGTCCCAGCTCTCCATCGAGCCGTCGAGTGTCCCGGGCCTAGACGAGAGCGGCTCCGACTGGGCGTTTCGTTGGGGCTTCGTCGCCGCCATGGACCCGTCCGGACAGGGGACCGCACTGCGTGCCATCCGGTGGCCGGCTCTCGGCGTCGCCAAGCTGCCCGACGGGTCCGTCCTCGCGGCGGGCGCTCTCGGCCATGACACCGATTTCGACGGCTGCCGGATGACGTTCTCCCCGGACCCGGCCAATGTCGGCGACGGCTTCCTGGTCAGCACCGATTCGACCGGTGCCTGCCAGTGGGCGCTGCACATAGCCACGATGACGCCCAACCCCGTCTACCCGATCAACCCGCCCTTCGAGAGCGACTACATCTCATGACGGCGCCCTGACCTGCGACGCTCTCTCGAGCTCGAGCCGCTCGTCGCTCGGTGCCCCGCTTGGACCGAGCGTGCGTGAGTTGCGCATCGCCCGCGACGCGGCGACGCCGGTGCTGACGTCCACGTTCACGGTCCAGTAGCGCTCCCCTCGAAACTCGCGGGCGGCTGCGACCAGAGAAAAGTGCGCGGTCGGACGCGCAGACCCTGCGCACCGGCGCGGCCGCACGGCCAAGCACCGCGAAAGGATTGGTGCCCACGGTGCGGCGCGCATCGTGCAACCACCGCAGGCGGAGGCTCGGCCATGATGACGAAGCGCATTTCGTGGGGGCTCGTGCTCGGCCTTGGTGTGCTCCTGAGCGCCGTGGGTGCGCCCGGGCTCTCGCGCGCACAGAACCCGCAACCCGTGCCCTTGCCCCGCGGCGACGACGCCCACGCGCTGGTGGTGCTGACGGGCGGCGCCGTCGTCCTGCCGACCCAGACCTTCAGCTCGGTCGTCGTCTTCAACGGACCGGTGTTCGTCGCGGGCGACGTGCAGAACGACGTGGTGGCCATGCACGGGAACGTCCGCGTCGCGGGCCGCGTCGGCGGGAACGTCGTGGCGCTGAACGGCAAGACTCTGATCGGCCCCTTCGCGCAGGTGGGCGGGGACCTGGTCGGTGCCGAGGCGCCCGTGATCGTGCCCGGCGCGGTCGTGGGCGGCCAGACGCGCATCACCGGGGCGCGTGGCGCGGCCTGGGCATCCCTCGGCTACTGGACGGGACATCTCGCGATCTGGGCGGCGGTCGGCTTCTCGGTGCTGCTCCTCGGCCTCCTGCTCGCATGGGTCGCACCGCGCGCGGCGGAGGCGGTCTTCCTCGCCGGACGCACGGCCACCGCGACCGCGATCGGCGCGGGCATCGTCGTGGCCCTCGCGCTACCGGCCGCGGCCGTGCTCGCCCTGGTGACCTTCTTCGGCATCCCCCTCGGCCTGTGGCTGTTGCTCGGCCTCGGCTTCCTGTCGGGCATCGGTTACACGGCCGGGGCCTTCTTCCTCGGCCGGCTCATCGTGCGCAAGCACCCGGGGCGCCACGTCGGACCGTTCCTCGTCGGCTGGCTCATCCTGCGGGCGATCGCGCTCATCCCGATCATCAACATGATCGCCTGGGTCGTCGTGTCGGTCTGGGGCGCGGGCACCATGGCCGTCGCCGTCGCACGGGCCCGTCGCGGCCGTGCGCTGAGCCCCGTGCCCGTCGGCGCCGAGCTGCCCCCGCCCGGCCCGCCGCCGACGCCGCCCACGCCGGCCATTGCGCCCCCGACCCCGACCGCCGCCTGAGCTGCCATCGAGCCGCGATCGCGCGAGCGCGATCAACGGATGCAGGCGCGCGGGCAGGCGGGTAGTATGCGCCCGGCTCGCAAGACCGGGAGTATCGATGGGGCTCGATTGGCTGGAGATGGCCCTGCGCTTCATCCACGTGATCGCGGCGATCGCGTGGATCGGTGACAGCTTCTACTTCATGTGGCTCGACGCGACGCTCGAGGTGCCCGAGCCTCCGCGCGAGGGCGTCGAGGGCGCCCTGTGGATGGTGCACAGCGGCGGCTTCTACCAGGTGGAGAAGCGCCTCGTGGGGCCGGGCTCCATGCCGCGCGTCCTGCACTGGTTCAAGTGGGAGGCGACCTTCACCTGGCTGAGCGGCCTGACGCTGCTGACGGTGCTCTACTTCCTCGGCGCCGACGTCTACATGGTGCCGCCCGACGGCGCCGTCATCTCGGCGGGCGGCGCGGTCGCCCTCGGCGTCGGAACCCTCGTCGCCGGGTGGTTCGTCTACGACCTGCTTTGGCGCTCGCCCCTCGGCAAGAACACGCTGGTCGGCTCCGCCGTGTCCTTCGCGCTCCTCGTCGGGGCGGCATGGGGCCTGTGCCACGTGCTGACCGGACGCGCGGCCTTCATCCTCGTCGGCGCCACCCTCGGCACCTCCATGCTGCTCAACGTGTGGGTGCACATCCGCCGGCTCAGCGCCAGATGATCGCGGCGACCGAGCGCGGGGAGACGCCGAACTACGACCTCGGCAAGAAGGCCAAGAAGCGCTCGACCCACAACAGCTACATGACGTTGCCGGTGCTGTTCATGATGATCAGCAACCACTACCCGAACGCCTACGGCAACGACCTCAACTGGGTGATCCTGCTGCTGCTCGTCATCGTGGGCGCGGGCGTGCGCCACATCATGATCCAGCGGGTCAAGCACAAGCCGGCGCGTTGGGTCTTCGCGCCCGTCGCAGCCGCGGTGGCGGGCCTGCTATTCATCACCTGGCCCCACACCGAGGCGGCCGCGGCACCCAAGGGCCCCCACGTTACCTTCGCCCAGGCCCACGACATCATCATCCGCCGCTGCGTGCGGTGCCACTCCTCGACGCCCACCGACGACGTCTTCAAGGTACCGCCGAACGGCATCACCTTCGACTCGCCGGCCACGATCAAGGCCCTCGCCCCGCGCATCAAGCTGCGCGTGGTGGTCTCGAAGACCATGCCCCTGGCGAACAAGACCCACATCACCGAAGCGGAGCGCCAGACCCTCGGCCGCTGGATCGACGAGGGCGCGCCCGTGCAATAGGGCGCCCGCGGCGCGCGGAAGTCGTCACCGCGAGCCCACTGTTCAGAACATCACACGCTCCGGCGTGCCGCCCGTCCAGAACTGGTGGAGGACGTCGATCAGGGTGCTTCCCGCCGGCCCCTTCATGACGCCAATGTCGGCGATCCCGAGGGTGTGGTACGGCGAATCGGATCCCGAGAAGAGCCAGTCGACGCCGTCGAAGGACGCATTGACCTGCGCCATCCAGGTCGATGCGGCCGCGTCACTCGTCGTGAGGCCGTGGTTCATGGTGAACTCGGCGTCGAACGCGCATTGCTGGATGAGGACCGGCTGACGCGCAGCGACGTACGGATACCAGTTGGGCGCCATCGCGCATGTGGAGGGATCGGCGGCGGCCGCTTCGCAATCGGGATCGAAGGTCGCAGCCCAGAACGCGCGTGCGCGTCGCCAGACGTCGGCGTCGGGCGTGGTGGCGATCCGGATCCGATAGGCGGGATCGTCCCAGTCAATCATCCAGCCCGCGTCGATGAAGAGCTTGAGCCGGCCCGCAGCGGCGGCGCGGGGCAGGGTGGACACGACCCGCGCATCGTTGAAGTGCGCGCCGAGGGCCCCCGCCGAGCCGCCGCCGAAGAGGACGCGAAGCGCGTCGTTCGAGTCGTCGAGGCCGTAGCGCTCGACGAGTAGCCCGAGCATCGCGTCAACGTTCGCGTGGCCCAAGAAGTACCAGCCGTTCGTCGGGTCACCGGTCGACGGACGGCGTGTGGTCGTGGCACCGGCCCAGAAGTCGCTCGAGCAGTAGTAGGCGAACACCTGATTGACGTTCGCGAAATCGGGGTTGACGCTCGCATCGCTGTTGAAGACGCCGGCGTGGAAGGGGCCCCCGAGATAGCCGTCGCGGGCCGGCACCGTCGTGGTCAGGTTCATCGCGCGCTCCGAGCACGGCGCCGCGTAGTCGTCACAGAACGCACCGCCCTTGAGGTAGATCAGCCACACGGGCGACGGGGAGCTGGCGAGCCGCACCTGGAAGGTGAAGGGCGTGCCGTCGTTGCAGCGGGCATCGGCGAACCGCCCGGGCTCGCGGATCGCGGGCTTGACCATCTCGAACTGCCCGGTGGCCGGCACCACGCAGGCCGACACGTCCCACCCGCTGCCGTCCGCGCGGCAGGTCGCCTGGCCGCCAGACCAGCTGCGCGCGAGATCGGTGCAGGAGGCCGTGCCACCCGGCGTGCACACGGCCGGCCCACCGGCGTCGCCGACCGAGGCGTCACCGGTCGAGGCGTCACCGACCTGGGCGTCGCTGGCCGAGGCATCGCCGACCGAAGCATCGCCGATCGAGGCGTCACCGACCTGGGCGTCACCGACCTGGGCGTCACCGACGGATCCGTCGACCGCAGCGCTTCCGCCCGAGCATCCGCCGAGCGCCAACACCGCACACAACCCTAGACAGAGCCCAAACGCAGAGGTGAGACGCATGTGAAGAACCCTCGATTCGGCGGCGGAAGCAAACGTGCAAAAGTATACGTTCATGTGGGCAGGCGATCCACGCCCGACGCGCGTACCGTCACGAGCGGCTGCGCGGGCGACGATCCCGAGCGCTGGTCGGCGCACCGAGCCGGCGCCGCGCCGAGTCGCGGTCAGCCAGCCCGCAAGGACGCACCCGAGTCCTCCCGAGACCCTGCGGCGGGTCAGATCAGCGGGCCAGGGCAGCCGAAGTCCACCTGGACGTGGGCGACGCTTCCCGACTGCACGGCGTCGCACTCGGGGCCGTAGAAGGTGATGGTGTTGGTGCCCGAGTCGTAGTCCCAGCCGCGCGAATGGCTCGTGTCGCGCGGGATGAGGTCGCCCCCGTCGAAGCGGACCTGGAAGAGCATCGGGTCGCGCGCGGTACCGCCGACGGACACGGTGCAGCTCGGCGGGATGATGGCCGCCGCAATCGCGTCGAGCGCCGTCCCGAGCTCGGTCGCCGAAGTCGCCGAGTAGGCGTGACTCGTCCCTCCGGCCGTGGCCATGCGGTCGAGCGCGGTCGGGTCGCTGCCGAAGCCCAATCCGAAGCCGACCACGTAGGTCGTCACGCCCGCGGCATGAAGCGCCGAGAGCGCGGTGACGGTCTCGTCCAATGTCCCGGCCGTGGAGCCGTCGGGCTGCATGGCGCCGCAGTTGGGCAGGCCGTCGGTGGCGAGCAGGGCGTAGCGGCCCACCGGGTTCACGGGGATGGTGCCGAAGTAGGCGCGGGCAGCGTCCACCGACGGCGGGGTCGGCGTGGCGCCCGAGTTGACGAGCGCGCAGCCCAAGAGGTCGTCCGGCAAGCTCGACAGGCTCGAATCGATCGCCGAGGCGTTATGGGGTGCGATGGGCACCGAGACCGTGCCGGGAGCGCAGGCGTCGCTGCGACCCGGGAAGAGCATCAGTCCGAAGTTGATGCGCCCGTCCTTCGCCATGACCTGCGTCGTCAGGGCGCCCTTCATGATGTTCAGCTTGGTCGGTCCCGTCGGGATGAGGCCGAGGGGCGTGCACATGGACCCCGACACGTCGACCATCAGCAGCATGTCCGGCGGGTCGCCCACGATCTCGGTCGGCAGGGGCGTCATCAAGTCGCAGCCTCCGTCCGTCGGAGCCGCTGCGTCCGGCCAATGGGTTCCGCCCTCTTGGGGTGTGCCTCCCGAGTCGAAGCCGGCCCCGCCGTCGACGCCGCCGCCGCCACCACCGCCGTCGCGACCACCCCCTCCGCCCCCACCACCGCGCGAGCCGTTGGCCGCGCACGCGGCAAGGAGCGTAAAAACGAAAGTAAGACTGGCGCGCCGCATGTAGGCCTCCCCGAGAACAGGCGGCACAGTGTAGGCGCGTCGGCACGCGCGGGCCAGCCACCACGGGACGGGGGCGTCGCGCGGCCCCCGGGGCAGCCTCATCGAGCCGGCAGCGACCCGCCGGACCGCCGCCTACCCCTCGGCGCTCCGTCGCACCAGGTCCGTGAAGTCCATGCCGCTGACGATGCCGCGCACACCCTCGTCGCCCACCGCGAGCACGCGGCGCGCGCCGGTGGCGAGGGCCTGGGCCGCGACGCGGTGGATCGGCGTCTCCGCCGGCAGCGAAAGGAAGCGCGGGTCCATCCACTCCTCGACGGTGTAATCGGGCGGCGCGTCGCGCGCGGCCAGGGCCTCGGCCTGCCCGAAGAGGCCGACGGGCCACGCGTCCTCCACCACGACCAGCCCCGTCACGTGCGCCGCCGCGAGGCGGTCCACCGCGAGCGAGAGCGGATCGCTCGCCTTCACGCACACGACCGACTTCGTCATGAGCTCGGACATGGGCGCGCGCACCCGGGCCTCTCGCACCGCCCGCATCATCTCCCGCGTGGTCACCACACCGGCCAGATGATCGTTCTCGCTGACGAAGAGGCGATGCAGGTGCTGACGCACCATGCGTCGGGCCGCGTCGGCGAGCCTCACGTCCGGTCGCACCACCTCGACCGTCGACGTCATGAACTCGCGCACCCGCGCCTTCGGCAGGCTGAGCACGTGCTCCCGCCGCTCCCCCGACACGCGGACCCGACCCGCCCGGAGCAGGTCGGTACGACTGATCACACCCGAGAGCCGGTTGGCGCGCGCATGCACCCCCTGCACGACCGGCAGGGCCGAGACGTCGAGCTCCGCCATGAGGCGCTCGGCCTCCGCGAGCTCGTCATCCCCGCGCACGGAGAAGACCGGGGAGGTCATGTGGGTCGCGACGGGGGATTGCAGTGGGCCCATGCCGCTGACGTAGCCACGACGAGCCCGGTGGCAACGCCCCGATCAGTGCGGCGGCGGCGAGGGGGGAGCCCCGTGATGCGCCAGCGGTCGGCGCGTCCGCTCGGCCGCGGTAGGGGAAAGGGCCAGGTCGATCGCCTCGGCAATCGTCTCGACGAAGTAGAACATCATCCCTTCGCGCAGGGCGGGAGCGACCTCCTCGACGACGTTCGGCTCGTTGCGCGACGGGAGGATGAGCTCGCGCACACCGCTCCGACGCGCGGCCAGGACCTTCTCCTTGATGCCCCCCACCGGCAACAGGAGCCCGCTCAGGGTGATCTCACCCGTCATGGCCACGAAGGAGCGC
The DNA here is from genome assembly GCA_963830115.1 of uncultured delta proteobacterium. Lineage (GTDB taxonomy): Bacteria > Myxococcota_A > Polyangia > Polyangiales > CAWHLB01 > CAWHLB01. The sequence goes on from CAWHLB010000026.1 coordinate 122,226, forward strand.
ACCGGTCGCTGGGTGAAGAGCGACAGGAGCGAGGCCACCATCACCACCCCCGCCGACGGTCCGTCCTTGGGCACCGCGCCTGCGGGGACGTGCATGTGCAGGTCGTAATCACGGAACGACCGCGGGTCGAGGTCGTAGCGCTCGGCGTTCGCCCTCACCCAACTCAGGGCCGCGCGCGCCGACTCCTGCATCACGTCGCGCACCTGCCCCGTGATCGTGAACTCACCCCGGTCACGCGGCATGCGCGTCGACTCGACGAAGAGCAGGTCACCCCCGTAGGGCGTCCAGGCCACGGCCACCGCCACCCCGGGCTGGCGGGTGCGCTCGGCGAGCTCGGTCTCGACGTGATAGCGCGGCACGCCGAGCAGCTCGCGCACCACGTCGCGCGTCACCAGGAGGGTCTGCCTGCCGTCGCCCACGATCTGCCGCGCCCTCTTCCGGCACACCGCCGCGATTCGCCGCTCGAGGTTGCGCACCCCCGCCTCGTGCGTGTAGCCGTGGATGATCTCCCGCACTCCCTCGTCGGTGAAGCGCAGATGCTGGTCGGGCTCGAGGGCGTTCTCTCGCACCTGCTTGGGGATGAGGTAGCGCCGCGCGATGTGCAGCTTCTCCTCGTCCACGTAGCCCGGCAGCTCGATCGTCTCCATGCGGTCGAGGAGCGCGGCCGGCACCGTGTCGATCAGGTTGGCCGTCGTGATGAAGAGCACCCCCGACAGGTCGAAGGGCACGTCCAGGTAGTTGTCGCGGAAGGCGCAGTTCTGCTCCGGGTCGAGCACCTCGAGCAGGGCAGCCGACGGATCGCCGCGGAAGTCCTTGCCCACCTTGTCGACCTCGTCGAGCATGAAGACCGGGTCCCGCGTGCCGGCCTGCCGGATGCCGCGGATGATCTGCCCGGGCAGCGCGCCGATGTACGTGCGCCGGTGACCGCGGATCTCCGCCTCGTCGTGCATCCCGCCGAGAGAGACCCGTACGAACTGCCGCCCCATCGCCCGCGCGATCGACCTACCGAGTGAGGTCTTGCCGACCCCGGGCGGTCCCACGAAGCACAGGATGGGCCCCCTGAGGTTCTGCTTGAGCTCGTAGACGGCCAGGTACTCGAGGATGCGCTCCTTGACCTTCTCGAGGTCGAAGTGGTCCTCGTCGAGTATCGCGGCCGCGCGGGCCACGTCCACCGGCACGGTGCTCGCCCGGTTCCAGGGCAGGGCGAGGAGCCAGTCGAGGTAGCTGCGCGCCACCGCGTGCTCGGGAGAGGCCTGGGGGATGTGCGCGAGGCGGTCGAGCTCCCGCTCCGCCTCCCCGCGCGGCGTGTCGGGCAGGTCCGCGTCTTCGAGGCGCCTGCGCATCTCCGCCACGTCGCGCTGGCTCTCGTCCGGCTCTCCGAGCTCCTTGCGGATCGCCTTGAGCTGCTCACGCAGGAAGAGCTTGCGCTGGGTGTGCGGTGATCTTGTCCGCGATATCGCTCTGGATCTTGTTGCGGATCTGCTGCTCCTCGCGCTCGCGGATGAGCACCTCCGTCAGCCGGCGCATCCGGCGACGCACGTCGAGGGTCTCGAGCAGCTCCTGTCGCACATCCCGCGCGAGGAACGGCAGGGACGAGGCGACCAGGTCACAGAGGATGGACGGGTCCTTGATGTTGCGCGTCACGTAGGCGACGTCGCCCGGCACGGTGGAGGAACCCTGCACCACCTCGGCGAAGAGCTCCTGCACGTTGCGCTCGAGGGCCGCGTACTCGCTGTCGCGCGTGTCGGGCACGATGTCGCTCATGGTCTGGGCCACCACGCGCAGGTAGGGATGCCGGTGCACCTCGCGCACGAACCGGATTCGCCGAAGCCCCTCGACGAGCACGATCATCGTGTCGGGCTCGCTCGGGACCTTTCCCGCACGAATGACGGTTGCCGCCACCCCGACACTGAAGAGATCCGTCGCGTTCGGATCGTCCTTGTCCGGGTCGCGTTGGGCCACGACGGCGACGAGCTTGGACTCCCCGACGGACTCCACGGCACGACGGGTGCTCGGCCGACCGACGGTGAGCGTCATCATCGAGCTCGGAAACAGCGACGGTCCGCGGAGCGGCAAGACCGGCAGCTCGAGGGCGGCGGGCAACTGAGGGCGGGCGTCCATGGACGGAGGGTGTGGCAACGGGCGTGCCGCGCTCGCTATTCAGCCAATCGGCTGGGATTTGGGGCCGCGCGGCGGGTGAACGCGCACCTCGTGCGCACGGGTTTGGGACGTCCGGCGCCGATCCAGCGCAGTGGACCTCCGCCACGGGGGCCGTGGTAGAGTCCCCGCCGCCTGCCCGAGGGGCGGGTAGACGCAGCGCTTCGGAGGCGGGCCGACGATGAGCGAGACGAGCGGAAACGAAGCGGGAGGCGGCGAGCGCTGGGGGAGCCGGATCGGCGTCATCCTGGCGGTGGCCGGGTCGGCGGTCGGCCTGGGGAATTTCCTCCGCTTCCCGGGGCAAGCATCGCAGCACGGCGGCGGCGCGTTCATGATCCCCTACTTCTGCGCGCTGGTGCTCCTGGGCATCCCCATCGGCTGGGCGGAGTGGACCATCGGGCGCTACGGCGGCCGCAAGGGCTTCCACTCGGCCCCCGCGGTGCTCGGCGTGATCGGCCGCGGCCGCGTGGCGCGCTACTTCGGCGTCATCGGCATCCTGATCCCGCTCGTCGTCTACATGTACTACGGGCTCATCGAGTCCTGGTGCCTGCGCTACGCCTGGGACTACGCGGTAGGCAGTGTCCCCCTCGGCCATGACCCTGCCGCCTACGCGGCCCAGTCCAAGGCCCTCTTCGCGCACATCAGCGGCTCCGCCCAGAACGGCGTGATGCTCCACGGCGGCGTCGACCCGAGCGTGACCTTCTGGGTCATCGTCTTCGCGATGAACATCTGGCTGATCTGGCGCGGCCTGTCGGGCGGCATCGAGAAGTTCTGCACGCTCGCCATGCCGACGATGGCCGTATGCGCCGTCATCGTGCTGATCCGCGTGCTCACCCTCGGCACGCCCGACCCGTCCCATCCGGACCAGAACGTGATCAACGGCCTCGGCTTCATGTGGAACCCGGACCTGTCGGCGCTATCGAGCTTCGAGACCTGGCTCGCGGCCGCGGGTCAGGTCTTCTTCAGCCTCTCGGTCGGCTTCGGCGTGATCATCAACTACGCGTCGTACCTCCGGAAGAAGGACGACGTCCTGTTGAGCGGCCTGACCGCGAGCGCGACCAACGAGGTCTTCGAGGTGGGCTTCGGCGGCATGATCACGGTGACCGCGGCGTTCATCTTCCTCGGCGCGAGCGGTGCGACCGGTGGGACCTTCGGCCTCGGGTTCGAGACCCTGCCGGTCGTCTTCCGCCACATGGGCGGGGTGGGCCGATGGATCGGCGCCATCTGGTTCTTCATGCTCTTCCTCGCGGCCATCACCAGCTCCCTGTCGATGCTGCAGCCGGTGCGCGCGTTCCTCGAGGAGGCCCTCGGCATCACGCGGGCGCAGGCGGTCGGCCTCCTGACCATCGTCACGGCGGCCGGCAGCTTCTGGGTCATCTGGTTCAGCAAGGGCCTCGACGCTCTCGACACGATGGACTTCTGGGTCGGCACGGCGTTCATCCTCGTGCTCGCGACGGTCGAGATCATCGCCTTCGGGTGGGTCTTCGGCGTCGACCGGGGCCTCGACGAGGCACACGAGGGCGCCCAGATGAACGTGCACCGGGGCATCCGCTGGGTGCTCAAGTACGTCGCGCCGGCCTACCTCTTGATCGTCTTCGGTGGCTTCTGCATCCAGAACCTGCCGGACCGGCTCGCGGGATTGATGAAGGACCACGTGGCGTCCTCGACACTCCTGGTGGTCTTCTTCTTCATGATGCTGCTCATCGCGTTCACCGCGGTGGGGGAGCGGCGCTGGCGAGCGGCCGGCCTCGACCTGGATGGCGATCGCCCGCCGGACGACGCAGGGGACCAGGAGGTGACGCCATGACGGTCGGAGGCTGGATCTTCATGCTCGGCTCCCTCGCCGTCGTCTACTCGGTGGCGATCTGGTGCTACATCCGGGTGCTCACGCACCACGAGCGCAGCGAAGACAGGGAGGGCTGAGCCGAAGGCGCGCCCGCAACGCGGGGGCGAAACGCGCCCGTTCAGCTCACGGGCTGCTGCCCGACGAACCGCTGCCCGACGAACCGCTGCCCGACGAACCGCTGCCCGACGCGCCCCCCGCGGGAGTCGACGGCGCGGCGAGGCACATCTGGCCCTCCGGGCTGTTCGCGTCGATGAGTTGTGTGTCGCAGGCGGAGACGCTCGCGTCGGTGGGCTCCACCGCGTAGCAGACGCTGTCGTAGCTCGGGACCGCCTCGCAGGCGAGGACGAGCCGGCTCTGGCGGAGGTCCGAGAGGAAGACCTTGTGCTGGGATCGCGCGACCCCGCAGGCGTCGAAATCGGCGAGCATCATGTAACGAAGGCGCGGCGTCACCACGCGCCACCACTCTATCTGCGTGCGAGCCGGATCGTAGAGGACGTCCAGGCTGCTGTGGGACAGCCACACCTGCGACTGGTCGAAGCTCGCCGTCAGGTTGGCGTTGAGGTGGAAGGCCGCCTTGAACTGGGCCGCGATGTCGGCGCTCGCGAGGTTTCCGTAGGAGCCGGACCAGCTCGCGCTGCCCCCGGCGTGGCCGTCGACCGTGAGCTGGAAGTTGAGCTCGGCGCTGATGTTGTACGAGAGCTGGCTGTCGTTCTGCTCCCGGTAGGCGGTGCATGCGTTGGCGAAGTTGCCCTCGATGCGGTCGCCGCCGGCGCACTCGCTGATCGGCTTGGTGATGGTGTCGTAGAGGCCCTTCCGCTTCGCCTCCCACTCGACCACGTTGCGCCGCGCGACAACGTTGTCGGGGGCGTAGGTGTCGCGCGCGGCGTGGCACCCGACGTCGTCGAGCGGACAGAGGTCGAACTGGTCGACCATCACCAACTGGCCGGCCTCGACCACGTCGAGCTGATGCGACTGTGCATCGGCCGCCGCACCGGCGCCGCTCGCGTCGTAGGCCCGGACCTCGATGTTCATCGAGTAGAGGTTGGTGCCCCACGGCGGCTCGAGCGTGTCGTAGGGATCGAATTCGACGGTCTCTGTGGGCTGCCCGTCCGCGATGTGGACCGTCTTGCTGGCCACGGTCTCGTCGCTGTCGGCCGACAAGGGCGCCGTGACGTAGTCCCACAGGTGAGCGATCGCGTTGCTCGCGGCATAGTGGGGCACCGTGTAGTGCAGCTCGACCACGACGTCGTGTCCGGCGGGGAAGCCATCGAGGGTCACGGCGGTCTGGAGCGAAGTCCCCGCCGTCGTCCGGTCGATCACGTCGTCGCCGTTGCAGCCCACCGCCGGTGCGAGCGTGGTGAGGGCCGCGTTGGGCTTGATGTAGAGCGAGACGCCCCGGAGCAGGTTCGACGGGCGGTCCCCGAGCCTCTGCGGCTGAATCGCATAGCTGTAGACGTCGCTCGCCACGTCGTCACCGAGACCAATCGCGTCGGTCGCGATGACGTCGCCGCGGAAGACACCGGCCGTGTCGCCGAAGGCGGTCCCGCTTTGCACGACCACGTGCTTCTTCGACGGATCCTTGAAGTCGAGCTCCAGGAAACCGTCCGGATTGGCGGAGCCGGCGGTGGCCGGCACCCAGGTGGGCTTCAGAACGAAGAGGTGGTCCTCGACCGTGCCGTCGTAGGCATGGAGCTTCCCGGAGAAGATCAGCACCGTCCGGTCGCTGAAGGAGCGCCCGTCCAGGTTCAGGATGCCCGTGTCGTCGCGCGACAGATCACCCATGCTCTCGACCGGCAGGGTCTTCTGGATGTCCGTCTGCATGTGGGTGAGGTAGATGGTGAGGGGGGCGTTCCCGTCCTCTTTGCCGTAGACGGGCTCGTTGGTCCCGTAGAGCCAGGCGGGCTCACCGGCCCCGGGACCGGCGCAACCGCCCAGGGCCGCAACGGCCAGTCCCACCGCCAGGGCTATCTTCGTTGTTCCCATCGCGCGAACCTCGATTTCGAGGCGCTCCCCAAGCAAGGAAGATGCCCGCGCGAAGACGCACGAAAGCGCCGTGATTCCGGCTTCGCGAACGGTCCTGCCATCCTGCCGCACGCGACCATGCGGCCAGTGCACAATCCACTGGCGCCAGCCGTGTTCACCCTTCCCGCGAGCCATCGACGCCCGTCGAATGTACTTGAACGCACAGGCGCGCGCTCGACGGAAAGACGAAGGGCCCGTCCGAAGACGGGCCCCGAGGGTTCCGGTCAGGGACCGGACAGCCGACCTTCCGGTGCTGCGATCACTCCGCCGGGTTGGCGGGCGCCGCTCCGGCCGTGGCCGGGGCCGGCGCCGGGGCCGGACCGCGGTGGATGCGCATGCCGTAGAACGACCGCCACACGAAGTAGAGCGCGACGAGCCCGAAGACGACCGCGAGGGCCACGGTGATGGAGCGGTCGAGCGTCACGGCGAGCTCGACGGCCAGGAGGCCGAAGAGGGTCGTGAACTTGATGATCGGGTTCATCGCGACCGACGAGGTGTCCTTGAAGGGGTCGCCGACCGTGTCGCCCACGACCGTTGCCTCGTGCAGCGGTGTGTTCTTCATCTTCATGTCGGTCTCGACGATCTTCTTGGCGTTGTCCCAGGCGCCGCCCGCGTTCGCGAGGAAGAGGGCCTGGTACAGACCGAAGAGGGCGAGCGAGATGAGATAGCCGATGAAGAAGAAGGGGTCGGCGAAGGCGAGGGCCAGGGTGCCGAAGAAGACCGTCAGGAAGATGTTGAACATCCCCTTCTGCGCGTACTGCGTGCAGATGGCGACGACCTTCTTGCTGTCCTCGATGGAGGCCTTCTCGACGCCCTCGAGCCGGATGTTGCCCTTGATGAACTCCACGGCGCGGTAGGCGCCCGTCGTCACGGCCTGGGTCGAAGCGCCCGTGAACCAGAAGATCATCGCACCGCCGACGACCAGCCCGAGCAGGAAGGGCGGATGCATCAGCGAGAGGCTCTGAATGACCACCTCCGCGCCCATGGTCCGCATGAGCAGGAAGACGGTGGAGAAGATCAAGGTCGTGGCGCCGACGACGGCCGTGCCGATGAGCACGGGCTTGGCGGTGGCCTTGAACGTGTTGCCGGCGCCGTCGTTCTCCTCGAGGAGGGCCTTGGCCTTCTCGAACTTCGGCTTGATCTTGAACTCCTTCTCGAGCTCCGCCTCGACGTCGTCGAATCTGCTCGATGAGCGACAGCTCATAGACGCTCTGGGCGTTGTCGGTGACCGGCCCGTAGGAGTCGACCGCAATCGTGATCGGGCCCATGCCGAGGAAGCCGAAGGCCACCAGGCCGAAGGCGAAGACCGGCGCCGCCAAGACCGCCAAGTGGGGCGCCGCGGCCCCGGCCATCGCGACCACGTTCGAGATGGCCGTGTCCGACATGATGTCGCTCACGCCGAAGGTGCTGATGGCGTAGGCGATGGCCATCAGGCCGACGATGACGCCGCCGAGCCAGAAGGCGGCGAAGTTGCCGGCGGTCAGGCCCGACAGGATGTTGAGCGACGCGCCGCCCTCCTCGGACGAGGAGACGACCTCGCGGACGTGGGCGGAGTTGGTCGAGGTGAACACCTTGACGAGCTCGGGGATGATGGCGCCGGCCAGGGTGCCGCAGGTGATGATGCTCGCGAGCTTCCACCAGATCGGGCCCTCGTCGCCCAGCATCCACCAGGTGACGAGGAAGGTGAGGCCCACCGAGATGAGGGACGTGACCCACACGAGCTGCGTGAGGGGCGCCTCGAAGTCGAGCTTGTCGGCGTCGGCGTAGCGGCTGCGCGTGATGGTCTCGCTCACGAAGTACGAGATGCCGGCCGCGATGATCATCACGACGCGCATCACGAAGATCCACACGAGCAGCGGGAGCACGTACTGCTGGGCCACCGCACCGCTCAGGATGAAGACGATGAGCGCGACGCCGGTGACGCCGTAGGTCTCGAAGCCGTCCGCCGTCGGGCCGACCGAATCGCCCGCGTTGTCGCCCGTGCAGTCGGCGATGACACCCGGGTTGCGCGCGTCGTCCTCCTTGATGCCGAAGACGATCTTCATCAGGTCCGCGCCGATGTCGGCGATCTTGGTGAAGATGCCGCCGGCGACGCGAAGGGCTGCGGCGCCGAGGGACTCACCGATGGCGAAGCCGATGAAGATGTAGCCGGCCCAGTGGGACGGCGCGAACATCAGGATGGACAGCATCAAGAGCAGCTCGACGCTGATCAGCACCATGCCGATGCTCATGCCGGCCTTGAGCGGAATCGCGTAGACCGGATAGGGCTTGCCCTCGAGGCTCGCGAAGGCCGTGCGGGAGTTGGCGAAGGTGTTGATGCGGATGCCGAACCAGGCGACGCCGTAGCTGCCCGCGATGCCGACGAGGCTCGCGAACAGGATGACGGCGACCTGAGCCGCGCCGTAGTGCTCGGCGACGCCGAAGTAGACGACGATGACGACACCGATGAAGGCCTCGAGGACCAGCAGGAACTTGCCCTGGGTCTGCAGGTAGGTCTTGCAGGTCTCGTAGATCAGCTCGCTGACCTCGCGCATCGCCCGGTGGACGGGCAGGTCGCGGAGCTGCCAGTAGGTGATGAGCCCGAAGAGCAGGCCGGCCGCACACACGCCCATGCCCGCGTAGAGCAGGGTCGTGGCAGCGATGCCGTGGATGGCCGGCACGGTGCTGAGGTCGGGCAGGACGAGGCTGCCTTCGCCTGCTCCGTGTTGGAGGGGTTCCTGGGCGAAGGCGACGGCCGGAAAGAGGAGCACGGCGACGGGCCAGAGCCAGGAGGACAAACGACGGGCCAGTGACGGGACCATTACAGATACCTCGAGACGTGGGTCTGGGGGTCGAAAGGGCGCCGACTTCGGCCGCGAAGCGCACGCCCGTGGGGGTTGGGTGCGCGGTCTGATACCAGGAGGACCGTGCCCTGTCGAGCCGTAGGGCGTCGGTTTGCGCACATCACCGCACATGCCCGTGGCGGCGACCCCCTGCTGGCTGGCCGCCACGGCCTTCGGGTGCGGCCGCGGGCACTTCCTCGAGCCGATCCGACCCAGACACCACGAGAGCAGAGACGGCTATCTACCGGCAGCTCACGCCGGTGCCGCCGAGCCCGCAGTAGCCCGCCGGGTTCTTGTGCAGGTACTGCTGGTGGTAGTCCTCGGCGTAATAGAAGGGCGGCGCCTCCCGGACATCGGTCGTGATCGCGTCGAAACCCGCTTCCCGCAGCCTCGCCTCGTAGGCCGCACGCGTCGCATCGGCCGCCCGCTTCTGCGCCTCGTCGTAGGTGTAGATCGCCGAGCGGTACTGGGTGCCCTCGTCGTTGCCCTGGCGCATGCCCTGGGTCGGGTCGTGGCTCTCCCAGAAGAGCTCGAGCAGCTGCTCGTAGCTCACCTTCTCCGGGTCGAAGACCACGCGCACCATCTCGGCGTGGCCGGTACGTCCCGAGCAGACCTCTTCATAGGTCGGGTTGGGCGTGTAGCCACCGGCATAGCCCACCTGCGTCGAGCACACGCCGGGCACCTGCCACAGCTTGCGCTCCGCTCCCCAGAAGCACCCCATCCCGAACATCGCCTCGCGCATCCCGTCGGGCCAGGGGGGCGTCATCCGGCTGCCGAGGGCGGCATGGGTCGACGCCACGGGCATCGGGGTCTCGCGCCCTGCCAGCGCCTCTTCGGCCGACGGCATTCGCAGCTTTTTCGCGTCCCGAAAGAGCATCCTTCACCTCGCAGCGCGCATTGTGGAGCGCGCGTTGTTCTGTGTCACGGGCGCACCACACGGTATCCTCGGTGCGTCGGGTACGCGCCCGGCCCCGCGCAGCCTCGCCCCCGAGGCCGCGGCGGCCGGAGCAGGAGAACGTTCAATGCAACTCGCTGGCCTCTTGCTCGTGATCGCAGCGACCGTGGGCTCGATCGACGCCCTCTACTACCACCTTTACAAGCTCCGCCTCTTCGAGCAGCCGTCCTCGCGAGCCGAAGAGGTCACGCACTTGGTGCGCATGATCCTCTTCCCCTTCGGCCTCTGGATCATCCTCTCCTATCACCCCTTGGGCCTGTGGTACTTCGCGGTCGCGGGCGCTTTCGGGTTGGAGCTCGTCAACCAGGTCGTCGATGTCGTCATCGAGCCGAAGAGCCGCAAGCCCATGGGCGGTCTGCCGGGGGTCGAGTACTGCGTGCACGTGCTGTCGAGCGTCTTGAGCGGCGGGGCCTGGTTCGTCTTCGTCTTCGCGGGCTGGGGCGGACGGCTCGCGGCCACGGCCCTCGTACCCCTGGGCGACGCATCGCTGCCGGCGGCCATCGTCTGGGACGGCAAGATCATCTGCGTGAGCTCGGTGCTCCTGGCCCTGTTCGAAGGCGTCCTCTACGTCCGCTCCATGGCCAAGCAGGAGCGCGCGACCGAGACCGAGCCGAGCCCGGTTTCGGCCGACTGACCAGGACACATTCGGAGCCGGCCCTTCACGCGGCCACTGTCGCCTCCTCGAGGAGGAAGCGAGCGAGGGCGACCGTGCGGCGGCGCAGGCTCTTCAGGCTCGACCACTCGCGCGTCTGGTGGAAGTGCTCGCCGAAGGGGCCGAGGCCGTCGATGGAGGGGACGCCGCGGGCCGCCATCAGGTTCGCGTCGGAGCCGCCGCCCGACAGGGGCGCTTCGCCGATGCCGAGCCCCGCGGCCGCCGCGTGCACCTCGTAGCGCGCGCGCAGGGCCTCGCTCGCCTCGGTCGCCTCCATGGGCAGGCGCGTGATGCCTCCGCCGAGGGTGAGGCGCACGTCGCGCAACCGCTCGGGCAGGCCCGGCTCGGCGACCATCGCCTCGATGGCCCGCACCATCGCCTCGCCGTCCTCGGCCCGCTCGAAGCGCCCGTCCACCTCGCAGACGGCGCGCTCGGGCACCGTGTTCTTCGCCGTGCCGCCCTCGAAGAGGCCCACGTTGACGGTCACGCCGCGCCCGTAGTCGGTCATGGCTTCGAGGCGCGCGACGAGCAGGGCGAGGGCGTGGATCGCGCTCACTCCGTCGGCGTGGTGGTTGCCCGCGTGGGCCGCCCGCCCCCGGGCCTCGATGCGGAAGACCGCGCCCCCTTTTCGGCGCGTGACGATGCGGTCCTCGACCCGCCCCGCCTCGAAGACGAGGGCGGCCGAGGTGCGGGGCGCGATCGCGTCATAGAGCGCGGCGCTGCTCGGCGAGCCCACCTCCTCGTCGGTCACGCACACGAAGCGCGCGCGCAGGGAAGCCCACGCTTGGGGGGCTGCGACACGCACCGCGTCGAGGGCGAAGAGGACCGCCGATAGGCCTGACTTCATGTCGAGCACGCCCGGCCCGCGCACCACGTCGCCCTCGCGGCGAAAGCCGGTGAAGCCGAGGGCCCGGGGGAAGACGGTGTCCACGTGGCCGACGAGGGCGAGGGCCCTGTCCTCGGGGCCGGTCGCCGGAGTGCGGTAGATGCGGTGGTCGGCGAAGACGCCGGACGGATCGGGGAACGTTTTTGGCACGAGACCGATGCGCGCCGCCTCGGCGTCGACGAGCAGGGCGGCTGCCTCCACGTCCACTGGCTCCCGCGTGCAGCTCGCCTGGCCGACGAGCCGCTCGAAGAAGGCGACCTGCGCCTCGAAGCCCGCCTCGACCGCCGTCGCCACCGCGGCCCATCGCTCGCCCGTCGTCACGGTGTCACCGATACCACGGGGCCGACCCAATCGGCGACCGCGGACCTCTCCCCGGTCCACGTGCAAGAAGGCGCGAGGGCGAGCACGACGCCTCCTCGGGAGTATCTTTCCATCACGAGCGAGGCTCGCGATGATCGTCGACGTCGACCGGTACGGCATCCTTTCGCCTCGAGGCGAGCTTCCTGGCGCCCTACGCGGAGCGACCCGTGCCGTGGGGCTTCGGCGACCTGTCCTGGGTCACCTACGAGCGGACCTACAGCCGCGACGGCGAGCGGTGGTGGCAGACTTGCCGCCGCGTCATCGAGGGGATGTTCACCATCCTGCGCGTGCACTGCCTCGCGCACCGCCTGCCCTGGGACGAGGGACGGGCGCAGGCCATGGCGCGCGAGGCCTACGAGCGGCTCTTCCGCTTCCAGTGGACGCCACCCGGACGCGGCCTGTGGATCATGGGGACGCCCTTCGTCTACCAGCGCGGCGGCGCTGCGCTGAACAACTGCGGCTTCGTCTCGACCAGGGAGATCGCCAGCGACTACGCGGCGCCGTTCACGTGGATGCTGCGGATGTCCATGCTGGGCGTCGGCGTGGGCTTCGACACGCGGGGGCGCGGCACCGTCACCGTCGGGGCGGCGCGCGAGGGCGACGACGTCCACCTCATCGAGGACAGCCGCGAGGGCTGGTCCGACGCCCTCGGGCGCTTGCTCGACGCCTACGCTGGCCACGGCACCCTGCCCGCCCGCTTCGACTACTCGGCCATCCGCCCCGCCGGCTCGCCGGTGCACGGCTTCGGCGGCACCGCGAGCGGGCCGGCGCCGCTCCGCAAGATGCTCGAGAGCCTGCGCGCGCTCTACGACGGCTACGTGGGCCAGGCGGTCGACGCGCGCCTGATCGTCGACACCATGAACCTCATCGGGCGATGCGTGGTGGCGGGCGGGATACGGCGGTCGGCCCAGATCGCCTTTGGTGCGCCGGATGACATCCAGTTCCTCGACCTCAAGCAAGACGGCGAGAAGCTGACCGCCTACCGCTGGGTGTCGAACAACTCGGTCTTCGCCGAGATCGGCATGGACTACCGCGAGGCGGCGCGGCGCACGGCCCACAACGGCGAGCCGGGCTACCTGTGGCTCGACAATGCGCGCGCCTTCGGGCGCATGGGCGACCCGCCGAGCCACGACGACGAGGGGGCCGAGGGCAGCAACCCCTGCGTGGAGCAGACCCTCTGGGACCGGGAGCTGTGCTGCCTGGTCGAGACCTATCCGGCGAACCACGACGGCTTCGACGACTTCGCACGGACTTTGCGCCTCGCCTACCTGTACGCGAAGGCCGTCACCCTCGTGCGCACGGGCGACCCGACCACGGACGCGGTGATGGTGCGCAACCGCCGCATCGGCTGCTCCATGACGGGCGTCGTGCAGGCGATCCACCGCCACGGCTACCGGCGCTTCTTCGAGTGGTGCGACCGGGGCTATGCGCGCGTGCGCGTACCTGGACGACGAGTACTCCACGTGGCTGCGCGTGCCGCCTTCGATCAAGACCACGTCGGTCAAGCCGTCGGGCACCGTGAGCCTGCTCGCCGGCGCCACGCCGGGGGTGCACTTCGAGCACGCGCCCCTCTACATCCGTCGCGTGCGCGTGCGCGCCGACCACCCGCTGGTCGCGCTGTGCCGCGAGGCGGGCTACGGGGTCGAGCCCGACCACTACTCGGACAACACCATGGTGATCGCCTTCCCCCTGCGGGTCCCGAATGTCGGCAGGCGCAAGGCGGAGGTGCCCCTTTGGGAGAAGGTGGACCTGGCCGCCCAGATGCAGCGCTACTGGTCCGACAACCAGGTGAGCTGCACCGCCGACTTCGACCCCGAGCGCGAGAAGGACGAGCTACCGAGCGATCCTCTCGGCCTACGAGGACCGGCTCAAGGCGTTGGTCTTCTTGCCGTCGCGAGGACACGGCTACGCGCAGCCGCCCTACGAAGCCATCGACGAGGCGACCTACGTGGAGATGACCGCGCACCTGCGCCCGATCCGCGGCCGCCTCGCGCACGAGCACGACCTCGAGAGTCGCTTCTGCGAAGGCGGCGTGTGCGACCTGGACGACCGGGGCTGACGCCGCCGCGCTTGTTCAACGCGCGCGGGCGTTCGACAATGGAGCGCGTGACGCAGTCCTGGAGAGCCCTGGTGCTGGTGTCGGTCTGTGCCGCCGCGTCATGCAGCAACGGCAGCTACACGGTGGTCCTGCGCTTCGACGCGCCCGCCGACCCGAGCCAGGCGCGGCGCGTCGAGGTGACCCTGGTCCCGTCGTGCAACGCGCAGACCCTCGGCGACCCACCCGTCTCGGCGCTCCATACCCTCGAGCTCACCCCCGACAGCCGAGGGCGAGGCCTCGGCGCGGTGAAGCCCGGCACCTACGGTCTGTACGCGCGGGCGTTCGACGCCTCCTGCGGGGTGGTGGCGGCGGGCTGCCGCATGGAGACCCTCGAGGCGGGCGGGAGCGGTGACCTCCTGGTGCTCCTCGACCCGGCGAGCGGGCCTCGCGAGTGCACGGCGGCGATGTGCGTCGACGGAACGTGCATCGCGCCCGACGCCGGCGGCGGCCCCCTGGAGGCGGGACCCATCGACGGGGGCGCCATGGACGCCGGGCCCACGGACGCGGGGCCTGCCGACGGGGGCGCTGGAGACGCAGGGCCGTGCTCGCCGGGCGTGGCGAGCTGCACCGGGGACGTCTTGACCAGGTGCACGACGGGCGCGCGCGTCCGGACCGACTGCACCTCCATGAACGCCTACTGCGGAGTGACGGGGGCGGGGCCGGGCTGCGTGCCGTGGGTGTGCACGCCGGGGACCGCTCGCTGCGCGGCGAGCGCGACGACGTCCTACCTGTGCGATGCCCGCGGCAGCTCGGAGATGCCCACGGCGTGCCCCTACGGCTGCAACCCCGTGACTGGCGTCTGCAGCCCCATGACGGCCTGCCCCCTGTCGTTCATCGACGTCGACCTCGGCAGCACCGAAATGTTCAGCGCCTGCATGGACACGAACGACTTCACAGAGGTGCACACGACTGATTGCTCTGCGGACGGCAACGGCCCCGATCGCCTCTTCCGCCTCACCCTCACGCGCACGACCGACGTCGACCTCGACGTGCAGGACAACGACATGCTGGCGCAGATCGACACGCTCCTGTACGTCCGGACCACCTGCGATGACCAGTCGTCCCAGGTCGCCTGCGACGACAACGTCGCGTGCGCGTCCTCCTACGACAGGACGAACTGCGTGGCCGGCATCCAGCCGCGGGAGGCACGCATCCAGACGACGCTGGGCCCGGGCACCTACTACATCGTCGTCGACCTCGTGGAGCACGGGCCCTGGACCTGCGGGATGGTTCTGCTGACCGTCAACGGAACGCCGGCCCCCTGAGGCCGCGCCCGGACGGGGGCCTCGACGCGGGCCGGCCTGGACGATCGGCGCGGAACGGACCATGAAAGGGTCCATGCCGCGCGCCGACGACAATCTGGGGTCGCTCGCCAACGGCGATGCCAGTGCCTCGGCGCTCGGCGACGTGGAGCGCGGGATCGAGCCGCTCACCGCCCTGCTCGCGGGGCGGCGCGTGGTGGCCCTCGCAGGCGCGGGCCTGAGCACCGAATCGGGCATCCCCGACTACCGCGGCCCCGAGACCCGGCGCCGCGCTCGGAACCCGATCCGTATCCAGGCCTTCCTGCGCGACGCGGAGGGGCGAAGGCGCTACTGGGCCCGCTCGGTGATCGGCTGGCCGAGCTTCCGGGCGGCGCGTCCCAACGACGGCCACCGGGCGCTCGCCGCGATGGAAGAGGCAGGCCTCGTGCGTGGCGTCGTCACCCAGAACGTGGACCGCCTGCACCACGCCGCCGGCAGCCGCCGGGTCGTGGAGCTGCACGGAGCTCTCGCCGAGGTGCGCTGCCTCGACTGCGATCGCATCGAGCCCCGGGATGCGCTGCAGGCACGGCTGCTCACCCTCAACCCGGGCTGGGAGGCAGAGCGCGCCGAGCTCGCCCCGGACGGCGATGCGGATCTCGACGCCGAGCGGGTAGCAGGCTTCCGGGCGGCCGCGTGCGAGCGGTGCGACGGCGTGCTCAAGCCCAACGTGGTGTTCTTCGGCGAGAACGTGCCACGGCCCGTCGTCGACGAAGCCTGGCGGCTCTTCGACGAGGGCGAGGTGCTGCTCGTCGTGGGCAGCTCCCTCGCCGTCTTCTCCGGCTTCCGCTTCGTGCGCGAGGCGGCGCGCCGCGGCGTGCCCGTCGCCATCGTCAACCTGAGCGAGACCCGCGGCGACGCGCTCGCCACGGTCCGCCTCGGGGCCCGGCTCGGCGAGGTCCTCCCCCGTCTCGCCGCCGGCCTGCTGGGCGCCCGATAGCCGGGCGCCCTCCTTCGCGGTGGACCGTGGGGGGCGCTCCGTGGTGAGCGCGCCCTCGGTCGACCCGCCTCCGGTCCGTCAGGGCAAGAAGAGGTAGTGCAACTGGTTCTCGATGAGCTCCTGTACGTCGGGGATGCCGTCCGCGTCCACGTCGGGCGTTGCGAATTCGTCGAAGAGGAAGCCGTCCACGATGACGCGGCCGGAGTGGGTGACGGCAATCGCTCCGGAGCCGGTGGTGCTGTTGAACCTGCCCGCGAGGAAGCCGGCACCGCTCAGGGCGAGGGCATCGCCGTCGTCGAACCAGCTGTCGGTCCCAGTGAGGGGCGACGGAACGTCGTCGACCGTGGCGAAGAAGTCGACGCTCTGCCCCGTGACCTCGTAGACCGGCCTGATCGTGTTGAACGACGTGGTCGTCACGCCGAGCGCCGTCTGGGCGGCCGGGGCGGCGTCCAAGTCCCAGTAGCTGTAGATGAGCACGCCGCCCGCGCCAACCCAGGAGGTGACGCGCGTCTCCACCGTGCTGTCGTAGCCGCCGCTGGCGACGGCGATGATCACGGCGTCGAAGTTGCCCGCATCGAAGGCGGTGTCGAACGATGTGGTCCCCGTCGTCCGGATGACCGTGTAGCCGATCCGCTGAACGGCGTGGACGGCGGAGTCGGACGAGGTGCCGCCGTTGTCGACGAGCACGACCGGGTTCATCAGGTAGTTGATCTGGTTCTCGACCAGCTCCTGGGCGTCCGGTATCCCATCGCTGTCCGCGTCGCCCGTCGTCTCGCGGAACACGAAGCCGTCGACGACCACGTGACGGTTGCGGGTCACGGCGATGGCGCCCGCCCCGGTCGCGCTGTCGAAGTGACCGGCCACGAAACCGCCTCCCGTCGGGGTCAGCTCGTCCCCGTCGTCCGTCACGGTATCGGTCGCCACCAAGGGGCTCATGATCGCGTTCTGCTGGTCGAAGAAGCTCAGGGTCGTGGCTGCCGCGGGATAGATGTTGCGCGCGGTGTTGAAGCTTACGGTCGACACCTGGAGAGCAGTCTGCAGGGTGGCGCTCGCGTCCAGGTTCCAGTGGCTGAAGATGAGCCGGCCGCCCGCGCCAAGCCAGGTCGACAGACGCGTGCCCATCCCCGCCGGGAGGGCGTTCAGCGCCGAGCTCGACGATGATGAGATCGTATCCGCCCGCGTCGAACCGCGTGTCGAAGTTGGCGCTAGTGGCGGCGATCACGGTGTAGCCGAGGGCCATCGCGGCATCACTCGATGCGGTGTCGTCCGGCGAGTACACCAGCACGCTGCCGCGCGCGCACGCGCCCCCGCTCGCCGCGTAACCGTAGAGGCACGAGCACGTGTAGCTGCCGGGCGTGTTGATGCAGGCGGAGCCCGCGCCGCACGTGTCCGTGCCCGCGGCGCACTCGTCCACGTCCGTGCACGTCGTCCCGTCGCCCGTGTACCCGGCGTTGCACGCGCACGTGTAGCTCCCCGGCGTGTTCGTGCACGTCGCGTTCGCGTCGCAGCCCGCCGCTCCCGTCGCGCACTCGTTGACGTCCGTGCACGTCATCCCGTCGCCCGTGTACCCGGCGTTGCACGCGCACGTGTAGCTCCCCGGCGTGTTCGTGCACGTCGCCTTCGCGCTGCAACCGGCCGCTCCCGTCGCGCACTCGTCCACGTCCGTGCACGTGGTCCCGTCCCCCGTGTACCCGGCGTTGCACGCGCACGTGTAGCTCCCCGGCGTGTTCGTGCACGTCGCGTTCGCGCCGCAGCCGGCCGCTCCCGTCGCGCACTCGTCCACGTCCGTGCACGCGGCCCCGTCGCCCGTGTACCCGGCGTTGCACGCGCACGTGTAGCTCCCCGGCGTGTTCGTGCACGTCGCGTTCGCGTCGCAGCCCGCCGCTCCCGTCGCGCACTCGTCCACGTCCGTGCACGCGGCCCCGTCCCCCGTGTACCCGGCGTTGCACGCGCACGTGTAGCTCCCCGGCGTGTTCGTGCACGTCGCATTCGCGTCGCAGCCCGCCGCTCCCGTCGCGCACTCGTCCACGTCCGTGCACGTGGCCCCGTCGCCCGTGTACCCGGCGTTGCACGCGCAGGTGGGTGTGCCCGAGCTCATGTCGCAGGTGGCGTTGGCATCGCAGGTACCGCCGCAGGCGGGCCCCGCGTCCGACGTCATGCTTCCGTCGAGCGTCCCCGCATCCGCCGACGAGCCGTCCGTCGTGGACATGCCCGCGTCGGTCGGTCCGGTGCCCGAGTCCGTCATGCCCATGCCGGAATCGATCCCGCCCGAGCCGGCATCGTGCCCGGACGAGGGCGGGGCGTTACCGCCGCTGCAGCCGGTCCCGACGAGCACCACCGAAAACAAGACAAAAGCCGCGCTACGCAACATGGCAAGGCACCTCCAAGGCCCCTCTCTTACTCCCCGTTCGGGGCGCCCCGCAACAGCCCCCTCGAAGGCCGGTTCGTCTTTGACTGGAACGCACGCTTTCGACCGACGCCCCGTCAAGAGGCAGCCGGACCCGCCTTGGGCAGCCGTTCGGACAGCTCCTTCATCAGCTCGACCTGGATCTGCTGGATCTCGAGCAGGCGCCGCCACTGCTCGGCGACGAGCAGGTCGATCTTCTCGTCCAGATGGCGCACCTCGAGCTCCGCCTTGAGGTTGACCCGGTAGTCGTGCTCGGCCCGCAGCCGGTCCTTCGCCTCGAGGCGGTTCTGGCTCATCATGATGACCGGCGCCTGGAGGGCGGCGAGGCACGACAGGACGAGGTTGAGCAGGATGAACGGATAGGGGTCGAAGGGGCGATGGAGGAGCTGGATCGAGTTGAGCGCGATCCAGACGAGGAGGATCCCGCCGAAGATGATGATGAACCGCCAGCTCCCACCGAAGCGCGCCAGGCGGTCCGAGAGCCGCTCACCGAGGGTCAGCCTCTGGTCGAACTCGGCGTTCAGGTTCGCGCTCATCAGGTCGAAGTCCCGGAAGCTGTCGACGACATCGTGCTCGACGCGACTGAGGGAGCCCCGCTCGGCCTCGAGCACGTCCTCCACGTAGCCTGCGCGGGCGTTGTTGAGGCAGGCACGACAGATCACCGTGGGCTCGCCGACGCGCGGGTGCTGCTCCTCGACGATCGCGCGGATGGGGGCGCGCACGACCTCCCAGGGGACCGCCTCCGAGGCGGGACGTCGCTGGTTGCAGGCGGGACAGACGAACGGCGGACGATGACGGCGGGCCATATGCGGGCAAGTGCGCCCGACGCCGCCGATGGCCACGGGCCGGCGCCGACAGGGGGAGGGGTCCGATCGGGCCGGCGCCCCAGGGGGTCGATCGAGGCCGCTCGCTCGGGCGGAGCCCTCCCCCAACCCGGTCCCCTCGGGGCCGCGAGTCATGGTACCAATCGGCCGATGGGCGAGCTCGTCCAACGCTACCTCGACTCGTTCCCGCGCGGCATCGCGGCCTACCCGGGGTGCGTGGAGAAGGCCTCGGTCTGCCGCGAGTTCTTCCACGGCTACCACCAGCTGCCCGCGGACGTGCCGGCCCCCGTGCGCGAGCTGGTGGAGCATCCGCCTCCGGCCTCCACCTGGGTCCCGGAGGTGGTGGCCACTGCGGCCTACCTCGCCGTGCGCGAAGCCTACTTCTCGAGCGACGAGGCGTTCGTCGACTTCGCCTACGAGCGCAACCGGGAGCTGCTCCGGAGCCCCCTCTATCGGGTGGTGATGTTCGTGGCCTCTCCGCAGCGCGTGATCGAGAGCGCAAGCAAGCGCTGGGGCGTGTTCCACCAGGGCTCGCGGCTCGAGACGACGAAGTCCGGCGACCGCCGCGTGCAGGTGCGGCTCTACGCCCCTGCCGGCGTGTTCCCGGAGCTGCTCCTTCGATGCCAGGGGACCGCCTTCCGTGCCGTGCTCGAGGGCTCCGGCGGCAAGGACGTGGACGTGACGCTCTCCGGTCTCGAGTCGAATCAGACCAGCTACGATGCGCGCTGGAGCCGCTGACCGCGCCGGACGCGGGCCGCGGGCGGTTCGCGAGAGCCCGGCCGGGCCTGTATCCTGAGGACACTGCTCATGGCTGTGCTCCCTCGCGTCCTTGCCGCCGTGCTTTTGTCCCTGGTCGTGCTGGGTGGTCGCTCGTCTCCCCAGGCATCGCTCTCGATCGACGTGAAGTCCAGCTACGTGCCGGGAGTGGACTTCGCGAAGGTCAGGGTCGCGGTCTTCGCTTCCGACCCGTCGACCGGTGAGGTTCCGCTGAAGACGGCGCCCGATCGGACGGCAGAGCCCACGGCCGACTACGGCACCGGTGTGCACGTGGCCGACGTGCAACTGTCGCCGGGTACCTATTACGTGCAGGGCCAGCTCCTTTCGGCGGCCGACACGGAGGTCGGGCAGAAGGTCCTGCTCGTGACCCTGAAGGAGAGCCGCTCGGTACAGCTCGAGCTCGTGCGGCCGGAGCACGGCCCCGACGGCGACGGGGACGGCTTCGGGAGCGACGTCGATTGCGACGACACGGACCCGGCCGTGAACCCCGCTGCCATGGAGACGTGCGGCGACGGCGTCGACAACAACTGCAATGGCCTCATCGACGAATGGTGCGCCGGGCCGGACGAAGACGGCGACGGCTTCCCGGACTGCTCGACCGTCAGCCCGGGGACGCCCTGCGACTGCAACGACTGCAACCGGGGGATCCACCCGATGGCGGCCGAGATTCTGCGGCAACGGCGTCGACGACGACTGCGACGGGATGGTGGACGAGGGCTGCGACCCGAGCACCGACGCCGACGGGGACGGCTACGCCGCCATGAGCGTCGGCGGCCCGGACTGTGATGACACGAACCCCGCGATCTACCCCGGTGCTCCCGAGCACTGCGGCGACGGGGTCGACGACAACTGCAACGGCGTCGCGGACGACGGCTGCGACCAGGACACGGACGGCGACGGCTGGGCCGAGCCCCCCCTGTGCGAAGGCAACCCGGCCGTCCACCCCGGCGTCAGCGAGACGTGTGACGGCGTCGACGACGACTGCAACGGGATCATCGACGACCTGCTCGCCGCGCCGACCACGAGCATGAGCGGCAACCCGCTCCCCGAGGGCAGTCAGGGATGCGTCCAGGAGGGCTGCGACCACTCACCCAGCTGTTCCGTGGACTATCTGACCGACCCGAACAACTGCGGCGGCTGCCGCATCTCCTGCGCCGGCATCGGCAACCAGTGCCTCGACGGCGCCTGCGACTGCTCCGCGGCGAGCGTCGGCACGCATCCACACCCCTGCGGTGAAGGCAGGACCTGCTGCGTGAGAAGCGGCGGGGGGGGATGCTTCGACCTGCAGATCGGCCTCCGTAATTGCGGCGCTTGCGGCAGGGACTGCAACGTCGACGCATCGGGGGTGGCCTTGCCGGACGACCACGCGATCGCCGACACGTGCAGCGCCGGAACCTGCGCCTGCGGCGCGGGCTCACCCTGCGCGGGCGACACTGGCGACGGCCACTACAGCGCGTGCTGCGGCGCCACGTGCACCGACCTGGCGACGGACGCCGCCAACTGTGGCGGCTGCGGCATTCACTGCGGCCCGAACATGGTCTGTTCGGGTGGGATGTGCAGCTGCGCTCCCCCCTTCCAGGACTGCGACCACAATCCCGCGAACGGCTGCGAGGCAAACCCCGGCACCGACCTCACAAACTGTGGCGCCTGCGGCAACAGGTGCATGCTGCCCAACGCCACCATGCAATGCGTGAGTGGCGCTTGCACGCTGCAGACCTGCAACCCCGGTTTCGCCGATTGCGACGGTGTCGACGGGAACGGCTGCGAGACGAGCCTCCACATGCTCGCGACCTGCGGCTCCTGCGGCACGCCGTGCACCCGGGCCCACGCGACGGCGAGCTGCGCCACCGGCACCTGCATGCTGGAGACCTGCAACCCCGGTTTCGCCGACTGCGATGGCGACGAGACCAACGGCTGCGAGGCGAACCTCCAGAGGGGCAGGGTGCACTGCGGCACCTGCGGCCATGTCTGCAGCGGGTCGACGAACACGTGCTGCGGCGGAGGCTGCGTCGACACATCGAGCGACCCCCAGCACTGCGGCACCTGTGCCCAGGCGTGTGGATCCGGCGGGACGTGCACGGCGGGCGTCTGCAGCTGAGTGTGTGAGCACGCCGGTGGCGGGGGCGAGGTCCCAAGAGCGCCGCGAAGCCTGATATCGGATATCATGTGCTCATCGTCATGACTGCGCTCCCTCGCCTCCTTGCCGCGGCGCTGTTGCCCGCAGTCGTGCTGGGTGGTTGCTCGTCTCCCCAGGCATCGCTCTCGATCGACGTCAAGACCAACTACGTCCCGGGAGTGGACTTCGCGAAGGTCAGGGTCGCGGTCTTCGCTTCCGACCCGTCGACCGGTGAGGTTCCGCTGAAGACGGCGCCCGATCGGACGGCAGAGCCCACGGCCGACTACGGCACCGGCGTGCACGTGGCCGACGTGCAGCTGTCGCCGGGCACCTATTACGTGCAGGGCCAGCTCCTTTCGGCGGCCGACACGGAGGTCGGGCAGAAGGTCCTGCTCGTGACCCTGAAGGAGAGCCGCTCGGTACAGCTCGATATCGTGCGGCCCGAGCACGGCCCCGACGGAGACGGGGACGGCTTCGGGAGCGATGTCGACTGCGACGACACGAACCCGGCCGTGAACCCCGCTGCCATGGAGACGTGCGGCGACGGCGTCGACAACAACTGCAACGGCCTCATCGACGAAGGGTGCGCCGGGCCGGACGAGGACGGCGACGGCTTCCCGGACTGCTCGACCGTCAGCCCGGGGACGCCCTGCGACTGCAACGACTGCAACCGGGGGATCCACCCGACGGCAGCCGAGATTCTGCGGCAACGGCGTCGACGACGACTGCGACGGGATGGTGGACGAGGGCTGCGACCCGAGCACCGACGCCGACGGGGACGGCTACGCCGCCATGAGCGTCGGCGGCCCGGACTGCGACGACACCAACCCCCTGATCCACCCGGGCGCCCCCGAGCACTGCGGCGACGGGGTCGACGACAACTGCAACGGCGTCGCGGACGACGGCTGCGACCAGGACACGGACGGCGACGGCTGGGCCGAGCCCCCCCTGTGCGAAGGCAACCCGGCCGTCCACCCCGGCGTCAGCGAGACGTGTGACGGCGTCGACGACGACTGCAACGGGACCATCGACGACCTGCTCGCCGCGCCGACCACGAGCATGAGCGGCAACCCGCTCCCCGAGGGCAGTCAGGGATGCGTCCAGGAGGGCTGCAGCGGATCGCCGAGCTGTGCGGTGGACTACCTGACGGACCCGAACAACTGCGGCGGCTGCCGCATCTCCTGCGCCGGCATCGGCGACCGCTGCCTCGACGGCGCCTGCGACTGCTCCGCGGCGAGCGTCGGCACGCATCCACACCCCTGCGGCGAAGGCAGGACCTGCTGCGTGAGAAGCGGCGGGGGGGGATGCTTCGACCTGCAGATCGGCCTCCGCAATTGCGGCGCTTGCGGCAGGGACTGCAACGTCGACGCATCGGGGGTGGCCTTGCCGGACGACCACGCGATCGCCGACACGTGCAGCGCCGGAACCTGCGCCTGCGGCGCGGGCTCACCCTGCGCGGGCGACACTGGCGACGGCCACTACAGCGCGTGCTGCGGCGGCGCGTGCACCGACCTGGCGACGGACGCCGCCGACTGTGGCGGCTGCGGCATTCAGTGCGGTCCGAACCAGCACTGCGAAGCGGGGGCGTGCGCCTGCAATCCCCCGTTCGAGGACTGCGACCACGACCCCTCGAACGGCTGCGAATCGAACCCCGATACAGACACCACGAACTGCGGCGCCTGCGGCACCCTGTGCGCCAGGGCCAACGCGATGTCGCAATGCGTGGGTGGCATGTGCATGCTCCAGAGCTGCAACCCCGGTTACGCCGACTGCGACGGCAACGACGCGAACGGCTGCGAGACGATCGTCGACACGGACAGGAATAACTGCGGAACGTGCGGTCATTCCTGCAGCGCAAAGGGCAACAGCACCTGCTGCGCCGGAGGCTGCGTCGACACGTCGAGCGACAACAATAACTGTGGAACGTGCGGCAACGCGTGCAGAAGCGGGCAGGCCTGCGCGGCCGGTGTCTGCGGCTGAGCCGGGAAGCGGGCGCCCCATGTAGGGCTCGTCATGGGGCCCCGTCACTGGGCCGAGGCCCGGAGCGTGGAGGCCCGAAGGGCGGTGTCGCACGCGTCTATCGTCGCGATGAGCCCGCCCGGCTCAGGGGACGGGCCGGAAGTGGAACGACTTGGGCCGCGTGAGCTGCTCGTAGCCGATGCGCGATAGGGTGCAGCCGCGGCCGGAGTCCTTGACCCCTGCCCAGGCCAGGTCCGGGTCCAGGTAGTCGGCGCGGTTCATGAACACCGTACCGGTCTCGAGTCGCGCGGCGATCGCCTCGGCCGCCTCGACGTCGGCCGTCCAGACCGACGCGGTCAGTCCGTAGCGGCTGTCGTTCATCAGGCGCACCGCCTCCTCGTCGTCGGCCACCTTCATGATGCCGACGGCCGGCCCGAAGGTCTCCTCGCGCATGATCTCCATCGTGTGATCGGCGCCGACCAGGACCTGGGGTGCGAGGTAGGCGCCGCCCCGCGCGGCCTCCGGGAACGCCGACGCGTCGATGAGCGCCCGGGCACCCGCCGCCACAGCCGCCTCGACCTTGCGCTGTACGCTTCGAGCCGACGAGGCGCGGGCCAGGGGCCCGAGGGTCACCTCGGGGTCGGTCGGGTCCCCGAGGCGGTAGGCTCGCACCTTCGCGGCGAAGGCCTCCACGAAGCGGTCGTACACCTCGCGGTGCACGTAGACCCGCTCGATGGCGCAGCAGTCTGGCCCGAGTTGAAGAAGACGCCGTCGACGACGTTGTCCACGGTGAAGTCGAAGGGCGCGTCGGCGCGCACGTAGGCCGGGTCCTTGCCGCCGAGCTCGAGGCCGCAGGCGATGAAGCAATCGGCCGCCGCGTGGTGCACGGCGCGCCCCCCTCGACCGAGCCCGTGAAGGCGACGAAGTCGACGCGTGGATCGGCGACGGCGCGCGCGACCTGCCCGTGGTCGATGTGCAGGAACTGGAAGACGCCCTCGGGCAGGCCGGCCGCACGCCCCGCCTCCACGAAGCGCTCGGCCACCAGCGGTGTCTGCTCCGAGTGCTTGAGCACGACGGTGTTGCCGGCGGCGAGCGCCGGCACGACCGCGTTGACCGCCGTGAGCCACGGGTAGTTCCACGGCGCGAGCACGAGCACGACGCCCAGGGGCACCCGCTCGATGCGGCGCGCGAAGCCCGGCTTGGGACCCGGATCGAATCGGCGCGAGGGTCTCGGGGGCGAGGTCGATCATGCGCGTCGCCCGCTCGACGAAGCCGCGCACCTCACCGGGCGTCGACCGGATGGGCCGCCCCATCTGCCGGGTCAGCTCCTCGGTGATCGCTTCCTGCTTCCCGACGACCGCGTCCACGAGCCGGCGCAGAAGCGCGCAGCGTTCCTCGATGGGCGTGCGAGCCCAGGCGCCCTGGGCGGAGTGGCCGCGGTCGAGGGCGGCGTCGAGCTCGGCGTCGGTCGCGTGGGATCGCTCTACGTAGGGACGCCCATCGACGGGCGAGATCGTCTGGAAGCGTTCGGACATCGTTCCTCCGGGGCTCGGCGTCCTTCATGCGCCCGGGCGCCTCCCGAGTCGAGCCCGCGCGGGCCGGCAGTCTGATGGCGAAGTGGAGCGCCGGCTCGGTCGGCCAGCCCCTTGAGGGCCCGAAAGAGGGTTGCCCGCCAGGCGCACGTGTCCCATAAATAGGGGCTCGTGAATCCCGCTTCAAAATCTGAGCCGCCGCTCAAACGGCGGCTCCGAGAGGCCTCGCGCGAGGCCATCCTGGAGGCGGCGGAGGCCCTGCTCACCGAGCAGGGGCTGCACGGGGCACGCATGGAGGACATCGCGGCCCGGGCCGGCGTGTCGGTCGGGACAATCTACAACCATGTGGGCGACCGCCAGGTCCTGCTCGACGCCCTGTTTGCGGCCAAGCGCGCCGAGCTGGTCTCCCGCATGGACGCGGTGCTCGCCCATACCGACGAGGCTCCTTTCGATGCGCTCCTCGAGAGCTTCGTGTCGGCCGTCTTCGCCCACTTCGACCTGCACCTGCCCCTGTTCCGCCTGGTGATCGAAGAGGAGATGAGCGCCGCGCGGGCCGAAGGACAGCGCTCGACCATGCGCCTCCTGGTCGAACGCACCGAGCGTCTCGTCGACCTCGGCATCTCCGAGGGCATCCTCCGCTCGCAAGACCGGGCCCTCTACCCGGCCCTGCTCGTCGGCATCATGCGCGGGGTGCTCGCCCAGGCCCTGCACGGCGGCCACCGCGCACCGGTGAGCAGCGACGTCAGCGCGGTCGTGCGCTTCTTTCTCGACGGCGCGCGGAGGCAGCCGTGACGACGGTCCGCGCACCGCGCCACGAGCTCGACGGACGAACGCCGTGAGCCAGGCCATCGCCCTCGCCGCGCCGCGCGCCCCCGCCCGGCCGAAGGTCAACAAGTGGCTGGTGACAATCTCGATCACCTTCGGGACACTCATGGGCGCCATCGACGCGTCGATCGTGAACGTCGCCCTGCCCCAATCCGCGGCTCGGTGGGAGCGACGCTGCAGGAGATCACGTGGGTGACGACCGGCTTCGGCATGGCGGTCGTGGTTGTGATGCCGCTCACCGCCTTCCTCGGGCGCCTCTTCGGACAGAAGCGCGTCTACCTGGTGTCGCTCGTACTCTTCCTCGCGGGGTCGGTCCTGTGCGGCACGGCCCACACCCTGGTCTCCCTGGTCTTCTTCCGCGTGCTCCAGGGGCTCGGCTCGGGCGCGCTCCAGCCCACCGAGCAAGCGATCCTGCGCCAGACCTTCCCCCCGAAGAGCAGGGCATGGCGATGGCCGTCTTCGGCATGGCCGTGATGCTCGGCCCCGCCGTCGGCCCGACCCTGGGCGGTGTCATCGTCGACCATTGGCACTGGTCCTGGATCTTCTTCATCAACCTGCCCGTCGGCGCCCTCGGCCTGTTCATGGTGGCGAGCTTCGTCCACGAGGACGAGGAGATCCGCGAGAAGAACCGGACCCTCGCCGCGGCCCAGCGCAAGAACATCGACTGGTGGGGCATCGGCCTGATGACGGTCGGCCTCACAACCTTCCAGTACTTCCTCGAGGAAGGCGCGCAGAACGACTGGTTCGACTCGCACCTCATCACCGCGATCTTCCTCATCGCCATCGTCTCGATCGCGGCCTTCATCATCCGGGAGCTGACGGCCGAGACGCCGGCGGTCAACCTCCGCCTCTTCAAGGAACCCACCTTCGCTTCGGGCACCCTCATCGGTGGCCTCATGTTCGCGATGCTCATGGCGAACATGTTCCTCCTGCCCGTGTTCATGGAGGAGGTGCTCGGCTTCACCGCAACCCAATCGGGCCTGGCGATGATGCCGCGCGTCGCCGTCATGATGGTCGCGACGCCGATCATCGGCCGCATCTACAACAGCGTCTCGCCGCGGATCGTCATCGCCATCGGCGTCGTGTTCGTCTCCCTCGGGTCGATCGACATGAGCCACCTCACCCTCGCCTCCGGGCAGGGCGACGTGATCGGCGCCATCATGGTGCAGGGCGTCGGCTTCTCCTGTCTCTTCGTGCCGTTGACCACGGTGGCCCTGTCGAAGATCGAGCGGTACCAGCTCGCCGACGCGGCGGGCCTCAACTCGCTGCTGCGCCGGATCGGCGGGCCCATCGGGCTCGCAATCTTCACGACGCTGCTCGGCGATCACATGGCCACCGCCCGCCTCGGCCTAGTGCAACAGATCCGATCCACCGATCCGTCGGTCCTGGCCCACGTGTCGGCCACCGCCCACGGCATGGTCGCCCACGGCATCGACCCCGCGAGCGCCCACGCGGCCGCCCTCGCCTCGCTCGCGGGCGACGTCGCGCGCCAAGCCAGTGTCCTCTCGTTCGAGTGGGTCTTCCTGCTCGCAGGCCTGCTCTTCTTTCTCGTCATTCCCCTCCTCGTCTTCCTGAAGGAGGGTCGCAGCCCCACCCCCGAGGCTGCGGAAGCCCACGCCGAGGTATGACACCATGGAGCTCCGAGAAGCCCAGTCCGCACCGAAGGCCCGCACACGCAACGGCAGCGAGGCCGATGCGCCGGCGACGCCCGAGCCGACGCCGGCACCCGCTGCGGACACGACGTCGAAGGCGGCGGCGCCCGCACGCAAGAAGGGCCGTGGTCGCACCGCGTTCGCGGTCCTAGGCACCCTGGTCGGCATCGTGCTCGCTGTCATCGGCGGCTACGCGTTCCTCACGCGCAACGAAGAGAGCACCGACGACGCCCAGATCGACGCCGACGTGGTCGCGGTCGCACCGCAGGTCGGCGGCCGCATCGCCGAGGTGCCGGTCCACTCGGACGAGCACGTGAAGGCCGGTCAGCTGCTGCTCCAGATCGACACGAGCGATCTCGATGCACGCCTCGCCCAGGCGCGCGCCCAGCTCGGGAGTGCCCGCGCGCAGGTCGACGCGGCCGAGGCCCAGGAACGCATCACGAGCGCCACGGCCCACGGCGGGCTCGAGAGCGCCCGCGCCATGGTGAGCGGATCGCGCGTCGCCCTGAACGGCTCCGGGGACCAGATCGCGACCGCGCGCGCCGAGCTCGAACGAGCCCAGGCGGACGCGCGCCAGAAGGAGCTCGACCTGCACCGCACGCGGCAGCTCGAGCGGGCTGGCGCCGTCGCCCAGCAACAGGTCAATCACGCCCAGCTCGACTACGACAGCGCCCGGGCGGCGCTCAGCCGTGCCCAGAGCAATCTCGCGGCGGCCCAGAGCGAGCGGCGCAACCTGGCGACCCAGGTGTCTGCGGCCCAGGGCCACTTGGCCGAGAGCGCGCCCGTGGACGCGCAGATCGCCGCCGCCCACGCGGCGACCGAGCTCGCTCGCGCGCGCGCGCACCAGGCGGAGGCCGCCGTGCATCTGGCAGAGCTACAGCTCGGCTACGCACGTGTGACCGCGCCCGTCGACGCCACCGTGTCGAACCTCAACGCGGAGGTGGGCCAGATCGTCGTGCCCGGCCAACCCGTCGCCAGCCTGGTGCCCGACCGGACCTACGTGGTGGCCAACTTCAAGGAGACGCAGATCGGCGACATGCGTCCCGGCAACCGGGCCGTGGTGAACGTGGATGCGTACCCGAACCACGACATCGAGGGCGTGGTGGTGAGCCTGGCGGCGGGGACGGGGGCGCGCTTCTCGCTCTTGCCCGCGAACAACGCGACCGGCAACTTCGTCAAGGTGGTGCAGCGCGTCCCGGTGCACGTCGCCTTCCGCCACCGCCCGGACCTGCCGCTCCAGGCGGGCCTGTCGGCGACCGTAACCGTACACACAAATCAACGCGTACCCCTGCCGCCTCGGCCCGCGCGGTCGGTCCACAGCGGGGGCCCCGCCCAGGGCGCAACCCGCGACGAAAGCGCCGCCCCTCCCGGGCACGGCGGGGCGACGGCGACGGGTACGACTCCCTGAGGTGTCACGCCGTCACGGGGCCCGGCGGGCGTGGCGCGCGCGAGCCCTTCGAGACGCCGCGAGGGCGACGAGCAGGCCGAGGCCGTACAGCCACGCGAGCGCGTTCCGATCGGGTGCGCCCGCCACATCGCATCCCCCGGACGTCGAGGACGGGCCCGCACCGGATCCCGCGTCCGTACCGGCATCGATCACGGGCGGCGTCTCCACGCATCGGTCGTGCCCGCTGATCTCGGTGCAGAGATAGCCCTCGGGACACGCTGCGTCGCACGTGGTCCCGGGGAGACATACGTGACCGAGACACCCGGTCGAGCAACGCCCCGTGCCCGTGTGATGGGCCATGCAGACGTTGGAGCGGCATTCCGCGTCGCTGGCGCAGGGCGCGCCGAACCCCGCGAGCGACGCCCGCGTCCCCGGACGTGCCGCGATCGTGGCCCACGGTCCTTGTTCCCTCACAGGCTCAGGCAGTACGGTGTCCGTCGTGGCGCGTGACGGATTCGTGGCCTTGCTGAACGTGGCGGGCGTCGTCGTCTGTGCACTGTCCTGCGCCGCATGCAGCAGCAGCCCGGGCATGGTCGTCGACCTCCGCACCGACCTCGTCCCGGGTGCGGAGTTCCGCGAGGTCCGCACGCGCATCTCGACGGGCGGCCTGCCCATGACGGAGGCCGGCTGGACCCACGCCCAGCTCGACGACCATCTCGCTGCCGACTATGTCGAAGGTCAGCACGTGGCCGACTACTCGAAGGTCGGCAGGGAACGTTCGGCGTGCGCGTGGAGCTGCTCGACGGCGCGGGTGGACGCGTCGCCGAGGGGCGGGCCGTGGTGGAGGTCGCAGGCGGCACGCAGGCCGTGACCGTCGTCATCACGCGGGACTGTCGCGACGCGCAGTGCCCGGGCGCCGGAGACAGCGCCGGCGCAGTCGCATGCCTCGGGGGACGTTGCGTGGACCCCCGCTGCTCGCCGGAGAGGCCCCAGTACTGCCCGGCACCGCTGTGCACGACGGCGGTGGACTGCGCGCCACGCGCCGCCTGCGCCACACCGCGCTGCATCAGCGGCACCTGCCTCTACGAACCGAACGACGGCGCGTGCTCCGCCGACATGTACTGCAACCCCAATCGGGGATGCGTCGATCGAGGCTCCCGCCACGTGAGCACCTGTCCCGGCTGCCCCTGCTTCCCTGGGACCGACTGTTCGGCGGGCGGCACCGTGGACGCCGGTCCGACGCCCCCCGCCTGCATGAGCCCCAGCACGCGCCCGACGCTGGTCTATCCGCCCGACCAGGTGCTCTTGCCGCCCAACACGAACGCCATCGAGGTCCAGTTCCTGCCCGGCGCGGGCAACCGCCTCTTCGAGATCGATTTCCAGAACGCGGCGACGGACGTCCGCCTCATCACGCGATGCAACAAGATCACCAACACGCGCGGCATCGACACGGGCGGCTGCGGCTTTTCGCTGACCGAGGCGCAGTGGCAGTGGATCGCGGACGTCAACCGCGGCGGCAATCCACTCCGGGTGACCGTGCGCGCCGCCCCCGCCGACGCCTCCTGCGTCGCGGCGAGCGACACGCGCGACATCCTGTTCACCACCGAGGACGTGCAGGGCGCAGTCTACTACTGGCAGTCGGTGACGGTGGACGGCGAGCCCGGCCGCGCCGGCGGCATCTACCGTTTCGATTTCGGCCGGCGTGACGTCGCCCCGGAGCCCTTCCTCGAGTCGAGCGCGACGACGAGCCATCGCTGCTACGGCTGCCACTTCCTGTCGCGCGACGGGCTGCGCATCTCCTTCGGGAGCGACGACCCCGACGCGGACGACGAGTACGGCGACCTCCGGAGCTTCCTCATGGACATCGCGACGCGCACCATCGCGCCGAACCGCGTCCAGCCCGGTTTCCGCACGTTCTCGAACGACCACGCCTTCCTGCTCGCCACGGACGGGCGGGCGCGCAACGCCTCGCCCGTCTTCTATCGGCTCGACGGGAACGACGCGAGCCCAATCGATCTGCCATCGACGGGCACCATGCGCGGAACGCAGCCCGACTGGGCGCCTGACGACTCGCGCGTCGTCTATGCTCAGCCGGCGACGTTCTACCGCGGCTCGACCTACGCCCCGGAGGACGACGATCACTTCTCGGGCGCCTCCCTCTACACCATGCGCTGGGACGGCACCTCCTTCGGTGCGCCCACGGTGCTGCTCGCCGCCAGCAGCCCGGACGAGAACGACTACTACCCGACCTACACACCCGACGGCGCCTTCATCCTCTTCGACCGCGTCACTGCGGCGGGCCTCGACGGCGACGCCTTTTCGAACCCCCGTGCCCGTATCTGGGCCATGCCTGCGGGCGGAGGCACGCCCGTCGACCTGGCCGCGCTCAACCAGGGTGACAATCTCGGAAACAGCTGGCCGCGCACGAGCCCCTACGTGCAGATGGACCGGGGCCACCGCATCGTCTGGGTCACGTTCTCGTCGAGCCGCGACTACGGCCTGCGCGTGCAGAACCAGGATCCGGCGGGCGCGCAGTGCTACCCGCCCGAGTCGCCGGAGAACATGTCGGGCAGCCACATCTGCCCCTTGGTGCCGGCCTCCTGCATGTGCGTGGCCGCGGGCTGCTCCCAGTTCTGCGTCCAACCCCAGATCTGGATGGCCGCCGTCGACGTCGACACGACCGGCGGCATCGGCGGGGGCAAGGACACCAGCCATCCGGCCTTCTGGCTTCCTTTCCAGGAGATCACGGCACACAACCACGTCGCCCAGTGGGCGGCGTCGATCCCGGAGCACGCGCTGCCGGACGCCGGCCTGCCCGACGCCGGCCCGGCGCCCGACGCGAGCACGGACGCCAGCACCGACGCGGGCCCCTCCTGCGGCGGCCTCGGCGCCGGCTGTGGGGCAGGCACGCCCCTGTGCTGCGCCGCGTACTACTGCGGAGCGGGCAACACGTGCCAAGTCCTCCTGTGAACGCCCAGCGCTCGTCGCCTCGCGCGCGGCGTGCGAGGCGCGCGTGTCGCTCGGTCACTCGGTGCACATCACGCGGGCGGTCACATGGGGGTCGCCGGTGCCCAGGGCATCACAGCTCGCACCGAAGAAGGTGAGCGCTCCCCGGCCGCGGTCCGTCCAATCCCAGCCGTCGGCGTGGGTCGGGTCCGGCGGAACGACCGTACCGTCCACGCGCACGACGACCGTCGCGTCGGCGGGGGGCGGTGAGGCCACGCTGAAGACGCAGCGCGACACGAGGGCGGTGATCTGCGTGAAGGCGGCCCCGAGATCGCCGGGGGCGCGCGCGCTGTAGAAGCGGCGCCCTTCGCCCACCGGACGGGGCCAGCCGCCGGCGATGGCCATCTCGTCGAGGAAGTCCGAGAGGTCGGGCCGAGTCGGGTCGTCGATGCCGACCACGACCACGGGCGTGCCCCCCGCGTAGGCCTCGCGCACCACGCTCAGGGTGGCGGCCGCGTCGAGGCACTGCTCGGGGCCGTCGGGCGGGGGCGCGAGGCAGTCACGCCGCGGTCCCGTGCAAACGCACTCGTCGGGCGGCACGCCCGGGTCCTCGTTGCAGTTGGGCGCGCCGTCCGTCGTCACCACCACGACGCGTGGCGCATCGGACGGGGCGGCCAGGGTCTGGAGCAGAGCCACGGCCGTGGGCGTGCCGCCCTCGGGGTGCCAGTGGTCGAAGAGGGCGAGCACCGCCCCCGTGCCGCCCACGTGGGGCGCGACATCGAGGCCGGAGTACACGTCGCAGGCGCCGCTGTCCGGGAAGATCTTGGCGCCGATGGCGAGCCGCCGGTCCACGGGCGGCAGGACGCTCGCGAGCGTGTCGTGCACGATCATCCAGCGGCTCGGCAAGCCCGCACCGAAGGGCTGACCGTCCCAGGTCCAGCCCATCGACCCCGAGCCGTCGAGCAGGAAGATCGTCTCGACGTCGGTGCGGCGAAGCGCGACGGGAAGGTCGGGGCAGCTCGCGTCGAGCCGAGGCGGCGCATCGGGCGGGGCGTCCATGGGTCGCGCTGCATCGGCAGGCGCAGAGGCGTCGGGCAGAAGGAGGCCGGTCTTTGCGCCGCATCCGAGGGCGGCCAGCGACAGGAGGAGCGCGACGGACGGTCTCATGGCGCCGCCCCGTCCGAGCAGGTGCAGGTATCGTACGAGGACGTGCACGGGCCTCCGCCCAGGGTCTGACAGGTCGCGCCTGCGTGGCAATCCTCGTCGCCGTAGCAGTCGGGCCAGCAGAAGCGGTCGGGGCCGATGAGCAGGCTGCGTACAGGCGTAGCCCGGCGCGCACCCCGAGGCGTCGTCGCACCGCTTCAGGCAGTAGGTCTGGGCCGCGACCCGCTGGTCGCCGAGGCTCAAGCAGACCTCGCCCCGGCCCGGATCGCAGATGGGCGAGGCGAGCTGTACGCCCGGCAACAATCCGTCGACCTGGGCGCCGCTGTCGTCGAGGAACGTGCCGCAGTTTTGCACCGAGCAGATGCCACTCGAGAGGCCCGACTCGTTCGAGAAGAGGCAGACGCCGTAGCCGTAGGGCGAGTCGCAGTCGTCGTCCGAGTGACACGGGTCGCCGATGTTCGGCGTCGTGCGGTCGTTGTACACGCCCGGCAGGCAGCTGCCCGCCCGCGGATCGCCGCGCTCGGACACGCCGTTCCAGACGCACGCGAGCCCCGGGCCGCAGTCGGGGTTGCCTCCGGTGCGCGAGCCCCGGACGGCGTCGGTCCCCTCCTCGGCCCCGACGCGACAGGAGACGAGGCAGCCGCTCTGCCCGTAGCCCACGTTGTGCTCGTCGCAGCGCGTACCCCCATCGCAGCCGAAGCCGGGAGCGCGGCACCCGAGACGCGTGCAGATGCCCTGGGTCGCGCTGGGCTGCCTGAGGCAGTGGCCGTCGTCGGGGCACTGGGAGTCGGCGCTGCAGGGGTCGCCGATGTGGGCGCCGGGGGCCCCGTGCATGCGGCAGCGACGTGTCACCGGATCGCAGTAGGCCGGGTCGCCCGACCCGCGGTCGATCAGCTCGTAGCTGTCGACGAGGTCCTGGTAACCGATCTGACATTGCCGGTCGTCGACGCATCCCTCCATGCACGTGCTCGTCTCGAGGTCGCAGGTGTAGCCCGCGCGGGCGCAGCCGCTGCTCGTGGGCGACGGTGTACAGCGCGCGCGGCAAACAGCCGAGTCGCCGGGCAGGCGCACGGCGCCGGCGAGCGTGGCGTCGTTGCACTTGGCGCAGGGACCGCAGGGATCGTTGAGCAGAGTCGCGTCACACGTCGGGGCGCAGTATCCGCCGGGGAAGACGGGCACGGGCAAGGGACGGCCCGGAGAGCCGTCCGTGCGCACCGTGCTGACCGACTCGGCGAGCCCCTCGGTCTGGCAGACGAACCCACCGCACTGGTCCGGCCCCAGGCAGGCCGCCCCGAGCGGATCGCAGGACGCGGCTCCATCGGGCATGCCCCCGTCGTCGGGCCATAGGCATCTGCGTTCGGCTTCGTCGCACACCTGACCTGGCACGCAGGGCGAGGTGGCGACGGTGCACGCGCCTGCGACGCAGGCCGGCACGGAGCAGAAGCTGCCGTCGTCCGGGCAGTCGAAGGCGCTCGTGCACCGCGTGGGGCCCGGCTCGCAACCGTGGCAGCCCGCCGCCAGAAAGACCGCCACGAAGACGGAGCGCAACGCAAGCTGTGCCACCCAACGCACGGAGCCGTGAGAGATGCAAGGGATGTGCCGCGCTCCGGAACCCGGCCACCCTGGAGTGCGGGCGGATCCAAGTGTGTGGAGAGACGCCACATGACGCATCCTACCGGAATACGGGTCGTACGCTCCTTCGGAGGTCCCATGCGTGGCAAAGCCGGTTCCCTCGTGATCCTGATGCTGTCGGCGGGCCTGACGGTCGGCGGCTGCGATTGTGGCGCTGGCAACGGGGCGCACGGCGACGGCGGCCCGAGCCAGGACGGCAACGTGGGCGACGGCGCCCGACCCGCCGACGGCTCCATGGACGCCACCTCCTCCATGGACGCCACCCACTCCATGGATGGGACCGCCGGTGACGCCGGGCCGATGTCACGCCACGTGAGCACCTGCCCTGGCTGCACGTGCTTCCCCGGAACGGATTGCTCGGCGAGCGGTTCGATGGACGCGGGCCCGACCCCGCCCGCCTGCACCGCCGCCGGCACGAGCCCCACCCTCGTCTACCCGCCCGACCAGGTGCTCCTGCCGCCCAACACCAACGTCATCGACGTCCAGTTCCTGCCCGGCACGGGAAACACGCTCTTCGAGATCGACTTCCACAACGCGGCGACCGACGTCCGCCTCATCACGCGCTGCGACCCGGTCACCAACACGCGCGGCATCGACACGGGCGGCTGCGGCTTCTCGCTCAGCGAAGCGCAGTGGCGATGGATCGCGGACGTCAATCGTGGCGGCGACCCGCTCCACGTGACCGTCCGCGCCACGCCCGACGACGCCTCCTGTGTGGCCGCGAGCGACACGCGCGACATTCTCTTCGCGACCGAGGACGTGCAGGGCGCCGTCTACTACTGGCAGTCGGTGACGGTGGGCGGCGATCCGGGCCGCGCGGGCGGCATCTACCGCTTCGACTTCGGCCGGCGCGACGTCGCCCCCGAGGCCTTCCTCGAGTCGAGCCCGACGACCGGTAACCGCTGCTACGGCTGCCACTTCCTGTCCCGCGACGGCCTGCGCATCACCTACGGCAGCGACGACCCCGACGCGGACGACGAGTACAGCGACCTCCGCAGCTACCTCATGGACATCTCGACGCGGACCATCGCACCGAACACCGTCCAGCCGGGCTTCCGCACCTTCTCGAGCGACCACGCCTTCCTGCTCGCCTCCGACGGCAAGGCACGCAACCACTCGCCGGCCTTCTACCGGCTCGACGGGAACGACGCGAGCCAGATCGATCTCGCCTCGACGGGCACCATGCGCGGGTCCCAGCCCGACTGGGCGCCGGACGACTCGCGCATCGTCTATGCGCAGCCGGCCCAGTTCTACGATCAGCACGGCGCGATCGCCGCCAACGGCGACGACGATCACTTCACGGGGGCGTCGCTCTACACCATGACGTGGGACGGGACGTCCTTCGGCGCGCCGACGGAGTTGCTCGCCGCGAGCAGCGCGGCCGAGAACAACTACTACCCGGCCTACACACCCGACGGCGCCTTCATCGTCTTCGATCGGGTCACCGCCTCCGGCCTCAGCGGCGATGCCTTCTCGAACCCCCAGGCCCGCATCTGGGCCATGCCCGCAGGCGGCGGCACGCCCGTCGATTTGACGACCCTCAACGAGGGCGACGGCCTCGGAAACAGCTGGCCGCGCACGAGCCCCTACGTGCAGATGGACCGGGGCCATCGCATCGTCTGGGTGACCTTCTCGTCGAACCGCGACTACGGTCTGCGCGTCCAGAACGAGGATCCGGCCGGCGTGCAGTGCTACCCGCCCGAGTCGCCCGAGAACCCCTCGGGTAGCCACAACTGCCCGCTCGTGCCGACCGCTTGCATGTGCGTGGCGGCCGGCTGCGCCCAGTTCTGCGTCCAGCCCCAGATCTGGATGGCCGCCGTCGACATCGACGCGACCGGCGGCATCAGCGCGGGGCACGACACGAGCCACCCGGCCTTCTGGCTCCCGTTCCAGGAGATCACGGCGCACAACCACGTGGCCCAGTGGGCGGCGTCGATTCCAGGACACGAGCTGCCCGACGGAGGCGTGCCGGACGCCGGCCCGGCGCCCGACGCGAGCACCGACGCGAGCACCGACGCGGGCCCCTCCTGCGGCGGGTCCGGCGCAGCCTGCGGCGCGGGCATGCCGCTTTGCTGTGCAGCCTACTACTGTGGCTCGACCGGCACCTGCACCACGCTGATGTGAGCACGATCGACAAGGCGCGGGATCAGCCGCCGAGGCGCTCGACCAGCTCGACGTAGCGCCGCATGGCCTCGTCCTTCGAGGTCCCCGCGAGCTTGGCCCAGGCGTCGTGCTTGGCGCGGCCCTTCACGTCGAGCATGCCGGGGCGTTTGCCCGACACCTCCCCGGCGGTGCCCTGCTTGTAGAGGGCGTAGAGCTCGAGCAGCACGTCGGTGGAGGGTGTGCTCGAGAGCTTCTTCACACGCACCTGGGCGTCGGCGAAATCGTCGGTGAGGGCCATGGCGGCGGAGTATCGCCCCGCGCCCCGCCGCCGTAAAGCCGCCCCCCGGGGGTCCGCAGCCGGACGGCCACTTGCCTCGTCACCCAGTCACCGGCTGGGTCTGGAACGGATCACGCGCGGCCCGAGGCGGCCTGCGCCGTCGGCCCGCCTCGGGCGCGCACGGCGGGTATGCTGCGCGGCATGAACGAGCCCGAGGGTTTCTTCCGCGACGTGGTCCTCCGCTTCTGGGAGCGGACGGTTTCCGCGGAGGCGACCGACAGGGACGTGGCGTTTCTCGTGCGTCACCTCGGTGTCGAGCCACCCGCCCGCTTGCTCGACGTGCCCTCGGGCGCGGGCCGCCACGCCCTCGTCCTCGCGCGCCGCAGCCTCCGCGTCACCGCCATCGACCTCTCACGCGAGTGCATCGAGGCACTCTCGGCCGAGGCGGTACGCGAAGGCCTCCCCGTCGACGCGCACGTCGCCGACATGCGCGCTGTCGGCGACCTCGGCCCCTTCGACGGCGCCCTGTCGATGGGCAACAGCTTCGGCTACCTCGATCACGAAGGACACCGGGCCTTCTTCGCCGCCGTCGCACGCACCCTCACACCCCACGCCCGCTTCGTCCTCGACACGTCCATGGCAGCCGAGTCGGTCCTGCCCGCCCTCGCACCGAACGCGCGCGTCGAGGTGCCGGGCATCGCCCTCGAGCTCACCCATGACTGGGTCGCCGCCGAGAGCCGCCTCGTGACCACCTACCGATTCGTCGAAGAGACGCCCGAGGGCCCACGCACGACGGTGCGCCGCATGGGCCACGCGATCTACACGGTCGCCGAGATTGAACGCATGCTCGCGGCCGCCGGCCTCGAAGTCACGCACCGCGTGTGCGACACCGACGACGCCCCCTTCACCCTCGGCGCTCCGCGCTTGCTCCTGGTCGCGCGCCGCGGCACGTGACGCGCGCGGACGCGTGGCGCTACCCATGGCCGCGTCGACAAGGCGATGGACGTCGGCTGGCACGCGGCCCTCACGGTCGGCTGGACCTGGAGCTGAGCGGCGTCCAAAAGCGAGGCGTGTCGTGCTGCCGAGCGCTCAGCGCCACGCCGAGCGCGGACCGAGGTCGTGCGCCTCGTAGCCACTGCTCCGGAGCAAGCCGGCCGCCGCACGCGACCGGGCACCGGAGCGGCAGTAGACCACGACGGGCTTGTCCTTCGGCACCTCGGCGAGACGGTTCGCGAGCTGCGAGAGAGGCACGTTGATGGCGCCCGCGATGGCGCCGCCCGCGAACTCGGGCGGCGTGCGCACGTCGAGCAGCGTCGCGCCCTGCTGCACTTTTTCGCGCGCCTCGGCGCCGTTGATGCGCCCCCGCGCCGACATGACCTTGCGCACCAAATAGAGCACGAGCACGGCCGCGAGGAGGATCCAAACGGTGGGGTCCATGGTGCCACCAATCGTGAGGCCCGCTGGCCGCGGGCGCCAGTGGGCTCTCGAACCCAGGCGGCCGTTGTGCTCGGACGCAGCCGCGCCTACGGTCCCCTCTCCACACACCGCGGAGGGATCGATGAAGATCGGCGTTCTGGGCACGGGGATGGTCGGCAAGACACTTGGGAGCAAGCTCGTCGCGCTGGGCCACGAGGTGAAGATGGGCTCGCGCTCGGCGACCCACGAGGGCGCCACCGCCTGGGCGGCGGAGGCCGGAGCGAAGGCGTCCCACGGCACGTTCGCCGACGCGGCCGCCTACGGCGAGGTCCTCCTCAACTGCACGTCCGGCACCGCGTCGCTCGCCGCCCTCGAGGCCGCGGGCGCGGACAACCTGCGCGGCAAGGTGCTGCTCGACGTCTCGAACCCCTTGGACTTCTCGAAGGGCATGCCGCCGAGCCTGAGCGTCTGCAACACCGACTCCCTCGGCGAGCAGATCCAGCGCGCCTTCCCCGACGCGAAGGTCGTCAAGACGCTCAACACGATCAACTGCGGGGTGATGGTCGACCCGGGCCGCGTCGCGGGCGGCGAGCACCACGTCTTCGTGTGTGGCAACGACGCGGGCGCCAAGACACAGGCGACCGAGCTGCTCCAGAGCTTCGGCTGGAAGCACGTGCTCGACCTCGGGGACATCGCCCAGGCACGCGGCACCGAGGCCTACTTGCTGCTCTGGGTGCGCCTCTACGGCGCCCTCGGCACACCCGACTTCAACCTCGCCATCGCGCGCTGAGGGGCGGTTTTGCCCGGGCCGAAACGACGCTTGTCGAGATGACGGGCCGAGCTGCGCTATGCTCGGCGCAGTGGTGAGCCAAGCCTTTACCCTCGACGAGCTGACCGTCGCCTTCGAGCTGCGCGTCGTGCACATGATCACGACGGCCGACGAGGAGGTGCACCCGGCCGAGGTCGCGTTCCTCGAGCAGGTCTTCCGGGCCGACCAGCTCTCGGCCTACGGCTTCCTCGACACGGACGACAATCGGTTCACCCAACGCTTCTCCCGGGCCATCGAAGCCGCGCCGGCCGTGCTCGCCCACGAGCTCGACGATGACGACAAGCTCGAGATGATGCGCTTCTTCTTCTCCGCCTGCGAAGCCGACGGCCAGGTCGATCCGCGCGAGATGAGCGTGGTCGTCCAGGCGGCCCGTCAGATCGGCATGGACCAGCGCGCCCTGGTCGCCCACCTGAGCCGTCTGGTCGGCAGGCACGTGATCGACCGTCCCACGATCCCGCCCAAGCCGATCCCGGCGGCCCCGAAGACCCACCCTGCCCTGGCCACGACCCAGGACGCGATTCACGCCGCCCTCGGGGGAAGCCCCGGAGAAGGGGCACGCGCGGTGCGCGACCAGGTCGACGCACTGGTGGCGGGCCAGGGCGACAGTCAGCTGACCATCGTGATCGGCGCTGCGGACGTACGCGATCGGCTCACCCACGGCTTCGACGCGCTCGTCGCCTTCGGTCTGCGCCAGGGACGCCTGCTCGACCTCGCAGGTCACCTCAATCTCGCCTTCGATGCGTGGGCAGAGGACGGACGGGAGCCATCGGCGATCCCCGAGGTGCGCGAGTTCCTGCGCGGGTTGCTCGAACGCTACCCGTGGCTGCCGCCCTTCCTGGACCCCACGCAAGGTACCGCGACCAATCTCATCCTCTCCGGGGCCACCTTCGATCCGGAGACCGACCTGTGGGAGACGGCGTGGCTCGCGGCCCTCGTGCAGGCGGCCAACTGGGCCGTGGCCCTCACCCACGCCCTCGGCTTCCACCAGCTCGACTACGTCTACGAGTACCTGGCGGCCTACGAGATGACCGACATCCCGCCGGGCTACTTCGACGGTGTCGACGTGCTGGCGCGCGAGCTGGACGAGTTGGGCCGCGCGCGCCCGGCCTGAGCACCCCGTTGGCGCGGCTCCTCGAGAGCGATCGCGCCGTCGCGCGCCCTCGATTCTACCGCGCCCTTGCTCGGCTCCTCGAGCCCGGTGTGAAAACGCCCGCCACGACTCTCGGTCGTGACGGGCGCCTTCTGTCCGATCGCGGCCTTGGGGCCGCCCCGGTCTCGCGATCAGTAGCCTCCTCCACGACGGCCGCGGCCGCCGCCGCCGCCTCCGCCGTAGCCGCCACGACCGCCGCCGCCGCCGCCGCCGCCGCCGCCGAAGTCGCGACGACCGCCGCCACCGGTGCGCTCTCGCGCCTCGTTGACGGTGAGCGTACGACCATCGAGCTCGGCGCCGTTCATCTCGTCGATGGCACGCTCCGCCGCACTCTCGTCCGCGAACGTCACGAAACCGAAGCCGCGCGAACGCCCGGTGTCACGGTCCGTCATTACCTTGCAGTCTTCGAGGTCGCCGTACCGCTCGAAGGCGGCCCGCAGTCCCGAGTCGTTCGTGGCCCATGCCAGGCCACCTACAAACACGCGCTTTGACATTGCTATCGTTCTCTTTCTCGATTCCGGTCTGGGGAGACGCCCCCATCGTGGGAGAGCCACAGTGCTCTCTGCCCTCCGGGGCCGGCTCCTTCGACCGCCTTGGTAGCGCATTATGGGGCCAGGCGCTCGCCCGCGATACGGACCCCTGACGGAGGCTGCCGGGGCGGGAGGCCATGGACTGCCAATAACACAAATGCTTTCAATGACATAAGGCCAAGATGGGGCCGGCGAAGGCACCCCAAAAAAAACGACCGCAGGACCCCTCACACCCACTCGACGGCGGCCTCCGCCGGCTCCACGGCTCCGCCTCCCCTCTCCCCCGTGCCTGGCCTTGCCTCCGGACGCTTCCGCGGCTATCGCCCGAAGCGCCGTCTCGCACCTCCGGGGCAAGCGGCATCGTTCACACGCGGGAGTCCGACGTGCACCTGTGGCAAGCGCTCATCCTCGGCATCGTGGAAGGCATCACGGAGTACCTGCCCGTCAGCTCCACGGGTCACCTCCTCGTCGCCCAGCGCGCGATGGGTATCCCGGCGAGTGAGGCAGCCAACTCCTACGCGATCGCGATCCAGGCGGGTGCCATCCTGGCGGTCCTCGGCCTC
The DNA here is from genome assembly GCA_963830115.1 of uncultured delta proteobacterium. Lineage (GTDB taxonomy): Bacteria > Myxococcota_A > Polyangia > Polyangiales > CAWHLB01 > CAWHLB01. Next base: position 164,351 of record CAWHLB010000026.1, read on the forward strand.
TACCGGCGGCGCTGGATGCAGATCGCGCGAGGTGTGCAGGGTCGCGACCCGGTGGGGCGGCGTCTCGGCCTGTGTCTCATCGTCGCCTTCCTGCCCGCGGCGGTGGTCGGCCTCGCCCTCGACAAGACGATCGAGCGGTGGCTCTTCGGCCCCTGGCCCATCGTCGCCGCCTGGGCCCTGGGCGGCGTGCTGATCCTCGTGCTCGACAAGCGCCTCCGTCGCGACGGCCGCGCCCTCGAGTCGATCACGGTGCGGGCCGCGCTGATCGTCGGCATCGCCCAGTGCGCTGCCCTGTGGCCCGGGACGAGCCGGAGCCTGGCGACGATCCTCGGCGGCCTTCTGGCCGGCCTGTCCATCGGCGCGGCCGTCGAGTTCTCCTTCCTGCTCGGGCTGCTCACCCTGGGAGCCGCGACCGCCTACAAGATGCTGCAGCACGGCGATGCCATGCTCGCCGCCTACGGTCTCGTGCCCGTGCTCACCGGCTTCGCCGCGGCCTGGCTCTTCGCAGTGCTCGCGGTGCGGTGGATGGTGCAGTGGCTGTCGACGCGTGGTCTGTCGGTCTTTGGCTGGTGGCGCCTCGGCGCAGCTTGCCTCGTCGCCGGCCTCGCCCTGTCGGGCATGCTCTGACGGGCGGCGACGAACGGGCGGCCCGCAGCCCGCGCGTCACTCGCCTTCGTTGACGACCAGGTCGACCGTGCTCTGGGGGGGAGCCACCGTGCCGGCCGCCGGGTCTTGCGCGAGCACGATGTAGGGCCCCTGCATGTCGTCGAAGCGCGTCGTGGTGTGACCCACGGCGAAGCCCGCGGCCTCGAGGAGCTTCTTGGCCTTGCTCGAGCCCTTGCCCACGACGTTCGGCACCGCCGTGCCCACGGGCGTCGCCGTGATCGCCACGGTCGCGCCAGCCACCACCTGGGTGCCGCCCGCGGGCTCGATCGCGGTCACCGTGCCGGCGGCGGCCCCCGTCCCCGTCTCCGACACGTCGCCCACGGTCAGGCCCGCCTGGGTCAGGGCGGTGCGCGCGTCGGCAACGGACCGGCCCACGACCTCAGGCACGGTGATGCGCTGCGGTCCCGTCGAGACGACGACCGACACCTGGTCCCCTTCGCGCACGCGGGAGCCCGAGAGGGGCGACTGCTGGGCGATGGAGCCGGCCTCCACGTCCTGCGAGGCATCGCGCCCGCTCACCACGAGGCGCAGTCCCCGCGCACGCAACACCTCGTCGGCGGCCTGCGTCGACATGCTGACGAGCTGGGGCACCTGCACCGTGAGCGATTGCTGAGCGGAGGCATCCTGGGAGAGCCACGGCGAGCCGTACTGCTCGGCGAGCCAGACGCTGCCCACGCTGACCGCGGCAGCCGTCACCGCGGAGACCAGCACCACCATGCCGTAGCCGGGCGTGTGCCGCCCGGACCTTTGGGAGTCGGACATGGCACCGGTTGTACTACGAAGTCGCCGCCGTGGAAGCCCCCTTCCATCCGGGAGGGCGCTCGGCCCTTGCGCTTTTTTTGCCTGCAACGCTCCGAGCATCGTATGGGCGAAGGAGGTCCGCCGCGCCCGTGCGCGGAACACGCACGGCGCGCTGGGTCGCTGCTCACGCCATGCCCCAAGGAAGATCGAACCTCGGGCGGGCACGTCCCGTCTTGGTGCTCGTCGCGTCGCTCGCGGTCGTGGCCGTTGCCGAAACGGCCCACGCCTCCGGGCCGACGACCTGGACCGTGCGCCCCGGCGACGTGCTGGGCACGATCGCGCAACGCTTCGGCGTGAGCATCGACGACCTCGAGCGGTGGAACGACCTCGAGGACGACAGCATCCGCGTGGGGCAGGAGCTGCGCGTGGACGAAAGCGCACCCGAGGCGTCCCACCAGGACGGAATCGACTACAGCATCGGCTCGGGCGACACCCTCGGCGGGATCGCGAGCCGCTTCGGGACCACGATCGATGCGCTGGTCGCGCTCAACCCGGGGCTCGATCCGGACCACATCCGCGCGGGACGACACATGGTCGTCGGGCAAGGGCGTCGCGTCGACTACCAGGTGAGCGTGGGAGACACGCTGGTGAGCATCGCAGACGTTTACCGCGTCGCGGTGCGCGACATCGTGCGGTGGAACCAGGGCCTCGACGCCGACCACATCCGGCAGGGCGCACACCTCACGATCTACTCGCGCCGGCCGCCGAGCCTGAGCGAGTCCATCGGTCTACCCTACGACGGACACCTCGAGCACGCCGTGCGCCTACCGCAGCGGCCCGGCTACGTGCTGCGCGATCGGGACAAGGCCTGGGGCACACGCGAGACCGTGGACCTGATCGAGCAGGGCTTCGCGCACCTGCGCGAAGAGGACCGGCACGCGCCGACCGTCGAGATCCACGACCTGAGCGATCGACGGGGTGGGCGCCTCTCGGGCCACCACAGCCACCAAAGCGGACGCGACGCCGACATCGCCTACTTCCAGAAGGACTGCGCGCACCGCCTGTGCACGTTCCGGCGTGTCGACCCGGACGACCTCGACGCGGCGCGCATCTGGGAGCTGATCGAGCCCTGGCTGCGTGGGGGGCAGGTCGACATGATCTTCATGGACTACGCGCTGCAGCGGCCCCTCTACGAGTACGCCCGAAGCCACGGGGCGACGAGCGACGAGCTGCGCCACTGGTTCCAGTACCCGAGCCCCGAGAGCCAGCCCGCCGGCATCATCCGCAACTTCCCGAACCACCGCGATCACATGCACGTGCGCTTCGTCTGCCCGCCGACCGATCATCAGTGCATCGGCCGCCCCTGGGCGCAATCGACGAGCGCCGACGGCAACTGACCGGGGCGCGCTTCCACGATCGACCACGCCGACGGCGAGGCGCTTGTGGGCGGCGGGCGACTCGGGCTAGGCTCCCGAGCGCTCTTTAGGGATGGCGGTGGAGCTCGCCGAAACCGCTGCCGCGCACGGCAGCCAATGGCTCCTGTCTCGGGTGACCGAGCGCCACGGGAGTCGTCTTCGGAGAGCCTCCCGTGGGCTCCTCGAAGGAACGACGGAGACGGGATGGAACGGTTCGTGTGGATCTGCCTCGGCGGCGCGGGCGGCACCGGGATGCGCTACCTCGTGTCGGGCTGGGCCCTGCGCGCCTTCGGCCCCGGGTTCCCCTACGGCACCTTCGCCGTGAACCTGCTCGGCTCGTTCCTCCTCGGCGCGCTGATGCAGGTCGGGATTGGCACCGAGTGGATGTCGCCGACCCTGCGCATGGCGGTGACGACCGGCGCCATGGGCGGCTTCACGACCTACTCGACCTTCAGCTACGAAACGATGACGCTCCTGTCCAAGGGGGCGTGGAGCATGGCGGCGCTCAACGTCGTCGTTACCGTGGTGGTCTGCCTCGGCGCGAGCTTCGCGGGCTTCGCGGTGGGCAAGCTGCTCACGGGCACCTGAGGCACGGGCGGAAGAGGGAGGCGGTCATGCGAGCGCTCGAAGGCGAGCAGGTTCTGGTGCGGATCTTCATCGGCGAGTCGGACAAGTGGCATCACCAACCGTTGTCGGTGGCGCTCGTAGAGCGACTGCGCAAGGAGGGGTTCGCGGGGGCGACGGTCTTCCACGGCGTTGCGGGGTTCGGAGCGCGGAGCGTCCTGCACACCACCCACATCCTGCGTCTGTCGGAAGACCTGCCCGTCCTCGTCGAGGTGGTGGACAGCCAGGCGAAAGTCGACGAGCTCGTGCCCATCCTCGACGAGATGGTGGACCAGGGCCTCGTCACGATGGAGAAGGTGCGCGTCCTCAAGTACACGCCGGGCGCGCAGCCCGTGCAACAGGACGGTGACGGCGCGTAGCGCGTTCGAGCCGGGTTGCTACGCTGGCGACCCATGGCGAGCGAGCCGGCCCAGGAGCCTCGCGCACAGACCGAGGGCGCGACCACCGGAAGCGCTCTCCGCCGCTTCCTGTCGTCAGCGCGGCCGTCGGTCTTCAACGCCTACTGCATCTTCGCGGCCTTCGGGACGTACTTCTGCATGTACGCCTACCGAAAGCCCTTCTCGGCAGCCCGCTTCGACCAGACGGTGCACCTGCCGCTCCTGCCGCCGATCGACTACAAGATCGTGCTCGTCGTCGCGCAGGTGTTCGGCTACACGCTGTCCAAGTTCGCCGGCATCAAGGTAGTCTCCGAGCTGAGCGCGAAGAAGCGCGCCGGAGCCATCCTCTTCTTCATCGCCTGGGCCGAGGTCGCCCTGCTCGCCTTCGCGGTCGTGCCGACCCCCTGGGACGCCCTGTGCCTCTTCCTGAACGGCATGCCCCTCGGCATGGTGTGGGGGCTCGTCTTCGGCTTCCTCGAGGGGCGCCGCTCGAGCGAGTTGCTCGGCGCGGGCCTGTCGGCGAGCTACATCGTCGCGAGCGGCGTGGTGAAGAGCGCGGCCAGCATGGTGCTCGGCTACGGCGTGTCGGAGCAATGGATGCCCGTCGTGACGGGGCTGTTCTTCGTCGGGCCCCTGCTCGGCTTCGTCTACCTGCTCGCGGCGATCCCCCCGCCCACGAAGGAGGACGAGGCGCTGAGGACGCGGCGCGAGCCCATGGACCGCGCCGCGCGCCGCCGCTTCTTCGGGGCCTTCGCGCCGGGCCTCGTGGCCCTCACGGGCCTGTACATGCTGCTGACGGCCTACCGCGACTTCCGCGACAACTTCGCGCGGGAGATCTGGGACGCGGTGGGCTTCGCCAACCGGCCGGCGATCTTCACACTCTCGGAGCTTCCCATCGCCTTCGCGGTGCTGTTCGTGCTCGCCTGGCTGATGCGCATCCGGAACAACCGGCGGGCCCTCACCGTCGTGCACGTGCTCATGGCGGCGGGCACGGCGCTGGTGGGGCTTCTCACGTTCGGCTATCAGGCGGGTGTGATCGGGCCGGCGACCTGGATGATCGGCGTGGGCGTCGGCCTCTACCTCGCCTACGTGCCCTTCGGCTGCATCCTCTTCGATCGGTTGCTCGCGTGCGTCGGCTGGAAGGGCACGGCCGGTTTCATGATCTACGTCACCGACGCCTTCGGCTACCTCGGCAGCGTGGCCCTGCTCCTCTACCGCAACTTCGGCGAGGCGCGGCTGTCGTGGCTCGCCTTCTTCGTGGACGTGAGCTACGCGACGGCAATCGTGTGCACCGTGGCGTTCCTCTTCTCGCTCGTCTACTTCGCGCGGCGACCCATGCCGTCCGCCGAGGCCGCCTCCGCTCCCGAGGCCGAGGCGGTGGCAGTCCCGAGCGACTGACGCCGGGCACGCCCGCCCAGTCGGGGCCACCCGATCGTTGCGTCAGGTGTCGTCGGGGCCGAGACGCATTCCGAGCACCGTCCAGGTGGCGTGATCGTGCGCGTGCCCGCTGAAACGCGTGCGACGGAGCACCGCGAGGCCGAGCCCACCCGGCTCGGGCGGACCGAGCGTGTCGAGCACGTCGCGCGCAGTCAGGCCCGGCGGGCCGAAGGCACGCGGCGGCCTCCGGTCGAAGCACTTGACGATGACCGCGCCGCCGGGACGGAGGGCACCCACCACCACGCTCCGCCACACCGGCCGGTCCGACGGCTCGAGCGTGTGGAGGAAGCCGCGATCGAAGACCAGGTCGAAGGGTCCCCCGGGCACGTCGTGCAGCGCGTCGCCCACGCGATAGTCGATCGTGACGCCACGGGTGCTCGCGAGCGCGAGCGCCATCGCGCGGGCTTCGGGCACCCCGTCGACCGCCACGACGTGGTGGCCGCGCACCGCGAGCTCGATCGAGTGCACCGCGGGGCCGGCGCCGAGGTCGAGCACCCGTGCGCCGTTCGCGGGAAGGACCTCGTCGAAGAGCGCGACCAGATCGGCGTCGGGATCGGGGTGTACCAGGGCAGATCTTCGGGCTTGGCGTCGCGGTAGCGTTCGATGAAGCAATCCTTGGACATGACACGTGGCCTACCGCGAACGGGCCCCATTGGCGAGCCGCCCTACCGCACGCGGTGCCGGCCGCTCGGATCGCGGCGCGCGAGCGCCTCACGGATCGGGTGGAATGGTGCCCACCTCGATGCGCCGCGGGGTCGTGTCTCCACACGGATGGAAGTGTGACCAGGCGACCACGAACGACCGGGTAGGCGTGCCGAATGCGGCCTCCGGTGCAACCCCCATGTAGTCGTCCGACGGAAAGACCATGCCATTGCAGGCCGTGCCCGCCGCGGCGAGCCGCTCGGGCGCGCTCCATGTCCCCGGGATGGACGGATCGGTGCTGCTGTACCAGACCTCGGCGGCGCCCGTGTCGGTCACCTCCTGCACCCAGAGCGCGACGACGACCGCGCTGCCGACAAGGGTCGGTCGCCACCTCGCCACCCGCTCCCCCGCGCTCGAGGGGCCGGTGGTCACCGTCTCCATGGAACCGTCGCGCCACATGGGCTCTCCGTCCACGGTCTGCACGACGTCGAACGACGCCCCCGAGGATGCGCGCTCGAGAAGCACGGGCGCATCAGGCGTGTCCTCGTCGCCGTAGCTCACGAAGCGGGTGCCGTCGGCGGCCAGCGTGTAGCTGAAGCCGCGGTAGTCCTCGCCGCCGGGCAGCCCGGTGTCGATGGCGACGAAACGAGGCGCACCCCAGCTCTCACCGCAGTCGTAGCTCTCGGTCTCCGCGATCGAACGGCAACCGATCGTGGTCGATGCGCACGCGGGCGGCGCGACGCCCGGCGTATCCCGGAAGGCTGTCGGGTGATACACGCCGAAGGCGAGATAGACATGGCACTCGTGCCCGACGCGCGGGTCCTGTCGCAGCACCGGACGCACCAGGGTATTGTCGGCGCCGGAGACGTGGCCGGGGTAGTCGGGCGCGAAGACCGACGGGGCCGCGTGGAACGAGGCGCCGCCGTCCTTCGAGACGAACACGGCGATGGCGTCCTGTACCGTCGGCGCGATGGGGGTCGCGGCCACGATGACGGTGTCGGCGTCCGCGCCGGGGGGACGTGTCGCGGCGACCGTCGGCTCGTCCCACTCGGGGAAGCTGCCGTCGTCGATGCGGAACGGTCCGTCGACGCGGGGCGTCCCGGTGGTGACGTCGACGACGGTCAGCGCGAGACCGCGACCCAGGTCGTCGGTCGATGCCCCCTCGGGCTGGCCCGAGAGCAACGACACGCAGTAGGCGCGCGATCCCCCCTGGGCCGCCGCGAGCCAGGCGTCCCCCGTCGCGAGCTGACCGTCCGCCGTCGCATCGAGGTCGGGCAGCTCCTGCCACACTCCTTCGGGCCCGCGGAAACCGAGGTCGATGCGCGGCCCCCCGGTCTCCCGCATGTCGGTGAAGGCGCGCACGACGTAGAGATTGCCGAGCCCGTCCACGACGGAACGCGAGAGACGGCTGCAGCTCATCGGACGAGGGCGCGCTCGGCGGAGGGGGCCCGCACCCCGCGAAGAGGACGAGAGCGGCGCCGAGCGCCCACCGCCGACGCCCCCCTCGACTCGCTCCCTGTCGACCGGATGCTGCCGTCATCGACTCGCCGTCGCGCCGAGTCTACCCTAGCCGGCCCACAGGGGGCACCGGCAGGAACCGTCGCGCCCGTCGAGCCGCTCAGTAGAGCAGGCAGCACTTGATGCTGCTGCCGCCGGGGCACAACCCGCTCTCGAGCGTACCGCCGCAGGCGTCCGTGCTCGTGTCGATGCACGTGCCGCTCATCGAGCCCTCCGAGCAGCTCGAGCCCACGCCGCTCGCGGTGCCGCTGGTGCCGCTGCTCGAGCCCGAGATGCAACACTCGATGTTGCTACCCCCGGGACACAAACCGCCCTCGAGCGTACCGCCGCAGGTGTCCGTGTTCGTGTCGATGCACGAGCCGCTTCCCAGGCTGCCCGAGCAGCTGGTCCCCGCGGGGGGCGCCGTCGCCGCGGTGATGCAGCACTGGACGCTGCTGCCGCCGGGGCACAGCCCGCTCGCCAGGGTCCCGTAACAGGCGCTCGTGCTCGTGTCGATGCACTCGCCGGTGCCCGTGCTGTTGCCGCAGCTCGAGCCAGAGCCGCTCGGGCTGCCGCTCGTCCCGCCGCTCGAGCCGGTCGTCGAAACACAGCACTGGATGTTGCTGCCACCGGGGCACACGCCGCTCTGGAGCGTGCCGCCGCAGGTGTCCGTGTTCGTGTCGATGCACGAGCCGGTGCCCAGGCTGGTCGAGCAGGTGCCGCCGCTGCCGGTCGACCCGCTGCTGATGCAGCACTGGATGTTGCTGCCACCGGGGCATAGGCCGCTCTCCAGGGTCCCGAAGCAGCTGTTCGACGTCGTGTCGATGCACTCGCCGGTGCCTCCCCAAGAATCCGAGCAGCTCGTGCCCACGTCCACCGAGCCGCTGCCCGACCCGCTGCTCACGGGCAGGCAGCACTCGACGGTGTCGGCCCCGCCACACGCGCCGCTCACCAGCTCCCCGTCGCAGGTGCCGCTGCCGGTGTCGACACACTGGCCGGTGCGCGAGCCGACCGTGCAGGGGTCGCCCTCGTGCGGCAACGTGGTGCTGCTACCCGACCCGCTGCTCACGGGCAGGCAGCACTCGACGGTGTCGGCCCCGCCACACACGCCGCTCACCAGCTCTCCGTCGCAGGTGCCGCTGCCCGTGTCGACGCACTCACCGGTGCGCGAGCCGACCGTGCAGGGGTCGCCCTCCTGCGGCACGGAGCTGCCGGACGACGACCCGCTGCAGTCCGGGTCCGTCCACTGGCAGCCGCAGTCGCATCCGTCGCCCGCCCCCTTCCAGGAGTCGTCGCAGTGGTTCTCGCTCGCGGTGCCGCACCAGCAGTAGCCGCAGCTCGCGTCACAGTGGCAGCTGTCGCTGCTGCCGGTGCTGCTCGTGGTGGAACCGACTCCTGCGTCGGGGGACGGCGCCGGGGCGGAGGACGAGCCGGTGCACGGCCCCACGTCCACCGTCAGGCCCCCCGAAGTGATGCAGGCGGCGTCGACCCCGTACGAGATCCCCAGCGACCCGAACAGGGCCGCGTTGCCCGCGATGTCGTGGACGTCGATGCTGTCGTCCCGCACCTGGGCATCGACGCAGGTGCTGGTCCCGTGCACGCACACGTGGACGCACTCGTCGCAGCCATAGGCCGTGTCGCCGTGCGGTCGCGCGACCCAGGGCGTGCTGTCGTCGCAGGAGCCGCCGCAGGACAGGCCGACGGCGGAGTCCGGCGCGTCGCAGTTGCCGTCCCGACAGCAAGCGAGGGAGTGGCAGGTCCCCTCGAACAGCATGTAGCGCGTCTCGGTCGTCGTGAGGGCGGAGCTGTTGCTCGACCAGCCGTGCTCGTCCGCGCTCCGCTGATCCTTCAGCGCCCTCGGATCGGGGGAGGCAGCGCACCCCATGAACGAGGACAGAAGCAGCGCTGCGAGCGCGAGCCGCGCCTGCAGGCCAAGCCGTTCGATGCCGAGGATCTGGTACATGTCGCCTCCCTGCCCACACTGTGTGCAAGGGAAAGACCAAGTCGCGACGGCGCAATTCCCGTGAAATTTCGGAGGAACAGACGGCTGGAATCCCGGGGACCAGGCACCCCAGGGGGGCTACTGTCCCCGCCACCCGGCGGCGGTCGTCGCCCAGGTCCCGCCCCTCGACTCGGTGGACTGGACGCTACTGTCCTCGCCACCGCCGACGGCCGTCGCTCCCGGCTCCTGCCCCTCGACTCAGTAGAGGAGGCAGCACCTGATGTTGCTGCCGCCGGGGCACAGCCCGCTCGCGATGGTGCCGCCGCACGAGTCCACGTTCGTGTCGATGCACTCGCCGCTGCTCGATCCATCCGAGCAGGAGGTGCCCACGCCGCCGCCCGAGCCGCCGCCCGAACCGCCGCCCGAACCGCCACCCGCGAGGCAGCACTCGATGTTGCTACCGCCGGGGCACAGCCCGGGCTGGAGCGAGCCGCCACAGAAGTCGGTGCTCGTGTCGATGCACGACCCGCTGCTCGAGCCGTTCGAGCAGGACGTGCCCGCGCCGCCCGAGCCGCCCGAGCCGCCCGAGCCGCCGCTGCTCAGGGTGATGCAGCACTCGATGTTGCTACCGCCGGGGCACAGCCCGCCCGCCAGCGAGCCGTAGCAGGCGCTTGTGTTCGTATCGATGCACTCGCCGCTGCCCGAGCTGTTCGAGCAGGCGGTGCCCACACCGCTCGGCCCGCCGCTCGTGCCCCCCGTCGAGCCCGCGGTCGGGATGCAGCACTCGATGTTGCTGCCTCCGGGACACAACCCGCTCGCGAGCGTGCCTCCGCACGTGTCGGTGTTCGTGTCGATGCACGACCCGCTGCCCAGGCTGTTCGAGCAGGTGCTCCCGGCAGGGGGCGTCGTTGCTGCGGTGATGCAGCACTGGATGTTGCTGCCACCCGGGCACAAGCCGGAGGCGAGTGACCCGTAGCAGCTGTTGGTGCTCGTATCGATGCACTCGCCGGTGCCCGAGCTGTTGCCGCAGCTCGTGCCCACACCGCTGGGGGTGCCGCTCGTGCCGCCGGTGGAGCCGGTGGTCGAGACGCAGCACTTGATGTTGCTGCCACCGGGGCACGCCCCGCTCTCGAGCGTGCCGCCGCAGGTGTCGGTGTTCGTGTCGATGCACACGCCGCTGCCCAGGCTGGTCGAGCAGCTCGAACCCGCGGCGCCCGAGGCGCCGCCCGTGCCCGTGCCCGCGCCACTGCCGACGAGGATGCAGCACTTGATGTTGCTGCCGCCCGCGCACAGGCCGCCCACGAGTGTGCCGCCGCAGGCATTGACGTTCGTGTCGATGCACTCGCCGCTGCCGGAGCTGTTCATGCAGCTGTCGCCCACGTGCGGGGTGCTCGACGACGAGCCGGTGCTCCCACTGCCGCTCGACGAGCCGGTGCACGGCCCCACGGTGACGGAGGCGCCGCCCGAGCCGCCGCTCGAGCAGGTCCCGTCGGTGTGCGAGAGCCCGAGGGCATTGAACAGGGCCACGTTGCCCTCGATGTCGTGGGCCGTGACCGAGTTGTCCTTGACCGTGGCGTCGACACAGTTGGTCGTTCCCGCCACGCACACCTGGACGCACGAACCGCACCCGTAGGCCGTGTCACGGTTGGGGCGGGCGATCCAGGGGCTCGTGTCGGTGCACGAGCCCCCGCAGGCCATGGCACTCCCGTACGAGGAGCAGCCCGAGAGCCAGCCGCAGCTGCCCTCGAAAAGCATGTAGCGCGACTCGGTCGAGGTGAGGGTCGAGCCCTGCTCGTCGGCGGCCTGCTGTCCCGGGCCCGTCGTCGCTGCGCACCCGACGAACGCGGGGAGGAGCAGCGCTGCCAGGCCAATCCGACCTGCGTTGACAAGCCACCCGAGTGTGGGACGTGCGGACATCGCTCCTCCTTGCACGCACCGATGCTGCAATGAAGGGACCAGCGTTCGAGCTGGCGATTTGTCGTGTGATTCCGAGCCGCGCGTCCCCGCACAAGGACTCCAGACCCCAGATCGGAGAGCGACTTGGAGCGCGAGATGCGGTGGCGACGGGGACCAAAGGCCCCGGCCGAAGTGTGCGGGGCGGACGGCCCGATCCGGCACAAGGGGCGTCCCTGATTTCCGGACCGAGAGCCCGGAGGAGGTGGGAATCGCTGAGCTTTCCGGTGCGACGAGGCGATGGGCGAGTATCGTTGAGCAGCGATGGGAAGCTCAGCGGTTTCGAGGGCTTCGGGATCGGCGGGAGTTGGGGACGCGTTCTAGCCGATGGGCGCGTCGCCCGGTGGCCCGAGCGCTTCTCACGGCGCGCGCTACTCGAGCGGCGGCGGTGCTCGCACTCGCCGGCGTGGAGCGCCTGGCTCGTCGTCGTGCGGCAAACCTCCATGCCGCCCATCGACGGATCGCCGTCGTAGAAGACGACGTCGACGCCGGCGCCGACGGGAAGCACACCGCGGTCGCATACGCTCGCCGTCAGCGTGAGCATGGGGCTCTCGGCCGTGCAGTCGCGGCCGTAGCTCGCGCCGGTCACCGTCAGGTCGCTCGCGGAACCGAGGGCCAGCCCGCCCTGCACGTTCTGGCGGAAGTTGTTCAGGCCCGGGACCTGCCAGTTGTCCATCACGGCCGAGCTGCGCCGTCGGTTCGCAGTAGCTGTCGTCCTCGCACACTCTCGAGACCCCATCGGCTTGCATGTCCCCTCCCCGACTTTGCTACAACGTCTGCCACCGACCCCGGAGCAGCGAACCATGGAAGAGCTCAGCACACTCACCTACGAGACCACCGGACCCATCGCCCGCATCACCCTCGACCGCCCCGAGCGCGGCAACGGAATCACCTTCGAGATGCCGCGCGAGCTCGCCGCGTGCGTCGAGCGGGCCAACCTCGACCCGGCCGTGCACGTCATCGCTCTCGCCGGCAACGGCACCGGGTTCTGCGGCGGCTACGACCTGGTGGCGAGCGCCGAGCAGAACATGGCCTCGGTCGCCGATGCGTCCGATGCACCCGAGGGCTCGCCCCTCGACCCGCGCATCGTCATGAAGAACCACGACGAGCGCCGCACCTGGGACCCGGTCACCGACTACCAGATGATGAGCCGCAACGTGCGTGGGTTCATGAGCCTGTTCCACAGCGACAAGCCCGTGGTGTGCAAGGTCCACGGCTACTGCGTCGCGGGCGGCACCGACATGGCCTTGTGCTCGGACCTGGTGGTGATCGAGTCGGACGCGAAGATCGGCTACCCGCCGGCGCGCGTCTGGGGCGTGCCGACGACGGCCCTGTGGGTCCATCGCATCGGCGCCCAGCGCGCCAAGCGCTTGCTCCTCACGGGCGACAGCCTCTCCGGACGCGAGGCGGTCGAGTGGGGCCTGGCCATCGAGCACGCGCCGCGAGAGGAGCTCGACGCGCGCTTCGAGTCGCTCCTCGCACGCATCGCGCGCATGCCGATCAACCAACTCGTGATGCACAAGCTGCTGTGCAACCAGACCGTGGCGGCCGCGGACCTGCACGCGACCCAGCTCCTCGGTACCTTCTTCGATGGCATCGCCCGCCACACCGAGGAGGGCTACGCCTTCCAGCGGCAGTCCGTGGAGGAGGGCTTTCGCGCAGCGGTGGAGGCGCGAGACGCCCCCTTCGGCGACCGCGGCCTTTCGACCTACAAGGGCTGAGGGCGGCGATGTGCCACGCCCGTCACGGCGGGGGCCCGACCTCCCAGGGAGGCGGCGTCATCTGCTCCGTCAAGTGGTCGAGGAAGGCCTTCACCTTCGGCGACAGGTGGCGCGTGCTCGGGTAGACCGCCTGTAGGGGCGTCGTCGGTGAGCACCACGCGGGCAGAAGGCGCGTGAGGCGGTGGACACGCAGGTCGTCGATGCAGCGAAAGACGGGCAGCATCCCGACGCCGACGCCGGCCAGGGTCGCCGTGCGAAGAACGTCGAAGTCGTTCACCACGAGCCGTGGCCGGACGACGACCGACACCTTCTTGCCGTCCGCCTGAAGGTGCCAGGTCGTTCGCGCCGTCCCCGCGCCCAGCACGACGCAGTCGAGCCGCGCGAGATCTTCCGGCGCCTTCGGAACGGTATGCGCTTTCAGGAAGGCGGGGCTCGCCACGACGAAGCTCCGGAGCGCGCCGAGGGGCCGGGCGATCAACGTGGAGTCCGACAGGACCCCGGCGCGGATCGCCACGTCGAAGCCCTCCTCCACCAAGTCGATCACGCGATCGGCGCAGACCATGTCGACCTGCACGTCGGGGTAGCGGCGGAGGAAGGAGGCGACGACCGGGCCCAGGTAGTCGAAGTTGATCGGGACGGTGATGCGCAACAGGCCCCGGGGCGCCTCCTGCATCCGGGTCACGACCCGTTCCGCCTCCTCCATCTCGGCGGCCACGCGGGCGGCGTGCTGGTAGAAGGCGTTGCCCACGTCGGTGAGGTGGAGCTTGCGCGTCGTGCGCTGGAGCAGGCGCGCGCCGAGGCGCTCCTCCAGGTCCGCCACCTTCCGGCTCACCGTCGACTTGGGCATGTCGAGCTGGCGGGCCGCCGCGGTGAAGCTGCCCGCCTCGACCACCTTCGTGAAGATGAGGATCTCGTTGAGATCCATGGGGTTCCTCCAATTGTCCTGCTGACGGGACACACACTCCACAACTTCACCACTAATCCAATGGGCGGAACAATACTAGGTTGGCTCCTGTTCGCGAAGCACCAACCCAAGGAGAGACTTCAAATGGACAACCACACCTGGAACATCGACATCGCCCACTCGGGCGTTCACTTCTCGGTCCGCCATATGGTGATCGCCAAGGTCCGCGGAAAGTTCACGACCTTCCGCGGCCAGGTGGAGACGCAGGGCGACGACCTGACGGCGGCACACGTCACCGCGGAGATCGATGCCTCGAGCATCGACACGGGCGTGGGGGACCGCGACACGCACCTCAGGTCCGCCGACTTCCTCGACACCGAGCGCTTCCCCAAGCTCACCTTCGAGAGCACGGGCATCGACGACGAGGGCGACGGTCACTACCGGGTGGCCGGCAAGCTGACCATCCGCGACGTCACGCGCGAGGTCACGCTCGATGTCGAGCACGGCGGCGTCGCCAACGACCCCTGGGGCAATCGGCGCTCGGCCTTCACCGCACGCACGTCCCTCGACCGCGACGCCTTCGGCCTCAAGTGGAACCAGGCGCTCGAGGCCGGCGGCGTGCTCGTCGGCAACCGCATCGACATCGAGATCGAGGTGGAGGCGGTGAGCGCGGCCTCCCAGCAGGTCGCGTAAATGCAGCCGTACAGGCCCGGGCCCCCGCGCGGCGCGCCCTCGAACGCGTGCGGGGCCGCGGGCGATCGTCGCAGCACCTCCTGAGCGTTGACGAGAGGTCCCCGGCCCAGGCGCCGAAACGCCCGCTGCTGGTTCTGCCGCTTCGGCGGCGATGGTAGTGTTGCCAGCGCGGTCGGAACCGGACATGAAGCGCATCGACTTGGGGAGCGGAACGCCGTGGGAGCCTGTCGTGGGCTACTCGCGTGCGGTGCGGATCGGCGACCGCATCCACGTCACCGGAACCACCGCGACCTCGCCCGAGGGTCACGTGGGCGAAGGGGACGCCTACGCCCAGGCGCGTCAGACCCTCCGGAACATCGGGGCGGCGCTCGCTGCCCTCGGTGCGGGTTTCGGAGACGTGGTCCGCACGCGCATCTACGTCATCGACATCGCGCATGACTGGCAGGCCGTCGGCAGGGCACACGCCGAGGTGCTCGGCGAGGTCCGACCGGCGACGAGCATGGTCGAGGTGCGCCGTCTCATCGAGGACTGGATGCTCGTCGAGATCGAGGCGGAGGCGGCGGTGGGGGTGACGTCCGTGGAGAGGCGAACCCTCGAACACGGGTAGCCCGCGAGAGCTGGCAGGGCCGCCACCCGAGCCGGGGCGGCCGAAGAGATGGGCTTGACACCGTTCCTAATGCTATTAGTCTATGGCCTACGAAGCAAAGCATTTGACCACGGAGGTTGTCATGTCCACGTCCCTGCCCATCTTCTCCACGTCCACGCTCGCACCCGCCGAGCCCGACCCGAACGAGGCCTCGCCGATGGTCCACGCGCCAAAGCTCCTTGTCGTCGGCGGCGGACACATCGCCTACGAGGAGACGGGCGGCGACGGTCCACTCGTCATCATGGTCCCCGGCCTCGGCGACCTCCGGAGCGAGTACCGCTTCCTCTCGGCGGACCTCGCCGCGCAAGGCCATCACGTCGTCATGATGGACCTGCGCGGGCACGGCGACTCCTCCACCGGCTTCCGCGACTTCTCCGTGCCGACCGTGGCCGACGATGTGCTCGCGCTCATCGAGCACCTCGATCACGGTCCGGCGATCCTGATCGGCGCGTCCTTCGGCGCCGCCGTGGTGGCGGACGCGGCGGCGCGGGCGCCCGAGCGCGTGGCCGGCCTGGTGGTCATCGGTCCCGCCGTGCGCGACGAGCGCCCGGGGCTCTTCATGCGCATCGCCATGTCCCTGCTCTTCGATGCGCCCTGGGGCGTCGCCGCCTGGGCGTGGTTCTACGGCACGCTCTACAAGACGCGAAAGCCGAAGGACCACGCCGCCCACGTCGCCGCCCTGAAGAAGAACCTGCGCGAGCCTGGCCGTTTCGACGCGGTGCGCGCCATGATGCGGGCCGATCGGGAGGCGAGCGAGCCACGGCTCGCGGACGTGCGGGCGAAGGCCCTCGTCGTCATGGGCTCGAAGGATCCGGACTTCCCGGTGCCTTCCGAGGAAGCACAGCGCATCGCCGAGCGCCTGCGCGGTCGCGCGTTGATGGTCGAGGGCGCCGGGCACTACCCGCACGCCGAGATGCCCGAGGTGGTCTCCCCGGCGATCGCGGACTTCGTCGCGTCGACGCGGGCGGCGCAGTGAGCGGTAGCAAGCGAGGGGCGGCCGGACGGGCCCCGCGCAAGACCCGGGCGGCGAAGCGCGCCAAGGCAAAGACGACGACGCGCGGCGCGCCCCGCGCGGGGCTCACTCCCGACAAGGTCGCGGACGCGGCGGCCCGGCTCGTCGACGAGGAAGGGGCTTCGGTCCTGTCCCTGTCGCGCCTCGCCGCCGACCTCGGCGTCCGGGCCCCGAGCCTCTACTCCCACGTCGACAACCTGGGCCACATCGTGCGCATGCTGAAGCTGCGCGGTCTGCGCGGTCTGCACGCGGCGGTGCAACGGGCTGCCGTCGGCGTGGCGCGATCGGACGCCCTCAGGGCCCTGGCCGACGCGCAGAGGCGCTACGCCGGCGCGCACCCGGGCCTGTTCGAGCTCTCGACCCGCGTCTCGGACGACGACGGAGCCGAGGTGCAGGCAGCCGCCGGCGCTTTGCTCGACGTGGTGCTCGCGGTCATTCGGAGCTACGGCCTCGACGGGGACGACGCCCTCCACGCGACCCGTGCCGTGCGCGCCGCGACCTTCGGGTTCATCGAGCTCGAGCGGACGGGCGGCTTCGGCATGCCCCTCGAGATTGACGAGAGCTGGCGTCGCCTCGTCGACCTGCTCGACCGCGGCCTCGCCTCCCCGTGAGCCTCGGGCCGCTCGGCACCGACGGGCACCGCGCCGACCCTCGCAAGAATCCGCGCAGTGCCCACCTCGACCTCGTCGCTCCTGCCTCGGTCGTCGGCCGAGATGCTCGCCCTCGTGCGGGCGCTGAGCGAGGTGGCGGGCGGTCGCCCGCACCGGGAGACGGCCCGCCGGAGATGAGACCGCCCCTTGCGCCGGCGAGGCCATGCCCGTATATCGCCGATGAACGATGCGTGCGCCGACCCCGAAAGCCTGCCTGCCGCCCGACGAGCAGGCGCCCGACCTGCGGCCGGTGGAGGGGCCCGCCGCGGACGCCGAGCTCTCGGCCCTCGCCAAGGCCCTCGGCCACCCGGCGCGCATCCGCATCGTGCGGGTGCTCGCCCGCAAGAACACCTGCATTTGCGGGGAGCATCGTCGACGAGCTGCACCTGGCCCAGTCGACCGTTTCCCAGCACCTCAAGGTGATGAAGGACGCGGGCCTCATCCACGGGGAGGTGGACGGGCCGCGGGTCTGCTACTGCCTCAGCCCCCGGGCCCTGCGTCGGCTCAAGGCCCTGGTGGGCGCCCTCTGATCATCGGTGTAACACGATGGATAAAGCTTCTTCCCAGGGCGTCACGGGACGCCTCTCGTTCCTGGACCGCTACCTGACGCTGTGGATCTTCGCGGCCATGGCCGTGGGCGTCGCCCTCGGCTTCGCGTCGCCGGGCGTCGTCACCGCCCTCGAGCGGTTGAGCGTCGGGACCACCAGCATCCCCATCGCCGTCGGGCTCATCCTGATGATGTACCCGCCCCTCGCCAAGGTCCGCTACGAGGAGCTCGGGCGCGTCTTCCGAGACAAGCGCGTGCTGCTCCTGTCGCTCGTGCAGAACTGGGTCATCGGACCGGTGCTCATGTTCGGCCTCGCGGTGCTCTTCCTGCGCGACCGGCCCGAGTACATGGTCGGCCTCATCCTGATCGGGCTCGCGCGCTGCATCGCCATGGTGATCGTGTGGAACGATCTGGCGAAGGGCGACAGCGAGTACTGCGCCGGTCTGGTCGCCTTCAACTCGATCTTCCAGGTGCTGTTCTTCTCGGTCTACGCCTACTTCTTCGCGACCCTCCTGCCGGGGTGGCTCGGCCTGCATGGCGCCGTCGTCGACATCACGATCGGCCAGATCGCCGTGAGCGTCGCCATCTACCTCGGCATCCCGTTCGCGGCCGGCTTCCTGACGCGCCGCGTCCTCCTGCGGCTCAAGGGCGCCGCCTGGTACGAGCATGCCTTCGTCCCGCGCATCGGCCGCGTCACCCTCGTCGCGCTGCTCTTCACGATCGTCGTGATGTTCTCGCTCAAGGGCGAGACCATCGTCGCCGCTACCCCTCGACGTGCTCCGCATCGCGGCGCCGCTGCTGATCTACTTCGTCGTGATGTTCTTCGTGTCGTTCCTCCTGAGCAAGAAGGTCGGCGCGACCTACGCCCAGTCGGCGACCCTCTCGTTCACGGCGGCGTCGAACAACTTCGAGCTCGCCATCGCGGTGGCCGTCGCAACCTTCGGCATCGGCAGCGGCGCCGCCTTCGCCGCCGTGATCGGCCCCCTGGTGGAGGTGCCGGTGCTCATCGGTCTCGTGAACGTCTCGCTGTGGATCGGGCGGCGCTACTTCCCGGAGAGCCGGCTCGCATCGACGCCCGCGCCCGACGACGGTGCAGCACCCGCGGAGTGAGCCATGACGAAGGGCATCCTCTTTCTGTGCGTCCAGAACTCGGCCCGGAGCCAGATGGCCGAGGGCATCGCGCGCAGCCTGCTGGGCGCCCGCGCGCGCGTGCAGAGCGCCGGCAGCCGTCCCTCGCGCCTCAACCCCTACGCGGTCGAGGTCATGGACGAGGTGGGCATCGACCTCTCCGGCCAGACGGCCAAGTCGGTGGACGTCATCGACCCGGCCACCATCGACACGGTGGTCACGCTCTGCGCCGAGGAGGTCTGCCCGGCCTTCCTCGGCAAGGCGAAGCGCCTGCACTGGCCCCTGTCGGACCCGGCCGCGAGCGACCCGCCCCTGAGCCACGAGCAGAACCTCGACCGCTTCCGCACCGTCCGCGACGAGTTGCTCCGCCGCATCGAAGCCCTCTCCCGCGACGAGGGGCTCGTCTGACGACGGCATGCACGCGGCCTACATGCCGCCCGAGCGTGCGAACGACCCGTACATCCAGGACCCGCACCTCGTCGTCCAGTGCCCATCGGCGTCGGACGTCACGCCTCAGCCGTACTGGAACGCCGAGATCCGCGCGCCACCGAAGAACCCGCTGAAGACGACTCGGCCCGCGTCGTTCCCGGCCGCGCCGGCGACCACCATGAGCGGAAGCAAGTGCTCCTCGCGCGGGTGGGCGCGACGCGCGTCGGGCGCCGCGGTCCAGTCGCCGAGCCGCTCGAGCCTCACCGCCGGCTCGGCAGTCGCCGCCTCCTGCAGCCAGGCGTCGAATGTCTCGGACACCGCACGCCCCGTGCCGCCCATGAACCCCCGGAGGTCGTGGTAGCTCATGCCGCTGCCGACGATGAGCACGCCCTCGTCGCGCAGGGGAGCGAGGGCGCGGCCGAGGGCGATGTGCGCTCCCGCGTCGAGGCTCCCGAGGAGCGAGAGCTGGATTGCCGGTACGTCCGCCTCCGGGTACATCACCTTGAGGGGAACGAAGGTGCCGTGGTCGAAGCCACGCTCGGCGTCGGCCGCCGTCTCGAGCCCTGCAGCGCCCAGTACCTCGCGGACCCGTTCGGCGAGCGCCGGGCTTCCGGGCGCTGGCCAGGTGATCTGGTAGGCCTCGGGCGGAAAGCCGTAGTAGTCGTAGAGCATCGGCGGATGGGGCCCCGACATCACCGTCGGCACGGCCTCTTCCCAGTGCGCCGAGATCACGAGCAGCGCTTTGGGCGCGACGCCGACGCTCGCCGGCCACGTGGCGAGGAACGAAGACAGGGCGCGGATCTCTTCGCCCGCGAGCATCGGGAGATCGACGAAGGGCCAGGGCCCACCGCCGTGCGGGATGTAGGCGACCGGCAAACGTTGCGCATCCATGGGCGTCCCCTCGTTCACGAGCGCAATGCACCCATCCGCGCTCACCGCACTGTGACGGAATCCCGACGCGGGTTCCACCCGCCCCCGACGAACGCGTCCGTCCCTGACGACCGCGCGCGGCGCCGTCGCCTACGACGCAGTCGGCGACGTCGGGTGCGCGTGTGCGCGCCGCTCGCGTTGCTCGCGCAGGATGGCCTCCACTTCCTCGTCCCTCGTCTGGGTGAACACACGGTAGTGCAACCCGATGGCGAAGAGGGGCTCCGGCCGGCTCACGCAGACGAGCTCGTCGACCTCCTTGGCGACGACCTCGCACGTCTCCCGTGCACCGACCGGCACGGCGACGATCAGCTTGCTAGGCCGGCTGCGACGCAGGGCGCGGATGGCGGCACGCATGGTGGCGCCCGTCGCCAGGCCGTCGTCGACGAGGATGACGATGCGACCGCTCGGGTCGAGGGGCGGCAGACCCGCCCGGTACCGGCGTTCGCGCGCCATCGCCTCGTCGCGCTTGTCGGCCGTGACGCGTTCCAGATAGGCGTCCGACGCGCCGATCAGGGCGGCGATCTCCTCGTTGATGAAGCGCGTTCCGTCCGCCGTGACGGCGCCGAGCGCCAGCTCCTCCTGACCGGGCGCACCGATCTTGCGTGCGACGATCACGTCCAGGTCGGCGTCCAGACGCTCCGCCACCTCGCGCGCGACCGGCACGCCTCCACGCGGGATCCCGAGCACGAGCGCGCCACGGCCTCGGTAGGCACGGAGCGCGTCGCCGAGCTCGGCGCCCGCCTGTCGCCGGTCGTCGAACATGACGGGTCCGCCGGCGTTCCGGTCGAAGAAACCCACGGTCTCCTCGCGTGGCTCCATGGCGTGCCTCCGTGCCTCTCTAGGTGGCCGGCCGCGGCGCATGGGGACGCCTCCCCCGCGGCTCCGCCATGAGGTAGCGTACAAACCAATCCCGTGCGAGCCAGGCTACCTTTTCCAGTGTGCCCGGTTCCTCGAAGAGGTGCGTGGCCCCCTCGACGATCTCGAGGTCGCGCTCGCAACGCAACCGCGCGTAGGCCTCCCGGTTCAGGGCGAGCACGTCGACGTCCCGACTGCCCACGATGAGGAGGGTCGGCGCCTTCACCCGGCTCAGCACCGTCGGGCTCGCGAGATCGGGTCGGCCGCCGCGCGACACGACTGCAGCCACGCCCTCTGGGCGGGTCGCCGCCGCGATGAGCGCCGCCGCCGCACCCGTGCTCGCCCCGAAGTAGCCGATGGGTTTGCCCCGCGTCTGCCGCGCCTTCTCGACCCAGTGGGCGGCGCTCGAGAGCCGGCGCGCCAGGATCTCGACGTCGAAGCGCAAGCGGGCTCCGGCCCGCTCGCGCGCCTCCTCCTCTTCCGACAGGAGATCCATGAGCAACGTGCCCAGGCCGCCCTCTTGCAGCATGGTGGCCACGTATCGATTGCGCGGGCTCAGGCGGCTGCTCCCGCTGCCGTGGGCAAAGAGCACGATCCCCATCGCATGCTCGGGGACCACCAGGTCGCCGTTGAGCGTTCCCCCTTCGCTGGGGATCTCCACCTGCAGCGAAACGAGCTCTCCACCCTGTCCCGTCCTCGTCATGGTCTTCCGTCGCCGCTCCGCGCGAAGCTCGCCACAGAGGCGTGGAGGCAAGCGCTGCTCGGCCCTTATCCAAATAAGTCCGCGGCATGGACGTGCAATGCCCGCCCACGAGGCGTCCCGGAAGCCACGGGAGATGGGGTCGCGGCACCGACCGCCCAGCGCGCCCCGGGCGAGCCGCTCACGCCGGCTTGCGACCCGCCACGATCAGGTGGTGATTGACGAACGAGGCGGTGGGCGTTCCCCAATCGCGCGGGTCCATCCACGCCCGGGCCTCGTCGAGCGCCGCGTCCATGGCCCGGGCGAGCTGGGCGATCGCCGCGTCGTCGTTGCCCTGGCGGCGGGCCCAGGGGATGAGCTCGTGCCGCTTGGTCAGCTGCTCGGTGTGCTCCACCCGGAGCCCCGCAGCCTCGAACATGGCGAGCCACTCGCTGCGCGCGTAGGCACGGTGGTGGCTCGGGTCACGCATGCGCTCGAAGGCGTCGACCGCGCGGGCGGCCGCCTCCTCGTCGGGCACGAGCTGGTCCTGCACGAGGAGCAGCCCGCCGGCCCGGAGCACGCGCGCGGCTTCTCGCACGAACCGCTCGCAGTGCGGGAAGTGGTGCGGCGCGATGCGGCAGGTGACCAGGTCGAAGGACGCGTCGTCGAAGGGCAGGTCCTCGGCGTCGGCTTGCCGCACCTCGACGTGGGTCGCGCCCCGCTCGGCGAAGAACCGCCCGGCCGCCTTCAACATGTCGGGCGTCAGATCGCTGGCCACCACCCTGGCGACATGGGGCGCGAAGAGAAGCGCCGTGTGCCCGCCGCCGGTGGCGACGTCCAGGACGGTCCAGTCCCGCCGCGGTCGAGCGATGGCGAGCAGGCGCGCTAGGTCCGCGCCCTTGGCATGGGCGGCGCTCGCCACATAGCCGTCCGCGAAGCGACCGAAACGCTCCTTCGACAGCGACTTGGGGTCGTCTCGTTCAGTCATCGTGTTGTCAGGGGCAACCGAGGTGGGTGATGACCAGCCCGCTCGCGTTCACCGTGGCGAGCAGGAAACCGTCGTCGACGGCGACGAGGGCCATGGCGGGCCTCGCCGTGGCGCCCATCAGGTCCGACAGGTCGCCGCTCAGGCCCGAGAGGTCGACCGGTGAGCCCTTGGGCGTGCCGTCGCCGCCGAGGGCGCGGTACCGGACCGCGCTGTCCGTCACCCAGGCCGCCGCGAACGAGCTCGCACCGCGGGTGATGGCGCCGACGCTGCTGTCGTACCCGCTCGTATCGTCGAGGGCCACGGGGCTCGTGCTCGGGCCGAGCGTGAGGACCTGCACCGCGCCGCTACTGCCGACCCCGCGCGCGAGCACCACCGCGGTGTGCGGCGTGGCGGCGATGTCGAGGAGCTGGAGGTTCGCCGGGTTGGTCTGGGAAGTCCCCTGGGAGCTGCCGTCCGTGGGGATCTCGGACCAGCGGAGGCTCGGGGGCCCGCCTGTCGCGACGACGAAGCCAGGCGAGCGGGCCGCGATCATCCCGTAGCGGTCGATCTGCGTGGGCGTCATGGAGGCATCGGCCGCCATCGGATCGAGGAGGTGGAGCACGCCGGTCCCGCCCTGCTGCGCCTCGACCACGCGCGACGCACCGTCGTACGCCAGGACCGGGTGGTAGAGCTCGTCGCCCATCGACCCGACAGGAGCGAAGCCGGACGTCGCCATCGACCCGCCGACCAGCACCGATGCGCAATTCACGGTGGAGTTGAATCCGTCGTAGTGCTCCCAGCAGGTCAGGAAGCCGTCGCCGTCGCTGAGGACCGAGGTGCGCGCCATGAACGGCACGCCGTCATCCGCGGACAGGTGGATGGCGTCGCCGAGCGGGTTGCCGTGGTGGTCGAGGCGCTGGAGTATCGGCAGCGACGCCATGGCCTCTTCGACGTAGATCACCGCGGCCTCGCCGCCGCTCCATGCCAGGGCGACGCTCGTCACCGCGCGGGTCGTGGGCAAGCTCACACCGGCGGTCACATCGGGCGCGGTGCACGCGTCGTGAATCGGCGGCGGCCAGTTGGAGGCCGGACCGCCTCCCTTCGAGCCACCGCACCCCGAGATGCCGACGGCCAGACTGGCGCAGCCGAGCAGAGCGGTTGCCAAGAGCACGAGCCTCATGTCGTTCCTCTCCTTTGAACGGCTGAGCGACGGGGCGAGAGGCGTTCACGGCCCGCGCGCCCGCGAGCCTAGCACGAGACGTGCTGGGGCTGGTCACCGAGGCGCGGGCCTCACCTCGCTCGGCCACGCGACGCCTGTCGCCCTGGTCCGCCCGCGCCTCGCCTCGAATCTCACGGAGGTGGCAGGACGGGCGCCGGCAGAGCGCGGTTGGCCGTGGTGCCGTCGCCGAGCTGGCCGCTCGAGTTGTCGCCCCAGCACTCGGGGACGTGGGAGGAGGCCTCGATCGCGCACGTGAAGTGCCTGCCGAGGGAGTAATCGAGGACCGCGCCCAAGCCCGAGACCGGCGCGGCCGATCCCGTGCGCTGGAACATGCTCCCGCGACCGAGCTCGCCTTCGCTGTTGTAGCCCCAGCACTGGAGCGCGCCCGAAGCGACCTGGCCGCACACGTGCCAGCCGCCCGTCCGGATGGACGTGAGCGTGACGCCGGGAACGGTGTAGGGGGCGAGCTTGTTGGCCGTGCTGCTCCCGTCGCCGCACTGGTACTGGTCGTTGCCGCCCCAGCACTTCACGGCGCCCGAGGAGAGCCGCACACAATTGTAATTGTAGCCACCTTCCGTCTGGGTCACCTCGCCCGCTCCCGACACGACGAGGGGGCCGCGCGCGTCCATCATCGTCCCGTCGCCGACCTGACCCGCGCCGTTGTGCCCCCAACACGAGATGGTGCCGGTGGCGCCGGTGAGCGCGCAGGTGTGCCAGTACCCGACGCCGATCGAGGTGACCATCGACAGGGCCGTCACGTGCTGAGCCATGGAGAAGGAGTCGGTGTTCGTGCTCGAGATGCCGAGCTGGCCCCACCAGTTCGTGCCCCAGCACCACACCTCGCCCGTGGCCGTGAGCGCACACGAATGGTCGTCCGCCGTCACGACCTTCGCCGCCGCCCCGACGAGGCCCGTCACGCTCACGGGCACTGGGCTGTCGGTGAAGGTGCCGTCGCCAAGATCGCCCATGTCGTTCTGCCCCCAGCAGACCACCGCCCCCGTCGCACGTACGGCGCAGGCATGGGCATATCCCGCGGCCAGCCAGATCGCGTCGGTCAGCCCCTGCACGTAGACGGTCGTCGATGTGGGAGCGAAGTCGCCGTCGCCCAGCTCGCCGTTGTCGTTGGCGCCCCAGCACGCGACGCGGCCGGAGGCGAGCCGGGCACATCCGAAGAGGTCGCCTCCCGTTGCCACCTGGACGGCGTCGTCACAGACGCCGGACCGGCATGCCCAAGCGCACGAGCCGTCGCAGATCAGGGGGCCCGCGTCGGTTCCGGCGTCGGTCATCCCGCCGGCATCGGCCGTCGCGCCGGCGTCCATCGGTCCGCCCGCGTCGACCACGCCGGCATCGGCCGTCGCGCCGGCGTCCATCGGTCCGCCCGCGTCGACCACGCCGGCGTCGGTCGGTCGAGCCGCATCGGCCGTGGCACCGCCATCGCTCGCGCCGGCGTCCACCACCAATCCGCCCCCATCGCCCAGCGCACCGCCGTCGCACATGGGCCTCGCGCAGAACGGCAAGAGCACCTCGCCCCCGTCGCCCTGGCCGCCCCCGTCCCCGACGCGCAGCTCGAACCCCAGCCGACCGCAGCCCAACGTCGCCAGACACAACAGAGCCGCTACCAACCGGACACGCACTCCACGAGTATAATGGTACAAGGACACCAAACACCATCCCCGTCCCGCAACCGGGAGGGACCTCGGCGCCTCTACGTCCCTGTGGTAGCTTTCCGCCGCAGCCTCCCGGACGAAGCATGGCAACCAGCAGCCTCAGCGAGCCCTCCTCGCCCCCGGCCGTCTCCTCCGAGTCGCCGGAGCGCTGGCTCCCGTGGGACCGCAACGCCACGGTGCACGTGCTCTTCCTCGGGGCCACCGCCGGGGCGGTGTGGCTCGTGGGCTGGGCGGGCCTCGTCCTGTATCCCGTCCTACAAATCCTGAGCGACGTCCTCTACTACCGGTTCGCCGTGGAGGTCTTCGACCCGTCGGTGACCATCGCCAGGGGCTACGCCGTCAGCCTGGCCTTCAACGACACCCCCCACTCCGTGGGCCTCGACTACGGCTTCAACTTCTACGACGGCAACTACGAGAAGACCCGCCAAGAAGCCCAGCGCGACAAGTTCGACTACGCCTACGAGGAACTGCAGCTCGCTCCGGGGATGCGCCTCATCGACATCGGCTGCGGCTGCGGTGACTGGCTGAGCTACCTGCGCGACCGGGGCGTCGAGGTGATGGGGGTGAACATTACCGGAGCGCAGGTGGCGATGTGCCGGAAGCGAGGCTTGCGTGTGCTGCACACCGATTGGAAGGCCATCGAGAGCAATCCGGATCTTTGCCGCGAGCTCTACGGCACGTTCAATCGGGTGACCTTCTGGGACACGGTGGAGCACTACGTGCCCATGAAGCACCGCACGAACCTGCGCGAGCGGGACGCCATCTAGTTCGCCCTGGCCCGCCGCCTCCTGCGCGGCGACGACGGCCGGGTGTTCATCTCCTGCCTGCACATGCGCAAGAACTTCTCTCGCCTGCGCCCGTCGCTCGCGTCCCTGCGCAAGGCCTGGTACGTCTACATCCTCGACAAGTTCCACAGCGGTTGTTACCCGGACGCCGAGCTCGACTGCCTGGTGCGCAACGCGCGAGCGGGATTCGTCCTCGAGGAACGCAAGGACTGCACCCTCGACTACTACATGACGTCCAAGCTCGAAGCGACCCACTTCGGTCGTCACAAGTTCCGCTGGACGTTCCGCCGCGTGCTCATCGCGGGATGGCACCTCGTCATCGATCCCTTCTGGCTGCATCGGGCGCTGGGTTCGTCACCGAGGACTGGATGGACCAGTTCGACCCGGACGACATCGACAACTCCGACGTGGTGCTGTGGTGGTTGTCGTTTCGATGCCGGGCCGGGGGCGAGCAGACGGTCGCGGCCTGAGCCTGAGGGGCGGCTTGCACCCGCTCCGCCACGGGCACGCTGCATGATCGCGCGATCTTTCCGCGGCTACTGTTGACGTCCGCAGGGGAGCTCGCGTGATCATGCGCGACCTCCACTCGAGCGCAGAGCCCGGGACCTTCCCCGCTCTGGGAGCACCTGTTGTACGCCCCCATGGAGTCCCCCTTCACCAGCGTCCTCGACGCGTTTCGACACCAGGTCGAGCGGGATCCCGACGCCCGCCTCTACGCCTTCGTCTCGGACGACGGCCAGTCGCAGAAGACGCTCACCCGGGGCGACCTCCTCGCCCGGGCCGAGACCCTGAGCGGGTACCTGTCGGAGCGGTGCGGCCTACGGCACGGCGATCGGGTCCTCCTGGTGTACCCGCCGTCCATCGACTTCGTGGAAGCCTTCGTGGGGTGCCTGAACGCCGGGGTGATCCCCGTGCCCGTCTACCCCCCGAACCCGCTCACCCTGGCCAAGGACCTGACCGGGTTCACGCACATGGCGGACAACTGCGGCGCCCGCGTCGTGCTGACCAACCGCGCCTATGCGCTCGGGCGCAAGGTCGGCTCGGTGCGCAGCTTCATCAAGGGTGCACGGGCCCGCTGGCCGCGCTCCCTGATCTGGCACACCACCGACACGATCGAGACCGGAGCCTTTGCGGGCGCAGCCGGACCCGCCCCTAGCCCCGACGAGGTCGCGTTGCTGCAGTACACCTCGGGCTCCACGTCGGCGCCCAGGGGGGTGATGATCACCCACGGCAACATCGCCCACCAGCTCGCCTTCAACCGCGACGCCCTGGGCCTGGGACCGAGCGCGCGCGCGGTGGTGTGGCTGCCCCAGTACCATGACTTCGGTTTGATCAGCAGCATCTGCAGCGCCCTGTGTGGCAACGGCGAGCTGACCATGTTCTCGCCTCTGGCATTCATCAAAGATCCTGCCCTGTGGTTCGATCTGATGAGCAGCCGGCAGGCGACCCACACCGCGGCGCCCAACTTCGCCTACGAGCTGGCGGTGAGAAAGACCACGCCCGAGCAACGCGCGACGTGGGACCTCCGATCCTTGCGGGTGGCGATGAGCGCGGCGGAGCCCGTGCGTCCCCGCACCGTCGCACGCTTCCTCGAGGCCTTCACCTCGCCCGGCACGCCCTCGAGTCCGGCTACGATGGAGTGCTCATCTACGGCGGGGACGGCACGTTGCACGAGGTGTGCAACGGCCTCCTCGATGACGACGGCCGGATGCGGCTGCCCGTCGGCGTGCTGGGAGGCGGGACCGCCAACGTGCTGCGGCTGCAGTACGGCCCGCGCACCATGGAAGAGACCGTGGCGGCCATCGCCGCCCGCGAAGAGCGCCGCGTCGATGTGGCGGAGGTGACCACCGCGAACGGTCGATGCTTCGCCATGAACGTGGTGATGGCCGGCTTCATGGTGACCGCCACGCGCATCGGCGAGGCCATC
This sequence comes from uncultured delta proteobacterium, assembly GCA_963830115.1. GTDB lineage: Bacteria > Myxococcota_A > Polyangia > Polyangiales > CAWHLB01 > CAWHLB01. The sequence continues at coordinate 192,404 of CAWHLB010000026.1, forward strand.
CGTCCCTACACCTTTCCCCTGGGGAGCGTGCGCTACAGCCTGGCGGGCTTCGCCGCCGTGTGCGCCGCGCCCCTGCGCCACCGCCTGCGCCTGACCTTCGACGGGCAGGTACTCGAGGACGATCTCTGCGGCCTGTACCTCATCAACACGCGACGCCGGCAAGGGGCTGGTGCTCGCACCCGAAGCGCGGGCGGACGACGGCGTCTGGGATCTGGTGCTGGGCCGGACCATGCCGCGGTGGCGGCTCCTGGCGAGCTGGCAGGCCACGCGCACCCGAGAGGCCCTCGAGCGCAGCACCCGGCTCGAGCACCATCGCGTGAAGAGCCTGCGCATCGAGCGTGTGGACGCGCCCGACTCCGCCATCAACGTCGACGGTGAGCTGCGACACCATTTGCCCTGCGACGTGCGGGTCGTGGCCGGCGGCTTACGGGTGATCCTGTGACGACCGATCTCGCCGTCGCCGCGGAGATGGGCTCCGACACCCGCCGGCTCCTCGGCCGAGCGCTGCCCCTGGGCATCCTGTCCTTCGTGGTGTCGGCGGTGGACAACATCCTGCCGCAGGTCCAGCTGCTGGAGCGGCACCCGGCGGACAAGGACTGGTTGCTCAGCGTGCTGCTGCTCACCGGGACCGTGGCGGGCATGGCGGGCGTGTGGACCGCTCGCGTCGGCGTCCCCCGCGTGCACCGAAGAAGCCATCGCCTCGTGCTCTCGGTCGCCCTCCTGGGGGTCACCGGCGCCGCGCTGGCGGCCATGTTCGTCGTGACGCCGGTGCTTCCGTACGGCGCGCTGAACGCCATGGTGTGCTTCGGGAGCAACCTGATGACCCAGTGGCTCGACGTCGCCGCCCATCGGATGGCCGGACCGTCGGCGCGGCAACGCAACGACCGGTTCACGATGGTGGCGCGACTCGTGGGGATGCTCCTCGGGCCCGTGGTCTTCGCCCTCTACCACGAAGCGGGGGGTGCGACGCTCGGCATCGGCGTGCTCGTGCTCGTCGCGGCGGTGGCGGCCGTGCCCATGAGCCGGGCCCAGGTCCCCGCCGTCAGCGCTCGAAGCGCCGGCCGCCGTGGCAGCCCCGCGGAACGGCGGATCCTCCGCTACGCCTTCCTCATGTGGGTTGCTCTCTATCTCGTGGCGGCCAACCTCGTCTACCTGCTCCGGGACATGCTCCACATGGACCGACCGGTCCTACGCGGAGGCATCACGACCGCCCTCGTCTTCGCCAGCAGTGCAGTGCTGATCGCCCTTCAACCGCTGGCTGCGGCGCGTCTCGGCGTCCTCACCGTGGACCGGCCCGTTCGAAGCCTTTGGCTCACACCCGGTGTGGTGATCGTCGCAGCCGCCCTGTCCATGACCCTCGAGCGGGTGTCCTTCTGGGCCGTCCTCGCGTTCGCGGTCCTCATCGGTGCGAGCTACGGCGCCTTCATGATTGGTGTACGGGACTGGGTCTCGAGCGCGGAGGCCCGGGGCAGCACGGGCTTCCTCGCGCGGTTCAACAACCTCGCCAACGTAAGCGCCATCACGGCGTTCACCTTGGCCCTGATCACCGCAGCCGTCGCCCGCTGGGCCGCCCTCCCCTACTACCCCGCGCTCCTGGTCGTCATCATCCTCACGAGCGTGGTGGCGGCGGTGTGTCTACCGCGTGCGCCGGCGCGGCGTCTGCCCATGCGCTAGCGGCAATGCCGGTCCGTGCCGGAGGCCCGTACCCGGAGCTCGACGACATCGACGAGTGGTGGACCGGGGCGCTCGTAGCGCGCGAGGGCCACAACCGCGACCCGGGCACCCCGCGCCTCGGCGGCGTCGAGCCGGTCGGCAACGGGCACAGACTCGGGTAGGGTCGCCGCCGGCGGGAGGCAGAGCCCCATGGCCTGGACGACGGAACGGAAACGCGACGCGGCGATCGAAGCGCCCCTGCACGTGCCCCTGCGCCGTCCGGACTCACGGATCGTCGAGCGGCCGGGCTGGTATCAGATCGTCACGCCCTCGGCGCCCGGCACGCTCCTCAACGAGGTGGTCCTCTCCCGGGTCGAGCCCGACGAGGCGGAGCGCGCCATCGATGAGGTCGTCGCAACCCACCGGGAGATCGGTCACCCCGTGAAGTGGTGCGTGGGTCCTTGGACGAAGCCGGAAGACTTCGGCGAGCGATTGCAGAGGCGCGGATTCTCGAGCTGGGACGTGCGCGGCATGGCGGTCGACACCGCGCACGTCATTCGTTCGCCCGAGGCCGTCGCCGTCGCGGAAGTCACCGAGCAGAGCCTCGACGACTACGTGGCGGCGTCGATGCGCGGGTGGTCGATCGGCCCCGACCAGTTCGCAGCCGAGCTCGACGTGCACCGGACCGCGCTCCGCTCGCGGCCCCGGACGGCCCACTTCTTCGCCGCGACGATCGGCGACCACATCGTCGGCACGACCGGGCTGTTCACCAAGGGCGATCACGCCTACCTCGTGGGCGCCCAGGTCATGGCGCCCTTTCGAGGTCGCGGGATCTACCGAGCGCTCGTGGCTGCGCGGCTCGCCTTCCTGGCTCGAGAGGACATCGCGGTCGCGGTGACGCACGCACGCGAAGCGACGTCGGCACCGATCCTCGAGCGCCTCGGCTTCGAGACCGTCTTCCGATCGAAGTGCTTCCTGCTCGACGCCACGGCGACGCGCCAAGGCGCCGACGTCCCCGTTCTCGGCCCGTGACTCGCAAACCGCGGTCGACGCCACCCGGCGATGTGCGTACGGCGGCGAGTACCCGGACGCGATCGCGCACGCCGCCGACCTGCTGCGCGGGGCGGGCGAGTCGGGTCGCGCCTGGGAGCCGAAGCTCGAGGCCTTCCGCGCGACCATCCGCCAGGGATTGGTCGTTCGGGCGGCGGAGCACGTCGCCGATGCGCGCGCGTGGCTCGAGGCGGACGGCGCGCCGGAGGTGGACGCGCGACGGGGGCTGGTCCTGTACATGGAAGCGCAGGAGCGCTACGCGGCGCTCGACTACGCCGAGGCGACGGTGCGGACGCGGCGGGCGGCGGAGATCTTCGCGCAGGTCGGGGACGAGCGGGGGCAGCGGGAAAGTCGTAGGGCGGCGGGAGGGGGGGCCACGCTGGCATCACGCTGAGCGCGTAGGGCCGATGCCCGAGGACGGTGTCGTTCGGCTCGCCGGGGTCGGGCAGGCAAGGCGGTGACATCGAGCCCCCCTCGTTCGGCGGCGGGCCCGCGTCCGGCAACGATCTGCGCACCGGCGCGTCCACCGAGGCGTCGAGGCGGAACACCGGGTCACCGTGGGAACTCCCGCCGGCGCACGCCCCCCGCGAGCACCGCGAGGCCGACCACCGCGAGCGTTCGGCGTGCCAGCCAACATTCGAGAGGCCCCCCAAGCACACCCACAGATTATCACGGTCTTGTGGCGGCTCCCACACCCCACACCGGCGCGGCGACGGCGAAGGAGTGACCGTCCGAGCACGTCGACGACGTCGAGGATCGAACTTCTTCTCCGACGTTGCGCAGGTGCATGGGGGCTCCGACGAGGGGACGCCCGGCGGCGACTTCGCTACCATGGCCGTCGATGCTCGAGTCCTTCCGACCGGAGGTGTGGATCGAGGGGCGACCGGCGCGCTTCTGGGGCGTCGAGACCGGAACCCGCATGACCGTGGTGCGCCTGTCCAAAGGCGGGCTCTTCGTCCATTCACCCGTCGCCCTCGACCCCGAAACGCGCGCCGCGCTCGACGCCCTCGGCCCCGTGCGCGCGGTGGTCGCGCCGAGCCTCTTCCACCACCTCCACGTGGCCGCATGGATGGCGGCCTATCCGAGCGCGCTCTTCGCGGCATGCCCCGGCCTCGAGTGGAAACGCACCGACCTCCCCTTCGGCTGCATCCTCGGCGATCCACCCCACCCCCTGTGGGCGGAAGACCTCGACCAGGTCTACCTCTCGGCGCGTCGCGAAAACGAGGTCGTCTTCTTCCACCGGAAGAGCCGCACCCTGATCTGCGCCGACGCCCTCTTGCACCTGTCGACGCATCCGCGCGCGAGCACGCGCATCGTCGCCACGCTCATGGGCAACCGAGCACCCGGGGTATCGCACCTCGAGCGCTTCATGATCCGCGACCGCGCACTGTGCCGTCGACAGGTCGACCGCGTGCTGGCGTGGGACATCGACGGCGTCGTGCTCGCGCACGGCGAGCCCCTCGAGCACGACGGCCACGAAGCCCTCCGCCAGGCCTACGCCTGGCTCTGAGCCCACATCGCCCCGATTGCAAGCGTGCCTACCGTAGCGCAAACCTGCCACGGCTCGTGCAGATTGAGGCCACGCGCGGCCCGCAGCCCTTCTTCCACTTCGCCCCATCCGCGGGGGACACCGCCGTTGGACCGGCCGGTTGTACGAGCCGTCCCGCCAGGGGGCGGCGGCCGCCGGCGGGTGGCGGCGGGGTCCGCCAATTTCGACGCGCAAATATGCGGAATGACGTGACCACGTGTGCGGCATGGGGCGTGAAGATGGCTTCCGGGTGTGACCGCACCTCGCATCGTGGTGTCCGGGGCGACGACCGCGCTCACGCGGCGGACGACGCTCAGGAAGGGTTTCCTCGGGGGGTGGCACCCGCTCGTCTCGCAGTGCTGGCTGTACGCGCTCGCCGACGCGCAGCGGCACACCGGGGTGGCCGTGCATCACTCGGTGCTCGTCGTCAGCCACCACCACACGAGCGTCACGCCCGCGCACGACAACTTGCCGGAGTTCTGTCGGCGGCTGCATCGCGACATGAGCTGTGCGGTGCACGTGCTCTTGTGCGGTGAGAGGTACGACGCGCCGCGCGAGGTGTTCGACGACCGGCCCGTGCACATGATGCGGTTGCTCGATGCGGCCGCGCAGGCGAGCCATCTCGTTTACGAGTACCTGAACCCGCCCGCGGCCGGGCTCGTCGAGCGGCCCGAGGACATGCCGGGGCCCACGCTCGACTTCGGGCTGTGGAGGACCGGCTTCATCGAGGTCGAGCGGCCGCCGGTGTACTTCGATTCGGGCCGGCCCGAGCGGCTGCGGCTCGAGCTGACGCCGCCGCCGCTTCTGTATCGCGTGTTCGGCGGGAACATGGAGCGGCTCGTCCATCACATGCGGCGGCTCGGCGAGGACGGGCTGCGCGCGATCGGTGCGGCGCGCACGCGGCCGGTGATGGGGGCCTCGGCGGTCCGAGGGCTGCATCCGTGGAGCGAGCCGCGCACGATGCGGGAGAGCGGTGGGGGGCGGGTGCCGAGCTTCAAGCTCGGGGCGCGCGGGATCGTGCCGCGACAGCAGCGCATCGCGGCGGCGACGGAGGTGCGGGCGTTCCGGCAGGAGCATGCGCGGGCGCGGGTCGCGCGACGGGACGGCGACTTCGATGCGGTCTTCCCCTTTGGGTCCTATTCGATGAGGCAGTACCACGGCGCACCGGTCGAGCCGGCGCCGCCGCCGGGGGCGCTCGTCGCGCTGCCGGGGCCGCTGCTCCAGCAGGTGCGGGACGAGCTCGCGCGCGAAGGGCGCGGGGCGAGCGCTGACGCGGCGCCCCTCGTCGACGAGGTGCGTGCGGCCCTGCGAGACGAGGCGGCCGACATCGTCGAAGACGCCGAGCTCGACCGACCGGAGCCGCGCACCGGAAGGCTGTCCAGCATCGACGCCTCGGCCCAGACTGAACACGACATCGTCCCTGACGAGCGCGCTCTCGTCGTCGTCCGTCACCGCTTCGACACGCAAGCCGCCCAGCCCGCCCGCCGACTCATCACCCTGCGCGACCGTCGCCGCGGAAGACCCCCGCCGCCCGGCGGCACCCACGGCTCCGACCCACCCGCCTGAACACAGACGCCCTCGAGGCGATCGTCGCCCGGATCCACGCCGAGCGGCGCATCGCTGCATCTCCGACGGCAACCTCCGGGCTCGATCGCCTCCTTCGGGCGCTCACCTTCCCCGAACCGGACCGCACGGCTGCCTTCCGTTCCGCCAACCAGCTTCCGGGGCCCCTCGCCGACCCTCGATCTCCACTCCGGCTACCGCGCACATCGGACGGTTCCGCTTCGTTCCACCAACCAGCTTCCGGGGCCCCTCGCCGACCCTCGATCTCCACTCCGGCTACCGCGCACATCGGACGGTTCCGCTTCCCGGCTACCGCGCACATCGGACGGTTCCGCTTCACCGAGGACGGTTCCGCTGGTCCACTCCGGCTACCGCGCACATCGGACGGTTCCGCTTCCGGACGGTTCCGCTTGGGACGGTTCCGCTTGGGAGAGGGCGTTGTCGTCCCGCCCGACCCTCCGCGTGTTCGACGGGGGCTCATGACCTACCGATTCCTCCTCCGCGCCTTCCGGGCGGCCTTGCGCTTGTCCTTCTTGGCCTTGGGGGCCTTCTTCGACGCTGGTTGAGGGAGGCCCGGCAGCGGGATCGAGGGTGGCAGCGGCTTGCCCTGGATCGACTGCATCCAGGCCTCGATGCCGTCTTTGGACTGCATGTCGAATCCTGCGTCGGCGCCGGCCATAAACAACGACTTGGCCATGCCGAAGTTGCTGCTGTCCGACAGCGCCGCTTCGAGCTTCTTCACTGCATTGCTGCCCAGCACCCGCAGGCAGGAGTCTGCCTGCTTGAGCCCGAACTCCCGCTTCACGAAGCTGTAGAAGGCGCGCATCTCCTCGACGATCCAGCGCGCCTCCGACGCCTCGATGCTGACCTTGCGCGGGATGAGCTCGAAGAGCACCTCGCGCAGGTCCGTGGCGCCGAGGGTGGCGATGGTGTGGCCAAAGTAGTTGGCGCCGAGGTCCATCACGAAGCGGCAGGCGTGGATCTCGTCGAGGTCCTTCGCTTCCGGCGACGCAGCGAAGCGCTTCACCAGCTCGTCTTCGAGGGCCTCGCGCGCGTCGTAGTCGATCTCGTCGTCGTCCCGCGAGAGCGCGGCCAGGTCAGCGAGGACGTCGTGGGCTGGGTCGAACTCGACCGGCGCTCGCATGTAGGGCGCGCGCAGCGTGACCTCGATCTCCCCGGCATGGGTGGTCACCGACAACGTGCGGGCAACGGGCTCGCCGCCATCCCAGGCTTTCTTCAGCGCCTTCTTCTCCGCCATCACGTTGGTGAGCGCCAGGGCGATGACTTCGGCCATGGTGACTTCCTTGCCGGTCGGCGGCCTGGCGACCAGTTCCTCATCGACCGCCACCAGCCACGGATAGGCATTCGCGCCGGCGACCTCCCACTGGTGCTCGGAGATCTCCTTGCGCAGCTCGGGCGCAAGCTCGGCGCCACGCTCGAAGTTCAAGGCGAAGTGGGGCGGCATCTCGGGCTGTTCGCCCAGCTCGATGACGTTGGCTGCGTCGAGGTAGGCCTCGAAGTCGTCGAGGCCCGAGAACAGGATCAGCCCGAAGCTCTGCCCCATCTGGCCGATCACCGACATTGCCGCGTTGCGCACGCCGAGCTGCTCGATGGTGACCGAGAACAGGCTCTGATCGTCGGGCACCAGCTTCCAGGGCTTGGCGCGGAACAGGGCCGCAGCCGCCTTGAAGAACGCGGCCATGGCCTCCGGCGTAATCTCTGGCGACAGGTAGGACTGCTCGGTCGCACCGTCCTCGGCCATCTTCTCGCGCATCAGCGCCAGCATATCGTCCAGCTCCGGCGTCGGCGCACACACCACGTCGAGCCCCGGATGCCCAGTACGGAGAGCGTCGGCCAGCTCAGCCGAGGCCACCCGCACCCGCGTCGGACTGTGCGGCCTGCCGTACATCGGCTGCTCGATGGCGCTCTGAAGGCTCTCGCTCGCCATGGGCAGAAGCTCGCCCGGCTTGGCCACCGTCGAGCCCAGGATCGCGCCTTCAGCGCCCATCCAGAACAACGCCTCAGGCCGGTAGGGCTCTCCCTCGCCGGTGACATAGGCCGGCATCGCGACCGTGCCGCCAATCCACTCGATGCCGGTGGTCTTCTTGGGGCCGGTGCGGCCGCGGGTGGTCGGCTTACGCGGGGTCATGGCTTCTTGCGCTCCTTCTTCTTGCGTGGCTTGGGCGCGTCGGTCTGCTCCGCGAGGCGCGTCGTCCATCGCGAAGCCCTTGATGGTGAACTCCTCGACGACGCGCGTCGCCCACTTGCGAAACTGGACGGCGCGCTCGGAGTTGACCTTGTAGCCGACGGCGATGATGGCCGAGAGGTTGTAGTGCTTGGTGTCGTCGTAGCTCTTGCCGTCGGAGGCAGTTGTTCGAAAATTTCTAATAACTGCCTCCTCCTCGAGCTCGCTGTCCGAGAACACCTTCTTGAGGTGGTAATTGACGGTCGGGACCTCCACGTCGTAGAGCTGCGCCATCATCTTCTGGCTGAGCCACAGTTCTCGTCGGCGTAGATGGCCTCCACGCCGCCCCCGCCGCTGGCTGCCACGAAGGTCAGGTACTCGGCCGCTGAGGATCGGACGAGGGACGCGGTGGGTGGCTTCTTCTTGCGCGTCATGCGCCGCCTCCCGCGTGCTCGCGCAAGCGTTCAAGAGAAGGCCCGGAGCGTTCTTCCTGCATCCGGGGCCTCACGAGTCCGTTTCCTTCGCCCTTGCCGGCCAGTAGCGCTGCATGACCCCGTATCGCTGTCCTCGCTTCCTGAACGCTTCCTCGCCGCCTTCGAGCAGTTGGCAGACATGGTCTCGAATAGCCGGGTCCTCGAGGCCACCGGCGACGTACCGGAACGTCGGCAGCTCATTCGGCGCGTTCCTTTGGGCGTCGGCCACGATCACCTGGTCAGAGTCGGTGTTCACGACGAGGTTCGCGTTGTGGGTCACCATGATGATCTGCCGTCGCCGTGCCGCGTCACGGAAGAACGGAACCAGATCGGCGTACACGGAGCGAGGGTCCAGGTTCTCCTCGGGCTGGTCGATGATCAGCGGCCGCTCGTCCCACTCATCGAGAGCGAGGTAGAGCGTCAGCAGCACGACTCCGCGCGTTCCGGGCGAGAGGTGCGCGATCTCCACGCCTTCGTATTGAATGCCGTACCTGACCTTGATGTGATCGGTGGAGAAGAGCCACTCACCGAAGTTGAGCGGCGTGACGCCCTGGGCGAGGCTGTCGACCGCAGCGGCAGCGTGGTCCTCGATGAACTTCTCCATGGCCGCCCGAACGGCGCCGGGCGTGCCTTTTCGCCAGGCGTCGAGAAGAGCTTCTCGCGCCGCCTCTGCGACGGCACCTCTGCGCTGAAAAGGGGGGCGCCGCAGGTCCATCAAGTTCTCGCCCGGGGCAGACCATTCGTCCAGGTCGACGACACGCTGAACGAAGAAAGACAGCTTCTCCAGTCTTGGGTCCGCCTTGATGCGATCGCTCATCGGCGCGTAGCGCTCCTCGAGCGCGCGCTCCTCAGCCATTAACGCATCGAATACGCGCTCGTAGCTTGCCAGCCGACCGGCATTCGCCGTCTTGCGCCGAGCGGATGCCTTCTCGGCGTGAGCGAGGGCTTTCTTCGAGTCTTCCTCCTTCTTCTTGGCTTCTCCGACCTTCTTCTCCAGCTCAGCTCGCCGCTTTGCCTTGGCTCGGTCGAGCCCGAGTTCGTTCCGTAGGCGATCGGCGTGGCCGGTGATCGAGATCAGCGCCGGGCCGAGATCGTCGAGATGCTTGTTGAGCCATTGCGACGTCTCGATGATGCGCCACCAGCCGTACAGATCCGCATGCACCTCGTTGGTCGCCATGGCCGCGATGAATCTACGCCGCGTCCATACCGGGCGCCATCGCTGTCTCCGTCTGTCAAACGGGGCCGACCCCGCGAGGTTGCGATCGCTCGGCCATCGATCGCAACCTCTCTCCGCGCTCCGTTTGACAGCGGCCCTCCGAGAAGGAGAGGAGCGACGCGACGTTGCGCGGCCCGATCGGCGACGGAGAGGTGTTCGAGTTCTCGGGCGAGCTCTCTCCGTCTGTCAAACGGATCGGCGATCTGCGTTAAATGAGATCCGGCCCTCTACTCTCCGCCCCGTGGGGCCCCCGAGAGAGCGGTAGCGGACCTCCGAACGACCCGTGCGACTCTCCGCGTCGATCGCTTGGAGAGCCTCGCCGAAATGCATGGTCACGCAACCGCGCGAGATGACGCGGGAACGACGAGGCCCCGATCGCGTCGTCGTGATCGGGGCCTCTGCTAAACGTTGGGTCGCCTGGTTCGACTGCCGACATTTTAGCTCCCCAAAGTACTCGTTGTACCAACGACTCTCAGGCCCGAGCGCGCATGATCTTCAACGTGGTCTCAACCTGGAAGCGTAGGCGGGACAGTGGGTTGCGCGGGTGGGTCGTCGCTGGAGTCCAGAGCGGGTCCCCCACGTCATCGCGGGGAGCGGCTCGCGGCTAACAACGGCCCGATCGGGGGTGTGACCTGGTCCGGCCCGGGGGCGCCCTGTCGCGCAACGGGGCGGCCTTTGCCGCCGGTCCCAAGAAACCCTCCGGGGCTCCGAGGCGGGCCGCGACGTGGCGCCCACGGTGCGCCCGTAGGCGCTGGGGCGGGAGGATCGGCGGGCGGGATCCGCGCGCGACGCAGCCTCGAGGTGGCGGCGCACGCGCCAAGCGGCGACGCGGGACATGCCGAGTTCGAGCGCCTGCTTCGTGCTCACAATGTTACCGAGTGCGCGGAGCGTATCGACGGCCTGGCTGGCGGGCTCGGATGTCATCCGGATACAACTTGCTGCACCAAGGGCCAAGTGTAGACCCTTCTATCCGCCCGGGCGCCCTGCGCGCTCGATTCCGGATCTCGCAGAGCCGTGGCCGGGGTCGGGTGTGTGATCATCAGTGCCCTGCACCACTCTCCGGAGGAGCCCATGAGCCACAGCACGCTTTCGCCTTCCCTGACCGGCCTTCCGGACGACCCGACGGTCGCGAGGTTTCTCGACTTCTGGTTGGCACACGTAGCCTGGCCGAGACTTCGCTTCACGACCGCGCGGACCTATGCGAGCACGGTGGCGCGAATCATCTCACCCGCCCTTGGAGCCCTGCAGGTCGATGCGCTCGGCCCGGCCGACATCGAGAAGGCCGGGCTGGTCTGGCAGCGTGCCGGCGGCAAGCCTTCGATGCGCCGCAAGGCGGTCGAGGTGCTCCGTTCTGCCCTGGGCGACGCGGTGGCCCTCGGGCTGTGCGCGAGCAACCGAGCAACCCCGCGAGCCGCGTCCGGCTTCCTGCACAGCCACGTCGCGCGCCAGCCTGGCTAGATGTCGACGACGCGCGAAAGCTGCTCGAGTCGGCCAGCGGGCATGCTTTGGAGGCCGGCTACGCCCTGGCCATCTGCCTTGGCCTGCGACGCGGCGAGATTGTGGGCCTGACGTGGAATGACGTCGACCTCTCCGAACGCACCGTTCACATTCGCTGGAGCCGCACCGAGTGGCACAGCGGGACGCGCCTCGTCGCCCCCAAAACGACAGCGAGCCGTCGCGTCCTCGCCATGCCCGACATCGTCTACAAGGCCCTGCGAGATCAACTCGTGCGAGAAGAGCGCAAGGCCGAGGCGGCCAACAGCACCGTTCGCCCTGGCATGCCGCCCATGCGGCTTCACGATCTACGCCACACGGCCGCCTCGTTGATGCTCTCCCAGGGCGCCTCCCCGCGCACCGTCATGGAGATCATGGGCCATCGCAACCTCGACGTGACGATGTTCATCTACGGCCACACGAACCTTCGCCACAAGCGAGAGGCAGCCCAGCTGGTGGACGACGCGTTGTCCCCCCGCGAGGGCTCATGATGTCTTTCGCACCATTCGAGCGCGAGATGATCAGCGAGCGAACCCGCGACAAGATCGCCGGCTCGCGCCGTCGCGGCAAGTGGACCGGCGGGGCCGTGCCCATCGGCTACGAGGCGCAGGACAAGAAGCTGGTCATCGTCGAGCACGAGGCCCACGTCGTCCGCGACATCTTCGAGCGCTACCTCGACCGGCAATCGGCGCTCGAGATCGCCCTGCACCTCAACGAGACGCATCAGCTCACCAAGCAGCGCACCACGAGCAAGGGGCGCATCAGGCAGGGGCGCGAGTGGACCAAGGACACCGTGCTGCGGATCCTGAAGAACGCCGTCTACGCCGGGCTCATGCCGTACCGCGACGAGGTGTACGAGGGCGAGCACGAGGCCATCATCGACGCGGCCACCTTCCACCGCGTCGCCGTCTACCTGAAGAAGTACGGCGCGGGCCGGACGGGCAAGCCCCGCAGCGGCGAGTACCTGCTCTCGGGCCGCCTCTTCTGCATCTGCGGCTACGCGATGACCGCCAAGGGCACCCGCAAGAAGAAGGGCGGCACGAAGAAGTACCGATATTACCAGTGTGTGATGAAGGACAAGCTGGGACGCCGGGGTTGCGAATCTCGCCCGCTGCCAGCCGGCGCCATCGAGGGGTTCGTGGTCGCCCGCATCCGTGACGTGACCGCCGACGGCAGCGTGGCCGAAGAAGTCGCGCGGCGGATGGACACGTACTTCGAGAAGAAGCGCAAGGCGCTCGACGACGAGCACAAGGAGCTGCCGAAGAAGATTGCCACGCTCTCGGCCGAGATCCGCAAGCTCATCGACACCATCATCGAGGTCAACGAGTCGGCGCGCCGGCAGATCGAGACCCGCATCGACGAGCTCGGTCACGCCATGGGCAAGCACGAGCTGCGCCTCGTGGAGGTCGAGCGGACGCTCACCGGCCTCGACGATCTGCAATCCGAAGGTCGCTGGGTGAGCGGGGCCCTCAAGACCTTCGACACCGTCTGGGACGTGATGTCGCCCGGCAACCGGCTCCGGCTCATCGAGGCCGTGGTGAAGAAGGTGGTCGTCAACGAACCCGAGAACCAGGTGACGGTCCTCCTGAACGACCTCGGCGCGACCGAGCGCGACGATGACGACGAGCCCGAGGCCGACGAGCCGCCCTCCACGGTTCCCGAACCCGCAGCCATGGAGGCCAGCCCATGACCGACGAAGCCGCCGCGAACACCAGCGAGGCCACCGAGCCCGAGGAAGACGGCGCCCTCGTATTCACCGGCCAGCTCTTCCGCAAGCGCCGGGGCCGTCGTTTCGTCTTCACCGAGGAGGCACCAGCACCACCCGAACCGCCCCCCGAGCCCGTGCGACGCCCGGCCCGCGTGGCCCAGATGCTGGCCTTCGCCCATGGCCTGGGCGCCGCCATCGAGCGCGGCGACTTCCGCGACCAGGCCGACGCCGCCCGGCACTACCAGCTCACCCGGGCCCGGATCACCCAGCTCATGAACCTCACGCACCTGGCCCCCGACATCCAGGAGCAGGTGCTCTTCCTCGAGGCCGTGGATGGCCGGGAGCCGATGAGCGAGCGGGATCTGCCGGCGGGTGCTCGGGAGCCTCGCGTGGGAGGAGCAGATTGCAACCTGGCAGGGCGAAGTGCGTCCCGGCATCCGATCGGTCTGATTTCGAGCACTTCGACCGCAGTTCGGCATTGTCCGTCTGACGGCTTTGGAATATGATGCCGTTCGTTGGAGTCCAATGCCGCGGGATGCCCGCGGGTGAAGCGGGGCAGTGCGCACATGAGCGAAGACCAAGTCCTCACCATCAAAGACATCGCGGCGATTCTCAAGCTTGCTGAGAAGACCGTGTACTCGATGGCCCAAGACGGTGAGCTGCCGGCGTTCAAGGTCCGGGGCCAGTGGCGGATACGCAAACTCGACTTTGAAAAGTGGATGGCCGAGCAGGCTGCCGCGCCCCGCCGCGACCGTGACCGCGATGGCAGTCAGGGGGATCGCTGATGGCGAAAGCAAAGAAGACCGCGCGCAAGGTGAAGGCGGAGACGAACGGCAACGGCTCGGCCGCGAACCTCGGCTTCGAGCAGAAGCTCTGGCAGGCCGCCGACAAGATGCGCAACAACATGGACGCCGCGGAGTACAAGCACGTCGTCCTCGGGCTCATCTTCCTCAAGTACATCTCCGACGCCTTCGAGGAGAAGCACGCTGCCCTCCAGGCGGAGAAGAAGTCCGGCGCCGACCCGGAAGATCCGGACGAGTACCGCGCCGACAACATCTTCTGGGTGCCCAAGGAAGCCCGCTGGCCCCACCTGCAAGGCAAGGCCAAGCAGCCCACCATCGGCAAGCTCATCGACGACGCCATGGTGGCCATCGAGCGCGACAACCCGACGCTCAAGGGCGTGCTGCCCAAGGACTTCGCGCGCCCGGCCCTCGACAAGCAGCGTCTCGGCGAGATCATCGATCTCATCGGCACCATCGGTCTCGGCGACAAGGAAAACCGTTCGCGCGATGTGCTCGGCCGCGTCTACGAATACTTCCTGAGTTCCTTCGCCTCTGCCGAGGGCAAGAAGGGCGGCCAGTTCTACACGCCCCAATGCGTGGTGAAGCTGCTCGTCACCATGCTCGCGCCGTTCAAGGGGCGCGTCTTCGACCCCTGCTGCGGCTCGGGCGGCATGTTCGTCTCCAGCGAGAAGTTCGTCGAGGCCCACGGCGGCCGCATCGGCGACATCAGCGTCTACGGTCAGGAGTCGAACGCCACCACCTGGCGCCTGGCCAAGATGAACCTGGCGATCCGCGGCATCGACGCGAACCTCGGCGGCGAGTGGGGCGACTCGTTCCACAAGGACCAGCACAAGGACCTCAAGGCCGACTACGTGCTGGCCAACCCGCCCTTCAACGACAGCGACTGGGGCGGGGTGCGGCTGCGCGAGGACGTGCGCTGGAAGTACGGCGTGCCTCCCGCGGGCAACGCCAACTTCGCCTGGGTGCAGCACTTCCTGCACCACCTGGCGCCGGCGGGTCTCGCCGGCTTTGTCCTCGCCAACGGCAGCATGTCCTCGCAGCAGTCGGGCGAGGGCGACATCCGCAAGGCTATGGTCGAGGCGGATCTCGTGGACTGCATGGTCGCGCTACCGGGCCAGCTCTTCTACTCGACCCAGATCCCCGTCTGTCTGTGGTTCCTGTCCCGCGACAAGAAGAACGGCCTCGGCGGTCGCGGCAAGAAGATGCGCAACCGCAAGCGCGAGACGCTCTTCATCGACGCCCGCAAGCTCGGCACGATGATCGACCGCGTCCACCGCGAGCTCACCGACGCCGACATCGAACGCATCGCTGACACCTACCACCGGTGGCGCGGCGACGGCCCCGACGGCAAGAACAAGTACGAGGACGTGCCCGGCTTCTGCAAGAGCGCCACGACAGAGGAGATCGAAGCGCATCATTTCGTGCTCACGCCGGGCCGCTACGTCGGCGCCGAAGAGATCGAGGACGACGACGAGCCCTTCGAAGAGAAGATGGCGCGTCTCGTCTCCAAGCTCGATGAGCAGTTCAAGGAGGGCGCGAAGCTGGAGAAGGCCATCCGCCAGAACCTGAGGGGGCTTGGGTATGGGGGTTGAGTGGCGTCGTCATGAGGTCGCAGACCTCCTTGCTTCCCAAATGCTCGTCATTGGGGACGGCTACCGAGCGAAGAATAGCGAGCTTTCTGCTGCCGGGATTCCGTCGCACGAGCGGGAAACATCAATGATGGATTTCGCTTCGACGACGCCGACCGCTTTCCAATCGAGTCATTGGACCGTGTTGGAAACAAGATCGCCCAGCCCGGCGATGTTGTCTTCACGTCGAAGGGTACCGTTGGACGATTTGCGCTTGTTCGACCCGGTACGCCACGATTTGTGTATTCGCCCCAGCTTTGTTTCTGGCGCTCGCTGGACACTAACCTCATCTGGCCTGCGTTCCTCTACTACTGGATGTACGGGCGCGAGTTCTTCGTGCAGTACAAGGGAGTAGCGGGTCAGACCGATATGGCTGAGTACGTCAGCCTGACCGATCAGCGGCGGATGCACATAACGCTGCCGGAGATCGATGACCAGCGCGGCATCGCCCACATCCTCGGCACGCTCGACGACAAGATCGAACTGAACCGCCGGACGAACGAGACGCTCGAGGCCATGGCCCGCGCGCTCTTCAAGTCCTGGTTCGTCGACTTCGACCCCGTCCGCGCCAAAGCCCAAGGACAAACGCCCCCCGGCATGGACCCCGCCACCGCCGCCCTCTTCCCAATCGAGCTGGAGGACTCCGAGCTGGGCGAAATCCCGAAGGGCTGGCGTGTCGCGCCCTTGAATGAGTGGGTCGACGCCCTCTCGGGTGGAACCCCGTCGAAGAAGAACGCCGGATACTGGGCCGGTGACATCCCGTGGATCAGCCCGAAGGTGATGACCACGATCCATGCCGACCGGGCCGAGCACTACGTAACTGAGGCCGCGATCGGCAACGGCACGCGGCTGGCTCCCGCCGGCGCGACCCTCGTGATGGTGCGGGGCATGGGGCTCCACCGAGAGGTGCGCGTGAGCCAGGCGCTCCGCGACGTGACCTTCAATCAGGATGTCAAGGCGTTGGTTGCAACGCACATCGAACCGACGCTGCTCTTGTACGCATTGCTCGACGCCCAGCAGGTGCTGCTCGGCCGCGTTGAGAGTTCAGGACACGGAACAGGACGTCTGCCAAGCGACGTGCTGCTTTCGTATCCCCTCGTTATGCCGGACGAGAGTGCTCAGCACGCCCTTGCTCGCCCGTTCTCGGAGATCAATCAGCGCATTGCATCCCTTCGAGGCGAATCCAAGACTCTGGCTCGAATCCGCGACGCCCTGTTGCCCCGCCTCCTGTCCGGCGAGCTGTCGGTGGCTCGGGCCGAGCAAGCCGTGGGAGGCCACGGCATGAGAATCACTCGGGTCACCAAGATCCGCGGGCACCGCGTGTTCAGGGACTTCGCGTGGCCAGGCGCTCTCCACTGCTTTGCCCAGTTCAACCTCATCTACGGGTGGAACGGCTGCGGCAAGACGACGCTGTCGTCTCTGTTCGCGCATCTCGAGAAGCGGACCAACCTGACGGAGGGCGAAGTTGAGTTCGAGATCGACGAGGCGAGGAAGTGTTCGGGCACCACCATTGCTGGCACGAACCTGCCGGACGTCCGCGTCTTCAACCGCGACTTCATCAACGCCACCATCACGGCCGCGGGCGAGCGTGTCGAGCCAATCTACTACCTAGGCGAAGACAGCATCGAGAAACAAGCGGAGGCCGACGAGCGCAAGAAGGAGAAGGAGACTGCACTTGAGGAGCTGACCAAGGCCACCTCCGCGAAGGAATCCGCTGATGGCCAGCTCAATCGGTTCTGCGTCGATAGAGCGAAGGTCATCAAGGAGCTGCTCACCGGTTCTCAGAGCGCCCAGTACAACAACTACGACAAGCGCCGATTCAGGCAGTCGATCGCTGCGATGCAGGCCCAGACCGATGCGCAAGCCGCTCTCCTCGCTGATGACGAGAAGGAACAACTCCGCAAACAAAAGGACTCGCAACCGAAGTCTGACTTGCTCGCTGTCGCCTGCACGCCCCCCGACTTCGCGCAGCTCGCGAACGAGGCCAAGGGGCTGCTCGACCAAGCGGTAGCATCCGAAACGCTCGATGCGCTGGCCCAGGACAAGGCGCTGGCAGGTTGGGTACAACAGGGGCTCGCCCTGCACTCAGCGGATCGGGAAACGATCACTTGCCACTTCTGCTCGCAATCGTTGACCGCTGAACGCCGAGCGGCATTGGAGGGCCACTTCAACGACGCTTTCGCTGCTTTCCAACAAGAGCTCTCCTCGGCGATTGCCGCGCTGGAGCGAGAGACCGCGAACCTAAACGGACTCACGTTCCCGGATGCAGCTCGGGCTTATGACCATCTCCAGGGCGAGCTGGCCACGGCTACCTCCGAAGCCCATAGTGCCATCGAGTCGACGGTAGAGTGGCTGACGGAGGTCCGGAACGCGTTGGACGCGAAGAAGGCCGCGCCGTTCGCGGCGTCGCATCCCGGCACTTGGCAGGACGAAGTTCCGACATCCGACGTGGTGCGAGACGCGATCGCCGCCGTCAATGCGGTCATCGCCAAGCACAACCACATCACGAGCGACTTTCGGAACAAGGTCGATGAGGCCTGCAAGAAGCTGGAACAGCACTACGTCGCCGAAGCATGGGACGAGCAAGCTCGCCTCGCGGCTGCAGTGAAAGACGCCGAGGCCGCCCTCAAGCCCCTCCAAGATGAGGTCACTCGTCTTCAGACCGAGATCGCAGACATCGAACGAGACATCATCGAGCACCGAAAACCAGCCGATGAACTCAACGACGAACTACGAGCCTATCTCGGGCGAGACGAGCTTCGCTTCGAGGTGAAAGAGACCGGCTACGCGCTCACCCGCTCTGGGCAGCCCGTCAGTCACCTCAGCGAAGGCGAGCGAACGGCCATCGCGTTCCTGTACTTCCTGAAGTCCCTGCAAGACCGCGCGTTCGACCTCGCCGACGGCGTGGTCGTCATCGATGACCCAGTCTCCAGCCTCGACGCCAACGCCTTGTTCTCAGCCTTCGGCTACATGAAGGAGCGGACGAAGGCGTGCGGTCAGCTCTTCGTGCTCACCCACAACTTCGGCTTCTTCAGAGAGGTGAGAAACTGGTTCCAGTTCCTGCCTAACCAGAAGAAGAAGCCTGAACGTCGGCCGGCGCGGTTCTTCCTGCTCAGCGCGAATAGCGATGCTGCCGGAGAACGGGTTGCGAGGATTGGTCCGCTCGACCCGCTGCTCGAAAACTACGAATCGGAATACCACTACCTCTTCCGGCGCGTCTACGACGAGGCAAAGCGCGCGGATGGAGACTCGTCGCTTGAGCATCACTACTCGATGCCGAACATTGCGCGACGACTCATCGAATCGTTTCTTGCGTTCCGATATCCAGACTGTCCCGGAAGCCTCCAGAAGCGGCTGGAGCGCGTCGAGTTCTCGGGCGGCAGGAAGACACGCATCCAAAGCTTCCTCAATACCTACTCGCACACGGCGGGCATCGGAGTTGCCGAGCATGACCCATCCGTGCTTGCTGAAACGAAAGCAGTGTTGGGCGAACTGCTGGAGATGATCCAGTCGGTGGACCCAATCCACTACGCGGGCATGGAGCAGCTCGTGAACCGGAAGGAGGCTTCGGCATGACGCGCGAGCCCGCCGCCCCGCAAACGAACGGCGACATCTGGGAAATGTCGCGCCGACTCACCCGGCTATTGGACAGCGAACCCACCGAGGCAATCCGACAAGCACGGCAGATCGACCTCGCGTCCTCGGATCGGCTGAATGCCATGTCGGTTCGCGCGGCTATTCTCGTGGACGGCGGCGCGGCGACTCGGCAGCAGGACGCAATCGAAGAAGGGCTCAAGCTTTTTCGCGAGGTCTATGCGGCAGTTCCTGACACGAGCGTCGCCTACAACCTCGCCAACGCACTGGTCTCCGTCGTCGGCACACCTCCGCACGGCCCGGACTGGCTCGACCACCAGGAACGCACACGCGAACAGCGCTCTGAGGCACGCCAGACTGTACTGGCGTGTCGCTCGCGACGAGACGGCCACCCGTGTGCTCCGGACTCAAGCCTGGACGAACGTTGCCAACCAGTTCTCGCGCAGCTATCGGCTAGGAGAAGCTCACGACGCGCGACTTGCCGCGCTCGCCATCGATCCCTCAAACGGGGTGGCCGCGGGCTCTGCCGCTCGTGACCTCATCTGGCTCTTCAACCAAGGGGGATGCTCAGACCTAACGCGAATCGAGGCCATCATGCTGGCCAAGGTTGCGAGGCAGCACCAGGACCGGGTGCGCGAGTATGCGGGACAGCGCGCCGCACATGAGCTCGCGGTACTCGCCGACCAACTGGGCGAGTGCTCTCCGCGCTCGCCTCACAGCGATCCGTTCGTTCGGTGGGTTGAACACGAGCGACTTACCCTCGCACCGGTAGTCGAGTTGGTGGACCCGGCCTTGGGCAAGCTGGACTGGCTGATGTTGCCCGGAATCCTGGAGCGCGACCCGGGCTGGAACGGAGCAACGCCCCCACCGTTGTTCGCGATGTTCAACGTCTTGAAGGCCGACTTCATCCTTGCGCGCGACCTGGCATGGAGGGCGAGCAGCGAAACTGGCTGGCCGACGACGGGGCGCTTCGCGGACACCCTTGACTATGCAACCTACGGCCCGGAGGCGTCGGCCCTTGTCCTGGCGCACCGCACGGCGCTGGACCTCCTCGACAAGGTGGCCGTGACCGCGAACCACTACTTCGAGCTCGGTCAAGCACCGAACAAGGTCTACTTCGGCCGGCTGTGGCGTGAGAGCGGGGGGAAGAAGGCTGGCCCGCGCCCACTGGTTGCAGCTGTCGAGAAGGCCATTCGAGGCGGAGCGCACGCACTGTACGGCCTCGCGGAGCTTGCCGAGGACTACGACAGTGAGAGCGGCATCCTCCGTCCGCAGAAGGACCTCCGCAACGCTGGCACTCACCGCTTCGTCGTGCTGCACGACATCGGCGATCCCTCCGACAGCCGACAAGCAACCGAGGTCGAGCATCACCGCCGCGATGGCTTCTCTGACGAGGTCCTTCGCGCGCTGCGCGTCGCACGGTCCGCACTGCAGATGCTCGCGCTGGCGATCACGCAGCACGAGCTAGTCCTGGCACAGGCGGCCGATGGCCTCATCGGAACGATGCACGTGCCCGACCATGACTGGATCCGCGGCCGAGAGGAGGACTCGGTATGACCGACGACCCCGTCACCTCCTCCGAGCTCATCCTCTACCAGACCGAGGATGGCCGAACGCGCATTCAATGCCGCTTCGAGGGGGAGACGATCTGGCTCACGCAGGCGCTGATCGCCGAGCTGTTCCAGAAGGACGTGCGGACGATCAACGAGCACCTGGTGAACATCTTTGCCGAGGGGGAGCTTTCCCAGGAGGCAACCATCCGGAAATTCCGGATGGTTCGAACCGAAGGAAAACGGCAGGTTACGCGCGAGCTCGAGCACTACAACCTCGAGGCGACCCTGGCCGTTGGCTACCGTGTGCGCAGTCACCGCGGCACCCAGTTCCGGCAGTGGGCCACCGCTCGGTTGAGCGAGTACCTGATCAAGGGCTTCACCATGGACGACGAGCGGCTCAAGAACCCGCCCGGTCCTGGCCAGGTCGATTACTTCGACGAGCTGCTCGAGCGGATCCGCGAGATCCGCGCCTCCGAGCGTCGCTTCTACCAGAAGGTGCTCGACATCTACGCGACGAGCGTCGACTACCAGCCCGACACCGACCTGTCGCAGCAGTTCTTTGCCACGGTGCAGAACAAGATGCACTGGGCCACCCACGGTCACACCGCCGCGGAGATCATCGCAAGAGCGGGCCGACGCGGACAAGCCCTTCATGGGCATGCAGACCACCCGGCCCAGCGGCGTCATCCGCAAGGGAGACGCCTCGGTCGCCAAGAACTACCTGACCAAGGACGAGCTTGAGGTCCTCCACCGTATCGTGAACCTGTACATCGAGTACGCCGAGCTGCAAGCCCTCGAGCGCAAGTCGATGACGATGCAGGACTGGATCGTCAAGCTGGATGAGTTTCTCAAGGTCTCAGGCCGGCAGCTTCTCGACCACGCCGGCAAGGTGTCTGCGGAGACGGCCAAGGCAAAGGCTGAGCTGGAGTACGCGCGCTACCACGCGTTGCAGGACGGTCAGCCGCGCGCCATCGACGCGGAGTTCGAGAAGGCGGCCAAGCAGCTTCAGAAGCCCGCACCCACGGGCGGGAAGAAACGGGGGAAGGAATGAGCGGGGGATTCACCGAGTCGGTCGTCGAAGACGCGGCTCTCGAGTGGTTCGGCGAGCTGGGCTATCGCGTCGTGCACGGGCCCGAGATTGCTCCCGGCGAGCCGGCGGCCGAGCGCGCGACCTACGAGCAGGTCGTTCTCGAAGGCCGGCTGCGAGAGGCCCTGGCTGCGCTCAACCCCGGTGTCCCCCAGGAGGGGCTCGACGAAGCGTTCCGGAAGCTGACGCGCATCTCGTCGCCGCAGCTCGTCGATGCGAACCACGAGCTTCACTACTACCTCGTCAACGGCGTCGCCGTGGAGTACCTGCGGGCCGACGGCACTATCGGCTACGACCCGGTCCGGCTCGTCGACTTCGACGAGCCGGACAACAACGACTGGCTGGTCGTGAACCAGCTCTCGGTGACGGAGAGCGGGCGTACGCGGCGGCCCGACGTGGTGGTCTACGTGAATGGTTTTCCGCTGGCGGTCATCGAGTTGAAGAACGCCGCCAATGAGAACGCCACCATCTGGAGCGCCTACCAACAGCTTCAGACCTACAAGCGCGAGATCCCGGGGCTGTTCACCTTCAACGAGCTGCTCGTGATCTCCGACGGGCTCGAAGCACGCATCGGTACGCTGTCGGCGCAGAAGGAACGCTTCGCCCCCTGGCGCACCATCGAGGGCGAGGAGCTGGCGCCGGCCTCCATGTCGCAGCTCGAGGTACTGCATCCGCGGCGTGTTCGAGCCGCGGCGGCTACTCAACCTCTTGCGCTTCTTCATCGTGTTCGAGGGCGACGGCGATACCGTCATCAAGAAGCTCGCCGGCTACCACCAGTTTCACGCCGTGGGCCGCGCCCTCGAGGCCACGCTCGAAGCTTCGCAGCCGGACGGAAGTCGTCGCGTCGGGGTCGTCTGGCACACCCAGGGGTCGGGCAAGAGCCTCACCATGGCCTTCTACGCCGGCCGCGTAGTGCTACACCCGGCGATGGAGAACCCAACGCTGGTCATCCTCACCGACCGCAACGACCTGGACGAACAGCTCTTCGGCACCTTCTCGCGTTGTCAGGAGCTACTTCGCCAGGAGCCCGAGAAGGCCAAGGACAGGACGCACCTGCGGGAGCTGCTCAAGGTGGCAGCCGGCGGCGTGGTGTTTACCACCATCCAAAAGTTTTTTCCCGAGACGCGCGGCGACACCTTCCCGCTGCTTTCCGACCGCCAGAATATCGTCGTCATCGCCGACGAGGCGCACCGCAGCCAGTACGACTTCATCGACGGCTTCGCCCGCCACATGCGCGACGCATTGCCCAATGCCTCGTTCATCGGCTTCACCGGAACGCCCATCGAGCTGACCGACAAGAACACCCGGGCTGTCTTCGGTGACTACGTCAGCGTCTACGACATCCAGCGTGCCGTTCAAGATGGCGCGACGGTTCCCATCTACTACGAGAGCCGCCTCGCCAAGCTCGAGCTCAAAGACGAAGCGCTGCCGGAGCTGGACTCCGAGTTCGAGGAGGCCACCGAGGGCGAGGAGCTCGAGGGCAAGGAGAAGCTCAAGAGCAAGTGGTCGGCGCTCGAAGCCTTGGTGGGAACCGAGCGGCGCATGTCGCTGGTGGCCGACGATCTCGTCGATCACTTCGAGCGCCGCCTCGAGGCCATGGACGGCAAAGCCATGGCCGTGTGCATGAGCCGGCGCATCTGCGTCGACCTCTACAAGGCCATCGTCGCGCTGCGCCCCGACTGGCACGATGACGACGACGCCAAGGGCGCCATCAAGGTCGTGATGACCGGCTCGGCCTCGGACCCCACCGAATGGCAGGGCCACATCCGCAACAAACCGCGCCGCGAGGCCCTCGCCAAACGCTTCAAGGATCCGGCCGATCCGCTCAAGCTCGTCATCGTCCGTGACATGTGGCTGACCGGCTTCGACGCGCCGTGCATGCACACGATGTACTTGGACAAGCCGATGCAGGGCCACGGGCTCATGCAGGCCATCGCCCGGGTCAACCGCGTCTTCCGCGACAAGCCCGGCGGCCTGGTGGTCGACTACCTGGGCCTCGCCGACCAACTCAAGCGGGCGCTGCACACCTACACCGAGAGCGGCGGTCACGGCGACACGGCCATCGACCAGGAAGAAGCGGTCGCGCTCATGCTGGAGAAGCACGAGGTCTGCTGCGGCCTCTTCCACGGCTTCGACTGGGGTGCGTGGACCACTGGCACACCGGCCCAGCGCCTATCGCTGTTGCCGGCCGCGCAGGAGCACGTGCTCGCCCAGGATGGCGGCAAGGACCGCATCCTTCAGATCGTCACCGAGCTGTCCAAGGCCTTCGCCCTGGCCGTGCCCCACGATGAGGCAATCCGCATTCGCGACGACGTCGGCTTCTTCCAAGCCGTCCGCAGCTGCCATTGCCAAGAGCACCGCGGGTGATCGCAAGGCCTCGGGTGACCTCGACCTCGCCATCCGTCAGATCGTGTCGAAGGCCGTGGCCTCGGACCAGGTGATCGACATCTTCGCCGCCGCGGGCCTCAAGAACCCCGACATCTCGATCCTGTCGGACCAGTTCCTCTCCGAGGTGCGCGGCATGCAGCACAAGAACCTCGCCGTCGAGCTGCTGCGCAAGCTCCTCAACGACGAGGTCAAGGCCCGCTCGCGTCACAACCTGGTGCAGTCTCGGTCCTTCGCCGATCTCCTGGAGAAGTCGATCCGTCGCTACCAGAACCGCGCCATCGAGGCCGCGCAGATCATCGAGGAACTGATCGAGCTGGCCAAGGAGATGCGCGAGGCCGGCCGCCGCGGTGAGAAGCTGCGACCTCACCTCCGACGAGCTGGCCTTCTACGACGCCCTCGAAGTCAACGACAGCGCCGTCAAGGTCCTCGGCGACGACACCCTCAAGACCATCGCCCGCGAGCTCGTCGAGACCGTCCGCCGCAACGTCACCATCGACTGGACCGTCAAAGAGTCCGTCCGCGCCAAGCTCCGCGTCATCGTCAAACGCATCCTCCGCAAGTACGGCTACCCGCCCGACAAACAGGAAGCCGCCACGAATACGGTGCTTCAGCAGGCTGAGTTGCTTTCCGATTTCTGGACCGCGCACGGGGGGGCATCAACGTGAAGTACGCGTACGAAGACCTGAGCCCCGAGCAGTTTGAGGCCCTGGTGGTGTTTCTGTGCCAGCAGCTTCTCGGGATCTCGGTGCAGGGCTTCTCGAAGGGGCCCGACGGTGGCCGAGACGCAAAGTTCGTCGGCACGGCGGAACTGCACCCCAGCAAGTCGGCACCTTGGGTCGGTACGGTTATCGTGCAGGCGAAGCACACGAACGGTGTCAACCGGACCTTCTCAGATGCCGATTTCTTCAGCTCGACGGCGGGCGACACCGTGATCGGCAAGGAGATACCCCCGCATCAAGAACCTGAAGGCCAAGAGCGCGATCGACCACTACATGCTCTTCTCGAACCGGCGCTTGGCGGGGAACGCCGATGAGACGCTTCGTGGGCACCTCTCCAAGGAGTGCGGCCTTCCTGTCGGTTCGCTCTACCTTTGCGGCATCGAGCAGCTTGAAGTGTGGCTGAAGACGTTTCCGCGCGTTGCAACGCTCGCGAACATTGACCCCGTCGATTCGCCGCTCATCGTGAGCCCCGACGAGCTTGCCGGAATTGGTTGAGGCGTTCGCACGCAATCAGGAGATCATCCAGTCGGCCGTCGACAACCCTCCGACGCCACGCGTGTCCTACGCCGATAAGAACGCGCTCAACAACATGTCCGCGGAATACGCCAAGTTGCAGCGGCGGAACTACCTCAAGGACACCGCTCAAATCCAGGCCTTCCTCGCCGCACCCGAGAACCTGCGGCTGCGCCAGCTCTACGAAACCGTGGTGACAGAGTTCCAGCTCAAGATCACGGCGAAGAAGAAGACCCACCAGTCGTTCGACGAAGTCCTCGAGTACCTCACTGACCTCCTGTTTGGCCGCGATCCGGTGCTGCGGGCGCACAAGCGACTCACGCGAGCGATGCTCTTCTACATGTACTGGCACTGCGACATCGGAGCGACGGAAGATGATGCTTCGACCGACTAAACACTCCCACCCGGATCGAACGGTAGTCGGGGTCGCACTCGTACTTCTCGGGCGGCTGAAGTCGCGGCGGCTCGACGAGTACGATGCCCTGCGAAAGTTCGCGCGCAAGGCCATCGCAGGAGGGGACGTGCTTTTCCTGCCAGCCCTCAACTTCCTCTTCCTGCTCGGTCTTGTCGAGTACCGCCCGAAAACCGACTCGCTCGAGTACCTGGGGCCCAATGAAGCTCTCTAGGCTCTACACGAATCGCCCTGCCGTATTCAGCGCAGTCGACTTCACGCCGGGGCTGAACGTCGTGTTGGCGGAGATCCGGCTGCCGCAGAACCGGAAGAAGGACACACACAACCTTGGAAAAACCACTCTGGGCAGACTCGTGGATTTCTGCCTGCTCTCTGGTCGCGATTCGAAGTTTTTCCTCTTCAAGCATCAGCAGTTGTTCGACGGGTTCGTGTTCTTGCTTGAGGTTGAGTTGCTCGACGGATCGTACGTGACGGTTCGACGCGGAGTGAATGAACCCACGAAGATTTCTTTCAAGCGCCACCAGGCTCGCATGCAGGACTATTCCGAACTGCAGGCGCCACAGTGGGACCACGTCGATGTGCCGTTCGATCGCGCGAAGGACCTGCTCGACGGCGTTCTGGACCTGCGAACAATGAAGCCGTGGGACTACCGGAAGGGGCTCGGCTACTTGCTGCGGTCGCAGGACGACTATCGCGACGTCTTCCAGCTTCGGAATGGCCACAAGCACGTCGAGTGGAAGCCGTTTCTCGCGCACGTGCTTGGATTCGACTCCGCGCTCGTCGAAGGGCTGTACAAGAAAGAGCGGACTGCTCGGGCAAGCAGGCGACGGTCCAGACCATCCGCGCGGGAGCTGGGGGGGTCAGTCGAAGACGTCAGCAAGATCGAAGGCATGCTGCTTCTGAAGCAGAAGGAAGCCGAGAAAAAGCAGCGACTGCTCAACGCCTTCGACTTCCGCACTGCTGACAAAGAGAAGACTAAGTTGGTCGTGGATGACGTCGATGCTCGAATCGCCGCGCTCAACGCTGAGCGCTACTCCTTGAGCCTCGCCAAGAAGAAGATTGTCACCTCACTCGAGGACGATCAGGTTCTCTTCAATCCCGATGACGCGCAGCGACTCTTCGCCGAGGTCGGCGTGACCTTCCCTGGGCAGCTCAAGAAGGACTACGAACAGTTGATCGCGTTCAATCGAGCGATCACCGACGAGAGACGGCAGTACCTGCAGGAAGAACGCGCTGAGATCGAGGCTGCGTTGAAACGGCTGACGACTGATCTCACTGAACTCGGCAAGCGGCGATCCGAGATGCTGGCTTTCCTGACGGATACCGATGTCTTCACGAAGTATCGACAGGTCTCCGATGAACTCGTCGGCCTAAAGGCGGACATCACGTCGCTCGAGCGGCAGCGCGGCTTTCTTCATCGGCTCCAGGAGATGCGAACGGAGATCCGAACCATCACCGACGAGAAGGGGCGTCTCCAAACTCAGATCGAGGATGACGTCGAGAAGCAGAAATTCGGACGGAACGAGTCTGTTCTCGTCGATCCGGTTGTTCTTCAGCGAGATCGTGGAAGACGTTATCGATCGCAAGGCGCTCCTCAGCGTCGCTCCGAACCAGCATGGGCACCTCGAATTCCGAGCGGAGATTCTCGATGAGTCCGGGAACGCCACGAGCGCCGACCTGGGCCACACCTACAGGAAGCTGCTCTGCGTCGCGTTCGACATGGCCGTGCTGCGCGCGCACCTTGAGAAGAAGGCGCCGAGGTTCGTCTACCACGACGGGGTATTCGAATCGCTGGACGACCGGAAGAAGGTAAACTTGCTCGCTGTCATGGGCGAGTACGTGAACTTCGGGCTTCAGTTCGTCATCACGCTCATCGACTCCGAGCTTCCAGCGCGGGCTGAGGGCGACGAGCCCATGTTCGCCGACGAGGAGAATCGTGCTCAGGCTTCACGATGAAGGCCCCGATGGGCGACTCTTCAAGATGGCCGCATGGTAGGGGGCGAGCGGTGCATCATGCCGCGCCAGGTTTGGCCACCGCGTCCGGTGCGTGCCGGGGCCGTATGCCAACGCTGTGCCCGTTCGCCGTGGCGAAAACGCTGTCCCCATCCCGCAGTAAACCCGCCTTCGAGCCTCCCGCCGACGAACCCGGCCGAGCTGTAAACCAGGCCCCGCGCTCTCTCCCCGATCGCTGAGACAGAGAGCCACAACCGACCCGAAGTCGCCCGCGACGTCGCCGTCCGTGATCTCTGCGAGTGCGCGCCCGAGAGCGTCACGGCGATCACCGATCGTGCAGAACCCCGCGAACACTGGGCGTTAGAAGAAAGAGCCCCGGGCGTTGCCGACCGGGGCTCTTGTAAACTGGCGCCCCCACGCTGTTTGGCGTGGGGGCAAAAATGGCTCGAAGGCGAGGATGTATACTTACGACCCGTTGGTTAACAGCGAACTCAAGAAACATCAATGATTTCAACAGAGAAGAAAACTGACCGCGGTCAGTTTCTTGCGCCAGTTGGTGGCGCAAATATGGCGGACTAAACGCGACCTACGGCTGGCTCTCAGGGAGTCTGTAGAACGCATCCCGGCGGCTTCCGTGCTTGGCGAGCAGGCCCTTGTCGCAGAGCTTCTTGAGTCGGCGCTGAACGGTGCGGAGCGGTGGCGGGTCATGGAGGGCGCCAAGTAGCTGCTGGATGGTGGCGCTGCCAAGTCGCCGCACGGCGTCGAAGATCTGGCGGTCGAGTTGGTCTGGGGGTCGAACGGTCATCCAAGGACGGCGTTGCTCGGTCTCCTGCCGGCCTTCGAGATCACGGGCGATGTCCGACATGCCGTCGCCCACGGCGGATGCGAAGAACTCGAAGTAGCGAGTGAAATCGCCCGTCGTTTGCGCTTGCCCGAATCCCGGGGCGGTGGGGCGAAGGGCCATGCCACCGAGCTTGCGGCTCTGCAGCACGAGGAGCCCACGCGGGTCGAGGCCCGCTTGCAACTCGTGGTCCACGACGGCCATCCGCGCGATTCGTCCGGACCGCCCGTCGTCGAGTGCTTCGAGTGCAAAGTAGAGTGCCGCAGCCCGCAAGACCGGGTCACCGGAGACCAGCTCGTCTCCGTCGACCCACTCGTACAGCCGTACGATGTCTGGCGGTGGTTTGGACTTCTTGCGGCGGTGGTCAATCAGGCTGCCCGGTGGAAGACCGACGAAGTGCGCCCAGCCCATGGGCTGGGCTTTCGCGAACTCGAAGTAGGACCAGCAGGTCTCGGCGTCCGTTGCCTTGGAGCGGCTAGTCGCCAGCCGAACGGCCTCGCACAGCGCAGTGGCTATGCGGATGGTTTGCATTGCTGCCTGCCGGCGTGGCGGCAAGAGGTCACCGGCGACCACGCGCTCGACGTCCTTCATGGTCACGTTGATGGCGCACGCGACCGTCATCTCCGCGATGCGTAGGTGCATCATCTCGGTTTGCAGGGCTCGCAGCCCGTAGAACGAAAGCCCCAGCACCGAGGCCTTCCCAGCAACCCATCGGGCGTGGCCCAGAGATGACACCAGCCTGGGCGTGATCGTGTAGTGAAGCTCGACATCTCCGGCCGTGCCTTGCTGGGCGGCTTTCGAACGACGGCTCATGCGCGCCCCTTGCGTCCGCCGAGCTCGCGTTGGAGCGCGGGGTACCGCCGGTACTCGTCTCGGATGCCTTCGAGCCACTTCATGCCGTTGGTTGAGCTGTCGAGCTGTGCGCATGCGAGCGCGAGACTTCAGCGGGCGCCTGAGGCTGATCCAGCCGGTGGGCGGGAAGTGATCCACCTGGCCGCGTAGCTGTCGCCCGCGGGCGGGCGGATACTGATCCACCCGCCCGCCGAGAAGAGGCCCTCAGCGACGTCGTCGCGGACGGTACTCGGATGTCGAGCCGTCGGTGTTCGGAGTGCCGCAAGAGCTTTGTGCCCGCGCCGTCGGCGCGGGCGTCGCAGCGGGTGTGTGGGCCCGCGTGCCGGAGGGCACGCAATCGAAGGCAGGCGCGCGCGCGGCGCCATGGCGACCTCGAGGGGCACCGGGTCGACAATCGGGAGCGGCAGCGTGCGCGGCGCGAGCGGCTTCGGGAGACGGGCGGTCACGCGGCAGGCTCGGCGCGTAAGTCCGCGGCATTGCGGGGACAAATCGAGCGGATCGTGGACCGCGCGTTGGCGCTGTCACGCGCCATCCTCGCGCGGGAGCTGCGCGGAATCCTTCGGGAAAGTACGGCCGATCCTGGCACGCCCCCAACGCCGGTCACGCAGGAGCCTCGGGCCGCAAGTGGCTGAGATTGCACGGGGACTCGCCGGGATTCTGGCAGCCGGTCACGCATGAGCCTGGTCGCTCGCGCCCCCGTCGTGGTGAAACCTGGTCGATGGGGACCTCGAGCTCGACGACCCGGCCGGTGTCGCTCACGGAGGTGGGTGAGCAGTTCGCGCCGCTGCGACTGTGCGATGACGGCGCGCTGCGCCGGATGCGCGGCTCGCTGTTGCGGCACGGGCAGCTGAGCGCGCTGACGATGTTCGTCGTGGACGAGAGCTTGGAGATCCTCGACGGCTTCAAGCGGGTCCGCGCGGCGCGGGCGCTGGGGTGGACGACGCTCTACGCCCACGTCGAGGCGGTGCGCGGGGTGGAGGCGAAGCTGCGGCTGATGGAGCTGCACGCTGGCCGCGGGCTGAGCGAGCTCGAGCAGGCGTGGCTGGTCCGCTCGCTCTATCGTGAGGACGGGCTGAGTCAGCCGCAGATCGCCCAGCGGATGGGTCGGCACAAGAGCTGGGTGTGGCGCCGGCTGATGCTGGTGGAGTCGCTCGAGGACGCGGTGCAGGGGCAGGTGCGGCTCGGGCTGTTGAGCGCGCGCTCGGCGGTGGCGGTGAGCCGGTTGCCACGTGGCAACCAGGCGGCCGCGAGCCAGGTGGTGATCGCATCGAGGGCTCACCGTCCGCCAGGCCGACCTGCTCGTCGCCGAGGCGCTAGCCACCGACGCCGCGAAGCGCCCGGCGCTGCTCGCCCGCCGCCTCGAGACGTCGCCGACCACGCGCTGTCCGGGCCCACAGCCCAAGCGCTCGCCGCGCACCGAGGCGGAGTGGATGAGCACGGACGTGCTGCGTCTGAGCGAGATCGCGGCGCGTCTGTCGGCGAGGCTGATGTCGCATCCGCCGCGGAGCCTGCCCGGGGCCGCCGCGGGCCTCGTCGAGGACGCGTTGCGACGGCTCTCGCCCGCGCTGCGCTCGCTCGACGAGGTGATCGACGCGCGTCACGAGCGGCGAGGAGCCCGCGCCGTGAGCGACATCGGATGGAGCAGCCGCGAAGAGCTCGTCCACCGCGTCGTGACGCTGTCCGAAGCGAAGAGTCGCAGCGCGCCATCGCTCGCGCGACCGGCATCAGCCGCAACACGGTGCGCGCGATGCTGGAGGCGCACGCGGAGCGGTCGCGAGGCCGAGCACCTCGCGATCATGCCGGCGCCGACGCGCGCGCCGCGCCCGACGAAGCTCGACGCGTACAAGCCGCGCGTCGGCGAGCTGCTCGACGAACTACGCCGACATCACCGCGCAGCGCATCTTCGAGATCCTGCGCGAGGAGAGGCTTCGACGGCGGCTACACCGGGGTCAAGAGGTACGTGCGCGCGGTGCGCCCGCCGCCTAAGCCGAAGCCCAGCCTGCGAACGCCCGACTACGGGCCAGGCGAGATGGCCGAGAGCGACTGGTCTCCCTACGAGGTCGACTTCACGCACGCGCCGAAGGCCATCGTGCAGGCCTTCTCGTACATGCTCGTCTCCAGCGCGCGCAAGTTCTTCGGCGTCTTCGACGAGCAACGATCTGCACGCGCTGATGGACGGGCACGTCGAAGCCTTCGAGCACTTCGAGGGCCTCGCCGAGCGTGCAAGTACGACAGCCAGAAGCCCGTCGTGCTGCGATGGGAGGGGCGGCAGCCCATCTACAACCCGCGCTTCCTCGCCTTCGCGGCCCACTACGAGTTCCGCCCCTTCGCGGTGCGGCGGGAAACCCCAACGACAAGCCCCGCATCGAGCGCGCCTTCTGGGACGCTCGAGCGCTCCTTCTTCAACGGCCGGCGGTTCCGCGACTTCGAGGACCTGCACGCCCAGCTCGCCGACTGGCTGAGCGCCATCGTCGACGTGCGCAAGCGCCACGGCAGCACCGCGCTCGAGCGCTTCGCCGAGGAGAGCGCACCTCGGCCGCTGCCGCGCCACCCCTACGACACCGCGCGCGTCGCCTACCGCGTCTGCTAGCATCGACGGCTTCGTCGAGCTGGAAGGGAAACCGCTACGCCGTCCCCTACGAGCACATCACCGACCTCTTGCCGGTCCGCATCACGCAGCGCGAGCTCTTCGTCTACGCCGCCGACCTGCGATGCGTCGCCCAGCCACGAGCTCGCCCCGCGCGGCGCGGCCACGACCTCGACCCCGATGAATCCACCACCGCCGCAGCGAAAGAGCGCCCTCGACCTCGACCAGTTCCGCGCGACCTTCGAGGCAGATGGGCGAGCGCGCCACGGAATTCTTCCGCCTCATCTCGCCTCGGACCGCCGCGCGTATGGGGGCGCAGGTGCGGCGCATCCTCCTGCTCCGCGAGCGCTACCCCACCGAGGACTCGATGCGCACTCGGTCACGCCGCCGCTTCGGCGCGCTGACCTACGACGCCGTGTTGCGCGTCCTCGCGGCGCGATGCGCGCCCGCGCACACTCGACGAGTACGTCGCGGAGGAAACCGCGAAGCGGCTCGCGAGCAGCTGGGCGAGCGCCGCACCGAGGCGCGCGACCTCACCGAGTACGACCGGCTGCCGCCTGAGCTGCCGGCGAGGAGAGCCCATGCCCCGACGACGAGCCCCCACCGAGCGACCGAGCTCGAAACGACGCAGACTCCGAGGACACCTCCGATTCCTCGGACTCCGCCTGCACGCTCGACGACCTCGACGAGCGGCTCGCGTGGGCGACGCGCGAGCGGCCCGGCGCCACCGCTCTGCTCGAGCACGTGCTCGGCGTCGAGGCGCGTACAAGCTCGAGCGCGCATCGAGCGCCGGGTCAAGACCAGCGGCCTCGTCGAGCGCAAGACCCTCGAGGCCTTCGACTGGGCGTTCCAGCCCGACGCTCGACAAGGGCCTCATCGTCGAGCTCGGTCGACTCGACTTCGTCCGCCAGCGCGACGACCTCGTCATCACCGGAAAGACCGGTACAGGCAAGAGCCACATCCTCAAGGCCTTCGGCCTGCGCGCCTGCCGACAGGGCATTCGCATGCGCTACGCCCGATGCGTCGACCTGCTCGACGATCTCCACGCCGGGCTCGCCGACGGTACCTACGCCGAGCGCCTGCGGGCCTGGGCGAGGCCCGCAGCTGCTCATCATCGACGACGTCGGCCTCGGACAGGTCAAGAAGCGTGACGACGAGCCCACCGCCGCGCACACCCTCTACAACCTCGTCGACCGACGCCATGGCAAGACCTCCACCGCCATCACCTCCAACATCGAGCTCAGCGACTGGGGCCGATACCTCGGCGACGCCACCCTCACCGCCGCCATCCTCGACCGCATCGCCATGAACGCGATCCGCATCAACATCGACGGCCCCAGCTACCGCCAGCACCTCGCCGAGGAGCGCGCGCACAAGCGCAGCCGACGCTCGCGCACGCTGAAGTGAGCGACCGGAGGCGGCGGTCCCGTCCTCACCGAGCCTGCGGATCACACGCTCGCCGTCCCTCGCACACGTCAACTCGACGCCTCCGTAGAAGAACAGTCGAACCCGACCGGGCCAAAAAGAACCGCGCCAGCTGGATCAGTATCCGCCCGCCCGAGCCGCCCGCTGGTGGAGATCACAGACGCCCGCGAATGGATCACTCCTACGCGCCCGTCGAAGGCGAGAGAGGCGGCATGGCCATAGTGACGCCTGCGCTTGTTCTCGGTGACACCGGCGATGCGCTTCTCGGCGGCGGTGCGCATCGATTGGATGACGGCTGCTCGTGTTGCCGATTCGGTGGGTGCCTGAATCCCTGCACGGCGGATGAGGTCGGCCACCTCCGGCGCGGCGAGTCGAGGTTCGTCGCGCTCCGAGAGCAGGCTCAGCGCGTCTAAGTCCCGTTCGGGCTCGCCCGGCAGCTCGACGCCACCAAGCAAGCTGACGAACAGCGGGAACAGCAAGTGACCGGGATGGTCGCCGCTCGACCAGCCGAGCCCCTTGGCCGACGCGAGGAGCTTGGCCGCCGCTGAGAAGTCCGCGCCAAGAACATGGAGCAGCGCTCGTTGCCGGTGCGCGTGCTTGGGGACAGCGGCGAGTGCCTCGCTCACGCGTCCAAGCAGTACCTTCCTGGTGTTCGATGAGCCGAGCCACCGGCGCAAGCGCACCATGCTCGGCGCCTCCCGCCAGGCGCGCTCGAGCCGTGCCGGCAGGTCTTTGCGCTTGAGCTCCTGTGCCGCCAACGCGGCGCCATCGAGGAAGTCACCTCGGGCGTACTCCTTGTCGGCGACGAGCTCAGCCGCCGCGTCGTAAGCGGCCAGCGCGCCTTTCCAGTCGCCAGCCTCGACGAGGGCCCCGCACCAGGCGCGGAGGTCGTCGGCACGCTTCGAAGCACGCGCGACCTCGGCCAGGCCCTCAGGACCCTGCGTTCGTAGCACGACCTCGCGCAGCCAACGGTCTTCGTCGGAGTCCCAATCGTTCTGGCGGTCCTTCTGGACGCGCGACTCAACGAGAGGCTTCCACTGCGAGAGGAAGTCATCGAGCTCGGGAAGAGGCTCGACGGCGACGCGTTCCATCTCGCGCAGTGGCTCCCAAAAGTGCCCGATGCCGCGCATCTCGTCGATGGCCGAGAGCACCGCCTTGCCGCGGTTTTCGGGCGTGGCCGTCATGTACATGCAGACGACGTATTGGGAGGCGCAGGCAGCCACGTCGACGCCGAGCACTTCGTCGAGCATTTCGTGCTGACCGAGATCGATGTCGACGTTGCCGATGGGAAGCAGCAGCGCGCGGAAGATGCGAAAGGCGGCCGGGTAGTTCTTGCCCAGAAAGGCGTTCGAACCCTGGCGCAGGTAGTCGTCGACGTCCGACGAGTCGGCACGCCCTACTCGTGTTGCCGCTTCGGCGAACGCGACGATGTCGGCGACCACTGCATGCGTGGGTCCCGCGGGCGCCCATCCCGACGGATTGCGCGCGGCGCGATCGACCAGCGCGTTGACGAGTCGGGCATGGGCCGCCTCGTCGAGCCACGGGATGACGTCGCGGATGAGCGCACGCAGCTCGCCAGCATCCATCGCATCGAGCGCGGCCTCGGTCACCGATGCGTCCGGGGTAGGCTTGGCGGCGTGACGGCGAGCCATCACGACAGCCCCAAGTGACGACCGAGCACCTTGGTGACGAACCGCTCCCCGAAGGACTCCCGCGAAACGAGGTCGTGGCTCCGCCCGCGGGTCTGCTCCGCGCAGCCGGCGTGCTCGGCGGCCTTCATGGTGTGCGAGTAGGCATTCAAGACGTCCAGACCGGTGACCTCGTAGCCGTAGCCCTCCACCAGCCAATACAGCGCTGCCATGCCTGCCTCGACGGCAAACTCCGGCTTCTTGGCTTCGAAATCGCGCGCGGCGCGGGTCAGGGTCTGCGGCGAGCAGGGTGTGCGGTTGGCCAGGGCAATCGCCTCGTCGAAGAGCTTCGCGTCCTTCGCTGCGGCAAACCACTTGCCTTCTTCACCCGGCGTCTCCCGGGCGAGGTCATCGAGGATCTCGGCCGGCTTCTTGTGCGGGTACTTCTTGGCGACGGCGCGGAACCACGCGGCGTAGGTCGCGGCACGATTCGCTCGTAGGCCATAGCGCTCGTAGGCCTCGTCGACGAGACCGGAGGACAGCAGCATCTCTTCGCAAAGCTGATCGATGTCCAGGTCGCTCGCCCACGGACTTCGGCTGCTTTCCGCGAGACGGATGGCCTCAGCCTTCTTGCCCTGCGCAGCCAATGCCTTCACGGCCCAACGTTTGTAGGGCCAGAAGCTCTCATCCTTCAGCAGGTCGAGGAGGTCGTCGTAGCGACCCGCGGCGTAGAGCGACGCGAGGCAGGCAGATGTGCCGTGGAAATGCCCCCGCAGGTTCTTGTCAGGGCTCAGTGCCATCCGAGTGATGCCGATGAGCTCATCGGCCCAGCGTGAGGCGATCTCTGGTGAAGCGCATAGGTCTCCCCAGTAATCCGCAAGCCTCTCGATGTACGGAATCTGGTCGGCCGCGTGCGCATCGAACAGGCGCCGGAGCCACTTCTCGCGCGTCGACTCATCCGCCGGCGCCGTGGCGATGATGTCCACAAACGCCGCGATGGCATTGTTGACCGCGGTACCGATGGACCCCGAGGAGCTGTCGACGTGCTCCAAGGCCGGCGACACCTTCTCGAGGAAGAGCACGGCCCCTTCGGCCGCAGGCAGCTTATCCTTACGCGCGACCTTCTTGATTTCGGAGACGGCTTCCTTGATGCGCTTGATCGCCGGCTGCGACTTCCAGCCGAACGCGTGCCGGCGAAAGCGCGCCCGGAACTCCCACTTGTGCGGGCTAGCCTTCGCCATCGTCGGACTCCGACGCAGCCAACCGAAGCGTTCGTTCGGCCTCTTCACGCTCGCGCTCCAGCTCTTCACGTAGTTCCTCTTCGGTCGGCAGATACAGCTGGTAGCGCGCCGCCAGAAAAGGTGAGGTAGAACAGCCGAATCCGGCGCAGGGTACGGGCTCCAAACCCTTTTCCCACTTCGCTACGCAGGTGCTTGGCGAGCCCGGCAATCAGCTCGTCGCCGTAGCCGGCCCGGGCCTTGCCGTGCTGCTCGACCTCCACGATGTCGTGCCCGATGAGCCAGTAGGCCTGGACCATCGCGGTGTTCACCGAGCGGGCGACGTGCTGTCGCGACGCGTGGATGATGTCGACGACCCGAGCGAAGAGCGCCTGCTCCTGCGGCTCCGTCGAGTCCTTCACGGCGAGGACCGTGGCCTTCTTGGGCTTCTTTTTCGTGGGGCTCATGGCGGCTCTCCCGTGCTCTCCGTCGGACCCTTTTTACGCCAACACTGTGGCGCAAACAAGCCTGGATGACGCGAAGCTGTAAACCGGAGAGCGCGCAGAGAATCCCTCGCAGATGCTGTCCCCGCTGAGCAGTAAACCCGTCTGCGACGGTCACGGGCACCGAGCGCGGCCATCTGTAAACCAGCCTCCATGCTCTCTCCCCGGATGGCCGAGACAGAGAGCACGAACGCCGAACTCCGCGTCCGGCAACGGGAAGCACGTGCTCTCTGCGATGGGGACACGAGTCGCGCGCTCGTGATCGAAGAGCCGCAGACGCGCGTGAACGTTGGCCGAAAAGAGAAAGGCCCCGCGGGTGATCACGCGAGGCCTTGGTGAACTGGTGGCGGCCCACCTTTTGGTGGACCGCCGTAAATGGCTCCGGGAGCAGGACTCGAACCTGCGACCAATCGGTTAACAGCGAATCCGAGAAAACCAAGTGATTGCAACAGCGAAGAAAAGTGACCGCGGTCAGTTTCTTGCGCCAGTTCGCGGCGCAAAAGTGGCGGACTAGACGCGACTTACGGGGCGCTCTCTGGAAGTCTGTAGAACGCATCCCGGCGGCGGCCGTGCTTGGCGAGGAGGCCCTTGTCGCAGAGCTTCTTGAGTCGGCGCTGAACGGTACGCAGCGGCGGTGGGTCATGAATGGCGCCGAGGAGCTGCTGGATCGTGGCACTGCCAAGTCGCCGCACGGCGTCGAAGATCTGGCGGTCGAGTTGGTCTGGGGGACGAACGGTCATCCAAGGACGCCGTTGCTCGGTCTCTTGCCGGCCTTCGAGGTCGCGGGCGATGTCCGACATGCCGTCGCCCACGGCGGACGCGAAGAACTCGAAGTAGCGGGTGAGGTCGCCCGTCGTCTGCGCTTGCCCGAATCCGGGGGCGGTGGGGCGAAGGGCCATGCCGCCGAGCTTGCGGTTGCGCAGCACGAGGAGTCCACGCGGATCGAGGCCGGCTTGCAGCTCGTGGTCCACGACGGCCATCCGCGCGATCCGTCCGGGCCGTCCCTCGTCGAGCTCTCGAAGGCCAAAGTAGAGGGTCGCCGCCCGCAGGATCGGGTCATCGGAGACCAGCTCGTCTCCGTCGATCCACTCGTAGAGCCGCACGATGTCCGGCGGCGGTTTGGTCTTCTTGCGGCGGTGGTCGATCAGGCTGCCCCGCGGAAGACCAACAAAGTGCGCCCAGCCCATGGGCTGGGCTTTCGCGAACTCGAAGTAGGACCAGCAGGTCTCGGCGTCCGTTGCCTTGGAGCGGCTAGTCGCCAGCCGAACAGCCTCGCACAGCGCAGTAGCCATACGGATGGTGCCCATCGCTGCCTGCCGGCGTGGCGGCAAGAGGTCACCGGCGACCACGCGCTCGACCTCCTTCATCGTCACGTTGAAGGTACACGCGACCGTCATCTCCGCGATGCGTAGGTGCATCATCTCGGTTTGCAGGGCACGGAGTCCGTAGAACGAAAGCCCCAGCACCGAGGCCTTGCCAGCAACCCATCGGGCGTGGCCTAGGGATGACACCAGCCTGGGCGTGATAATGTAGTGAAGCTCGACGTCTCCGGCGGTACCTTGCTCGGCCGCTTTCGAACGGCGGCTCATGCGCGCCCCTTGCGTCCGCCGAGCTCGCGTTGGAGCGCGGGGTACCGCCGGTACTCGTCTCGGATGTCTTCGAGCCACTTCGTGCCCATGGTTGAGCTGTCGACCTGTGCGCACGCGAGCGCGAGAGAGGCGGCATGGCCATAGTGGCGCCTACGCTTGTTCTCGGTGACACCGGCAATGCGCTTTTCGGCGGCGGCGCGCATCGCTTTGATGACGGCTGCTCGTCTTGCCCGCTCGGTGGGTGCCTGAATCCCTGCAAGGCGGATGAGGTCGGCGACCTCCGGCGTATCGAGTCGAGGTTCGTCGCGGTCTGAGAGCAGGCTCAGCTCGTCGTAGTCCCGCGCGGGCTCATCGGGTAGCTCGATGCCACCCAGCAAGGAGATGAACAGCGGGAACAGTAGGTGACCCGGATGATCTCCACTCGACCAACCGAGCCCTTTCGCGGAAGCGAGGAGCTTGGCCGCCTCCGTGAAGTTCCCGCTCAGAACATGAACCAACGAGCGTTGCCGATGCGCCTGTTTGGGGACAGCGGCAAGCGCCTCGCTCACGCGCCCGAGCAATACCTTCCTGGTGTTCGACGAGCCAAGCCACCGGCGCAAGCGCACCATGCTCGGCGCCTCCCGCCAGGCGCGCTCGAGTCGCGCGGGCAGGTCTTTGCGCTTGAGCTCCTGTGCCGCCAACGCGGCGCCATCGAGGAAGTCACCGCGGGCGTACTCCTTGTCGGAGACCAGCTCCGCCGCCTCGTCATAGGCAGCCAGCGCGCCTTTCCAGTCGCCGGCGTCGACCAGCGCCCGACACCAGGCGCGGAGGTCGTCGGCGCGCTTCGAAGCACGCGCGACCTCGGCCAGGCCCGCGGGGCCCTGGGTTTGTTGCACGACCTCGCGCAGCCAACGGTCTTCGTCGGAGTCCCAATCGTTCTGGCGGTCCTTC
This sequence comes from uncultured delta proteobacterium, assembly GCA_963830115.1. GTDB lineage: Bacteria > Myxococcota_A > Polyangia > Polyangiales > CAWHLB01 > CAWHLB01. The sequence goes on from CAWHLB010000026.1 coordinate 231,496, forward strand.
TGGACGCGCGACTCGACGAGAGCCTTCCACTGCATCAGGAAGTCGTCGAAGTCGGGAAGCGGCTCGATGGCCACCCGTTCCAGCTCGCGCAGCGGCGCCCAGAAGTGCCCGATGCCGTGCATCTCGTCGATGGCCGAGAGCACGGCCTTGCCGCGGTCTTCGGGCGTGGCCGTCATGTACATACAGACCACGTATTGGGAGGCGCAGGCGGCGACGTCGACGCCGAGCACTTCGTCGAGCATTTCGTGCTGACCGAGATCGATGTCGACGTTGCCGATGGGGAGCAGCAGCGCGCGGAAGATGCGAAAGGCGGCCGGGTAGTTCTTGCCCAGAAAGGCGTTCGAACCCTGGCGCAGGTAGTCGTCGACGTCCGACGGGTCGGCACGCCCCACGCGTGTTGCCGCTTCGGCGAACGCGACGATGTCGGCGACCACTGCATGCGTGGGTCCCGCGGGCACCCATCCCGACGGATTGCGCGCGGCGCGGTCGACCAAGGCGTTAACGAGTCGGGCGCGGGTCGCCTCGTCGAGCCACGGGATGATGTCGCGGATGAGCGCGCGCAGCTCGCCAGCGTCCATCGCATCGAGCGCCGCCTCGGTCACCGTTGCGTCCGGCGTAGGCTTGGTGGCGTGACGGCGAGCCATCACGACAGCCCCAGGTGACGACCGAGCACCTTGGTGACGAAACGCTCCCCGAAGGATTCCCGCGACACGAGGTCGTGGATGCGCCCGCGGATCTGCTCCGCGCAGCCGGCGTTCTCGGCGGCCTTCATGGTGTGCGAGTAGGCGTTCAAGACGTCCAGGCCGGTGACCTCGTAGCCGTAGCCCTCCACCAGCCAGTGCAGGGCCGCCATGCCGGCCTCGACGGCAAACTCTGGCTTCTGTGTTTCGAAGTCACGCGCGGCGCGGGTCAGTGTCTGCGGCGAGCAGGGTGTGCGGTTGGCCAGGGCAATCGCCTCGTCGAAGAGCCTCGCGTCCTTGGCTGCGGCGAACCACTTGCCTTCCTCGCCGGGGGTGTGGGCTACGAGATCCTCCAGGATCTCAGCGGGCTTCTTATGCGGGTATTTCTTCGCTACAACGCGAAACCAGGCAGCGTAGGTCCCCGCCTGATTCGCCTGGAGCCCGTAGCGTTCGTAGGCTTCGTCGGCGAGCCCGGAGGAAAGCAGCACCTCCTCGCAAGCGCGGGCTATGGCGATCGGACTGTCGTTCAGCCCGCGACCCTCCTCGGCGTAGCGGATGGCTTCGGCCTTCTTGCCGAGCGCCGACAGCGCTTTGACGCCGTACTGGCGGTAGTGCCACATCTTGTACGGCGCCATCTCGAGCAGCGCGAGCAGCTCGTCGTAGCGCTCGGCCGTAAGCAGCGCGCTCAGGCAGTTGGTCGTGCCCTTGAAGAAGCCGCGCAGGTTGGGGTCCGGGCTCCACGCCATCCTGCAGGTGCCGACGAGCTGATCGGCCCAGCCTGATGCGGTCGCCTTCGACACGCAGAAGCTCGCCCCAATAATCGCCGAGTAGCTCGATGTAGGGGATGTCGTCCTCTTGGTACGGCTTCCCAGAGGTCTCAGCCATGCGTCTCGCGTCTTGTCGTCGGCGGGCGCCGCCGCGATGATGTCCACGAGCGCCGCGATGGCGTTGTTGACCGCGGCACCGATGGACCCGAGAGCTGTCGCACGTGCTCGAGCGCGGGCGACACCTTCTCGAGGAAGAGCACCTGCCCCTTCGGCCGCCAGCACCTTGTCCTTGCGCGGCCTTCTCGATCTCGGAGACCGCCTCTTGATCCGCTTGATCGCCGGCTGCGACTTCCAGCCGAAGGCGTGCCGACGAAAGCGCGCCCGGAACTCCCACTTGTGCGCGCTAGCCTTCGCCATCGTCGGACTCCGCGCGCGGACAGCCGTAGCGTGCGCTCGGCCTCCTCGCGCTCGCGGGTCCAGCTCTTCACGTAGCTCGTCTTCGGTCGGCAGGTAAGTCTGGTAGCGCGCGGCGAGGATCTGCTCGTTGTCCTCGGGCAGGGTGATCTTGGCCATGGCGTCGTTCTTCTCGGAGCAGAGCACGATGCCGATGGTCGTCGCCTCGTGCTCGGCGCGCTGGAAGCGGTCGAAGAAGTTCACGTACATCTGCATCTGGCCGAGGTCTTGATGGGTGAGCTTGCCGAGCTTGAGGTCGACGAGGACGAAGGCGCGGAGCAGGCGGTTGTAGAAGACGAGGTCGACGTAGAAGTGGTCGCCTTCGAGGGTGAGGCGCTTCTGGCGGCGCGACGAAGCAGAAGCCCTTGCCGACTCGAGGAGGAACGCCTCGAGGCGGTCGATGATCGCCTGCTCGAGGTCGCGCTCGCGCCACGTCGTCCCGCTCGGGCAGGTCCGAGGAACTCGAGGACGAACGGGTCCTTCAGGACGTCGGATCGGTGCGTGCGAGCTGCGTGGCCGCGTCGGCGAGGTCGAGCGACCTCGTCCTTGTCGCGGCTCTTGGCGAGCCGCTCGAAGAGCAGCGAGGCGACCTGCCGTTCGAGCTCGCGGCTCGACCAGCCCTCTCGTGCGGCCTCAATCTCGTAGAAGGCGCGAGCGACGGGGTCGCGTGACGCGGAGGAGGACGAGGTAGTGGGTCCAGCTGAGGGTCGGGGGAAATGCCGCGCGCAGGCCGCCCGATTTGGACAGCGGGTGTGACCGAATCTTGCCGGCGCTCCGATTTGGACAGCGAGTGCTGTCCCGAATCTCCGGGCTCACCGAGGCTGGGCCAATGCAGGCCGAACCCTCTGGGAACGTGAGGTAGAACTGGCGAATCCGGCGCAGGGTACGGGCTCCAAACCCTTGCCGACTTCGCTACGTCAGGTGCTTGGCGAGCCCGGCGATCGAGCTCGTCGCCGTAGCCGGCCCGGGCCTTGCCGTGCTGCTCGACCTCCACGATGTCGTGCCCGATGAGCCAGTAGGCGTGGACCATCGCGGTGTTCACCGTGCGGGCGACGTGCTGTCGCGACGCGTCGATGATGTCGACGACCCGAGCGAAGAGCGCCTGCTCCTGCGGCTCCGTCGAGTCCTTCACCGCGGGGGCCGTGGCCTTCTTAGGCTTCTTTTTCGAGGGGCTCATGGTGGCTCTCCCGTGCTCTCCGTCGGGCCCTTTTTACGCCAACACTGCGGCGCAAACAAGACTGGATGACGCGAAGCTGTAAACCGGAGAGCACGCAGAGAATCCCTCGCGGATGCTGTCCCTGCTGAGCAGTAAACCCGTCTTCGACGGTCGCGGGCGTCGAACGGGGGCAGCTGTAAACCAGTCCCCGTGCTCTCTCCCCCCAATCGCCGAGACAGAGAGCACGAAGGCCCAACTCCGCGCCTGGCAACAGGAAGCGCGTGCTCCCTGCGATGGGGACACGACTCGCGCGCTCGTGATCGACGAGGCGCAGAAGCGCGTAAACTTGGGCGAAAAAGAAAAAGCCCCGCGGGTGATCACGCGAGGCCTTTGTGAACTGGTGGCGGCCCACCTCTTGGTGGACCACCGTAAATGGCTCCGGGAGCAGGACTCGAACCTGCGACCAATCGGTTAAACAGCCGACCGCTCTACCAACTGAGCTATCCCGGAATGGGAGGCGGGGAGGTTAGCCGGCAGGGGGCGCTTGTCAAGGGTGGGGCGGGGCCACACGGGGCCACATGCGTGGGCATGCGAGCAGCGGGTCGCGCGACGCCTCGGGGCGCTCCCACGCGGAAACGCGGGCCGCATGCAGCACCGGCGCTCCGTGACTATGTCCGGAGTATGCCGAGGAACACGGCGTGGCATCGGGCCCATCCGATGGCGCTCGAGGCGACGGTCGAGGAGCGGCTCACGTGGTATGTGGCCCACGCGCATCACTGCGCCTGCAGGCCGATGCCCCGGGACATCGAGGACCTCGCGCGGGAGCGGAGCTTCTGCCCCGGCGGCGTCACTCGGGCGTGCGACGTCCCGCCTGCTGATGGCGCCCCGCGAACCCGCGGTCCACGTCGCCCGCCCTCGGTCGTCACGGCAACGCCGCGGCCATCGCCGATGCGGTCGAGTAGCCCGACGTCGATGAGACGCCGCCGCCGCTCGCCGAGCCCGCGGAGCTCTTCCCACGCGCTTCCGTTCCAGTGCTCGACGTAGACGTCGGAGCCGCCGCCGCCGCTGTGGTAGCGGATCCAGGCGACGAGCAGGCCGTCGGCGGTCGCTGCAATCGCCGTCGGGCCGTCACCGCTTCCGACGCTCGGCAGGTCGCTCCAGCTGGTCCCGTCCACCGCGCCACTTCAATCGGTCCGGTCCCGCCGATGTCGTAGCTCGTCACCACGGGCGCACCGCTCGCATCCACGGTCACGCCAATGCCCGCGCCCGCCGTGCACGAGCTGGTCGTCGTCGCCGAGCCGAGCAGGCCCCACGCGCTTCCGTCCCATTGGCTCGCCTGGAAACCGCTGGTCCCGCTCTGCATCCACGCCACGACCGGATCGCCCGAGCCGTCGACGGCGAGCGCCGGGTCGGACACGCCCATGGTGACACCCGCCGCGCCCAAGCCGGTCGCCGAGCCGCCGAGACTCTCCACGCCGCGCCGTTCCACCGCCCCAGGTCAATCGTGCACGTGGAGCCGCTCTCCTGGTTCCACGCGACGATGGCTCGCCCCGTATCGTCGACGACAATCTCGGGCGCCGATGCGCTGGCGCTGCCTCCGTTCTGATCGACGCCGCCGGTCGACGCGGAGCCGGCGCCTTCCACGCCGTGCCGTTCCAGCGTTTCACGTAGATGTGCAACGGCGAGATGCCCTGCCAGGCGACGTAGATCTGCCCCGACGCGTCAACCGCGATCGCGACGTCGATGGCCTGGATGCCGGCGCTCACGCCACTGCCCGACGCGGAGCCGCCAATCGCTTCCCACGTGCTGCCGTTCCAGCGCCGGACGTACACTTCGAGGTCGCTCGACGCGACGCGCTCGACCCACGCGACGACGGGGCTGCCGTCCGGCCCGAGCGCGACCGCCGGCGCCTCGGACTGGCCGACGGAAGCTCGCACCGAATCGGGGTGTTGCTCACACCGCCGCCGCTCGCCGAGCCGTCGAGGCCCTCCTCCCACGCCGTGCCGTTCAAACGCGAAAGGCAATCTCCTGGTCGCCGCCCGCGCCGTCCTGCCACGCGACAACGAGCATCGCCACCACGCCGCCGGCGTCCATCCCGCCGCCGTCCACCCCGCTGTCCACGACCGCGCCGCCGTCCATCCCGCCGCCGTCCACCCCGCTGTCCATGACCGCGCCGCCATCGAATCCGCCGTCCACCATCACGACCCCCGCGTCGACGGGACCGGCGTCCTCGAGGCCCGCGTCACCCTGCACGTTCGCGTCATCGACCGATGCGTCGTGGCACTGGATGACAATCTTCTTCACGGTGCACCCCGAGAGCGCCAGCGCACCCGCCATCACGACCGGGACCGCACGGCCCCCCCATCCCGTCGACGTCATCTTCGCCTCCCTCCGACGGCCCCGCCCTCGACCGCGTCTCCGTCATTGTCCGCGTCGGCGCGGGCGCGATGCACATTGCGACGCCCGGCGCCGGGCGCCCAATCGCGGAGCAACGCATTTCACGGGAACCCTCGGCGTTGCCACTTGTCTAGGTAACGGACACGAGCGCGGCACCGGGTGACCGGTGGGGGCGCGGCCTCGAGGACGCATGGGCGATGGCAACGGCGCGCCGCGTGGTGCGCACGAAGGACGACGTGCGTCCTCACGACGCTGACGGTGCTGGCGGTCTCGTGCGGCGGGGAGCAGACCGCCCACGCGCCGCCGAGGCCTCACGCGCAGGCGTCGAGCGCAGGCGGCGCCCTCGGTCCTCTGGTGGCCGCCGCACCGCCCCGCGACGTTCCCGGCGCGGCGCCACACGTGCCGACCGCGACCGTCCCAACCGACATGGAGCCCCTCGGCGTGCGCTATGCGCCGCGTGCGCTGCCCATCCCCACGTCACCGCCGGCCGCACCGCAAGCTTCACCTTCGACGGCGACAAGCCGGGCTGGTTCGCGCGGCTCCCCGACGGGGCGCAGCGCCTGTTAGCCCGCCTCCGACAAGGGGCGCGTCTATGTCGGCGGCGGCTTCTCGTCGACGAGCGTCTACGCCCTCGACGCCAAGAGCGGGCGGATCGACTGGGCGACCGGCGCCCCGGACGGCGGACGACCGGCGCCCTCGTGGACAAGGTAAGGGCTCTACAACACCGAGAGCTGCACGCTCTTCGTCGTGGACGGCGATACCGGCAAGCTGAAGTGGAAGCGCTTCCTCGGTGACCCGCTCATGAGTCAGCCCGCGGTCTCGGGCGGCAAGGTGTTCAGCGGGCGCGTCGGCGGGCCGAGCGGCTGGGGAATGTCCGCCATGAGCCTGTCGAACAGTCGCGTGCTGTGGGACCGGCCCATCTACGCGGTAGTGATGAACGCGCCGGTGCTCGACGGCACGTCTACTTCACGACCTCGACGGGGTGCTGTGGAAGATGGCCCAGGCGAGCGGCCGCGTGCTCTGGAAGAAGCGCATCGACGCGACGAGCGCGCCCTGGCTCGACGGGGGCACGCTCCACGTCGCACGCCGCGCGCGGGCCGACCAATCGACGGGGCAGCACACCGCGGAGGAGCAGACTGTCGCGGTCGCGGCGGCAACCGGCGCGAATCGACGAGACCTTCGACGCGACGGGTGCGCCGTTCGCACCGAGTCGCCCGCAAGGCGGCGCCCAGCAGGCCTGGGGCTTCGAGGGGTCGCGACCCGCGGTCATCGACGGCCGCATGTACCAGGCCATCGGCGACGAGGTGCAGAGCCGCGACCCGAACACCGGCAAGATCCTGTGGCGACGACGCTACACCGCGCGCGCCAAGAGCAGCCCCGCGAGCCCGCCAGCGGTCGCCGAATAGCGACTCGTCGTGGGCACGACCGACGGCGTGCTCTACGGGCTCGACATCGACACGGGGATGACGGCGTGGGCCTACGACGTGGGCGAGCCCATCGCCTCGCAGCCCATCGCGGCCAAGGGCTGGGTCTACGCTTCGACGACGCGCGGCGGCGTGGTCGGGCTGAAGGTCGCGGACGCGGGGATGGGCGGGTGGCACATGTGGGGCGGCAACGCCAAGCACGCCGGGCCTGACGCCGGAAGCCAATCTGTTCGGCCGCCCACGTCGGCGCGCATGCGACAGCCCACGGCGACCACGGCCCGACCGAGGGCGTGCTGAAGCTGGCGTCGCCGCCGCATCCGGGCCGACCTCGCGGGCTTCCCCCTCGAGCACACCTCGGTCCACGCGCGCGTGTTGGGCTTCGTCGCGAACGTCGCGGTGACCCAGACGTTCCGGAACCCCTACGACCGTCCCCGTCGAAGCGGTCTACCTCTTCCCCTTGCCCGAGGACGCGGCCGTCCACCGCATGGAGCTCGTCGCCGGCTCGCGCGTCGTGCACGGCACCATCCACGAGCGCACCGAGGCACGGCACATCTACGAGCAGGCCCGAGACCGCGGCGTGCTCGCGTCGTTGCTCGAGCAGGAGCGGCCGAACCTCTTC